>NZ_JAINDX010000044.1:0-436985 GCF_026191775.1 Sphingobacterium sp. InxBP1 | reverse complement strand
TAAAAAGTGGACGATGCCTATTCAGAATTGGGGCATTATCCTAAATCAGTTCTTAACTTTATTTGAAAAAAGAGTCCAGTTATAAGGAACATAACTGAACTCCGTATTTTTTATTTACACACTTAGTGGGACAGTCCCTTTTTCAGGGTTCATAAGTGTGTATATTTTTATAATTATTCTCGATATGTCTTATTTGAGCAACATCGATGTTAGACATAAGAGCAATTGACTCGATAGCTACGCCTTTTTGGATAAGATCTTCTATAATAAGGTACTTTGCTTCTCCTACCTCAGCTTTTATCCAATCAACATTACTTTGAGCACTATCATCAATTGGAATAATATCAAGTAGACTTTGAATTTTATCCGAGTTTCTAATAGATAATAGTCTTACAAAAGAGCATACGTCAATTAACTCTAGATAACTCTTCCGAATTACTTTAGCTGACTCATCAGTGTTCTGGTACATTATTTTCAGCCTTTCTATAAAATATGAAAATGCATAGTGACTTTCATCTATGGAGAATTCGGAAGCTAATTTAAGTTGATAGATTAAATCTCTAGGGCTATGTTTATCGTTTACCATTTTTGTTCCGTTAAGTCTTTTTAATCTCCCTTTTATGATTTTGTTAAAATACTCTGGTTTGGTTTCGAGAAGAAATTGTTCATTGGTATTATTTAAAAGCTCCTTCTCGAGTTTTGACTCAAATTCCAACAAGTTTAAATGATTATTTAAATATGCTCCGGTATTTTGTCTTCCGCTATCTTTATCAATGGTATTGACGAATGTTTTCGCTAACGATGGGTCAGATTCGTACACCACATCAAGAATACTTCGATAATTGTCTCTGAGGAATGGGCTTTGGGGATTGCTCTTTATTGATATAATTAACTTTTCAAATATCTTTTTAAAGCTAAAACCTATTTGCTGCTTATCATTTATCGTCTCGAATATCATATTAAGTCTCCCGACAGTATCCAAAAACGATGGAAGTTCATATGCTGATTTTTCCGATTTAGAAATCAATAATTGCTTTTCTTTAAGATACTCATTTGGAAGTAAATTAGATATTGATATCCACATAAAAATCTTGTCTGATAAATTTGAGATATTTTTAACTTCATTAAGTATTTCTTCCCACTCACTCCATGTCGTTTTAGATTGAATTGAAAGCGCATTCGCGTAAACTAGTAACTGATAGCCCTTATGTCTAATATTATCTAAATCTGGCAGCTTGGAATCTGCAATTTCCCTGAAAAATTGTTGTATGGCGATTTTCTGTTGATTGCTTACTGGAGACTTCTTTGAATTGACTGACTTTTGTATTTGAATTATTTGATCGGCAATAAAGTAGTCATTATTCATTTTATTTGTTAACGCTAATATTTCTTTAATTATATTGAAATCTAAATCATATCCCTCGTTATTTTCGCTATATTCTTCATCCGGCAAACATTTCGTGAAAAGATATTTACATATTTTTGACAACGCTTTGTCTCTAATGTTCTTACTAGGTATTTCGTCTATATAAGGAAGGTTTTTATCATAAAAATACAAGCAAGGTATCGTGTCAACTATTGCATTAATTCTCTCATTTTTGTCTTTTATTTTTGTTAATTTGGGAATAATGTTATTTTTTATAAGTTCTATATGAAAAGAACTATCGGCATCTAAATGGGGGATTATTCGCAATATTAACGTTGACCATAACTTTATTTGCTGTTTTTCGGATGGTAGGGATGATATTATTCCTTCGATCGTCGCAAGATCTTCATCCGAATAATTTTTTTTGATTATTAAACCAGAAAAAATTCTTAATGCTAGATCGATTGTTAGGCTAAATATATGTGTTGCATTTGGATTGTCCAGCAGAAATTCTCTATCCTCTTTTTCTATCCGAGCTAAATTGAGAAAATTTTCTGCATATTTTTTTTCTTTCAAAAAGGAAAAATTATATGCTATTTCAAAACCTAAATCAACCTTATTTACGGATTTTTCTAGTTCTTTCCAAGTATTTTCTAGCTTATCGACGTATTTACCATTTGCTTCCTCGAATTTCTCTAATATAGAAATGATTTGTACATAAAGAAGACATTTTGATCGATTATCTATTATGAAATCAACTTTATCAAAGTATTTGAAGAATTTGATATTATCTTCTTTGTTCCCAGATTTATTGGTATTATTTATTATTTCTGTTAGAGCGAGCTTTTGGATGTCTGGATCAGTAATGCTATTAATCAATTCATCCAGTATCTTTGTTTCAATACGATCATTTTTTTGTTTTAAATATGTAGCTATGGTTTCAAGAAATGCATTGTCTCTGTCGATGGATTTGTTCAATTTTCTGCAGATATCAATGGCATCTTCTGGATAAAGTCTAACTAAGTTAGTAATAATATTTTGGACTATTTCAAAATGAGATGCTGTTTGTGATAAAATTTTATCGATGTTTTGTTTAATTGCTTCTCGGGCAGAGGTTAGATATATGGTAAGATCGAGAGATTCATTTGATTGGGAAATTTTAGAAGCTTCATTTGCGTACATGGCGAAGCAAGCGCATTTGGTGGGTAAATCGTCTATATTTTCGATTTCCGAATAAATATCTAGTAATCTTTCTTCTCCTTTTTCAATCTCGAAATTGCATATCGCTCTAGTTATATATAGCTTTATGGCTAAAAGGTCATTGGTAGTAGATGTACTTTGTATGGAGCCAACATAAGATTCTATCGTTTTTATGATATCATCTACGACATCTTTGTCCGATATATGTGGCAAAGGTAAAGCAAACACCCTGTAATCTGCGGATTTGGGCACATACTTGTCGCTTTTGTTTACAACTAATGACAGCCCAAGAGTTATAACTTCACTTATATTGCGGTTCTTAATATTTTTCCCTATCCAGTTTCTTATAAGAAATAGTTTTTGACTCGTACTTTCTAGCTGATTAACCTTATCAATTATTTCTTGGAATGTTTGGTTTTCTGATAAATGTAGAATAGCGTCCGCAAATTCTTTAATATGAGGATTTCTAATCTTTGAATAAACCTTAGAATTAATGTCTTCTTTAGACACATCATTTAGCCTATCGATATTTGAGTGAATAGATAGTGATATTTGAGCCAATGCCCAGTCAAAAGCGTTGTCGTTGTCTTGAATACTACCTGATAATTCTTCTATCAATCGAAAAGCTAATTGTGGGTTAGAGTACATTAATAAGGAAGCGATTTCCATGCCAGCTTCTTTTATATTTTTGAAATCTTTAGATGCGTCAATATCATCATAAAGTTCCAATATTTTATAGCTAATTTCGTCAGGTACTTTCTGCTCATTTTCTATATAAGCTTTCGCAATGGAAGCAAACATTTTAAGTTTGTCTTCTTTGAGAAAAGCTATGTTAGCAAGGTTTATAGCGTCAATATATCTTCCTATAACAAGGTTTGTTGCTATTTCATGTTGCCAAACTGTTGTTTGGCTCAAATCTTTAAGAGAAGATTTTAAAACAGAATATTTAAGGATTGTAGGTATATATTTGTTTTCGTTTTTACCTTGTATTGTTTGCAAAGCAACATGCGAAACTCTACTCACTACGCTAATTTTTTCACTCTCTTTCAAGAGTTGATACCATTTAGTGTTTTTATCTAATAATTTTACAAGTTCATCAGTGTTACCTGTCTTTTTATACATTTCTGGTAAAAGAATTAGAGAATTCACGTCTTGCAAATTATTTATTAAATGGTTAATGATTGACTGCTCAACTCGTGTTTTGTATCTTGCCAATTTTTTTTCCGCAAAACTTTTGAACCCATCAAAAATATATTCAAATGTACCGCGATAATTTTTTCTGATAAAAGGTATTTGCCTTAAGCTATCTATAACTTTTGCTTCATCAATATTTGGCTTATTAATAATATTTGTTAATTCTTTGGCATCGTATTTTTGCTCTTGAAATGCTATGATTGCCAACAAACTGTCTATGTTTTCTTCACTTTTGTGGTAATTTGTCCATACATAATTATATAACGAATTAAAATCGGACGACAAATTCTGTGTTAAATCTTTAACCGAAATTGCAGAAGTTTTTATAAGATCTCTAAAGAATACTATTTTTCCTGGATTGTTTTGACATATCTTGTTAATTTCCTCAAATTCTCGGGTAGAAATACTCTGTCCATATATTCTTATGGATTCGTCAATCGAAAGTACGATCATCTCGAGCTTATCAAATCCCACATTTGATTTCAATAATGGTCTGTTCTGCTTTCCGGATAAAATAAGTCTAATATTAGATTTATGGTAAGGAATAAAATCGAGAATATTCTCTTTAATTTCTTCAAGTCGCTCCTTACTTATTTCTTCTATACCATCAAAAATAAAATATATTTCGCTATTTCGAAATTTGGTTAATTGACTTAAACAAGTTGTGAAGTAGTCTTTTAGCCAAGATTCATCTGTATACTTATTAGTATCTACTTCATCATATAGCTCTATTTTTTTTGTTAGAAAATGAATCTGATTGCAAATGGAAGATAAAATGGAAGAAAGAGAATTAGTTATAGCATCTCCTCCATCAATAAAATGGGAAATACAATTATCTGGATTTCTAGCTATGAATTGGTGTAAGAGAGTTGTTTTACCGATGCCATCATCACCTTCTATAAACAGTACATTGTGTTTTGATAGCTTACTTTTAATTGTTTGAATAATATTATCTCTTTTTACCTCATTTTCAATGAAAGGACTGTACGCTCCTCCAGATAGATCTGCTAATTTTTTTATATTAAGTATGTGTCCTGTTTCTAGTTCTCCTGAGGGAATACGTTGAATAAGCTGATGATAATTTTTGAACGTGAAATACAAGTAGACTCTAACGTACTCTTTATAAAAATCCGTTATGTTTGTCTGAAGAATATTAGGGTTGTTGTGTGAATGAGCATTTCTTTTGTGATATGCAAAATGCAAAGACCTTCCGAAATCACTTCCATCTGCAAAAAAAACATTAAAGTCATCGTGTGGATATTTATTCTCTTTATAAGGAACATTCTCTGCAGTGGAATTTGTGTTGGTATGGTAAAATGTTCTCTGATCTCGAACCGCACTTGGTGCAAGATTGTTATTTCGCACAATTTGTTGATAACACCAGGAAAGAGTAGGTGTATCATAAGGATTATTTGCTGTATAAACTACCCCGATCATCGAATACATTTTTTTTAGATAGCTCTCGAGATTGTGAGCTAAATCTTTCACAAAATCCTTTCGATGAATTCCTTTTAGTAGAAGATTATCTAAAGCATTAAAAATTTCGTAGTTGTCTGACAGTTGATCCTTATTGCTCTCTACAATATACTTAAAAATATTTAGTCCTTTTTCGAAGTCAATCCCCATAAAGGCTGTTAAAGCATAACGTTGAAAATCAGTTTTTATAAAATTTTCAATAATTGCATCTTTTAAATTATACCAGTTTATTTGTCCAGTCATAACATTGGTTAGTAAATGTAAATTAGGTTAGTGTTGGCTGTTTATTAAAACAATTTTATTATTTCTCTATTGTAATTAGACATTTCGAAGCTTAATCAAACCTTTATTTTATAATCCACTAATTTTAAAATCTCGTCCTTCGACATCTTTTCATACTTTTCAGCATGATCTTTATGTACAAAGATCTTGGGCGAACTACTTTTAAAGAGTGGTACGATCATTTGGTTGCGTGGAGGTTTGCTGAGGAGATTGGTGATTTCAGTAAATTTTCTCTTTTCGAGTTTTTTATCCATTTGTGAATGAAGATATTTCGCTGTAGTTGGTTTATTCAAATGACCTTCTGAAATAAGACGATCTAATTCATTTGCTAATAAGTTTTCTGTTGATCTTAACTTATTTCTAGTACTTTTCTCTATAGCAGTTTGCGTTGGTGATGGTAAATCTTTAATATCAATATCATTTTTAGAGAACTCAACAAATTTATTATACGAAACTCCCCAAACACGTGTGGAAATTTTGTTAGCATCATCTAGAGTCAATTTTCTTTTTAAACGTTCAAAAGCACTATAATCAGATTGTATAATGCCTGCAATTTTTGCTATTGTTTCTTGACTTAATTTAAATTTAAGTCTTAAATATTTAAGTGCTCTTGAGAATTCTTCGTTGGCCATTTTTGTAAATAGATTTAATTTTATTTGATTTATTCTATTTATATATTTATATTTGTCATGTAGTTATAGCGAAAAGTAGGGCAGTAAGCCCAACTTAACGATGTCACTCTCGTTCCGAAATCGCCAAATTCCCACGAGATGACCGTAGGTTCGCCATATCTCTCGGTAATGTTTATATTTGTAAAAATTACCAGAGGGTGAACCTTATGTCAGTCTTTTGGGGAACCCTAACTTCGGTTAGGTTGGCGTTTGGCGATGCCTGGTCAGAAGCATTAAGGTTCATTCTTTGGTTAATCTATAGCGAAGCCTAGAACATTAAAGAGAGACGTCGTTCACATAAAACCAAAACAATTATGAGAACGAAACGAAAAAACACCACTCATTCCCCGCATTCGATCAGAGATCGCATGAAGAGGTACTCCCGCAAATCACTTTTAAAGAACATTTTTCGTGCGCCTGAATAGGTCACAATAAATAAAACAGGCTGTAAAGAGCAATAAAAAGGGAAGGAGTAGACTTTCCTTAAAACAAAAAAACAGCTGAACCCAGTTCAGTTAATTTCCCTCTTGATATGCCTGTCACCGACCTATACATTTAAATGATTGCATAAAAAGGTAATATTGGCCAATGAAATCAACTTGTTTTAATATTCGCACCTTAAAATTAAGCAAAGTTTTATTGAATCCAAACTTTTAACCGTTAGTTTTTATTGTAACACAATAGCATGTTATGGGTCGGTTTGTCTTTTTATTCCGGTAGGAAGCGCCATAATTATTCCTAATCAATGCCGTGTAACCGTTTTGGCGGCGCTTTTCGGATAAGCTAATTCTTTATTGTTGGATCAGCACGAGCCATAGTTATGGCGCTTGCACAACACATTTTTAAAATGCAAAAATTTTGCAACGGGGAGCGTATTGCCTTTTTAGCAGGAGTGGTCAGTGAACCGGCTCCCGCAATTTTGAATGTTTTTATCTGCCTCTTCAAGGATTTGAAGAGCACATCGATGCTTTTGACATGTATTGCATTGTTTCATATGTTTAGTTTATCGGCTCAGACGCCCCGCAAGGACAGCGGGGCCAATGGGCTTTTAAAAGTGTCTGGCACAGTCGTGTCGGATTCGGACGGTAAGCCGATACAAGGGGTGTCGGTCCGCATTGCAGACGAAAAGGGGAGAGCATCTACCAAAAGTGATGGCTCTTTCTCAATGCCAGTGCTAGCATCTACAGGGACTATCAAGTTTAGCCATGTCGGTTATAAACCTCTAGCCTTACTGTACGCCGCTGGAGTATCCTTAACAGTAAAGTTGATACCGCTGGAGAATCAATTGGAAGAGGTCGAGGTGGTCTCTACCGGTTACCAAAAGATTCCCAAAGAGCGGGCGACAGGGAGCTTCGAGTTTGTGGACAATAAGCTGTTCAATCGTAAGGTATCAACGGATTTCATCAGCAGGCTGGAGGATGTGGTGCCAAGTGTATCAAGTATCAAAATCTTTGATGACAATAGGGGGGTATTGCCTAATATTAACATCAGAGGCCGTAGTACCATTCAATCTAAGGTGTGGCCACTCATTGTACTGGACGGTGTCCCTTACGAAGGTGACTTCAACTCAATCAACCCCAATGATGTTGAAAATGTCACGCTGCTAAAGGATGCAGCCGCTTCTTCTATCTGGGGTGCGCAATCGGGTAATGGTGTGATCGTGGTAACCACAAAACGTGCTGGGTATGAAAAACCTGTGCGTATTACCTTCAATAGTAATGTCACGCTGACGCAAAAGCCGGATCTCTATTACCAGCCCCAAATGAGCACATCGGATTTTATCGCTGTCGAAAGAATGCTGTTTGATCAGGGCTTCTTTGATGGGCGCATGTATGACATCAATTACAATATCACGCCGGTAGTACAATGGCTGAAAAAGTACAAAGAGGGAAATATCTCGTCGGCAGAGTTGGAAGCTGAAATGAAACGCCTGCAGAAAATTGACATGCGTGATGATTTTACTAAATATATTTATAGAAACGCCTTAAAGCAGCAATATAATGTGCAGATTGAGGGTGGCGGCAAGCTGATCAACAGCCTGTTTTCCCTTGGCTACGACAGGAACAAGAATGGACTGGTGACTTCCGGTAATGATCGCGTTTCTTTACGAAGCAGCACTTCCTATCGTCCGCTCCCTAATCTGGATATTAATCTTAGTAAACAGTATAC
This sequence comes from Sphingobacterium sp. InxBP1, assembly GCF_026191775.1. Taxonomy (NCBI): domain Bacteria; kingdom Pseudomonadati; phylum Bacteroidota; class Sphingobacteriia; order Sphingobacteriales; family Sphingobacteriaceae; genus Sphingobacterium; species Sphingobacterium sp. InxBP1. The sequence continues at coordinate 428,627 of NZ_JAINDX010000044.1, read as the reverse complement.
AGAATATAATACCAAAGAGTCTTTGATTCCCATCGGCTACAATGCGCTTGGTGCAGGCTATGGTAATTACCCTTATATGGAACTGGCGGATGCAAACGGAAATCCTTTGATCGTGGATGCGATCGGCTTAAATCCTATATTTCGGGATACCGTAGCCGGAGGTAGATTATTGGATTGGAAGTATCGTCCGCTTGCGGAACTGAACGAAACTGCTGTTACTAGCCGAATGCGGGAGATGATGCTTTCTTTCAACGCGAGATACAAGGTGTTGCCATCCCTTAATCTGTCACTGCTCTACAATTATCGAAACGCAAATACACTACAGGACAACTGGCGGGGAATGGGGAGTGTGTTCCAGCGGGCTGAAATTAATTATTTTGCCGTATGGGACCAAAATAGCGTCAAGTGGAATATCCCTGTGGGGGATTACCTGTATCGCCTGAACAGGCAAAATGTCTCTCAGCAGGGACGGATACAGGCTGATTTCAATAAAAAATTTGACGATGTTCATGAATTGAATGTTCTTGCTGGTGCCGAGGTAAGGCAGCAAAAGGAGGGTTCGTACTCCGCTACATTCTGGGGTTATGATACAGAGAGCCTTACCGCACAACCTATGGACTATATCAATCAATATCCTTACCTGAATGGACGCTTCGGCAAACGCCGGATACGGGACAATACAGTCTCTAGTGAACTGATCAATCGCTATACCTCATTTTTTGTGAATGGATCCTATACCTATCTGGAAAAATATATGCTGAATGCCAGCGCCCGTAAAGACGCTTCTAATCTATTTGGCGTAAAAACAAATGACAAGGGTAAACCATTTTGGTCACTGGGAGTGGGGTGGACCATGAGCAATGAGGACTTTGTCGGGAAAGAGCTTTTTTCATTGTTTAAGTTGCGTGCCACCTATGGACATAATGGCAACGTCAACAACACCTCCTCCGCTTACCCGATCATCTATCGTGCTACAGAAACTCATTTTTTGACCGGATTGCCCTACGCGACGATGCAGTCACCGCCCAATCCTACGCTCCGATGGGAAACGGTGGGCATGTTAAATCTTGGTCTTGATTTTCAGCTGGCGAGCAATAGGCTCAATGGCTCGGTTGAGTACTATGTAAAAAAGCCAAAAGACTTAATCTCAGATACACAGCTGGATCCGACCACTGGTTTTGGCAGTCTTTATATCAACAGTGCAAATTTGCTGGGACGGGGACTGGATATCGGATTACACAGTGTAAACATCCTGCGTAATTCCTGGGACTGGAAGTCTGATCTTGTGTTTGCCTATAGCAGAACCAAAGTGACACAGTCCTATGTGTCCAGTCCAATTGGGCAGTATTTTCTGGCTGGGGCGTATGGACTGATGACCACCCCGATTAAAGGTGCTGATCTGAATAGTGTATATGCCTATAAATGGGCAGGACTAGACCCTGAGACGGGTATGCCGAGGGGATACATAGATGGAGAGGTATCGACAAACTATAGCCAGATCTATTATGATACACCGGTGGAACAGATGGATAACCATGGCTCTGCACTACCCATTGTATTTGGCTCATTGCGCAATTCATTTCGCTATAAGGACTTTGACTTTTCTTTTAATATCAGTTATCAGCTGGGACACAAGTTTATGCGAAAATCGGTCAATTACACCGAACTGATCTCGGATCATATCGGTCATCCGGATTATGCCAAAAGATGGCAAAAGCCGGGGGATGAATTGCATACGGATGTGCCGGTATTTAAATATCCGGCCAACTATTTTGCCAGTTACTTCTATAATTTTTCATCCGCGCTTGTGGAGCCTGCCGATCAGGTCAAGCTAAGGGACATTCAGCTAAGCTATTCCCCGAAACTGCCTGCAAGGTATAAACTTAAGGATCTGCGGTTATATGCTTATATCAACAATATCTGTACACTATGGCGGGCCAATAAACTGGGAATAGACCCCGAATTTGGCAGTAGCAGCCCGGATCCACTGGCTTGCTCGCTTGGCATCAGTTTTAAGTTTTAATAATTTAACCCTATTCAAATGAAAACAATAATGCAACTGCTTCCCATCCTGTTGATGATGTATGGATGCAATGATTTTTTGGAGATTAAACCGGATAAAAAAATGTCGATCCCACAGTCATTGGAGGATTGTGAGCTTCTACTCAATGACTATACGGCATTGAACAGCTCTTACCCTGTGTTGGGTGCAATTGCCGCTGAGGAGTTTTACCTCACTTCGGCAGATTGGAACAGTATCAGTGATCAGGATGATAGAAATGCCTATATCTGGTCTGACGAATCATCTTTGAAAGCATCAGCTTGGCAGAGCAGCTATAAGGTTGTTTACATCGCCAACCAGGTACTACAGGTATTGAATGCATTGGATGCGGCGCAAAAGCAATCCAGTCGGTTTAAAACGGTAATGGGGAACGCGTATTTCTTTAGGGCTTTTGCCTTTCAACAGCTGATAGAGATCTATGCACTTCCATATGACAAGGCAACAGCGGAAACGGAACCTGGTATTCCGATCCGATTGAGTCCGGATCTTGATGTTATCTCACCTCGTGCTACTTTAAAACAATCTTTTGATCGTGTCATTGAAGACCTTAAAAATGCGGCTTCGCTATTGAGCAGCACAAGTATTGCGAAGAGCCTGCCCTCCGCTGTGGCAGCAAATGCCGCGCTTTCAAGGGTATATCTAACCATGGGGGATTACCAAAACGCCTATACCTATGCGGATCTAGCCTGGAAATCCAGTCCTCAGCTACTGGATTACAACACATTGGATATGCAAGCGGATTATCCGATTCCTCGTTTTAATAAAGAGGTGTTGTTCTCGGCCCTTACGCAATATTCGGATGCGATAGGCAATTACTATGCGCGTATCAGCCCGGAGTTATTGGCTACCTACGACGCCAACGACCTGAGAAAAAAGATTTTATTTCGGCCAAGTGATGCCGATCCAACGGCATTTGCCTTTAAAGGTTCTTACGATCAGGGGCCCGGTGGTGTATTTGTAGGGCTTACCAGTAGTGAGGTTCTTTTAAACAAAGCTGAAGCTGCCTGCCGGCTGGGGCAAACGGCAGTAGCACTGGCGGATTTGAATACCTTGCGCAAAAGCCGGTGGAAATCGGGTTCTTATCATTCCATTTCGGAGACGGATCCTGATCGCTTGCTTGACTTTATCTTGCAGGAACGCCGGCGTGAACTTATGTTTAGAGGAAGAAGATGGTCTGATGTAAAGCGCCTGGCTACAGACCCCCTGTTAGCAGTGGAACTCAAAAGAACGGTTGATCAAAAGGTATATATACTTGAGCCTAACTCATTGAAATATGCTTTTTTAATTCCGCAATTAGTCATTAACCAGAATAACAATATCCAACAAAATAAAAGATAAGATGAAATTAAACCTGATTTTTATAATATTATTATTTGCCAATTACCTATTTGGCCAGCATAATGGCAAAGGAAATGAATACCTGAACGTTGCGGATCGATTTGAAGTCAATTCAAGCTTCCCAGTATTAAATTACAACAGCACAAAAGTTAATCTGAATGTATTCAAAGATAAGATTATCATACTCGATTTCTTTGATACCTATTGTGTGAGCTGTATAGAGGGGATGCCCAAACTGCAGGAAATGCAACAGCAGATGCAGGATAAGGTTCAGGTTTTTATGGTGACCTGGCAGTCTAAGGAAGTTATTGAAAAATTCTATCGCAACAACGGATTTCTGAAAGAAAAAAAAGTCAAACTGCCCACGATAGTTTCGGACGTCAAATTTAAAAAGCTATTTCCGCATCAGGGGGTTCCACATACGGTATTGATCTATAAAGGGAAAGTTCAAGCGATAACTTATCCGGATTATATCAAACCTAAATTTATCAATGAGTTATGGGAAAATGGAAAGATCAGTCTGCCTGTAAAGGACGACTACAGAGCTGATCATATAAATAGCACTGTAGGAGTAGATGGAGTAAAAGGATCGGTGTTACTCACAGGTTATCAGGAGGGCTTGCAGGAGAAAGGGGGATTAAGTATCACGCTAGATACAACATCGGGAATGTATACCTGCTATTTCAACAACGTCGGGATATTGAGGGCATATATCGCCATGTACAGCTATATGGCCAAACCTCAATTTTTGATCAACGATCAGCGGATACAATGGAAAGTTGCCGATAAAAGTAAGTATGAATACAAGGAAAATAGCGGTGGACAGCATATTTGGTTAAATGAACACGGCATGTGTTATAAAAGGACGAGCTATAGGAAGATGGAATTGCCCGAGCTTGCGAAGGTCGTTGTACAGGATCTAAATTCGTTATTGGGACTAAAAGTGTATTGGGGCAAAGAAGCAAAGGACTGTCTTGTCATTCGTAAACTTGATAAAATAGATGCCACACTTACAAAGCCAACGAACGGGCAGGTAATGGAAAGCCTATCCGTCTTAACCTTCCTGATGGACTACTCAGGTGAGTATCCGATTGTTGTTGATGAATCAGGCTACACGTCGCCCATTGAAATATCAACTTATACCGGTGTCGATGAATTAAATAAACAACTCAACGCCTACGGGCTCGAAATAGTGAGGGCGAAGAGAGAGGTGGATGTATTGGTGGTAGAGGAAACGATCTAAAAGTAAAAGGGAGCATGAAGTTGCTCCCTTTTGTCCTCAATCGTCTAACGACTAAGGGGTGCTTCGCAATTCAACATTGGAAGAAGGTGATCCCGTTTGGAGAGCAACGATCATCTCATCACGCAATGCATTGGTGAGCTGAGGTTTGTTGCTGCCATCGGGTGTAGCCTGTATTGCACAAATTTTTCCTGTCCCGTTACAAGTGGGTGTGCTTGTAGCGTTGTAGTCATTTGGAATAGTAGGGTTACCACCAGCTTTTAATTGAAACCATGCCATAATAGTAGGTTTTAATAGGTGACTAACTCGATTTATAATTCAGTACGCTGCAGTCATACCGGCCCCCATAATGGCTTCTATTGCTAGTCGCCCACGATCTGGCGGGGTACCCCTTCTGCCAGACTGTTTTTAGCATCCCGGATGTTCATCATTACTCATTGACGTTTTATCCCAGTTGTCTATCACAAAGAAAAAGACATTCACTATCCTAAAATCGGGCATGAGGGTAGTATTTTACTTTTTTCCTGATTTCACGATCGATTTCGGTAGATAGTCTTTGGATCAATGTTTAAAAACTGGCTCATCAATTTATTATTGAGGCTGTGAAATAGTAGAGGCATCAGCTCCTTGAGTTTTGCATATCTTCCAGTGGCGTCCTGCGCCATGATAAGCGCCTTTTTATTAAAAAAATCGGACTTCCGTTGCCGCATGATACTCACAAAGTGATGCATACTCGGATACCGGCCCTGCAATTCCTGCAACACCGTTAAAGGGATACAGGCGATGGTACTTTTTTGGAGAAATTGGATGTTCAGCGACTGACTGTTAAAACTGTACTCATGTTTGGTACCTGTAAAATAATGCCCCTCGGTCGCTATCCAATGGAGATAGTTTTTCCTGAGTTGCATTTCGTAAGCACCAACCTTCCCCTCGAGTACATAACACCAATAGGGGCGGCTTTCATCCTCCCGACAATAGATCTGTCCTCGCTTTCCATGACGTATTTTAGTGTTTTCTATCAGTTCATCACGACAGGGATCATCCGGTTTAAAATGCTTGTTCAGATGTTTGATAAAGCGATCCATGACAATTTAGTGTATATGACCGGTCAATAAAACAGCAAACGCCATGGAAGAGGTATGGTCCATGGCGATGCATAGTAGATGAGCGGGTGTTATAGCAGTTTGTAATATATCCTGATCGTTAATTGTCCATCCATCCGACGCATGAATATCTCTTCACCGGCTTCCCCCTGAGGTAATTGGGGAGTATCGGACTGGATCTTGTTAGATTCATACTCCGTGACTTTTACCGAGTCCGGAAAGAGGGCACTCGAATTCTCATCAGTCTGCTTATCCAGGATAATGTCTCCGTGATTGTTGATCGTAAAAGCGAGCTCCTGTGCAAGATTGTTCCTGAAGTCATCAGAAAGGGACAGCAGGTAATCAACCTGGCTTTCTGAAAGTTCAAAACGCGAAGCTATCCAGCTGATTAGACAATTTAGAATAAGTTCCTGCTCCATCATCTGATTTTCAACGGTAGAGCTGTACAGTCGCCGGAGCCATAACCTGACTCCCAAGTCGTCAAATGTGTATTTTTTCATGTTAATAATCGCTGGGTGATTGCACTTGTAGGGGATCCATAGCAGCATGCCAAGGCTATAAATCTGGCAACAAGTGTTCACCTTTGTTAAATGTTTAATTTGTTTTTATGTTTCGATCGAAAAGCTAAACTAAAACCTAATTGTTTAAAAGTGAAAGAAAGAGGGTTTTAGATCTATGACTCAGAAATCCCTTTCGTTGAAATAGGCAACAAAGTGGTTTAAAAGCGATTTAAACACAGATATCGAATCGATGAAAGCCGAAATAAAATCTGTTAATCCAATTGTAAAGGAAACGTTACCTCTACTAATTATAAAGATTATTAATTTCAGGGTTATTTATATTATCAACCGATTATGATTATACTTCGATATTTCTTCAGATCTTGGTATGGAAAGCCCTGGCTGATGATGTTAATGGCCGCTACTTCCGCTTTTTTAATCACATTTTACACCACGAGCCAATCGCTTGCTTCGAGCCTCACGTTAGAAAAACATCTCATCGTATTTGCATTTAGCTTTGTGCTGATGCTGCTTGCTGTTGTGCCGATCGCTTATGTGATCTTTACATTGGATGCCCATTCTTATCTTCGTCAACACGAACCGCTTCGATATATCATCCAGTTTGTGATACTAGTGTATGTGTTGGGGGCTGTCGCGCTGCGGGTGGTATATAAGATCTACTTTGTGTTATTTGGGGTGGATCTGCAACAGGCAGAGTACTTTGAGCGTGATTTTACCGTGGTCATGTTCTGCCTGATCATGATCCAGTTCTATTACGCTATCCGTAAGGAACGCAAAATGAACAGCTTCAGAAAGAGACGGATCATGTTGATGGAAGTTCAGTTATCGGAGCTGGAAAGGAAGCTTAAAACGGCAGAGTTAAAGCATAATGAGCTGATCAGAAAATATGAGAGTGAGCTTGCTGAACTGAAAGGCCGCAAACAACGGCTCCGTACCAATTACGAGCAACTGAGCATTGATGAAAATAGGCTGAAAGCTTGTCTCAAAGAGGCAGCGGAGCAATTTGTGGTCATGATAGGTGCCAAGGATGAATGGGTAAGAATACCTCAGGTTGCCTACTTCCATCTCAAAGAAGGGTCTGCTCGCTCAAAGCTGGTAGATGTACGTTTACTGGATGGCCGTGAAGGCACAGTCGATATGGACTCGCTGGCAAAGATCGAAAAACAATGGCCTAATTTATTTTTCCGGGCCGGGCGCGGCATACTGATCCAGCATCTGGCTATCAAAGATCAGTATAAAGAGGATGGTGACTGTATCATCGAACTGTTTGGTAAGCATCAGGAACGAATAAAGGTACCGGCTGAGGCGTACGACAGGCTATTAAAAATAAAAGAACAGTGGACGCGGATAAGCCAGAAAGAGGACGGGAGGTAAGGAGCGGCTTCCCGCTCCTGAATACAACGAGACTGGCAGACTTAGAGGCGTTCTAGAATCTCCTCCAGCGGTAAATCATAGTATTCTGCAAATTCGCGCACGGTAAGCTGTTGGTGTCTGGCTTTGCCATAGGCGTCTTTTGCTTGCCGATATTTACGTTGGGCCTGACTGGGACTGAGGTCCAGTACCAGTGCAATATCTTTGGGGCTGATGCACAGCCGGTGTTTTTTAGTCATGAGTGATAGGGCTGTGGTATGGTCAGGGCACACCTACGGCAGGCCGCAGACAATACCTGGTGGTACCATGTTTTCCTGTCGGCTGGATACCTCTCTGACTTTGCAGACAACAGATGTTGGAAAGTCAGCCCCTAAGAAAATTGAATTAACCACTTATTAACGGATACAGCATATAGTTTGTTTTAAATATTTATCTAACAGCATTTTATACTATATAATGTCTTACATCTGCATTATTATGTTTCCTATCTTGTCTACCATTCCTGCAATCCGCATTGACGATATCCCTGCGGAGCGGTCACGTACCAGGTACTTTTTATCTACTGCAAAGGTACATCGCGCTGTAGCTATTTGGTAGCTTCCCGGTAGCTCTCCAGTACCTTTTTTGTAGCGGAATAGTACCTTTTCAGTACACTACCCGTACACTAACAGTACTTAAATGGGATATCGGGACAGGCAGATGTTGTCATATCCGGTCATATTCTTCGTTCTCTGCCATATCCTGTCAGATACTATCATTGATGGCATTAACGGTCATATTGTTCAGACATCCTTTCGCCGTGCTACATCTTTGTCTTGTCATCAAATAATAAATATCATGGCAAAACAAGAAAGTTTAATCAAGTTTAGAGGTAAGGTCGGGGACTTTTCCTTTAGCAAACACCGCAGTCGCGGTTACGAAGTCCGCATGAAAGGCGGAGTAGACAAAGCACGGATCCAGACGGATCCCAATTTTCAGCGGACACGCGAAAATATGGCTGAGTTTGGCACTGCTGCTAGTACTGCCAAACGTATCCGGATCCAGCTGAACAACCTGCTGCGGACATTCGCCGACAACAGCCTGCGCAACAGGTTGACGTCGCTGATCCACAGGATACAGAAATCGGATCCGACAAATGCGCGGGGCGAGCGTGTATTTCTGGAAGAAAACAGCGCCATGCTGAAAGGCTTTGAATTCAATCAGGCAAGCAGTCTCAAACTGTTGCTGGGCGAAAAACTCGAAACAGCGTACGACAGGGCCGCAGGCGAAGCCACATTGACAATCCCGGAATTTAATCCACAAAACGATGTCATGTTGCTCCCGGGTGCTACGCACATCCTTTTCACACTGGCCGCTGCCGAACTGAGTACCGAAGAAGTACCGCCACGGCCCGTCATAGTCAGATCTGCCTATATTCCGCTGATAGGCGTACACGCGGAAGAAACGCTACAGGCAGCCTTGGCCGTGGATCCCACCAAAGTTGTGTACCTCATCGTCGGTATCTCCATGTATCAGGAAGTTAATGGGGAGTTCTATCCACTCAAGAACAATCCATACAACGCCATGACCATCGTGGAGGTCGATGTACCTTAACAGACGATTATGAGTAATAGACACACCCTCAAGCTCCTCCGGAAATATGGAGCTGAGGGCACCAACGGGACGGTCACCTACAACGGGGAGCATATCTGCCATACCATCGAACTGCCGGACCGCAACAACATGCCGCGGATCAGCTGTATCCCGCCCGGACAGTACAAGCTGGAAAAGTGCAGGTATAGGCGCCACGGTGAACAGATCGGCATTCCCAATGTCATTGGACGGGAGGCGATATTGATCCATGCTGCCAACGATGCCAAAAAGGAACTGCTCGGCTGCATTGCCCCGGTCACCTCACTGACCGGTGAGGGGCAGGGCATCGGAAGCCGGCAGGCTCTGGCCAAGCTGAAAGCACTGGTCTATTGTCTCTGGGATATGGGGGATGAAGTGTATTTGAGTATTCGATAAGGCTTTGGAGATCTGGAATTAGCTGCTGCATTCCTTTTTGCCATCTTCTTAGCAAGATGACGGCATAAATCAAACTCGCTATGCTCGGACAATGATTTATGCTATCCTCATCTTGCGTCAGCGATAGGCAGTCGGAACGCAAGGCTTTCAATTCCATGATCTCCTTAGCTTAACGAAAAGTGAGTGTTGGAGGATGGGGATTTTTAAATACGTACAAAAATGAAAAAAGTCTTTAACAAAATAGGACAGGTGCTGCAGCTGGTGCTGGCCGCACCTGTTAAATTACCGGGTAAGGTCGGGAATATATTAAAATACCTGGCTTTGGGGCTAGGGATCGTGGAGACAGTATTGGATCAGGAGGAGCGCCCGCCAGAGGCTGGCGACGTAATAGAGAATGGCTCGAAGGAAGTGCTGGAAAGGAGCGGGGCCGATGAAGCTGAATGATATCCGTATCTCGGCTATCGGTGGAACAATCTGCTCCATCTGGGCGAGTATCTCGCTTGGTGATGCATTGCAGACGATCCTTACGGCTGCTCTGGGTACACTGGCAAGTTTTGTAACCAGTCGTTTACTGGGACGCTATAGTAAGCGAAGACGTCCGTAATGGATGGCAAGGCGCACCCAAACGGTGCGCCTTACGCGTTTGGATGGACTGTCTTTCCGCCAAGACAATCACCACCAAATATTTTCGATAATTCTAACCGTTAGTTTTGAAACTAATTCAAAGTGTTGTATTTATTTTTTTTTGCTAAAAATATTAGTTTTATTGATTTATTTTTGCGATATTTACATAAAACAACCAATTATTGAATCTATGAGCGAGCCAGTTTATATAGATCTAGTTTCAGACTATGCTTTTAAGCGCATTTTTGGATCCGAGCCCAATAAGGATTTATTGATTTCGCTATTGAATGGGTTATTCCGTGGACGGAAATCTATTGTCGATTTATTGTACGAAAAGAATGAACATGTTGGGGATAGTGAGGAGATCGGTACCGTGATCTTTGACCTGATCTGCACTGCTGATAATGGTGAGAAGTTTGTGATCGAAGTACAACGTACGGCACAGATAAATTTGAAAAAACGTATGCTTTACTACAGCAGTAAGTTGATTGCGGATCAGGCTCCCAAAGGAAAACGGCGAGCGTGGAATTATGCGATAACCGAAGTATACATTGTGGTACTTATGGATGGATTTACTTTTTCACAAGTGGACGAATCCAGTACCGTTCTTCACGATATCTGTTTGTGTAACAGGGACACTGGTCGAGTTTTTTATGAAGAGTTGGGGTTTATTTACGTTCAATTGCGTAACTTTACAAAAGTAGAGGCAGAATTAGAAGATGATCTTGATCGTTGGCTTTATGTTTTACGTAATATGTCAAAGCTGAACAAGATCCCGGTCTATCTGAAGAAGACTATATTTGAAAAATTATTTAAAATAGCGGAATACGCAAAGTTGAATAAGGAGGAACGAGCAATGTATGATGTAAGTCTAAAACGTAAATGGGATGCTGAAGCTGTGCGCCAATATCAGGAGCAACAGATTAACGAGGCTATTCAGAAAGGCCTCGAAACAGGTATTGAACAAGGTATCGAACAAGGTATTGAACAAGGTATCGAACAAGGTATTGAACAAGGTATTGAAACTGGCATTAAACAAGGAATGGAACAGGGAATAGAACAGGGTGCTGAGGCGAAAAGCTATGAGGTAGTGGAAAATTTGATTCATGAGCTTAAGCTTACCGATGATGTTATCGCGCGTGTTGCTGGGGTTTCACTTGATTTTGTACAGCAAGTACGGGCTGATCTAGCCAGAGACAAAAAGTAATTATTCCCAATATAAACGAAGCCCCTTGTCGTAGGCAATTGTATCTTTTGGACCTGCAGGAAGAATGCCTGAAACTAGGATAGGGGATCAACCAAACGACTTGGAGCCAATCCAAATTGCTTTTTGAATGCAAATGAAAAATGGGAGAGATTTTCAAATCCTACCTCATAACAGACTTCCAAGGGCTTTTTTTTCTTTTCTGTAAGCTGATAATAGGCAAGTTCCAAACGTTTACGGGTTAACCAGCGTTGTGGAGTCATGGTGAAAGCCTTTTTGAAGTCCCGCTTAAAGGTTGTCAGACTTCTGCCCGTCAGGTAACCAAATTTTTCCAGTGGAAGATTGAACATAAAATTCTTTTCCATATAATCGACAAGGTTGATTTTTCCGGGCTCTTCAAAATTAGCAAGCACATGATCGACCTCTTGGTTCAGCGTCCTGAGAATACTGATGGCTTCGGTAATTTTAATGGAAGCAATATCCACAGGGATGTCCTCCATGTCGAAATAGGGAATAAGCGATGCCAGGCAACTTTCCAGAAGAGGGTGATTATTGAAACAAAATATCTTCGGTGAACTTTTGGGTTGGGGAGTTATATTCTTGCCTGCATAAAAATCCGTTAATGTTTCTAATGATAGATGCATGACAACAGTTTTATGAGGTTCACCGTCTTTAGGATAATTAATAATAGTCGCTAACTGATTTCTGGGAATTAGAAAAATATCCCCTTTTCCAAATATATAGGTAGCATCAGCCTGTACAATCTTGGTTTCTCCGGAAAGAAACCAGACCAGCATATGCTGGTCAAACATAATATCTGATTTGAAAAACTTGTCTTCGTAGCTTGAAAGCTTTATATCTTCGGTAATGTATCGGGCTTGGTATTCCATGATTTTTGCTTTTTTATGAAGGAAATTAATAACTTAAAGATAAGAAATAATAGCATTTACGGATTGAAGCGAATACCCGTCATCTCTTCTGTCAGTTTCCATAGTTTCTTCGCATGGGTTTCATCAAGTGAATAAGGATTGACTCCTTTCTGGTCGGTAATATCCGAAGAGAGTACAGCGATATCCCCATCCTCACAATAGACTCCTCCAATATGCTCCAATAAAGGACTTGTAGCACACCATACTGTTGTAGCTGCTCCTTGTGGGATCGTTTTTAATGATGCCGCTACCTCAGGCAACATGTTGCCATTTACATCCACAAAACCCATTTTTTGAAATAGTTCCAGTGGGGCTTCTCTGCCTAATTCAGTTCCACCAATAGACCCGGGATGAACGGCATAGCTTCTGATATGGGAAGATTGTCCCCGCACATCCAGTTCCATTGAAAAAAGATTGACAGCGGTCTTCGATTGTCCGTACCCCTGTAACGTTTCATATGCGCTGTGGAGGAAATGAGGATCATCAAAATTAAAAGACGCAAAATGATGGCCGTGGGAAGACACATTAATCACGCGTGCTCCATTGGCTTTTTTTAGTGACGGCCATAATCTGGCACTGAGCTGAAATAGGGCTAGATAGTTGGTCGCCAGCTGGGATTCTATACCCCGTGCATCTCTGCGAAGAGGTACCCACATAATGCCGGCATTGTTGATCAATAAATGTAAGGGTCTTCCTGAGGCTATAAAATTTTCCGCGAAAGCATCAATAGATGTGGGAGAGATTAAATCCATTGCGACAATTTCGACATTTCTAATTCCTTCCAGATTCTTCTTTGCCTTTTCAATATCGCGCGCAGGTACGATTACCGTAGCTCCAGCTGCGGCGAGAACTTTTGTGGTTTCCAACCCAATTCCTGTGTTGCCGCCAGTGACAATAGCGATTTTTCCGGTAAGATCGATGTTTTGAATGACATCATTGGCTGTTGATTTTGCATTGAAGCCCGAACCGATAGGCTGTTGTTGAACGCCCTGATAATTATTCTTTTCCATTTTGAATACATTTAATTGTTATTACTGAGACAAAATTAGGACGGATTAACATGCGCTGTTTTGTTCAAATGTCCTAATTAGCTTTGTTCAAAAGGGCAGGTGACCCTTAAATTGGGTTTCGTCAACACTGTGTACCACACTTAATAGGAATTATTCTTGTCGGTAGACAAGGTCTTTGCTGAGACAGTGTTCTTCCCAGGGCATTTCTATAAGCCGGCTATGCGCGTTTTGCGGAATGATACTTTTTGATGTCGGCAGGTAAAAATGGTTTTTATTTCCACTTCTCAAGGTATCGCGTAGATCGGGGATCTTTTTGAGGTTGCGCTGCAAGGCCGCAAAAAAAGCTTTTGCGGATTTGTCAGCTTGCTTCATGATCTGCCGCAAATGGATGATTTCTCTTGTACGATCAGTTTCATAACCACCACTTCCTGCGATTGAATATTCGGCTACAGGTGAATCGTAGAAGAGACCTGAGCTTTTGATAGCCTCCTGATCTGAAAAGGGATAGGTGGACAGAAAAAATCCATAATAATCGGCGGATGAAAAGCTTTTCAAAAAATCCGCCTGATTTTCCTTGCTATATTTCACATAATTCCGCTTGCCCGAACGACGGTTTATCATTTCAATATAGGCGTGTGCACGATGTTTTTCCATCGTTTCGCCGCAATACTGGAAAAACAGCTCTGCAGGTATGGCAATCCAAAAGTATTGACTCATTTTCTTTCTTGTATTTAATTTAACGTATATGGTTTGGCGCTTGGCGTTCTTATCATAAAGCTTCTATCCAGCCACATCCTTTTTCAGCTTGGCAAATGCGCGTACAGGAAATGTCCCCACACCTTTAAACTTTCGAAATCAAATTTTACGCGTTTATCCATGTTGGTCTGTATGCAAGTTGGTATAAAATAAGCCGAAATGTTAGACTAACGAAGTTAATGAAAGTACGGCTAAATTTTTAACATGAGTGTACGAAAATATCCGGGCCTCCATTTGACGGTGTGATTCTTTTGTTGACTTGGGCTAGCGCTGAGTTGTTGTGGAATACACTCAATTGTTTGATTTTCGTAATCTATTGCTTCGATTTAGTTATTACTGACATCTATTGAAGTGCTAATTTTGTCCTATAAATAAATTAGATATGGAGACAAATAAAGTATGGTTTATAACGGGGGCTTCCAGGGGAATGGGGTTGTCATTGGTAAAAAAACTCATCATAGCGGGGTATAACGTGGCAGCAACAAGTCGAAAATCTCAGCGTTTAATAGACGCCGTCGGACATGTTGAAGGGCCACGGTTCTTACCGCTGGAAGTGGATTTGACAAGTGAGAAATCCATCAACGAAGCTTTTGAACGTACGGTTGCACACTTTGGGAAAATCGACGTTTTGGTGAATAATGCCGGCTATGGGATCGGTGGAGCTGTGGAAGAATTAAGTCAGGAAGAAATCAAGGATAGTTTTGAAATTAACGTAATGGCTGTAATTAAGACGATGCAGTCTGCGATGCCTTACTTCAGGCAGCAGAAATCGGGCCATATTATCAACATTTCATCTATTGCGGGTTTTGCCCCGGGAACGGGCTGGGCGATGTATGCCGCTACGAAATATGCGGTGACAGGGCTTTCAGAGGTGATGGCAGAGGATGTGAAAGAGTTTGGTGTTAAAGTGACAGTTGTGGCACCGGGGGCATTCCGGACGGAGTTTCTGGAAGAAAACTCCCTTGTTTTTGCTGAAAAGAAAATTGATGGCTATACTGCGGTGAGAAACTCCCACGAAAAATATGCAGCCATGAACGGATCGCAAATCGGTAATCCGGAATTGCTGGCTCAGGTTTTTATCGATTTGGTAAAGAATCCCAACCCGCCTGTACGGCTCTACCTCGGAAGCGATGCCTACAAAAGGGCAACGGAAAAAGTTAATCTGCTTTCAGAAGAATTAGAAAGCAATAAGTATATTTCTTATTCCACTGATTTTAATTGAAAATCTTATACTTAAAATAAAAAGCGTTGTCATGACTGAGTGACAGCGTTTTTTATTTGATTTTCGTACATTTATCCTATGGAAAAAATGCAGTCACTGGAGGGGTTTTACCAATCTAAATTTGACCGGATACCCGAGAATTTCCGTCATGGGGTAGGGCATTTCAATGTTTTTAAAATAGATGAATATATAGGGAAGCATACTAAGCCTGTGGTCTACAGCAGGAAAGATTATTTTAAGATTACCCTGATTATCGGTAGAAACCGAATACATTATGCTGACAAGGTCATTGAAATTAAAAAGCAGGCCTTATTTTTTACAAATCCGCAGATCCCTTACAAATTTGAATGGATTGACGATTATAAAGCTGGATTTTTTTGTGTCTTTACGGCATCATTTTTTCATCACTTCGGAAACCTACACGACTACGAAGTCTTTAAACCCAACGCCTTACCTGTTTTTGAGCTCACGGATGAGCAATTGGAAGATATAAAGCAGATATACTTAAAGATGCAGGCTGGATTAGAGTCGGATTATGCACATAAATATGATCTGCTGAGAAATCTCGTGTTTGATCTACTTCATTATACGCATAGGATGAAAACGGCTTCTAAAGTTGAAAAGCAGCAGGCAAATGCTTCTCAACGGATCACGCATATGTTCCTGGAACTTTTAGAGCGTCAGTTTCCGATTGAAGATCTGAGGCAGCGGATCTGCTTTCGATCGCCCGGCGAATTCGCGGGCCAGCTTTCCGTCCATATCAATCACCTTAATCGCGCCGTCAAAGAGACTACTGAAAAAACAACCTCCGCAATTATTGCGGAGCGCCTGTTACAGGAGGCTAAAATATTACTGAGACATACCGAATGGAATGTCTCGGAAATCGCTTATTCTTTAGGTTTTAAAGAGGCTACTCATTTTAATAATTTCTTCAAAAAAGCGATGCAGATGACACCGATCCACTTTCGGGAAATTAGTTGATTTGTCTAGGTATCTCTTCTACCAGAATTTCATTCCCGCCATTATCATAATACGCACAGGTCATCTTGTCAAGAAAGACAGTCCATTTTTCGATACCACATATTGCACACATCGCCATAAAAGTGGGGTAATCTGTTTCGCCCTGCTGATGCTCTTTTAAGCCTTTTTTGAACTGCTCTGCCTCAACAGTGTTGCCAATGGTCAATGGCTCATGACTAGCTGGAGAGCTCGTTCTGTAGTGATTATGCCCATAATAATCAGTGTGCCCATCCGCAACAAAAACGTCGTAAGCGGTAACGCCTAATTTTTTGATGTCCTGGATGTAGGCAGGAAAGTCTGCACCTGATTTTACTTTGCTATGAGCAGCTTTTATTTGTTCTACTGTAAACATTTTTCCTTGATTTATACGTATTATGCCTTTTATTGAATTACAAGCGATAATATACAGTGCTGGCCGTACTGAAAATGCCAGTCAAATATCTTCCATCCAATAGATAAGTAAATATACTAAATGGATCAGACCGCGCCACCAAGGATGATGAGGTTATTTTATTATTTTTGATTATCTTAAACGGGCTAAAGATGATCAAAAAAAGACTTTAAATGATGCGTGAACAGTTCAAAAAACACCTGGATAAATTTATAAAGATTTCTGATGATGAATTTGCCGATATAACCGGATATTTTGAGCAGCAGACGCTTAAAAAGAAAGAAAACGTATTGACCGAAGGGCAGATCTGCAAAGCCAGTTATTTTGTACTGGATGGAATTCTGCGAAAGTTTTTTATCAATGAAAAGGGTGTGCAGCAGACGACTGAATTCGCGATTGAAAACTGGTGGATGACAGAGACCTTCTCTTATATCAATCAGACGGCCACAGAGTTTTACATTCAGGCTGTACTGCCAACAGAAGTCCTGGTCATTCGCCAACATGCCCTCGATGATCTACTGGAAAAGCACCCGGTCATGGAAAAGTATTTTCGCATGGTGTACCAGAAAGCTTATGCTGCTGCACAGATGCGCGTCAAGCTGCTTTATGAGCACTCCAGGGAGGAGCTATACCGTCAATTCCTCAAGAATCAGCCTGCATTTCTGCAGCGCGTACCTCAATATCTCGTGGCTTCCTACCTGGGCTTTACACCCGAGTATCTCAGCGAAATCCGCAAAAAGAATTTTTCTTAAAGCCTTTTAAGTTTTTCCGGCTCTCCATTTTCCAAATTTGTAGTATCAAATTAAAAAATAAGAAACATGGAAAAACGTATCAACATCAGCACAACGGAACCACAGGCATTCAAAGCGGCTACCAAATTTTTCAACGAGGATGAGCAGGTCAATTTCAAACATTTTGTACTATTACCCTTAATTACGATATCAGTTCTTGGCTTCCTTAAATTGGGCAGGTGTAATACCCACCAATTTTTTAAACAAACGGGTAAAATATGAAGGGCTTTCAAATCCCAGATCATAGGCTATGCTAGAAATGTTGCTGTCCGATCCCAGCAATAGATTTTTCGCCTCTTTAATCAGGTAAATATGGACATGTTCCAGAGCGGTTTTTCCGGTTTCCTGTTTAAGAAGATCGCTCAGATACCTGCTTGATAGAAAAAGTTCTCCCGCAAGATAATTTACGGTGGGCAAACCTTCTTTAAGGTGCAGCTTCTTATCAAAATAGTTCTGTAATACTGTCTGAAACCTTTTTAGCGTGGTTCCCGAAACGTTATTACTTCGATCCACAAACTGTCTTTTATAAAAGCGGTCGGAATATTTTAGGATGGAGTCAATATGTGACAATATAATTTCACGGCTGAATTCATCTGAATTTTCGTCATATTCCTTGCGTATTTTTTCATAGAGTTCCCACATGATAACCTCCTCAGCAGGAGATAGGTGCAAGGCTTCATTTATTTCATACTCAAAATAGCCATAGTTTTTGATCTGGTCATGCAGAATATGGCCGGCCAGATAATCCTCATGAAAAAATATAACAAAACCCTTTTCTGCAAACTGTACATTACTGACCTCAATAATTTGCCTTGGCTTCATAAAAACGGTGGATCCATTACTGTGGTCATATTTCGTTTTGCCATATAGCACATAGCCCGATTTGATCTTTTTCAGAGCAACCATATAAAAGTCTCCGGTGAACCTGTCTTCTCCGACCGAATAGGTCATAAGTTCTTTACAGGTCATCAGGCTCAATAGTGGATGCTTCGGAGTTTCAAAGCCACTTTTTTCATGAAGTTCGGTTATGCTTTTATAATGATTGATCTTTTCCAATGTCTCTAATTTTAGGAATTTGCTTGTTGAAATGTTTCAAAATTACATTTTCGTAAATCTGTGCTATTCTTCCGCTGATATGGAGTAGAGCAGAGGCCGGTTCTGGATATAACTTTGTCTTATCAAAATAACAAATAATAATTTAAACAATAACAACATGGCAAAGACAATTTTTATAACAGGAGCAACTTCAGGATTTGGAAAACTTTGGACAGAAGCACTATTGCAACGTGGGGACAACGTCGTGGCAACTTCCAGAAAAGCGAATGCTTTTACAGCATTATCAGAAAAGTATGGTGATCAGTTATTACCGTTTCAGTTGGATATTACCGATAGAGAAGCTGTATTTGCTGCCGTAAACAAAGCCAACGAACATTTCGGTCAGCTTGATGTGGTGATCAACAATGCGGGGTATGGCGTTTTTGGTGCAGTGGAAGAAATCGGTGAAAAAGTAGCCCGGGATGTTTTCGATGCAAATCTGTTCGGAACACTATGGGTGACACAGGCAGCACTGCCAATCCTCAGAGCACAGGGACATGGGCATATCATCCAGCTTTCCAGTGTACTGGGCGTATGGAGCCTTCCGACTTTAGGCATTTACAACGCCACAAAATTTGCGGTGGAAGGCCTCAGTGAGGCGCTGGCCAGTGAGGTAAAAGATTTTGGCATCCATGTAACGCTTATCGAACCAAATGGCTATAAAACAGAATTTGGTGGAAGTTCGGCAGTATTTGGCGATCAGTTGGATGTGTATAATCCGCTAAAGGAAAGCCTAACTAAAATTGAAGGACTTGGCCCTGATGATTACGGTACACCTGAAGCTACTGTTCCGGCTATATTAAAACTGATCGACAGTGAAAATCCGCCGTTAAGATTATTCCTGGGCAAATTGGGTTATGTCAAAACTGAAAGGGTGTATGGTGAAAAACTTCAACAGTGGAAGGAATGGAAAGATGTTTCAGAAGCAGCACACGGGTAATCCCGTGTTTTTTTACACATAGTTAAACATCGTTATGAAAGCCCAAAAAATAGAATATTTACACATCAGCACCCTGCTCGCCTTTATCCTCATTCCGCTTGGAGGACTTACCACCGATATTTATATTCCCTCGCTGCCGGCGATGGCAGGTGATCTGGGCGTTTCCATGCAGCAGGTGCAGCTTTCTTTATTGCTTTTCATGGTAAGCTCCGGACTCAGCCAGCTTTTTATCGGGAGTATACTGGATAGCTTTGGGAGATACAGGATCAACTTGTTTGCCCTTATTGTATTTTCAATCGCCAGTTTTATCATTGCACTGGTTCCCCATATCGGTGTGATCTATGGAATGCGGATAATACAGGGAATAACAGTATCGCTGATCATCGTTGGAAAGAGGGCATTCTTTGTGGATATGTACAGTGGTGAAAAGCTGAAGCACTATACGAGCCTATTTTCAATTGTATGGGCAACGGCTCCTATTGTCGCACCATTTATTGGCGGATATCTACAGGTAAAATTTGGCTGGCAGTCGAATTTTTATCTATTGGGCTTTTTGACAGCAGCTGTTCTGTTTTTCGAGTGGAGATATACCGGTGAATCGCTCCGTAAATTCCAGTCCTTTAACCGGAAGCAGATCCTAAATGTCTATTCAGGTATGCTTAAGACAGCGGATTTTAGTGTAGGACTGCTTATTATCGGACTGAGCTATTCACTACTCGTTATTTACGGGATCAGCAGTCCGTTTATTATCGAAAAAGTTTATGGTTATTCACCTGTTGTGACAGGCTACAGTTCGCTGGGTTCAGGAATTGCACTGATGCTGGGTGGAATCACCTCAAAGGTGTTGATAAACAAAAATCTCTTCTTAAAAATCAATACGGCTGTGATCCTACAATTGATTTTCGCAGGCCTGATGACCCTTATATCATTTGGGGCGAATGGATTTTATGTACTGCTTATTTTTACGCTGCTTATTCATTTCCTTTCCGGCTTTATTTTTAATAATGTCTATGCATACTGTTTACAGCGTTTTAGCAAGAATGCAGGTGTAGCAAGCGGGCTGACAGGCGGCGGTATTTACGTCATTAGTTCCATTGCCGGTTACGGCCTGATCAATTTATTTGAGATAAAAAATGTTCAGAGCATTGCAAAGGTCAATCTACTGATCGTGGTTTTGACTTTCCTTGGGATTTTTATTTTTAAAAGATCAGTCGTTAGACGGGGGGAAATTGAAAGATTCAAGTAAACAATAATAAATAATAAGAATATGAAAACTATTACAGTTCCAAACAAAGAACAATTGAGCGAAGAAGCTCAGGTCATTTTATCATCAGTAGAGAAAAAAATGGGCAAGATCCCGAACCTTTATGCTACTATCGGATATTCTTCATCAGCTTTAAAAGCGATGCTGGAAACAGAAGCAACCTTAGCGCATCATTCTTCTTACACCGCAAAGGAAAGGGAAGCGATCAACTTGGTGGTGTCACAGGTAAATGATTGTGATTATTGTCTTGCTGCACATACCATGCTGGCTAAATTAAATGGTTTTAGTGAGGAGGACACTTTAGCAATCAGAAAGGGAAGTGTTGAGGATGTTAAATTGGATGCCATTATAAAACTTGCCCAATCGATCGCAAACAATAAAGGCAATGCCGGAAATGCTGCACTGGAAGACTTCTATAAAGCTGGTTTGGATGAGAAGGCGCTCGTAGAACTTACAGCCTTGGTTGCCCTTAGAAGTTTTACGAATTATGTTTTTGCAAATACCCAGATCCCGATTGATTTTCCGGCAGCAAAAAGTTTATCATAAGTGTTTTAATTGAAGTGTTGGTGAGAGCTTCTTTTAGAAATGGAAGGAGCTCTCTTTTTAACTAAGGTGTACAGCTAAAACTATATCGTAATTATGTGCTATTCTTCAGCTGAAATGAGTTAGTGTATGAGTATGGATAAGGATAATTTTGGATTAACAAAAAAAGAAAAAACAATGAGCAAAATAATTTTTATAACAGGAGCTTCCAAAGGATTTGGAAAATTATGGGCTGAGGCCTTACTTAAAAGAGGCGATAAAGTTGCTGCTTCCGCTAGAAATATTGAAGCGTTGCAGGATTTAAAAGAGAAGTACGGTGACAGCATTCTTCCTGTGAAACTGGATGTCAACAACCGTACAGAAGTTTTTGAAGTAGTGGAGAAAGTAGAAAAACACTTTGGAAGAATTGATGTTTTGATTAATAATGCTGGTTTTGGTTTATTCGGAACGACGGAAGAAACAACAGAACAGCAGGCGAGAGACCAAATGGAAACCAATTTTTTTGGTTCACTTTGGGTAGCACAAGCAATTTTACCGGTGATGAGAAAACAAAGAAGTGGGCATATTATTCAGATTTCCAGCTTTTTGGGATTAACGACGCTACCGCTTTTAGGATTGTACAATGCTTCAAAGTTTGCAGTCGAAGGACTAATTGAAACGATTGGTTCGGAAACAGCACATTTGGGAATCAAAACCACATTAATTGAACCTAATGGATTTGCAACGGATTGGGCAGGAGCTTCAGCGGTTCAGACTTCTTCGGATATTACCGATTACAACCCAGTAAGAGAAGCATTTGCGGAAACAGGGGATAATCCTGATACTTGGGGAAAACCTGAATCGACAGTAGTGCCAGTTTTGAATCTTATTGACAATCAAAATCCTCCACAAAGATTATTATTCGGTAAAATTGCTTATCACGTAGTCAATGAGGTTTACACCAAAAGATTGAACGATATCCAAAATTGGAAAGAGGTCAGCATTGCCGCACATGGGCATTAGATTTATTAGGAATGATCCGCGCAAAGAAATTGTTTTCTACAGTTGTACTGGTTTGCTTTTTTAGCTTAACTTCAGAGAATCAGTTGTAATAGAAAGAGATTGTCGAACATTCGAAAAAAAAATAAAATGAAACATTATAAAACCCTCACAGAATTGCACACCGGAAATGGCTGGGACGCTCCGGAGCATCCGCTCTTTAGTATGATCGGCTGTCAGGCGGCCTGTCCGCTGGGAAATAGGGAATTTACCACAGATTGCTACATCATCGCTTTCAAAAAAATAAAATCAGGGATGTTTATGTACGGACGTACAAAATACGACCACGATAATGGCTGTCTATTTTTTGCCAAACCACGGCAGATCATTGAAATGAAAGACCTCGAATTTGAAGAAAAAGGCTATATGTTGATGATTCACGAAGATTATCTGAACGGTCACGAGCTCTTTAAAAGCATTAACAATTATGGCTTCTTTGACTACGATGTAACGGAAGCGCTGCAACTTTCTCCAAAAGAAGAGCAGATTATTCTGGAGCTTCACGCGAAAATTCAGGGCGAATATTTTAATAATCCCGATGAATACAGCCGTGAGATTATCTTGAGTCATATATCATCGATTTTGAAATATGCACAGCGCTTTTACAAAAGACAGTTTATCGACAGAGAACAGGTTATTGGAAAAACAGCATCAAGATTCAATGATATCCTTAAAAAATATATTGATGAAAGAGGTCTGGAAAAAAACGGGTTGCCAAGCGTTACCGATATTGCCGACCAGCTGTTTATTTCGCCACGTTATTTAAGTGACGTACTGAAACAGGAAACAGGGAAAACTGCTTTGGAACTCATTCATATATTTTTGATTTCAGAGGCTAAAAATCTATTGAGATTGGGAGAGAAGGGAGTTGCGGAAATAGCCTATCACTTAGGATTCGAGAATGCTTCTTATTTTACAAAATTATTTAAGAAACAGACAGGTCTGAGACCTTTGGAATTCAGAAAATCACAGCTGAACTAATTACTGCAATTCTGCTTGTTAAAGTCATAATGAAACTTCGTTAGTTTCCTGTGACTTTTTTTAATGATCCGATCTCCGGATTATTACCAATATGATGACTTTTTCGTTGGCGGCGAACAAGCAACTTTTGCTTAGAGAAGCGCCAAGCTTTCCTGGATTATCCTCCGTTATTGGAGGATTTTACATTTCCGTACATCTGTGCTATTCTTTCCGTAAAATGAACTATTTATCCGCTGCAGTGCAATATAACTTTGCTATATCAAAAACAACGCAAGTTATGAAGACAATAATTGGATTGATAGCATTTATGGCAGCCGTCTCATCATTAAAGACAAAAGGCTACTCTGGGCAGACGCTCTGAACCGTTTGGCGGCGTTTGAGAACGGAAAAAGTAAAGTGACATTTCCGGTTGTGATATATAAGCTGAAAATCAATGCGAAACCGTTAAGAAATTGAACTCATTTCAAGATTTAAATTAAAGTAATTCAAATAAATAACATTTAAAAAATATCAATATTATGAAAGCAATTGTATTAAAGGAAGCAGGAAATGTAGACAATTTAGCATACGTAGAACTGGCAAAACCAACCATTAACGAAGGCGAAGTATTAATCCAAGTAAAAGCCATCAGCATCAATCCGGTAGATGTAAAAAGCCGCGCCGGAAAAGGAGTTTACGGAAGAATTAAAACAGAAAATCCATTGATTTTGGGTTGGGATATTTCCGGAATAGTAGAAGAAACTAAAAGTTCAGCTTTTAAAGTTGGCGATGAAGTTTTCGGAATGGTCAATTTTCCAGGCCACGGAAAAGCGTATGCAGAATATGTCGCAGCTCCGGCCCATCAATTAGCCCTAAAGCCCAAAAATATCTCTTTTGAAGACGCCGCGGCTTCCACTTTGGTTGCGCTAACTGCGTATCAGGCTTTGGTTCACCATGCGAATATTCAGCAAGGGCAAAATGTTTTGGTCCACGCAGCTTCTGGTGGAGTAGGACATATCGCTGTACAGATTGCCAAATATTTAGGGGCGAAAGTGACGGGAACTTCTTCCCCAAAAAATAAAGATTTTGTCTTGAGTTTAGGTGCAGATTCACATATCGATTATCACGTCTTCGACTGGAAATCAGCAGGCAGAACTTTTGATTTTGTATTGGATACAATTGGCGGGGACAATATCGACCATTCGCTCGAAGTGACCAAAGAAGGCGGTTCCATCATCAGTATTCCGACAGGTCTGAATGAAGATGTAACTTCAAAAGCAGAATCCAAAGGTGTGAAAGGTTATTTTATTCTTGTACAGTCCAGCGGAGAGGATATGAAACAGATCGCTTATTTATTGGAAAGTGGAGCCGTAAAACCTCATGTTTCCAGATCTTTTCCCTTTGAGCAAATGAGAGCAGCGCATCTGGAACAGGAAACGGGGAGAACGGTTGGTAAAATCGTGATTACTCTATAAAATTGTTTCAGCATTAAAATCAGGACTTTACTTTATTGTACCTGGGATCCTTTTTATATGCTCTTCGCGGTTGCAGCGCCACGCCTGGCCTTCTATCTGCAGGTGACGCTCTGGAAGCACAGATCGGGTCTATTGGATGTTGTATTATTAGCGGGATACAATAAGAGCCTTTTTTACAAAAGGCTCTTATGTATAAAGAAAAGTTTAAAAATAATTCGATAGGTGTGTTTGGTAATTAACCAGTTCATTTTCGATGTTGGGATTCTTAAAAACATCGTAAAATGCAAATGTTGGCAAGGTTTAACGTTGCTTCTTATCTAGGCTTTACACCGGAGTATCTCAGCGAAATCCGCAAAAAGAATTTTTCTTAAACCCGTTTAAGTTTTTCCGGCTCTCCATTTTCCAAATTTGTAGTATCAAATTAAAAAATAAGAAACATGGAAAAACGTATCAACATCAGCACAACGGAACCACAGGCATTCAAAGCAATGTTAGGATTGGAAGGTTATCTTTCAAAAATTGATATCTCACAAACGCTAAAAGAGCTCGTCAAAATCCGTGCATCACAGATCAACAGCTGTGCTTACTGTATCAGCATGCACACCAAGGATGCCATTAAAAATGGTGAAAAACCGGAGCGTATCTTTTTGTTGAGTGCCTGGAGGGAGGCTGCCAAATTTTTCACCGAGGAAGAGCAGGTCATACTGGCTATGACAGAGGAAATAACCCTTATCCACCAACATGGATTAAGTGAAGAAACCTACAGCAAGGCATCCCAAATTTTCTCCGAAAGCCAGATCGCTCAGATCATCATGCTCATCGTCACCATCAATGGCTGGAACCGCATTGCTTTGAGTACTCATCTGGAAATTGAAGATTAAAGATCAGGAATACAGGGGTCTGTAGCGATAACACAGAAGTATTTCTTTAGATCCCTTTATTCGACACTTTTTAAATTAAAAGCTGGTGTCAATGCACTGCTTTAAAAAATTTTTGATTGAAAACGATAGCGTAAATGGGAAAAGTGAACTCCACAACAAAGAAAATTTGAACTTCACAACAAAACGGCGTAACAGCTATTCCACGAATTTTGTAGAAGAATAAAAACAAAGGGTTATGTGGACAAAAAATAACATTCCTGATTTATCGGGGAAAATAGCAATCGTTACCGGATCAAATACTGGTATCGGATTCGAAACAGCAAAGGCATTGTATGCAGCAGGCGCACATGTGACCATTGCCGCACGGGATTTCCAGAAAGGAAAAGATGCGATTCAAAAAATCCAGTCCGAAACGGCTGGGATGGGAACATTGGACTATGGAATGCTCGACCTTGCAAACATCGGCCAGATTCGGCAGTTTGCAGATCACTTTATGCGAAAGCATACAAAACTGGATATGCTCATCAATAATGCCGGCGTAATGGTTCCCCCGGCCGCTAAAACGGATGACGGATTTGAATTGCAGTTCGGCGTAAACTTTATGGGGCACTTTGCGCTGACAGGATATTTGCTGCCGCTCATTAAGCAGACAGCCAATGCCCGGGTAGTGACTCTATCCAGTGGGGCGGCTACGTTGGTGGATAGCATAGATTTTGACAACCTCAGACTGGAAAAGAGCTATGATGAATGGCGTGAATATGCGGTGAGCAAGCTGGCAGATATATTGTTTACCTATGAGCTGGACAGGAGATTCAAAAATGCCCGTATGTCAGCCATTTCTGTGGCGGCGCATCCCGGCGTCACGCGAACCGATCTGCAGCGGAATATCCCGGGTGAAAATCTGGAAGGAATGTTTGCCGCATTTGATCAGGTGATGGAGCCATGGCAGGGTGCCCTGTCCAGCCTGTTTGCTGCGACAGATCCATCTGTCGAAGGCGGTAAATTCTATGGCCCGGACGGTCCGAAAGAATACGCGGGATATCCGGCCCTATCAAACCATCATACCGCAGCGATGAACGATGAAGCGCTTGCCAAAAGGCTCTGGGATTATGCGGAAAACGCCATACAATTGATCTACAAATTCCAATAATTGACCTACGAATTCAAATAATTGATCCGAAATGAACAATCAAACAGTTTTAGTAACCGGTGGTACCGGATTTTTAGGCGTTAATACTATTCTTGCACTACTTGAGCGGGGATTTACCGTAAGAACAACACTGCGCACGCTCGCCCGAAAAAACGAGATTCTAGATGCCCTTACAGCAGGAGGCATCAGCACGTTTGATCAGCTGTCTTTTTATGAGGCCGATCTGCTTTCCGACAACGGTTGGGATGAAGCGGCGCAGGGATGTGACTATGTCCTGCATGTGGCCTCGCCATTTGTCGCCGAGCAGCCTAAAGATGAAAATGAGCTGATTATCCCTGCAAGAGAAGGTACGTTGAGAGCGTTGAGAGCGGCGAAAAAAGCAGGAGTTAAGCGTGTCGTGCTCACATCCTCTTTTGCTGCGATCGGTTATAGCACCGATCCCAGAAATCATGTTTTTACAGAACTTGACTGGACGGATGAAAACGCACCGATACAGGCTTATATAAAATCAAAAACAATAGCAGAAAAGGCTGCATGGCAATTTATGGAGGATGCGGCCACAGCTATGGAGTTAACGGTCATCAATCCCGTCGGAATTTTTGGCCCTATGCTCGGCGGAATTTCCTCAGCTTCACTGGATACGGTCGTCAAGGGAATTATTGATGGGCTGATCACGGAAAATGCGCCCTTCACCTTCGGTGTGGTGGACGTACGCGATGTCGTTGATATCCATATCAAGGCGATGCTACATCCCAAAGCTGCCGGACAGCGATTTCTCGCAACATCGGAAGGGGCAATGTCTTTTTATGACGTAGCCGAACTGATCAAAAAAGAACGTCCCGAACTGGCCGGAAAAATTGCTTCCATGCAGCCCACTCCAGTCGAAGAGTATACGCAAATGTCTAACAAAAAAGCGACAGAAATGCTAGACTGGCATCCCCGTGTGAAAGAACAAGCGATACTTGCAAGCGTGGACAGTTTAAAATTTAGTCAGGTACAGGATTAATCGCTAGGGAACAGTATATTTGGTAAACCATGAAAGTAAACAACATCCAATCCTGCCACCTTGGCCCGGACATCTCTCCGGAAAACTATATACCGGAAAACTATTTTCTATACTTATTGAAGGGCGATATGACGGCTTACGACGGCGAAAAAAACTACACAATGACACCGGGCGACTATTGTATCGCCCGGAAAAATCATTTGGTACGTTATACGAAATACAAGGACAATGATGCGTTTGAAAAAATCATTATCACCCTGGATGAGGCATTCCTGAAGCGATTTCTTGAACGACATGTGTATGAAATCCAGCCATCAACCATCGGTGACTCCTTTATTTTTATACCGGAAAACAAGCTCATCAAGAATTTTATAATATCCCTGGAACCCTATTATACCGGTGATCTGGAGATCAATGCGGATTTTGTTGACGTCAAGAGGGAGGAATTGCTGATTATTCTATTGAAATCGAATCCTGACCTGATTCACATACTGTTCAATTTCTCGTCGCCTGATCGGATTAATTTAAAGGAATACATGAACAAAAATTTCAGGTTTAACATCAGCCTGGAAAAATTTGCATTTTTTACAGGGAGGAGCCTATCGACTTTCAAGCGGGATTTTCAACGCTTATTCGGAACGACCCCGGGCATCTGGCTCAAGAAAAAAAGACTGCAGGAAGCTTATTTTCAAATCGCCGAGCAATCCAAAAAACCAAGTGATGTCTATCTCGAAGTAGGTTTTGAAGATCTGTCGCATTTTTCCTATGCGTTCAAGAAAGAATTCGGAAAGACGCCAAATGAGATAGCAAAGCCCGTTTCAAATCGGATTTAATAACAATTGGCAAAAGTTCAACTAAAAATCCAGTTGACAGTGAGATTAAACTAAAAAACCTATCCCGGGCATTTCATGTATAATGTCGTTCTTGAAGCTGGAATAAGCTTTAAGGAAACCATCAGATTACATAAGTACATGACCTATTTCCTTTAAGAACTCTCTAAGCATTTCATATGTACTACCCTCCGCGGCTAAACCTTATCTTCCACAATCATTTTTCGATGTTCTCTACCCCAAATAATCATTTCCGAAATAATATTCCCGAAAGTCCTGCAATATGCAGTGGGTTCATATTCAATTAAAACAGGAGTATCGGGATAAACAGTTCGTTTAACCAACTTATTTAACTCCATATCTTTCAGTTCTTTTGAAAGCATTCTTGTCGTAATCCCGGGGATACTTCTTTCAATTTCGCGAAAACGTCGGTTGCCGTTGCAAAGCGAGTTAATGACAGCATTTCCCTTATAACTTTGTAAAAAAAATCAAAGAAATGAAAAAGTTGAATAACAAATTAGCCATCGTAACAGGTGGAAACAGCGGAATAGGATATGCAACCGCAAAAGAGTTAATCGCAGAAGGAGCACAAGTAATTATCACCGGAAGACGAAGAGAAGCCATTGAAAAGGCTGCTGAAGAGTTAGGGGCCATATCTTTTGTGGCGGATCAGGGAAAATTGGATGACATTGATCATTTCAAAACCGAAGTTGAAAAGCAATTCGGAAAAGTTGACATCCTGTTTATCAATGCCGGAATCACGGGAACTTTAGGTCCGATCGAAAATATGAATGCCGAGAATTTTGACAATGTAATGGGTATTAATTTCAGAGGAGCTTATTTTACCTTGAGCAAATTTATTCCCCTGTTGAACGATGGTGCTTCAGTGGTGTTCCTTTCATCCAACGTCGCGACCACCTCTAAACCCAATAGTTCGATTTACCAGGCAAGCAAAGCAGCATTGAATTCCATTGCAAAAACCGCTGCCGCAGAATTGGCACCAAGAAAAATCAGAGTAAATTTGGTCAGTCCGGGGCCTACAAAAACGGAGATTATGACCAAAGCAGGATTGGACGAAAAAACATTGGAAGGTCTTGATGAATGGTTAATCAGCGGAATCCCCTTACAAAAAATGGGAACTGCGGAAGATGTTGCCAAAGCTGTTATTTATCTGTCAGATAACAATGTGGCAAGTTTCATGACCGGAACGGAAATCCTTATTGATGGTGGAATGGTTTTATAATTTCAAAATCCCACACTGCGATTCCTCTCCCCCCAATCTTCTTTTCTATTAGAGGTTCCATTAACTGGAGCGTTCTTTTTGATGATATTGCTATGGAACAAATTGTTTACGAAAATATTTGAATTTTAAGAGATTTCAGCAATTTCGCCGACGCCAATAATATTAAGGAAGCCCGCTGGTTTAAATATCATTGATGATACCAACTTAAAAAGTGATCCTTTTAATGATTAATTTTGGAACTAAAATTCCAGTAATTGAAATATACTTTAAAACAAATGAAAACACTAGAAAATAAGACCGCTTTTATCACAGGCGGTACAAGAGGAATGGGAGAAGCAATTGTCAGACGTTTTGCTTCCGAAGGAGCCAATGTCGTATTCACCTACGCCAACTCAGCAGAAAAAGCTGAAAAGATGGTAGCGGAAATAGAAGCACAGGGGGTAAAAGCGCTTGCCATCCATGCTGATGCCTCAGAAGCAGGACGTTTAGAAAATGCACTGGATCAGGCTAATGCCAAATTCGGAAAGATTGATATCCTTGTAAATAATGCCGCTGTTGCCATTCCGGGAACAATCGACCAAGCGTCCCTTCAGGTTGAAGGCTACAATAAGATGATAGACGTGAATATCCGCGCCGTAGCTGAAGCGGTTAGAACAGTTATTAAATTTATGCCCGATGGCGGAAGAATCATCAACATAGGCTCCGTTGGTGGAAATAGAATTGGAGGCCCCGGCATGGCTGATTACGTTGCGACCAAAGCTGCGGTTTCGGCATACAGCAGAGGGCTTGCATGGGATCTCGGCTCAAGAAATATTACAGTGAATGCAATTCTGCCCGGCGCCACTGATACGGATATGATGCCAAAAGACGAGGAGATCCGTCAGGCTTATACAAATGCTATTCCGCTTAAGCGTCTTGGAAAGGTGGAGGAAATTGCTGCACTTGCAAACTTCCTTGCCGGACCTGAATCTTCCTATATTACCGGTAGCAGTATCGTAATTGACGGCGGTATCAGCGCATAACGTATGGCTATGAAAAATTTAAGTCATGAAGATCTCACTGCAATTGTCGAGATCAAAAACGTAATGGCCCGCTACACCAGGTTTGTCGATACAAAACAGTGGGATTCCTTTAAAGAATTATTTGACAAAAATGCCCATATGCTCTTCGAAGGAGAAAAAGGCGAGCGGCTTTTTGAGTTTAACAGTCCCGAAGAAATGGTGAATGTCACCGCACCTGTGCTGGAAGGTGGCCGCTCTGTCCATCATGTGCATAGCCCAGAAATTGAACTGTTGTCCGAACACCGTGCCACAGCGATATGGGCAATGGAAGATCTGATCAACTTTGCTAAGCGGGAAGAGATTCCCTACAAAAAGCTGCATGGTTTTGGTCATTACCATCTAGAATTGCTTAAAACAGAACAAGGGTGGAAGATCACCAGACTTCAGCTTATAAGAACCATATTGGATATTTTGGTTTAGACTACTATCAATTAATAAGGGGAACCGGGTTTCTGAAATGGAACCCGGTTTTTTATCATTTTAAAATGGAAAGTGTGTGTCCGATCATTTTGCGGCAGGCCTCTTCATCCATCCCCGCTTTGGTGGATACGACTATTCCTGACATAGTGTTTACCAAAGAGTCGGTGACAGTTTCTATATCGAGATTGCTGTGCGAAGGAGAGGAGTTCTTGAGCATTTCCAGGAAATGTAATATTGCATCCCTGCTGTCGTTGTAGCTTTGCCGGATGATCTGGAGGGCCTGCTCATCGTGCGGGCCGAACTCAATGATGGAGTTAACAAGGAAACATCCATTGGGCATTCCGGGTTGGTAGCATCCTTTGACAGCCAGATCGAAGATCTTGCTGATACCCTCCCTCGGGTTTTTGGCATTGCGCCTGATCTGCTCAAGGGCGTCAGTGGTTAATTTTGAATAACGATGGAGAGCCCTTATTAAAAGACCGCGTTTGTCACCAAATGTTGCATACAGGCTTGAGCGGCTGATCTTAAGGTGGTTGACGAGTTCTTCAGGTGAGGTTGCATGATAACCCAGCTGCTGAAAAAGAACAATCGATCTGTCCAGTATATCTTCTTCAATAAAATTTTTTTTTCTGCCCATCGTAATAAAAACTGTAATGCACACCGCTTGATAGACAAATTTAAGGTTTTATTATTTACTGTTAGCCTGGCAGTATCACGGGAGGAACCACCTAAGATTTAAAATTAAGAGCAAAAAAAATCAACGAGTTGACTGCCTGATCGTTGAAAATATTTTAATAATTTTAATAAAAAAATATGAAAGATATTAATGTCATTCCTTTGACCGCAGAAAATACGCGGGCCCTGCAGGACACCATATATGTGATCGGAGGGAAGTGGAAGTTACCTATTCTGTTTTCAATCTGCAATGGCAATAAGCATTTTAAGGATATTCAACGCAGTATTCCGGGGATTACTACAAGAATGCTATCCAGGAGTTTAAAAGAGCTTCTGGATAATAAGATTATTACAAGAAGAGCGTATTCTGAAAGTCCTGTCATCATCGAATACGAATTTACTGAATATTCCAAAGAATACGCCTTACTGATAAACCAGATGATCGAGTGGGGAAAAAGGCACCGTAAATTAATTATTGAAAGTATCTAGCGCTTTCAATAAGTTTATCTTCTGGCTTTTAAACAAAAAATCTTATCAATTCTGATAAGATTTTTTGTTACCGGGCAATCAAGCAGTATATCTGCCAAAAGTTATCATGCTGCAAACCTACTGCAAACTAACAACAATCTTACCGGTTGTATGGTTTGTCTCCATTTCCTGATGAGCTAGCGCCATTTCTTCAAGTTTAAATGTTTTTGAAACGTGCGGTCGAAGGATACCCTTGCCCATTAAATGGGCCAAAGCTTTTATGTCCGTTCCACTTGATATTACTGCGTTGTAGAAAATGTTGACATTTTTTTCTTTTGCCAAAACTTCCCATTTTGTTCCCTCGATGTGGTTCCATAAACTCAGTAGGTTTCCGCCCGGCTTTAGCAACTTGATGGTCTGCTCGATATGTTCATCACGCAAGGCCTCAATTACATAATCCACAGGCTGAAGGATATCCAGAAAATTTGTTGTCTGATAATCTATAAATTCATCTGCACCAAGCTCCATAAGGAGCTCTTTTTTTGAACCTGAGGCTATCGCAATAACATATGCTCCGAAGCTCTTCGCAATCTGAATGGCCAGATGCCCGACACCGCCACCTGCTGCTGTGATCAGAACTCGGTCTCCGGGTTTAATTTTGACTTTATTTAGAGGTTGCCAAGTCGTTAAAGCTGCAAGAGGCGCAGCGGCAGCTTGCTGATAAGAGATATTTTCCGGTTTCAGCGCAATATCCCTGATACGGGCAACTACATATTCTGCATACCCTTTGGCATGTCCCGGGCTGCTGGAAGTCGGGAAATTGAGCAGACCAAAAACTGCGTTTCCTACTTCAAAGTCTGATACACCTTCACCCAGCTCCACAATATCACCCGCAACATCCCAGCCCAGTATTTTAGGTGATTCACCGTTAAATATATAATCCAATGCTACATTTGTCCTGGCATAAATATCTGTAGGATTGATTCCTATAGCCTTTGCTTTTATCAATACTTCACCTTTACCAGGACTAGGAACGGGTAGATCTTTTAATTCCAATTGCGAAACATCACCCTGCTTTTTTAAAATAACTGCTTTCATTTTTCTGTATTAAAAACTAATACAAAATTAGGAAGATAGCACTGTCGATTTATTGCCAATATCATCAATGATACTAAGCGCTGCACGTTCTTTGCCAGTAAAACGCTCCGCCTTTACCAGATTTTTTCCCGCGGTTTGAAAAAAGCGGATTGCATTTTCTTCTTCAGGAGCGGAGGAATTGGATAGATCGATTACGATCTCTGTATTTTCCAGCGCCTGGGAAAGACCTTCTCCCGTCATGAGATCCTCTCCATGTGAACGCGAGCCAATGACCACCTGATGACCAAGGATTGCCAGCTTTTTTGGGACCAGTCTCCCGGTAAGACCTGTACACTCACCTAGGCGCGTCTATGTATGGACAACCAACTTAAAACCTTTACCGCGAATATTAACGATCTTAATGGCTGGATCTGCTTCCAGAAATTTGCGCAGTTTACTGATAAAAACATCCATGCTACGGCTATTAAAATAACTGTCATCTCCCCAGACATAATCCAGGGCGACCTTACGGTCGAGTACAGCATCGCGGTGGTCGATCAGCAATTTTAACAGCTGGGCTTCTTTGTAGGAAAGCAGCTGCTGCCGGTCGCCGAGGCTCAGATGAAGGTTTTTGAAGCTAAACCGGAATTTGCCGAGGGTATATTCGCCATCGCGTGTACCTGATGGTTTCGTCAGGGACTGTCTGTTCAGCAGGGCGCGCATCCGGATGATCAGCTCTTCCATACTGAACGGTTTTTTGATGTAGTCATTGGCTCCGGCTTCGAAGCCGGTCGCCAGGTCCTGAATGGCGGACTTGGCCGTCAGAAAGATAATGGGCACCTCACTGCTGAGCCCACGTACTTCCTGCGCCAGCGTAAAGCCATCTTTGTAAGGCATCATGACATCAAATATACAGATATCGGGCCGCGCGACACAATACGAAGAATAGGCTTTGAGCCCGTCCACAGCCCAGACGACCTCAAAGTCACGGAGCTCCAGCGCTTCTTTGATCAGTTTACCCATCATGGGTTCATCTTCAGCCAATAGTACTTTTATTTTATTCATACAGTCGATAACATTCAATTAAGATTTAACCGGAATATGCAGGATAAACGTGGTCCCTTTGCCGACCTGGCTCTCCACCCGGATCGTGCCGCCATGTAGCTCCACGATTTTTTTTACGTACGATAAACCCAGCCCAAATCCTTTTGTCGCATGCACGTTGCCCTTGGGCACACGGAAGAACTGATCAAATACGCGGTCAACATAGTCCTTGGGAATGCCGATACCATTGTCGGAAAAGGAGAGGCGCAGGTACTCTTTTTGCAGGCTGACATCCACGCGGATATCGGGGGCCTGATCGCTGTACTTCAGGCTATTGTCGAGCAGATTGTACAGGATGTTTTCCAGATGGGCCTTGTCCACATCGACCAATGGAAAATCATTGGCAATCGTCAGGGACAATGTGCCCTGCGCGTCCTCGAGTTTGGACCGTGTCTGCCGGCGGAAATCATCGAGGATCTGCCTGAAATCTGTGGGCTCTTTTTGCAGCATATAGGGATTGTCCTGCGCCAGCCGAAGTACGGTCTCGATCATGGATGATACACGCTTCAGTTCGGCTCCGCAGATCTGCAGATATTCATCCAGCTTCTGGGGATTGTCTTTGATCCCAAATTTGCTCATGAGCTCCACCGCCAGGCTCGCCGTTGCGATGGGGGTCTTGAATTCATGGGTCATATTCGAGATAAAATCATTCTTGATCTCGGTCATCTGCTTCTCGCGGTTGAAGGAATTGATCAGGGCAAGTGCTGTATAAAAAAGCATGCCCAAAATAAGCAGGGACACAAATAGCAACCATTTCATGCCTTCTAAACTATTCAGCACGTCTGGTTCGACCGTAATCTCTGCCAGGTAGGCGGGACTGATGGCGCTCCGCACCTGCAGGTACTGCCCGACGGAGTCCAATGGCTTTTTTAAGCTATCCTGTATGGCGCAAAAAGAGACCTTAAAGCGATTCTTCAGTTGTAATTCATCAAAATTGCTGCCGATCAGCGAGTCCAGCAGCTGGCCAATGACTAGCGTATCCACGTCGTTTTGTGTGGATTCAGTGGAATAGACCTTCACGATAGAATTGGCGAATGGCTTCTTCTGCGGGACAGTCTGAACAGGGGTATCTGGCAAATGACGGGTCGTGAACTTGATGTGCTTGGGCCGCTTGCCTGCCAGATCGGCTCTCATGATCGAATCAATCAGCTTTTTTTCCGCATTTTTCGCGCCCGCCGCAATATTCATGGTAAACTCATGGGCGATCTTTTTGGAAGGTGCCGCCACACTTTTTTTATCTATGGAGTCCGTCTTGATCTCCCGGTGGATCTGTACGTCCTTTAGCTGGTTGTTGGAGACCTGGTCGAGTATGCCACCCATCGCACGCAGGATAGAGGACTGCTCTTTGGACAGTGAGCTATCTATACCAAAATATGTCTTGAGCCGCACCACATCTATGGCATCTTTGACGGCGCTCTGGACGACCATCTTTTCCTTTTGCTGATTGATCCTGAACGCATTGGACAACCAGAATGCCTGCATGACGATCACAGCGATCGTGCTGGCAATCAACAGGGTGATAATAACGCGTGTTTTTTGATGTGTAGTCATAATTAATCCTACAATGCTAGCTAAAATCTGCGAAAAACAAGGATCTGCTAACAGTTCATAACATTACTTAACAGTAGTTAACAATTCGGGCTCCGATTAACAGTAATTAACAAAGCCATTGGAGCGCGACCTACCGTTCCATTCTACTTTTGGTGCATTGACATCCTAAAAGTAATAAAAATGAACACAACAAAATTTTCGATGGCCGTGATTATCGGTCTGCTGCTCTTAGGCCAGCAGCTGTTGGCGCAACACAACCAGGTGAATATGTTTATCAAATACGATTTTGAACATATCGCCGACAGCAGTAAAAGAACGGAACCCATTACGCGTTCGGTATACCTGTACATCGCTGATGAGAATTCCTATTACGCCATGGCACCTATGGAAAAAAGCCAGCCACAGGGCGCTTTCCACATGAGTATGGATGCCGTTGACCAATCTGATGCACTGGTCAATCTCTATACGCCTTTTGCTGCTGGCGAGGCACCCTGTCTGGTCGCCATGCTGGGCCGCCTGTATAAAGTACAGCCCAATAAAGGCTATAAAATCGACTGGACGATCACCGACGAAAAGAAGGATATCGGCGGCTATACCTGCCACAAGGCCACCGGCCAATTCGGCGGCCGCAACTATGTGGCCTGGTTTACGGAAGAAATCCCATTTCCGGTAGGACCGTGGAAGCTTCATGGCTTACCGGGCGCGATTCTCGAAGCGGCAGATTCTACCAATGAGGTGCGCTTTCGCTATGCGGGACTGGACAAGGTGATGGACCGGATAACCTTGATGGACATCGATAAGTTGCCCGAGCTCCCGTACGACAAATACCGGAAGGCACTTGAAAACAGCAAATCGAATAAACTGGGCGCCATGATGGCTCAATTGCCTCCGGGCGCTGTTGTCAAATTCAAGACCCAGGATGGCAGGGAAATCTCCCGGGAGCAGGCCGAGGCACTGATGAAGGAGAAAGGGAAAGACAAACAGCAATTCCAGCTGAATAACCCTGTCGAACGTACTATTAATTAAGGATCCGGATGAAAAGTTTCTTATGTAGCTTATGTCTGGCCATGGGCCCCACGGTGTTATTTGCCCAGGAGCAAATCGCGGGAACCATCAGCAGCAGCAAACAGGCCGTACCTTATGCCACCATTGTCATCGGCTATGCCAAAAGCAGCCTCCAGACGGTCCGGAGCAATAGCAAAGGGGAGTATGTGTTCAATCTGACCAAAGAAGATAGGGCAAAGGTTCAGTGGATCGAGGTCAGCCATATTTCATACGAAAAAATCCGTAAGGAGTATAAGGATATCGGCAAAAGAATGGACTTTGAGCTGGTCAGAAAGTCCATTCAGCTCGCGGATGTCACGGTCAAGAGCAAGCCGCTGGCTGTGTGCCGTGCCGGTGATACCACCCGCTACGCGGTGAATAACTTTGCTTCGCCCGAAGATCGGAACATCGGGGATGTGCTGCGCCGTATGCCCGGTATAGAGGTGGACGACAACGGCGTCATCAAACATAATGGCAAGACCGTCAGCCGCATGTACGTGGACGGCGACAACGTGTTTCAGAATGGCTATGGTGTCGGCACCAGGACCATACAGCCCAAGGCGGTAAAGTCCGTGGACCTCATACAGAATCATGAGCATAAAAAGGTGAAACAGGGCGTAAGCAATTCCGAAGACGTGGCTTTGAACCTGGTCCTCAATGAAGACGCCAGAATGATCTGGTCGGGTGAAGCCACACTGGGACTGGCAGCTCCGGCCGATGCTTTTGTCAATGGGAATGCCATGAGCTTTAAAAAGAAATATAAGACACTGAATACCCTGCAATACAATTCAATCGGTGAGGGCATCGACAATGATGTCGAACCGACCAGTTCATTCAACCTCACCGAACCGATCGCTGCTGCAACGCCCTCTGTGCCAAAGAACAAATACTACGACAACCGGTCTCTGGCACTTAATGTCAATCAATTTTATAAATCGTCCGAGCGCTGGACAGCCAGTCTGAATGGCAACCTATGGGCCGACCGTGAGCGGCGCAGTAGCGATGGGACGCAGAGATACCTGCTGGCCGATG
This sequence comes from Sphingobacterium sp. InxBP1, assembly GCF_026191775.1. Classification (NCBI taxonomy): domain Bacteria; kingdom Pseudomonadati; phylum Bacteroidota; class Sphingobacteriia; order Sphingobacteriales; family Sphingobacteriaceae; genus Sphingobacterium; species Sphingobacterium sp. InxBP1. The sequence continues at coordinate 390,181 of NZ_JAINDX010000044.1, read as the reverse complement.
GCAATCAGGTCACTTACACCAATACGTACCATACGACCAAAAAGCCCTTTTTTGGCCGCGCAGGCTTCACTTTGGAGGGCAACGATAACAGGTTTTATTTTAAAAACAGCCTCAGCTATAAAGCCGAAAACCAAAATCATCATACCTGGCTGCTGGACGACAGCACTCGCTATGATCAGTGGGGCCGGGACCGGCTGAGCTTTATCTCAGAATCCATGGAATACACGCCGCAGCTAAAGAACAAGGATCTGCTGACTTTCAACCTCGATGTGGCGCGCAAATGGCATCGGGACCGGCTGGAAGTGCTGCCCGGTGTGATGGCTGACTACCTGAATCAATCGCAGCCTTACGATGCCGTCCGCCAGTCCATTACACTGCCGCAGACCAACGGCAATATTCAGGTCGCTTACACACGCAACAGGTCGAGCTTGAAGCGGACATACTTCGCGGGCCTGCGTTACCTCAGCAAAGAGCTGGGCTCGGTATTGAACCTGGTCAAAGATGGGAGTGTATACGCGCATGAAAATTTTCCGGATAATGATTTGCTGTGGAGACAAGCTCAGGCTTCTGCGGGCATAAAGCTGGACTGGAAAAATAAAGATTTTATATTTTCCGGAAACTTCCCGCTGACCGCGAATAGATGGAATATGGAGGACCGCCAAGCGGACGGAACAAGCTTGACCAAAAAATTGCTGTTTACACCAGCTGTTTCCCTGCAGGCTTTCTTACCAAACCGGGACAATTTCCTGCTGACGCTACGTTTCAACCGGGAAAATTCGGATCTGGACCAGCTCTACCCAAACCCGATACTGAGTAATTTTAGGGAAATCAAAAGTTTCGATGCACCACTGTATTTCACTTCAAGTCAGTCTTATATCTTGCGCTATGCTCTGGAGCGGCCGATCAGCTTATTGTATGTCAACGTAACGGCCTCGCATCTGAAAACGAAAACCGATTATCTGCTGGGACAGGAAGTGGCACCACAGGGAATCATCAGCAAATTGATCCCTCAGGCCAATCATACCAGCAGTAATGCCTTGACGCTGGGTATTTCCAAATCCTTTTTGAAAGAAGGTGTTTTTCTGGGCTTTAACGGGGGGATCAATCAAAACAAATACCAGCAATTGTTGAATGAGCAATTGGTGTCTGCAACAAGCATGGCGCTGAACGTAAGCCCGAGGCTCGAATACAAGGGCATCTCGCATACGACATTGTCCTATCAGTACGCTTATAGCAGGCTGCTGAATAAACTGAAAGGTCAGCACGAGCAACAGTCCAGCGAGTTTACCTCACAAACACATAGCCTGAGCGTACTGTATATGGTGGGTACCTATTTATTTGTAAAAGGTGCATGGAATTATGGAAGTTACCGAAGCAGCGCACTTGATCCGTTTGCCAACGGCTTCCTGGACGCCTCAATCCGCTACCAGCCCCTCAAAAGTAAACATAGCCTCGAGCTGAATGTGAACAATATCCTCAATAAGAGACTGTACTCGAGCTATAGTATCAGTGCAAATCTGGAAAACCGCCAGGCCATTCCATTGCGGGGCTTCCAGTCCGTGTTAAAATATAGCTTCTTGTTTTGATGTTTTTACCGGAGCATCACCGGGATGAAGGGCAAACGCAGGCCAGCAAGAAAGCTTAATTATTGCAAACGAACACGGCTTTGGTTTGTTCATAATCGACAGAATTTCGTTTCTGCTGATTGACGGAATGGTCGGGTATCGCGGTGCCCGGCCTCCGTTTTTTTAAGGGCTTCCACTTGATTCTATACGTTCTGTATGCGGGCCTGCTGATCCGGCTGCTGGCTGGCCAGCGGGAACTTAAATTGCACGCGGAGTGCTTTAAGTCCGATGAGTCCCTGTAGATCTTCTACCTCAAACTTCTCGATCTCACCTTCAAATAATCCCTTGTGCTGCAGCAGGTTGATATAACCCATATATTCCGCTTCTTCATGCAGATGAGAATAGACGATGACCAGTTTTCCCTTCTGCGTGATGCGCTCGGCCGAACCTTTTATCTTGGCTTTGTCGATACGTTTTTTCGCGATCTCATAGCGGACGTTGTAAGATCCGTCGATATCAAACTGTTTTTCATCCATTTTAAAACGGATGGAAATCGGATTGCCGAAAACAAGGATCAGGGAGGTCACCTCCAGCTGGTGCGGCAGCTCAGGCTGGAGCTTTCTGAACTGTTCTTCCATCTCACACATCACCTGCAGCTGCCACAAGCGCAGATTTTTTAGATAGTAGACATCAAAATTGCGGTCCGGAGCGATCGATGCGCCGATATACATATTGTGCTCGATGCCATCTGTTTTAAAACGCTCGTAATAATGGGGGAAATACTCCTGTGCTTCGTGCTGTTTCTCGTCAAGAATGGTCACCAGCTTTTTGTTGATCAGCGTGATCGAGTTGTCGTAGTCCTGTCTCGCTTCGTAAAAACCACCGATAGCGGCATTTATCCGGTCAAAATAGCTGTTGATCGCGTTGGTGATCAGGCTGTCTTTATTGTTCTTTCTAAAGTTTTCGAGTATGGGATGGATATCGGCATGAAAATAATCCAGCATGACCTGCTCCGTATCGGTCGACAGCGACTGCTGAAGGTTCTCCAGATGCCGTTCGAGGTCAAAGACTTTCTGTTCAAACAGGGGTAGCTTGTGGACCTGGTTGATCTGTGTAAATACTGCGATCAGATCGCTGGTCTGTTGGATCAGATCCTGCTTGATGGCCTGATTTCTGGATTCTGACGAACCCTGCACATCGATCTGCCCATACAGGGGATATACGTTCTCAAACACGATTTCCTGGAGCGTATAGTCTTTTCCAAAGGCCTTGTCGTTGAGGTAGTGGATGGCTTCCTCCTGAAACCTCCATTTGACACTGGGGTGAATCGAGGTATATTCCTTCTGTATGATCGCTTCGATCTTGTTTTCTGTTTCGAAAAATGCTTTGGACACCTTGTCCTTGATAAAAGGCAGGATAAAGTTGAGCTTATTGGCGTTCACCGAATTGAGTTCGCGCACTCTGGAAGAGGACATTTCCAGCAGGCCCAGCACCTTGTCATCCTGAACCAGGGGTACAAAGATAAAACTCTTCACATTCTGCTGCTTGAGCTTGCGGATAAAGCAGGCCTGCTTTGGATCTGCGAGGGGCATCTTATCGATATCCGGCACCACCAGCATCTCCTGTTTGGTCAGCATGTTCTCCAACGTGTCATTGCAGAGCATCTCTTCACATTCTGCAATCGTCGAATTGTACAGCAGGTGGCTGTATAGCTGTTTTTCAACGAGTCTCAGATTAAACTCTTCCCTGACTTTCTCGAAGGAGGTGAGCCCGATCCGCAGGTCGTCGATTTTGTAAATTGATCTGAATATCGCTTCAATTTCGTCCATCTGGATCGTGCTCTCTTCGCGGAGCAAATTGCTCTTGAAGGTCGATACGGCATTTTCAATCGTCGCATCGAAGAGGGTCATGATGGAAAAGCCCTTCAGGATCCAGCTCTGCTCCGGAAATTTGGACTTCCAAAGGCTGATATCCGAAAAGTTGTCGATGAGCTCAATAATGTCTTCTTCCGACAGTTCCACGGCGCGCTCGGTCGGGACGATATCCAGAAAATCGGCGTTGAACAAGACACGGTAATGATGCATGATGTTGTTCTTGTCCGGGATATCCAGAAACAGGGGCGCTTCCATCGCATCAACCTTAAATCCATAGTAATGGCTTATGATCACACAGCAGTTCAGAATGTAATAGTAGTCTGCGGAGAGATCCCTGAAACTAAACTGGTAATGATCTCCGGCATCTTCCAGAATTTTTTCCAGCCGTTCGGTATGATTGAAGGTATACAGATGAAACGGGATGGTGATGGCTTTTATCTCGTTTTTCGTCAGTGAGTGCGGAAATAAATCGGCGACCAGAACCTTAATGATGGGTTCGTAGCGGTGCAGATCTTCCGTCTTTTCGATCCCATTGATCAGCTCGGGATATTTCTTGATTTCCGCCAGCAGCGACCGCGCATAGCTGGCCTGAAAATCCACTTCGGATAGTGCTGTCTCCTCAAATGACTTCATGATCCTGTGAAAGGAAATCAGTGTCTTGAAGGGACTGGAATCGAATGAGAAGTTAAATTGCATAATGCGTGTTACTGACTAAATTAGATTGTTATTGGAAGCCGTACAAAAATAGGAATTTATTGGCTATTGAACAGCTACTTTTTAACAAATGACATTAGGTTTAATATAAGCGTCGGCCCTCACCGATATTGCAGTACACATCAACACACTTACTTATACTAAAAATATTAGTATTTTGTATTAATTTTTCTTATATTTGAACATGAACTGATTATAACCAAGTAATGGCAAAATTGATACATCGAACAGATGACTTATTGTGGAAATCTATTTTAGAACATACTTTCATACATTTCCTTCGTTTTTTCTTTGTTGGAGCTGATGAAATCTTCGATCTAACCAAACGGTTTGATTATCTCGACAAAGAGTTCGAGAGTTTATTCCCGCCCGAGCCAAATGGCAAAGGGGTCCGGTTTGTGGATAAGCTGGTGAAGGTTTATCTGAAAGACGGACGTGAAAAATTTGTACTATGCCACATCGAGGTACAGTCCCGAAAGGGGAAGGGAGATCTCGCCGAACGCATGTTCCGATATTTTTACAAAATATTTGACAAATATCAAGTCCCCATTACAGCAATTGCTATCCTGGCAGATGACAATTGCAATTATAGACCATCCCTCTATGTACAGGAATTTATGGGGACACAGATGAGCTACACTTTCAATTGTTACAAAATTCTGGATCAAGATGAATCTGAGTTGCGGGCAAATCAAAATCCTTTTGCAGTAGTAGTGCTTACTGCATTGTTGGCCATATTAAACAAGAAGCTAAGCGACGATCAATTAAAAGATATTAAACACGATCTATATAATGAAATGATAAACAGGGACATGGACAGAAAGACACGTAAAGGAATTTATGACTTCCTGATGTACTATGTGCGTTTTGAAGATCAGGTTAATTTAACTATATTTGAACAGGAACTAAAGACAAAATCTGGGAGGAACATTGTTATGGGCACCAACGAGTATTTATTGGACAAAGCAAAAAAAGAAGGTAAAATAGAGGGTAGGATTGAAGGTAAGCGTGAAGAAGCGATTGCGATTGCTTTGGAATTTAAAAAAATGGGATTGCCGTTAGAAGACATTGCTAAGGGCACAGGGCTTACTGTTGAAGAAATCGAGAAGTTGAAATAACAAAGTTTTCGTATAACATAAGAAGCGGCTGAAAGTAAAAATTCAGCCGCTTTCTATTTTTAGCCATAAATAGCCACGGCCAGATGTTTTTTTATTGACTTGTATTTAGATTTATTCAAAATAATAATATCTTTGGCCCCGTTATTATTTTGAATTTAAAACTGACACCATAACTGTCTACCAGACCTCGACAAGCAATGAAAGCTAATCCAAACAGCATCGCTAAAATAACTGCCGCTTTATTATGTTGTTCCATTTCCTTACCCGCATCAGCAGCAGGCGGGCTAGTGACCGGCAATAGACCATTTCACCTGTCTATCGACAAGGCCCAGCAAAAGGGTGTGATAACCGGTCAGGTGGTGGATGCCCAGGGCGCCCCCTTAGCCAACGTGCATGTACAGCTGCACGGAGCAAAGAGTACCAAGTCGGATAAAAATGGTTTTTTCCGGTTATCGGATATCAATTATGGGAAATACCGCCTTACGTTGAGCTCAGTGGGCTTCGCAAATGTCTCGCTCGATCTTGAACTGCTGGAGGAACAGCACCTGCTCGAGACCATTACACTGACAGCTGCCGAGCATAGTCTGGATGAGGTTGTGGTCACGGCAAGCAGACTGGCAGAACATATCGACGAGGTGCCATCGTCCATTACCTATATTGGCGGTAAGACGCTGGATCAGCAGCGGCAGATCAATGATAACCTGCCATCGATCTTGATGCAGAAAGTGCCGAGTATATCGCCCAGTGAGGAAAGCCAGAATAACTTTATCGCCAAAATCCGGGGACGCAACTTTCTGGTATTGATCGATGGGATCCCGCAGTCCACGCCACTGCGCAATGGTGGCCGTGACCTAAGGACGATAGACGCCAGTGCCATAGACCACATCGAGGTGATCAATGGTGCCACGGCAATGTATGGCAACGGGGCAGCGGGCGGTGTGATCAACTATATTACCAAAAAACCGCAAAAAGGGAAGAAACTAAGCTCATCCACTTACCTCAACAATTCGTTGAGCCTTGTCAAACCGGACGAAACCTATGGCTATAATATCGCTCAGCTCTTCTCGGGTGAAGTCAATAAATGGGACTACGTCGTGCAGGGCAAAATCGGCCGCTCTGGCGTAGTGCGGAGTGCCGATGCAGCGGTAGTCAGCCCGTTTTACGGGCTCGGTGAAACAAAGTCCTACAATGCCCTGGCTAAAATAGGCTATCAGATTGCTCCCGATCATCGTGTCGAGTTTATGGGCAACTATTATCGTAGCCTGCAGGACAGCAAATATGTGGGTACCACCGGTAAATTTGGTGAATCGCCGGCCATTGGCATTCCTTCAGATACTGTTATCAACGGCGGAACGCCGTACAACAAAGCACTTCACCTCAAGTATGACGGCCAATATGGCAAGACCGCCGCAAACCTGAGCCTGTACTACGAGGATATGAATACGGTCTTCGAAACGTATAACCAGAATTATTCGGACCATAAAGGTGCACGGCTCAATTTCAATACGCCTTTTCAACTGAGCGGCTCCTCCACACTGTCGCTGATTTATGGGGTAGACCTGCTGAAGGATCATACCGTGCAGAAGACACTGAAAGACGAACTGGTCACGCCGGATATGAATATGAATAATCTGGCCCTCTACCTGCAGGGTAAGTTGAATCTGGCTGCCGACTGGATTCTGAAAGGTGGGGTCCGCTACGAGAATATCCGCTTTAAAGTCGGTGATCTGACCAAAAACGGAAAGCTGACGCCGGGGGAGAAAAATAACTCAGACGCTTTTGTATTCAACCTGGCGACACGGTACAACAAATACAGCTACGCCCAGCCTTTTGCCTCCTTCTCACAGGGCTATTCTATAGGCGACGTCGGCCTGATCCTGCGCAATGGGGTTCCGCTGAGCCAGCTCGACCCCAAGCCGGTCGTGGTCAACAACTTCGAACTGGGCCTCAATGGTAAACTGTCCATATGGGACTATCAGCTGACCGGTTATTACAGTACGTCCAAGAAAGGGACGACTTTTGCCGAAACTTCCAAGCCCGGCGTCTACGAACTGAGCCAGGTGCCTCAGCGTATCTACGGTCTGGAGTTTGTCGGAAATGTAAGACCCCTGCAATGGCTGTCCCTCGGCACTGTACTGGGCTATATGGATGGCCGCCAGGACCTGAAAAATGAGGGTTCCTACAAAGATAAACTGGACAACTCGATCATTTCACCGTTCAAAATCAATCTGAACGTGGATGTCAAACTCACCGACCAATGGAATATATATTTACAGTACCTGCATCTCGGCGGAAGGGATGTGTTTCCTGTGGAGGCTTACAACTATGGAAAGTACCCGATATCAGGGTACAATCTGGTGGATTTTCAGACACGGTACAGGTATCAGAAATTCACGTTCTCCTTTTCGGTCAACAACCTGTTCAACGCCGATTATTACCCTGTGCATGCCGAAGTACGTGGCGCTACCAACGAAGGCCGCTATTACATCAAGGGTACGGGCACCATGGCAAACCTGGGGATACAGTTTGATCTCTAAGCTTCCCTAACATCTAAGTTTTCCCAACGGATGAAATACTGAAAGCTGCCCCGCACCCTGGATGTTGGGGCAGCTTTTCTTTTATAGCCTCCACATGGGGCTACGGAACGGGGCTACCGGCAACGTTTGCGTAAATAAGTTTAGCAGTTTGCATTTTAAATTTCTAATTTCAGTTTATGCAAGCGGTTGCATCCAACCGCAAAGGGAAAACAATTTTTAAACTTTATAAACCTTATGATACCAAAGATTGAATGGGAAAGTAGTATCCTAAAAACTGCTGCTCTGAGTGTCATGTTTGTATTGTCCGCTCCTTATGTGAGGGCGCAGGAACAAAATGTAAACGGTACAGTAAAAGACGCCCAGGGAAAGCCTGTGTCGGGAGCGACGATCCGCGCTGTCGGTAACAGCAGCTTATCAACATCTTCCGATGCCAATGGAAATTTTTCGATTAAAATACCCGCCACGGTCACACAGTTGTCCATCACTTATCTGGGGGCTGACGCCCAGCAGGTGACCATCGTACCGGGCAAGCCTCTTTCGGTCGTCCTGCAGTCAAACGACGCAACGCTGGATGAGGTGGTCGTCGTTGGCTATGGTACGGTCAAAAAACGTGACCTGACAGGTTCGGTGGTTTCTGTCAAAGGGGATGAGATTGCCAAGGTGCCTTCGGCCAATATGCTGGAGTCGGTGCAGGGCAAGGTGTCGGGTATGGATGTGACGCGCAGCAGTGGATCTGCATCCTCGGGTGTCAATATCACCATCCGCGGCAACCGGTCCATCACGGCACAAAATGGTCCGCTATACATTGTTGACGGAATCCAGTACAGCAATATCCAGGATATCAACCCCAATGATGTCGAATCGATGGAAGTACTCAAAGACGCTTCTTCTACGGCGATCTACGGCTCCCGAGGAGCCAATGGGGTCATTATCATCACCACCAAAAAGGGAAAAACCGGTGCTGCACAGATTGCGTTCAATGCCTACGCCGGTGTGTCTAAAGTGGCCCGCTACCCAGAGGTCATGAACCTCGACCAATGGGTGAAACTTCGACGCGAGGCTTATCGTACCACGGGTAAATGGAACGACGTATCTAACGATGCGGCTATTTTCAATACTGCCGAGCTCGAGGCTATCAAAAACAACGAGTACACCAACTATTTTGATCACTTGGTCAAAGAGGGCTTCCAACAGAATTATCAGGTCGGCATCAACGCGGGGACGGAAAAAACAAAGGTCTACTTCTCCGGAGATTTCCTGAATGAACGGGGGATCTTCGAACAGGATAAATCCAACCGTTTTGGGGGCCGGCTCAACATAGACCAGGAACTGGGCACGTACTTCAGGGCTGGAATGCAGTCGCAGGTGACGCACTACAAAATTCAGGCGGCACGCGACCCGCTCAATCAGGCCAATAAGATCAGCCCCCTCGGCAAAATCTACAACGACGACGGCAGCCTGATCCTCTATCCGCTCAACGGATCGGCTATCAATCCGCTGGCTGACCTCGAACCTAACGCCTATGATGCGCAGAATCTTGTGACCCGCACCTTGATCAATGGCTATCTCGAATTGAAACCATGGAAAGGATTTTCGGGCAAGTCGACCATCGGGGTGACCCTCAATAATAACCGCGAGGGGACCTTTGCGGGGATGTATACCATCGACCGCAACGGATCGGCATCGAAAGCCACCTATAGTACAGAGAATAGCCATCTGATCAACTGGGAAAATGTATTGTCCTATCAGAACTCCTTTGGTGACCACAACCTGAACATTACGGCTGTCAACAGTATCCTGTGGAATCGCTCGGACCGTATCGACGCTTCGGGTGAGGGCCTGCTCCTCGATAGACAGCTTTTCTATGCTCTGGGCAATGCCTCCAAAAATCTGGCGACGACGACGGCATACAGCATGAACAATCTGCTCTCGTTTGCCGGCCGTGTCAACTACAGCTACAAAGGTAGGTACCTGCTGACAGCCACCGGCCGTTCTGATGGTTCGTCCATATTGGCAAAGGGCAGCCAATGGGCATTCTTTCCCTCCATTGCTGCAGGTTGGCGCATTGTCGATGAGTCGTTTATGAAAAACCAGAGCGTATTTAGCGAACTCAAGGCCAGACTGAGCTGGGGTCGGGCAGGCAACTACGCGGTGTCGCCGTACTCAACACAGAACAACCTCAGCCGTGTGGCTTTTGCCTACGATGATGCTTCGGCAACGGGCTATACTTTTTCACCACAGATCGGCAACACCAACCTGGGCTGGGAGATCACAGCGACGACCAATGCGGGACTCGACTTTGGGATACTTAATGGACGCGTTACAGGTACCCTGGATTACTATGACTCCAGAACATCGAAATTGCTGCTCGAGCGGGGCTTGCCGCCTTCGACAGGCGTAAGCAATGTGATCCAGAACATTGGAAAAACCCGGAATCGCGGTTTCGAAATAACCGTAAACGCGGATGTACTGAAAGACAGCAACTTGAAGTGGAATACCTCAATCTCCTATACACGTAATAAAGAGGAGATTGTCGAGCTGGTTACCAGTTCGGATGACATCGGAAACGGCTGGTTTATCGGTTATCCCACGGTGGTATTCTACGATTACGACAAACTGGGTATCTGGCAGCTGGGTCAGGAGGAGGAAGCTGCCAAGTTCAACCAGAAACCCGGTGATATACGCGTGCGCGATGTCAACGGGGACGGGAAAATCGATGCCACAAATGACCGCGTGATCATCGGTACTCCACGGCCAAAATGGTTCGGTTCATGGGACAACACTTTTAGCTATAAAGGATTTGACCTCAACGTATTGCTTTTTGTCCGCTGGGGACAGACCATACAGCCCAACTTCCTACGCCGCTACGATCCGCAGGGCCTGGGTCAGAGTGCGGCCATCATAGACTACTGGACGCCGGAGAATCCAACCAACGCCTATCCGCGGCCCAACTCTGGGCTCTCACTGGCGAGCACGCTGTACTCCAGCTCGCTGGGTTATGTGGACGGGTCTTACCTGCGCATCCGGAATATATCACTGGGCTACAATTTTCCGCAGTCGGTACTGAAGGATGGCTTTATCAAAAAATTAAGGGTATATGGTACGGCCAGGAACCCATTTACCTGGACCAAATCGGACCTGCTCAATTCGTATGATCCGGAAAGGGGTGGATCGGAAAACTTCCCGATGACCAAATTATTTGTTTTCGGTGTGAATGTTGGATTTTAATTGCTACAAAAAATGAAAAGAACTATCAAAAATATTGTCATGGCTTCAGTGGTGGCGCTGGCATCATCAGGCTGTTCAAAGATTCTGGACGAATACAACCCAAGCGGCCTGACCGCCGAAACGGTCTTCACCACGCCCGAGGGCTTCGAGACCCTGGTCAATGCGGCGTATTCGTATCAGCGCTGGTGGTATGGTAAGGAGGAGGGCTACAGCATGTCCGAAATGGGAACCGATCTTTGGATGAGCGGTGCCGGCGATACCTTTCCTGATCTGATGAAATATATCAACCTTCAAGGCAACAATGGCGCAATAGCAACAGAATGGAAGGCTTTGTACTCCGCCATAAATGTCTGCAACGCAGGTATCGGCCGTATAGACGCTGCTGGTCTAACGCCGGACACCAAGGCTATCCGGCTGGCCGAACTACGTTTCCTGCGTGCTTTTTACTATTGGCATATCCTGCAGACCTGGGGCGGCGTGCACCTGACCACCACCGAAACCGCAGGCATCATCACGACGGCTAATAAAACGGCGCCCGAAGAGTTTTATGCCCTGATCGAATCGGACCTGCTCGCAGCGATCAAGGATCTACCGAATACAAGCAAAGATTATGGCCGCGTGACCAATCCCGCTGCCCGCGCTTTTTTGTCGCGCGTATACCTGTCGGAAGGGAAATATAAAGAGGCCAACGACTATGCATTGTCGGTCATCAAAGGCAACTACGGTTTTGAACTGCTCAAAAACTATGCGGATCTCTGGAATATGGCCAATCTGAAAAATAAAGAAGTGGTCTACACCGTCAATTATTCGACCAATCTGGCGCTCAATGATATCAGTGACAAAATACTCAACCCGCTGGGGCACAACCGCGGCAGCAACAACGGCCACCTGTTATTTTTAATGAAGTATGATACAGAAACAGGTATGCAACGTGACCTGGCCAACGGCCGCCCGTTCAACCGCTATATGCCGACCCGTTTTCTGCTGGATCTGTACCCCGAAGGCGACAGCCGCTATGCGGCATCTTTTAAGGAGGTGTTTTATGCGAATAACCCGACGGCAACAGTTAAACTGGGGGATACCGCAGTGTATGCCACCCGCCGTGCGATTAGCAATACGGGCAAGCCGTATAAGATCTACGACAGAAACTACATATATGCGAGTGACGGTAAAGTCAATGATCAGCTGCGCTACCCGACTTTAAGCAAGTTTCTGGATCCTACACGGCCCTCGTCCAACGAGGCCCAGAGTGCGCGGGACGTCTTCGTGATCCGTTTTGCCGAGCTCTATTTAAATGCTGCGGAGGCACAGCTGCGGCTGGGCAATCTTGACTCGGCGGCACATTGGGTCAATATCATCCGCGCGCGTGCCGCGCAGCCCGGTTCGGAGGAAAAAATGAAAGTGAGCGCCAGTCAGATGACTCTTGATTTCATTCTCGACGAAAGAGCCCGGGAGTTTGCCGGCGAGCAGATCCGCTGGTTTGACCTCAAACGTACGGGAAAACTGGTCGAAAGGGTAAGGGCTCATAATCCGGATATCGCCAAAAATATTCAGGATTTCCATAAGGTGAGACCTATTCCGCAGGACCAGCTGGATGCCATCACCAACAAGGACGAATTTACGCAAAACCAAGGTTATCAATAAACCAATGAAAGCGCCCTAGGCCGGGGCGCTTTTTTAGCGCCTTAAATCCCAACGCCGGAAAAAGTCCTTCTTAAACACAGGTCCGATGGGAAAGAAGTCATCCCTGATCCGAACTGAATTTTTTTCCACATACGCAATATGTTCCAAAGACACAATGTACGATTTATGGATCCTGCAAAATCTATGTGCCGGCAAAAGGGCCGTCAGATCCTTCAGGTTCATGTACGTGACGATTACCCCCGTCGTTGTACTGATACTGATGTAGTTATCCAGTCCTTTCACATAAAGAATATCCACCAGCTGAACTTTATGATATTTTTGTTTGGCGTCTCCCTTGATCAGTACATGGTCTTTTGAAGCGGCTGTATTTTGCTGCAACTCCACCTGTACCTGCTGCTTAAATTTATCGATCGCTTTCTGGAAACGGGCAAAGGTGATGGGTTTTAACAAGAAATCAGTGATATCATTTTCGTAACCCTCAAAGGCATACTTCGGGTAGGCCGTGGTAAAGATAAACCGGGCTCTGCTTCGGCTCAGTTTCAGGAGCTGAAGCCCGCTCATATCGGGCATCTGTATATCGAGAAAAACCAGATCAATGTTGCATTCAGTCAATAAACGAAGCGCTTCAAACACATCTGATCCTGCATAGACCAACTTAAACTCCGGAAAATGCGCAAGGTGGTTTTCCAGTATCCGGATAGCAAAAGCCTGGTCATCGACGATCAGGCAGTTGAGACGCTGTGGCTGTTCCATTCTATAAAGACAATTGAAGGTAAACTGAAAAACGCTCGTCCGTACGGACCGTCCGCAGCACATGTTTGTCGGGATAGAGAATTTCGAGCCGGCGCTTTACATTGACCAGGCCGATTCCATTGCCCGGATCTTTCCGCTTTGGCTGGATATGGTTTTCCACCTCCAGGGTTAGGTCCTTGTCGGTCGATCTGACCGCTATTATTAATGGCAGTGCGGGGTCGTCGACCACACCATGCTTAAATGCATTTTCAATAAAGGCAATGAGGATCAAAGTGGGTAGCATCACGCTGTCATCCTCGAGTTCTTTGTGCAGGCAGTAGTGCAGGCCTTTGTCAAACTGCGTGGATTGCAGATCAATATAGTCCTGTATAAATTCGATCTCTTCCCGCAGCGGGACCATCTGGACGTCCGACTTGGTCAGGGTATACCTCATGGTCCCTGCCAATTTTGCAACCGTACCCGAAAGCCGTTCGGAAAGGGGCAGAGAAACAGCATACATATAGTTGAGCACGTTGTACAGAAAATGCGGATTGATCTGCGATTTTAACAGGTTTAATTCGGCCTCCTGTACGGCCTGCCGAAGCTCGCTGTTGCGCTTTTCCACCGCAATGGTTTTAAAAACCAAGAAGGTAATAAAACCGATGAAGAAGCCGGGAAGTGAATAGTAAAAGTTATCATAGACAAAAAACAGGGCATTGAAAGGTTCGCTCTTTGGAAAGCCCAGACGGACAAAGATAATCTCCTCGACAATGTAGCGGATCAGCACACAGATCAGGTTAAGGCCGATGATCTGAAAAGAGATCAATCCCCATCGCTTTGCTTCCCAGTTTTTTGGAAAGATGGAGGTGGCCGTCAACAAAATGATGATCAGCAGAATGATCTGGGACTGGATGATCAGCGCGACACCAAAGGAAGAGGCTTTATTGAATATTATGGCGCCGAATAACAGATAAATGGACGATAAAAACCAGATCAATAGGATCACCTCATAGATTTTTCGATTCATATGAATGTATATACTTTAACGGCCATTTTTATACCGTTAGCCTGCTGAATTAATTTTCCCGTAATGTTAAACATATTTTCTCGGGTATACTATGCGCTTGGCGTAAAATATCAGACGGTTGACGGAAAGAATGTAGAATTAAGATCCCGTTGTATCTAGTTTTAAAAGAAAAAATGACCAAAAAAATCATTCCCTTGACCTTACTGTTTCTTTTGTTCGGACTTACCGCATGTACCACTTACTCATATGCGCAGAACGCTGATTCCGCCCGTCGTGCGGAAATGGATAGCAAAGTTCCAAAATCTGCACATACACCCGACACTGGTCTGACTGATCTTGCCGGCCGGCATAGGCTGGAGGCCGTCGAGATCCGGAGAAGATTGCCGGTAATTGAAAATAAGGAGGACAAGATCATCTATCATGTGGCCAAGGATGCCAGTCTCAGGGGTACCACAGCGGAGGAAGTGTTCCGGAAGCTGCCTATGGTATCGCTGTCTTACGATGGAAAGGCAGCACTCCGTGGCAACCAGAACGTCAGGATTTTTATCAACGGCAAACCGTCAAGCATCACCCGGGGCAATCTCGCGGAGGCCCTGCGGATGTTGCCTTCGGAACAGATTAAATCCGTGGAAATCATAACAAATCCCCCGTCAAAATATGATGCTGAAGGTGCTGCTGGAATCATCAACATCCTGACCGGCAGACCAACAGTCTCAGGCGTCAACGGCAGCATCGGCACGACCATAGGTACACGGCAGAGTAACCAAAACAGCAGCATAGCTGGCCGGATCGGCCGTTTTGGCATCACCGGCAGTGTGGGCAATACCTGGAGTTATCCGATTGCAAGCCGCATCACCTCAGCAAATTCGACACTCTCCGGAAAGACAATATTTTCACAGACCAACGACAGCAGAAACCGCCGTAACGGAACGCAGATCTCAGTAGCCATGGATTATGAGCTGGACACAAACACTATGCTGGTATCCAATCTTAATTTCAACCAGTTGCTGCTCGTCACCAGCAATAAAATGCAGACTGTCTACAGGGAGGAGGGTACTGCAATTGGAGCCAGTGTGGACAACCGGCAACCGGCCGGCAATTTCGATTTCAGTACGGATTATATTCGTAAATTCAGCAAAAAGGCCGGGGAGATCTCACTGTCGTTTCAATACCTGAATGGTAAAAATAATACCACATACAAGGGCATCTACGGATTGCTGTCCGAGCGAGGGCAAAACTTGGGTAACAGTGACGAGTATACAACGCAAGTGGATTTTAAACGTTCGATCCAGAAAATAGCGCTGGATTTTGGTGTTAAGCTCGTGGACCGGAATATCAGCTCGACAGTTGCCATCGATTCGTCAACACAGATAGGAGAAACTGTGCGGGATATGCAGCGCAGCTATTCCTTCGGATATACACAGAAGGTGTGGGCAGGATATGCTGCCGTAGGCTTTCCCATCGGAAAATCTGTCAACGTAAAGGCAGGACTGCGCTGGGAAAAAACCATACTGAAAGCCGAAGAGTCAGCGCATATAGCGCAGTTTATGAACCATACAAACGATCTGTTTCCTAACTTAAGTGTTTCGTATAATTACAGTGAAAACTCCACGCTTAAAATGTCGTATGCCAAACGGATCCAGAGGCCAAGCTTATATTACTTAAATCCCTTCCGAAATGAAGCAGACAGGAGCAATCAGATGCAGGGCAACCCCAATCTCCGGTCAGAGATCATTCAGCACGTTGAGCTCGGCGGCGACTTTGCATTGCTGCGCAACAGGGGACAGCTCTATGCCGCTGTCTATTATAGGAGCACGGATCATAGCATAGAGCCTATACTGGAGACAACCACCGCCGGCGGGCGTACGGTCCTCCTGCAGACTTTTCAGAATATCGGAACCAACAAAAACATCGGAGCCAGCGTGTATACTTCGATAACGCTGTTCAAAGGCGTGAATATTAAAGCAAATATGGACGTATACACATATGCAAACGATCCGGCAGAAAAGTTTCTGTACAGTTCGCGCATGGCGAACAAAACCACTGTGATCTATAAAACCTTTGCCGGACTGGACCTGAATCTCGGTAAAGGCTATATGCTGGATTCTTATTTATTCCATGATTCGCCCCAAAGAACTTTCCAGGGGGAATTCGCTGCATTCAACCTATGGAACATATCGTTCAAGAAGAAAGTATTGAACGAAGCAGCCATACTGGGACTCGCCATCGTCGACCCTTTTAGCAATAGTAAAAACCTCGGCAGCTATTCTGAAACGCCGTTGTTTATTCAAAAAGGAAACTTTGCATTGCCTTTCAGGTCCTTTGGTCTGTCCTTTTCATGGCAGTTTGGCAAAAACAGACCGAATGCTTACCGCTCAAAGGAAAAGCAGATCAGAAATGACGACCAAAAAAAAGCCGGTCAATAGCGGTGTGCCGTGGGCGCATGGTCGCCGAAGTATCTATCTGTTGTAATAAGAAGCCTCATGAACCAAAATGGCATGAGGCTAATACGTAAAAAGAGAGAGATTGAGATTACTTATTTTCTTACATGGCAACCTTGCCGCCGGTTACGGCAATAGTCGCTCCGGCAATGTAGCTGCTATCCTCGCAGGCCAGAAATACATAGGCCGGTGCGATCTCTGCAGGCTGTGCCGGCCTTTTGATCGGGCTGTCCTTACCGAAGTTTTCGGGCTCTGGCATAGTCGACGGAATCAGCGGTGTCCACACCGGACCGGGAGCAACAGCGTTGACACGGATTCCTTTGTCTTGTTCGAGCAGCATCTGCGCCAGATTGGCGGTAAAGTTCTGGATCGCCCCTTTGGTGGCTGCATAGTCGAGCAGCACCGCATTGGGATGATAGGAATTGACCGATGCAGTATTGATGATGGAACTGCCCGGCTGCATATGTGGTACGGCAGCCTTGCACAGATAGAACATACTCCGTATGTTGGTTTCAAACGTACGGTCCCATTCCTCGGCGGTCAATTCTTCGAGCGTTTTATGTGCCATTTGATAGGCGGCGTTATTGACCAGGATATCGATGCCGCCCAGTTCGCGGACACCGAGTTCAATCAGCTGGTTTGCATAGCTTTCCTCACGAAGGTCGCCTTTGGAAAGTATGGCTTTACGGCCTTCCTTCTCCACTAGCCGTGCAGTTTCGGCAGCGTCCTCATCCTCCACATCGTAACCATAACTGATGACCACATCTGCACCTTCGCGCGCATAGGCTATGGCCACTGCGCGGCCTATACCAGAATCACCGCCGGTGATAATCGCTTTTGCACCAGTCAGCTTGCCACTGCCGACATAACTTTCTTCGCCGTGGTCGGCCTGTGGTTGCATCGCTGCTTCTGTACCGGGAACTTCCTGTTCCTGCTTGGGAAATGGCGGTACAGGATATTTTGTGTGTGGATTTTTAAATTGTGTCATAGTGTTGATTTTATTGTTAACATCCATAGTCTCCTAGGTGAACCTCCTCCGTTAAAAAATCGTTTAGAAAAAATCAAAAAGACGATAAGCGATGCCCCTGTCACAGTTTGGTGCCTTCTGTCCGCTAACTATAAACTTTATTGAATATATTTGTGTATTCACGCTGTACATAACATCCTTTCGAAAATGGAAATACAAATCAGGCCGGCGCAGGCACATGAAATCGATCGATTACTCGAATTTGAACAAGGTATTGTCGAAGCTGAGCGTCCATATGACGGCACATTAAAGGAAGGGGAGATTCATTATTACGATCTCCTGGAACTGGTTCGTTCTCCGGATGCCGAGGTGCTGGTGGCGGCGGCAGGGGAAGAGCTCGTTGGATCAGGATACGCTAAAATCTTGCCGGCCAGACCTTATCTGAAGCACGGGCAGTTTGCCCATCTGGGATTTATGTATGTCAGACCGGACTACCGTGGCCGTGGGATCAATGGGATGATCCTTGAAGGCCTGACTGCCTGGGCGCGGGCAAGGGGCATCTCCGAAATAAGACTTCAGGTCTACGATGCCAATGAAAGCGCAAAAAAAGCGTATACCAAAGCAGGTTTCAAGCCCAACCTGCTCGAAATGCGAATGGAGATCTAACCCGCACGGCTCATCCTGGCCATGCATTTTAGCTGAACTCCTCTTGATCAGCGGTATAGTAGGTGATACGGCCCCCGACTTTGGTCTGTTTTATGGTCTGCCCGGAGGCATCGTGTTTTGCCTGCTTGCGGTGCACTTTCAGAAAGTCCCTGACCTCGCCGCTGATGATATCCGGATGCGTCTTCTGGATCTGCCGTTCGGCATCTTCCAGCACGTCCTTGATGGCCTTAGCCAATTGCTGCACCTTCTTTTTGGGGATCTTGCCGGCAATGGAGAGCGGTGAGAGCTGCGCCGCATGGAGGATTTCGTCAGCATACGCATTGCCGATGCCACCGATGAGTTTTTGATCCATCAGAACGGTCTTGATCTTGGCCCTGCTGGCCTTCAAAAGCTGCTCAAGCTTGTCCGCCGTCAACTGGGGAGACAGCGCGTCGATGGCTTCCGCAGAGGGCGGATTCAGCTCTATATTGGCCATCTGCTGAAAGTCGGTGACAGAAAGTATTTTACCTCCCTTAAAAGTCAGGGACACAAGGGCATACTTTGGATCGGGCGTATCGCTGTATTCCAGCTTGCCGTGTAGCATCAGGTGAATGGCAAGGATGGCATCTTTACCAAAATCAAGGAAGAGCCTTTTGCCCCGGCGGAAGACCCTGTTCAGTGTTTTTCCTTCCAGGGCTTGCAATTCCGCTTCTTTGACCTTGATCTTCTGCTTGTTGTGAATGATCGCTTTTTCAAGCGTTTTACCTTTGATCATACGGTTGAGGTTCTTGCTGAAAACCTGTAAGTCGGGTAGTTCTGGCATAGTTTTTCAATTTAACGTCAACAATTCAAGCACTCCCGGGTGCTCACTTTCTTATTTGGATTCTTGATTTTGCTCATCCTGCGTATCTTCACCATAAAATTCGCGCGCTTTTTTGAGTCCGGTGGCGATTGCAATGCCTTCTTCGACGCCCTCTTCCAGCATGGCGTTGGCGATTTCGGTCGCCTTATCACGGATCCTAGCAGGCTGATTCTTATAGGACGGTGGGTAGTTTCCATTATACCAGGGCATAGTTCCTCCTTTTAGACAGGAACAAAAACGGTCCCACGATAGTTTTACCCATTGGAAATACAGCGACTGCGGAATAATCTGTATATTTATGCACAGACAATAGTTTGAATATAAACCTGATACGACGATGACAATCCCAAAAATATGGCTAGCATGGCTCTGCATAATCCCCGTAGTGGCCTGCGCACAGCGCAGCTACACGATCAGAGGGGAGGTGAGCAAGTTAAAAAATGGTTCCAAAATTTTTCTGATATACGAGATTGACGGGAATTCGGTGGTGGACTCCACCGTCTCAGCCGGAGGCCAATTTTCCTTTTCGGGCAGGATCGGCTATCCTGTGTCCTCGACCCTGTATCTCCATAAAAACCCTTACGTCGAAAAGCTGGCACCGAAGGAGCAGATGGACTATTTCCGCTTTTATCTCGAACCTGTTGTGATGCATATGCGGGCAGCGGATTCCCTTAAAAATATCGTGATCACGGGATCGCAGGTGAACGCAGATCAGGACATCTTCCGAAAGATGCGAAGCGGCGTTGACGACAAGTTTACGGCTCTGAATAAGGAGTTTGCCGCCCTGCCAGCGGCCCAGCAGGCCGATTCGGCGGTACGCGCCGGTTTCATCGATAGGGAAAAAGCGATTATGGATGAGCTGTATGCTGTGCATCTGGCGTTTGCGCGGCAGCACCCCGCGTCTTACCTCAGCCTGATCAGCCTGTCTTTTGTGGCCGGCCAGGAAAAGTTCGCTGCCGCTGCGGCCGAGGTATATGCAGGTATATCCGAACAGCTCAAACAGTACCCGCTGGCTGCGGAGATCCCCCTGCAGCTGGAATCGGCTGTAAAAACCAAAGTCGGGCAGCTGGCTCCGGATATGGAGCTTCTGACCCCCGGGGGCAAAACAATGAAAGTCTCTGATTTCCGCGGCAAATACCTGCTGCTGGATTTCTGGGCGAGCTGGTGCGGGCCCTGCCGGGAAGAAAACCCCAACCTTGTGGCACTATACGACAAATACAGGTCACAGGGTTTTGAGATACTGGGGGTGTCGCTCGACCGGGCAGCACAGCAGCAGCAGTGGATAAAAGCGATAGCGGATGATGGGCTCCGTTGGCCACAGGTCTCCGATCTCAAAGGCTGGGATAGCCATGCCGCCAAGCTGTATGGCATCAATGCGATTCCAGCAAGTTTCCTCCTCGACCCTGAGGGCAGGATCATCGCACGCAACCTGCGGGGCAAGGGACTGGAAGATCAGCTGCGGACGATTTTCGCCAAGGCGACTTATTAACTGTAATTAGCGGTAGGCTATAGGCTCCAGCTTGCGGATTCCTTCAGTCTCTATCTGAACCAGCGCCGGCGTAATGATCTGCTTTCCCGATGTTGGCAACAATGTTTTGCCTTCAAATTGCCATTGCCTGTTTTTGGCCAGCAAAAAGTCCAGCCGCTGTCGGCTGTTGAGGCCGCTGAGCGTGTAGTAGTTATTATGCTCGCCTTCCTTGCCGTTGATCTGGCGGAAGCTGCCTTTAATCTGGACACCATGCTGTTGCTCATACTGCCGGATGAAAGAGGCATCAACTGCCTCCAGTACGCGCCGCTCGTCTTTGGGACAACAGACAGATCCATAACTTTCGGTGCGATAGACCAGTATTTTATCTTTCGGAATCTTTGGTGCAGCGTAGTGCAGCTGCGGCTGCCCTCCGCCCGTCAGGTGATAGCGGTCCACGGTGGCCTTCCCGTCCTCGCGCTTGACGTAGTAGTAATAATTGCTGACAGCAGGCTCCAGTGTGATGCCCTGCTTTTCCGCATCCTTGGCGACCTGTTCATAGGCTTCGTAGTCGGGCATCACCAGAATGAACTCCCGGAGCTCGGGATAGAACCCTTCCGCATTTTCAAACAGCTCGCGTGGCAGCCTCGCGGCAACAAAAAACACCGCCATGCTATCGGGATGGAAATCGACGGCGCGGTCAATCAGGTAGGTACCGTCTTTTTCTGTACAATCGGAATCTTCTATCATCACCGCCTCATGGTATACCGGTTTCAGCCAGGCCGGACGCGGCTTATTCTCGATGGTGGCGGACTGCTGTGCCGGTGTATCCGCACAGGTTCTGACTAATGTCAGGATCAGAACTGCAGCGCAATAAATAAGTTTAAACATATGCAATCGTCTTATACTATGTATCCAATCTGTAAATATACTCCTCGATTTCGGATTGTCGGGCATTCGCATAGCCCTTGTCGTTGCCTATTTTGACAAAGCCACAATGTTCCAGCACCTTTTGCGAAGCCCGGTTATCGAAGGCAACCCGTCCAAAAATAGGCCGCACCGTCTCCAGCGCCAAAAGTGTACGCAATGCTTGTGTCGCTATACCACGTCCCCAGAACCTGCGGTCAATCCAATAGGTGATCTCATGGTCGCCTTCCATGACAAACTTTGCGATACTGCCAGCAATCGTTCCGTCAATAAGAATAGTCTGATTATTTACGCTGGGTTCGTTGAGCAGACGGCTGTACTTAGCCAGATAGGCAGCCTTGTCCGCCGGATCAGCCGAAGTAAAAGCAGCCAGGTAATTGGATTCTTTGTCGAGCTGAAATGTAAAGAGCGTCTCAAGGTCCTCAACTGTGGTCGGCCTCAGCGCGAGCCGGAACGATGCGTTGTTCATGATCGTGATTAGTAGGTTTGTGTCCCAAAGATAGACAAAATGTGACCTTGATAGGCAATGACAACACAAAAAAAGGCTTTTCCTGCGGAAAAACCTTTTTTGTTTCATACGGCAGCTATCGCCCGGATAACCTTATTTCATTTTTTCCTTTACACTTTTACAGTGGTCGAGATGGCTGCGCAAGGTCGGCAACGTTTTGTCGACAAAAGCTTTCAATTCAGCATCTGCGAGGTTTTTACTGGCATCCTCAAACAGTTTGATATCTTTCTCGTGATCTTTTATCATCTCATCGATATAAGCTTTGTCAAAGTCAGCTCCCGATTTTTTCGAAAGATCGTCTTTGACTTTCTGCTGTTCGCTGCTTACCGCGGCGGGCAGTGTGATGTTTTTGGACTGCGCAAGCGTTTTGAGCTCGTCGTTGGCTTTGGAATGATCTTTCACCATCATCTCACCAAAGGCTTTGACGTCGGCGTGTTGCGCTTTCTGCTGTGCCAGTTCACCTAACTCCACTTCGGCCATGCCGCCGTTTGCGGCCTCGGTCACAAATTTGGCATCGGATTCATTAACAGCCACCGGTGTGCCTGCTACTGGATTGTCGGCGATCTGATCAGGTGCCTTAGATTCGTTGATACTGTCTGCAGTATCTTTACTGTCTTTGGATGCTCCGCCACCACAGCTCTGCATCGCAAAAAGTGATAAGGCAATCGTCAGGGTCAAAAATGTTCTTTTCATTGCTTTGTGAGTTTAGTTTGTAATCTGAACAGCAGTCGGCGTCTGATCGTTCAAAAAAACTTAGATAATATGCCGGACGGGCCGAAACAAGGCAGCCGATCCATGGTCATCCTGTTCAGATCTGCTCAGCATGTCCGCCGAAAAATCCGAGCATGGTTTCCAGTGCCGTTGAGGAATGCATTCTTTCACCATTATCCAGAGACTCTTGAGTAGCGGCTGCCGCACGGCGTCGCATCCTGTCTTCGTAGGCCGCAATGGCATCTTTCAATGTCGCATACCGCGGGTCGCTAAGATGCTCGCTCAGCTCCAGCGCATCGAGCATGGCCATGTTGGCACCTTCTCCTGCAAAGGGAGGCATCACATGTGCCGCATCACCGATCAATGTGAGGCTTGGACTGGTTTCCCAATGCTGATCAAGTGGCATATAGTAAATTGGCCGGGGAATAAACGGAACGTCAGCATGAGCAAACAGTTCCTGCCACAACGGGTTCCAGCCTACGTATTCTCGTTTAAACCACTCCAGCACCTGCGTGCTATCCGAAAAATCGAGTCCACTGGCAACCGCCCAGTTTTCATCGGCCTTAAAACTTGCATAAAATCCCAGTTCGCCATCGCCTTTCTGTCCCATTAATATGTTCTGTTTGTTTCCGAATGCCATGATTTTACCGCCCTTGATCAGGGCGTTGATCTGGGGTGCATTCTCTTTGGCGACATGGCCTTCGAGCATAATCACCCCTGAATACATGGGTTTAATGGCAGTCAGATAAGAACGAATTCTGGAATTCGCGCCATCGGCAGCGACAACGAGATCCGCGTAGGCTGAGGTACCGTTTTTGAAATGCAGCAACCAGCCGTCGCCATGTGGCTCCATGGACAGAAAATGACTATCCCATACCACTGTATCGGGCCGTAGCGATTCCAGCAGCATGTTTCGCAGAGGGCCACGGTCGATCTCGGGCCGAAAGTGCTCGTGTCCAAAATTTTCTGCCGGTTTGGTGTCATGATCACTGTACAGCAGCTCTGCTTGCGGATTGAGGATGAGCGTCCGGTCTGCTCCGGGGCGGTAAGTCGTCCGGAACACCTGCAGGAGCCCGGCAGCCCGCAAAGCTGCGAGACCCGAATGCTCATGCATATCCAGGGGTGAGCCCTGGACCCGTGCATGTCGGTTGATATCTCTTTCGTACACGTTGACCTCGGCATCCTGCAGCTGCAGAAGCCTAGCGAGGGTAAGGCCGGCGGGACCACCGCCGACAATAGCAATTGATTTGTTGTCTATCAGCATGTTATTTTACATTTACCCTGCAAAATTATGCTCCTTTGAGAACCGATAATAGTACAAATCGGTCGTTTCGGTTTTTGGACAGTTCCTTTGGCGGCACGCCGCAGTATTTTTTGACTTCCTTGATGAAATGGTTCTGATCGGTGTAATTCAGTTCAGGAAACAGTTTTCCCTGAGCGATATGCGCCAGTGATGCTCTGAAGCGCAAAATCGTTGTGTAGGTCTTTAAAGATAATCCCAGCTGTTTGGTAAAATAACGGTTGATCTGCCGGCTGCTCCAGCCCACGGCATCGGAGAGCTGCTGCACGCTCATTTCTCCTTTGGAAGAATAGATCAGCTCAAATAGCCGGCGCTTCCGATCGTCCACGTCGGCAGGAATCAGGGCGCAGATCTTTTGGGTCGCCTTTGCGCAGCATCGTTCAAAATCCGCGATATCCCCGGGCTCAAAACCCCAGAATCCGGGCGGCAGCTCACATGCGCTGTTCAGAAATTCTGCCAGCGGCGTCTGCAGGATATATTCTACAGCAAGCGGTTTAAAACTGATGACAAAGACGGTCATCCCCGGCGGGATATACCGCTGTTCGGGGTAGGTTTCCAGTCCGATAAGGATTACTTCAAATGGTGCTGCCGGAGAAACTGAAAAAAACAGATCTACGCGGCCGTCGGGGACGACCACCACTTCCTTGGGCTGGTCACCGTCATTACGAAAGGTGCCCAGATTTTCCACAAAATCAGCGATGCTGCTGTCCGGCTCAATAAAGCGGTAAGAGAATTCGGTAGTCATGATCAAGACCAGATTTTCGGACGCATCCTATTTGCGTGGTAAAAGATACAGCCAGACCACACAGGCAATAAAGAGTATAAGCGAGGCCACAAAAGTACTGTAAGCTACCTCTGGATGACCTTCGAGCGCATTGTTGAGCGCCGTATACAGCAGCCAGATCTGTATGAGCAGATTGATCAGCAATACGGCGATCAGCGTGGACATGATCATGTTTTTCTTTTGGGGGTGGGACTGTTCCTGTCCTCGTCTAAATGTACTCATACGGTTTGATCATTAAGTTTTCTGCACGTAAATATCGTCACCTTCAATGGAAACATCAAGTCTATTGAGCGGTCTGGGCGGTGGTCCCTGGAGCACCTCGCCGGTCTTGACATCAAACCAGCCATTGTGGCACGGACATTCTATTTTCATGGTGCCGGGGCGATAATACACCGCACAGGAAAGGTGGGTGCATTTTTGTTCGTACGAATAAAAGTTACCATCTTCGGTGTGGACCAGTATATAGGGGACCGCGCTGTTTTCGAGCACAAAAGATTTTGTGCCGCCCACGGGAATATCGCTGGTGCTGCAGATCCGCTGCCGTTTCGAAGCCCTTTCCTTTTTGGTGAAGAAGGCCTTTGCTGCGATGGCAGCGTTTCCCAGGACCATCCCGCCCGATACCACTGTTAAGATCCGGGCAAAGTCCCGCCGGCTGACCTCGTTTGATTCTGGCCGGCTGATCGGGAAATCTCTCTTCCAATGTTTATCTTCATTGCTCATAGCAAAAGGGATTAAAATCACATAAACCACTGATTATAGGACACGCAGTTCTGTGCTGCCTTTGGGCATCATCAGGTTGACTTTTGTGCTGACCTTTTCCTCTCCAAAGAGAAAGGTATTAATGGGGGTTGAATTGGGACGCTTGGCCTGTATCTCCTCACGCGTACCATAGAAGAGGGCACCACTGGGACATACGGTGGCACACATGGGCTTCTTGCCCACACTGGTCCGGTCATAACACATATTGCATTTCATCATCAGGTCGTAGGATTCCATCTTTTTGGGCACACCAAAAGGGCAGGCCATCACACAGTTTGAACAGCCGATGCAGCGCGATGTGTTGGCAGTATGCACCACGCCAAACTCGTCTTTGCTAATCGCATCAGCAGGGCAGACATTGGCACATACGGGGTCCTCGCAATGCATGCAAACCTGCACGGTTGTCTGAATGGTGGTACTGCGGTCCACATAATTGACATGGATCATGGACTCCTGTCCGTTGGTTTCGCATTCGGCACATGCCGCCTCACAGGCTTTACAGCCGATACAGCGCTGCATGTCGACAAAAAATTCTTCCTGTAACTTATAATACTCTGCCATAGTCTTTCCGTTTATAGTGATTTAGATACTTTGATAATCCCGTGCGTCATTGCCAATATATGACTGCGTTCCCAGAGGTTCCAGGCGGCAGGCGCTGACCTTAAACTCAGGGATTTTGGAAATAGGATCCAAAAAACCGCTGGTCAGCTGATTGGCTGACTTTTTCCCCGGCCAGTGATAGGGGATAAACACTGTATCCTCGCGGATGGTCTCCACAATATTGGCCGGAAAAATAGCATCCCCGCGTTTGGTGACTACACGTACGTCTTCATGCTGACTGATCCCCATTGTGTGGGCCAGCACGGGATGTATCTCCAGAAAGGGCTGCGCAAATTGTTTGACCAGCTTGCCGATGCGTCGCGTCTGTGTACCACTGAGATATTGTGAAACCACGCGGCCTGTGGTCAGTATGACCGGAAATTCGGCGTCCGTCGGATCCATGCTGGGATGGTATTGCACCGGATTGAAGTGCGCCCTTCCATCAGGTGTCTTGAATTTGCGGTCCTCCCAGAGCCGTGGTGTGCCGGGATGATCCAGGTCTGGACAGGGCCAGAAGACACCCATGTTCCGTTCTATTTTCTCGTAGGTGATGCCGTAATAGTCGGCTGTACCGCCTTTAGAAGCTATACGGAGCTCGTTAAAGATCGCTTCGCTGCTGGCATAGGAGAATTTGTCGCCTGCACCGAGGCGTCGGGCGATCTCCTGTATAATTTCCGAATCGGGTCGTGCGCCGACGGGTGGGTCGACGACTTTCCGGATCCGCACCACACGCCCTTCGGCAGTCGTCACGGTACCGTCCTCTTCTTCGTGCAGGGAGCCGGGAAGGATAATGTCACAGTGGCGGATGGTTTCGCTCATAAAAAAATCGATACCCACGTAAAATTCCAGTTTTTCAAGTGCGGCGCGCACATAATTGTTATTGGGCAGCGACACCAGCGGATTAAAACAGATGGATAGGAGTCCTTTTATTTCATCGCGGTGGATCGCTTCGATAATCTCGTATGCAGTGAGCCCCTTGCCCGGAAGGTCTTTTTCATCTATTCCCCAGACCTCAGCAATATACCGGCGGTGTTCGGGATTTTCAATGTCGCGATTACCGGGCAGCTGATCACATTTATGGCCATGTTCGCGTCCGCCCTGTCCATTACCCTGCCCGGTAATGGTGCCATAACCGCAGTAGGGGCGTCCGATCCGGCCCGAAGCCAGTACGATATTGATGCAGCTCAGCACATTTTCGACCCCCTTGGTATGGTGTTCGATACCGCGGGCATGCAACAGAAAGGAGGTGGAAGCTTTGCCCCAGAGCTTTGCAGCGGCTTCTATTTTTTCCTTTTTTGCACCGGTGACTTCTTCGGCCCATTCGAGGCTATAGTCCCTGACCGCCGCGATAGCATCCTCAAATCCGGAAGTATGGTTGGCAATAAACTCGTGGTCCAGCATATCGTGCTGAACCATATAGTTAAGAATCGCGCCAAACAGTGCCGAGTCGGTTCCCGGTCTGATATCTAGATGGATATCTGCTGTGCGCGCCAGGGGTATCTGCCGCGGATCGACCACAATGATCTTGGCACCGTTGTCACGGGCCTGCCACAGCCAATAGGTCAGTGTAGGAAACGTTTCGGAGACATTGGCGCCTGTAACGATGATCACCTCAGCATGGGCAAGATCCGTATAGTTGTTGGACGTACGGTCAAGGCCAAACGCCTTCTTGTTGCCAGCACCCGCCGATACCATGCATAGACGGCCATTGTAATCCAGATTTTTGGTTTTTAAAGCGACACGGGCAAACTTGCCCATCATGTAGGATTTCTCGTTGGTCAGGGATACGCCCGAAAGAACAGCAAAGGCATCATGGCCATACTTCTCCTGAATCCGTTTGATTTCGGATACGGTTCTGTCCATGGCCTCGTCCCATGCGACCGGCAGATATCCCTTTCCGGGGGTATTGACCAGAGGACTGGTCAGCCGGTCGGGATGATTGTCCTGTAAATAACGTTGCACGCCCTTGGGACATAACCTTCCCTCATTGAAAGGAAACTCCATCCAAGGTTCAAATCCAACCACTTTATTATTTTTGGCCAGCAACTTTATCCCGCATTGCATACCACAGAAGCAGCAGTGGGTTTCGACAATTCTATCCGGCTCGTCTCTGCCCGGAGTACCCTCAGGATCCGGAAAATGTAAGTGCGGACCAAACTGCGCAATGATCTGTTCTACGGGTATGGGTAATTTTGCCATTTAATTCTTTTATTTAAGGTACCAACTACAGATTATCCAAAAAATTCACCGGCTTCTTTGCGGGCTTTATAATGCGCGATGGCAAGAAGATCCCGCTTTCCTTCGGGACTATAATCCAGGATAGAGTCTCCCTCAGCATTATCAAGGTTGAAACCCGTTTGTTTTGTGATTTTTTTGAGATCTTCGACATGCAATTTTGTTGTATACTCCTTTCCGGTAAACTTGCAGTGCTGCATGCCCTTTTTACGTCCGGCTTCCTTATAGATATGAGCACCAATCTGGGCCGGGCGCTGGATGATATGGAAAAACTTTCCGAAAGGCATCCAGACGAGAAAGACGATCACAAAAAAAGCATGGGTAACGGCCATAAATTCGTAAGCCTTTCCATGCATAAATTCATAATCCAAAGTCAGCCCCAGACCCGTCAAAGAAACGAGAATCAGCAGCAGCAGGGGCAGGATATCGCCTTCAAAAGTCTGCGTGGCAATCAGTCCCGGATCCTTTAACCGTTTTTGCAGAAAATAAGTGGCTCCGATGATCACCAGAATCGAGCACCAGTTGAGCGCCCCGAAGGTCAGGAAGCCCATGACTGACTTTACCGGAAAATTCATCACGGCAAATCCAAAGAAATGCGCGGTATAAATTTTGGGTGCAGCGGGATCCAAACCTGACGCGGGGACAAGTGTAAAATGTATCCAGCCAAAGGTAAGAGGGATCGTGATACAAAAGGCTAAAATACAGCCGATGGCCATCATCAGATGGGCAAAGCCTCGGGACTGGCCTCTACGGATAATAAAGCGCTGAAAAACGATGTTCTGTACAAAATCTTTGACCGTGTATCCCAAAAAACGGAGTCCTTCCGCCGAAAACAGGATCTTTAGGCTGCTCTTGAAATAAACACGGGTGGGGGGACGCTGTATCCAGACGGTGTAACGATAGACAATTCCAAAAACGGCAAACAGTGTACCGAATAGATAGGCTACCAGAGCTGCATCAAAATTCTGCAGCCTGCGCGATCCAACCAGGATCATCCCGAGCGTCAAAAGGGTCGCAGCACTGGCTATAACAAAGGCTTTTAAGTCTACAAGCTTCAACATAGAAATCTATTAGTCTATTTTTATAACAGTAGAGATTTTAAATTGTTTGCTCAGTATAATCAGCTAAACTTTACGGCTCAAAAATACCTTCAACAGCTGTCTGACAAAGCCAGTCATCACGGCGGTCCAGGCAAATAGGGCGAGGTAGATGAAACCATTGGGGATAAATTTCAGAAAGGCAATATCAAGGGCTTCACTGAGCCGGAAAGTACTGACGACATACATGCCCAGCGGGAATACCATCGCCCAGTAGGTGGGGTCATAACCGGCGGCCGTTGTAGGCACCTTCACTTTTTTGACAATATGCCGCCAGGCTCCCAATAGGACCAACAAAGGGATCCACCAGGTGCCGGCAGCCCAGAATAACAGCACAAACCCTTTTAAAAACGGCCGGATTTCGACCAGGAAAGTAAATTGCTTTTCATGGAGGATCAGCATGGATCCGGCAAGCGTGGATATGGCTGTGGCCCCCATATTGATCCAGTATGGAGCACCAAGTTCCATCGCGTTTAAGGGGAAGAAGGAAATCCGGTAAATGATCAGAGACATCAGATACAAATAGAAGATACAACCCACAGAAAATAGACAGGCGGCAATGAACAGGTAGATCTCAGCAGCGTCGCCCAGACCATCCGACACAAAAGAGATCAGTACAGATATGGCCTGAATGGAAACGATAATGACAAGCCAGGTCCCGTTGATGCCTTCTTTCAACGGTTTTTTATCATCCGTCACCGTCAGATTGTAGAAAAAACCGTAAATCGTAAAAGCCCATATCACGGCAGCCAGAATCAGCAATGCCGTAGCCAGGCCGCTCATGCCTTCAAAAAGGATAACCTGGTTGCCCATAATGCACAAAGCCGCGATAAGCGTAAAAAATCCGGGTCCGCGTTGATAATTTTTGAAATCCGCTACCATATCGGGCCAGTAACGGATCATCCGATAGAGATTGGCGGCAAATAATGTGAGTAAAAACAGGATATTGAGATAAAAAAGTACCCTGCCGAGGACGGAAAATCCTTCCAGAAGACAGGCAATGGAAATAATTCCTGTGGCCATGACCATGGCAAAGTACCCCGGCAGCAGGACTTTGATCCGTTTTTGAAGTGCATTCATCGGCTTATATGGTTTTCTGCATATTGTTAAGCCTTGGCTGTATCACATTCGATGCGACCAAAGACGTTGATAGCTTAACAATCAAAAGCACTGCTGTGTTTTAGCGGAGAGACATTAGTTGACACAAGGCTGCTGCTGGGCGCATCAGCTAGCCTGGTCTGACGCTTAGAACCAGTTATCCTGCAATACTGGCAGAAAAGGAAATGGAAACGGAGCACAGGTCTGAAGCTAAAAACTGGTATCCTGCTGCGCCTGAGAGCGAACAGAACAACTGATTTACAATCAGTTATACCAGTTAACGATCCTCAGGGCGGCAGTCTAAAAACGGTAACCAAAAGACAGGGCTGTGCGGATCCCGGCAAATGGTCCGCTCGTACGGAGGGTCACCCCCTCAGCGCTGACTTCTTTTTGGAGATCGATGACGTCGATGTCAAAGTCATCCAGCTGTTTCTGCACCTCGCGCTGTTCGTCCGCATTGAGCGGCGTCTTGCCCTCAAACGTCCCCTTGTTAAAACCATAGCTGGGACCGATGATACGCCAGTCGAGATAAATATCTTCGCCGAGGCGCCACTGGCTACCGATGGCTACACCGGCAGTAAAGGCATTCAATGCGCCCGATATGGCGACTTCTTTCTGGTAGTTCGACTGGTCGACCGAAAGAACTGTACTCAGCGTATAGTTGGAATATTTGACAAAAGGAGCGACGTAGAATCCCCGCAGTGCTTCTTTGTCGCCCAGGTAAAACCGGACCTCGGGCGTAAACGAAAAAGCCCCGAGTTTGGCGCCGCCCAGGATATCGTACTCGTCATCAACTGCAGACTCCCATAGTGAACGAAAGGGTAGTCCGGATTTGGGCCGAAAGCTTAGTGTACCGCTCAGTGAAATGCGGTCCTGAAGGGCTCTTTCATATTCAAGCGCCACATTGCCAGCCGTCAGCGGCAGAAGATTCAGTTTGACCAAATTGGATTTCTCCTGCGCCTTCAATGCCGTTGCTGCGAACAAGCCAAGCGAAAGCAGGATAAGGTGATGTTGTTTCATAGTCGATGCTGTGTACAGGAACCAAATATATCGGATTATCTGCTGACATCCAATGAAATTATACAATTTGTTAAATTCTCTTATATTCATAAAATTACCGTTCAGAAGGGCTTATCGCTCCTTAAACAAACGTCCCTTGGGACGATTTGGTTGGCAGTTTATTTAGCCCTTTCGTGGGCTGCAACGGGCACTCCTCCAATCAAAACGGTATTTTAGGTACCGACTTCGTCGTCAGTGCCACACCGATTTCGATAATACCGATGATGACATGTGGGAAGTACACTATATCTGCGAAGTCGAACAGCCAGGGTGAGACGGCCAGAAACAAGCCCGAAAGCACATCAAGGACGAGATGCACATTCATGGGAATGATTCTGACCAAGCCCAGCTCGTAGTGGGTTATCGCACTGTATACCAAGGTCAGTATTCCGAGCACCACAAACACGGCTCCCTCGGGCCGATCATTGGCAAGGTGAAATAAAAATGGGCAAAGGATGAGAAAAACGCCTACCAGATAATCCAGGTAGCCGTGAGTCCTGGTGCTGAATATTTTCATAGCTGTTGTCAGTTTAAGTTATGGACGCTTTCCTGATCTGCAGAGCCGGAATATGACCGCTCCCGCGACCAATAAGCCTACGGCCGCTTTTGTGAGCATCGCCTTTCTATTGTATTTCCATTCGGATGAGAGGCCAAGCTCTTTAGGTATATTGGGGATATGTCCACTGCTGAGATCTTTCACAATGCCTTCCAGCACCTGGACGCGGTCGGCGAGCATGAGTGGCAGCCAGCGTCCATAGCTTGACTCGCTGTATTTAAACGCCACGCGCCTGACCATGCCACTGATGCCAGCGGGTGGGACCGACGTACCGAATACGGCAGTCAGATTGGGGCGCTCGACAGACTGCAGGATCTCCACCGTTTTGTCCTGCGGAAGCGGACGCTGCCAGGAATAGCCCCGATGCTCAGCATTGTTTCGCTGTTTGATGGGGTAGGTGGGATCGTTTTTCCGATCGGCATCTATACCCCAGCCTTTGATATGGGCATAGTTATGCTTTCTGTCATGGATAAAATCTTTGGATGTGGTTTGGTCTGTGATCATAATTGACAATATTAAATTTTACATGGATGGGGGTAACAATACCGTTTTGATGCAGCCGTCCAATTTACTGGAGAACATGTGGTATGCATCTGCGACCTCCTCGAGGGGAACCCGATGGGTAATCAGCGCCTTGGGATCTATGATGCCGGACTGTACATGCTCGATGAGCCGTGGCAGCAGCCGTTTGACGGAAGCCTGGTTGGCCCTTATCGTAATGCCCTTGTTGAGCACGTTGCCGATCGGCACGAGACTATTGATGGGACCATATACGCCGACGATGGATACAATACCACCCTTTTTGACACTATTGATGGCCCAGTGGAGGGCAGTGGTGGAGCCACCCTGAAGCATCATGTAACGTCCCAAAACGGTATTTATGGCATTGCCGGCAGCCTCGCAGCCGACCGCGTCGATACACACGTCGGCACCCAGTGAATCTGTGATGGTTTTAATGAATACGACCGGATCACCGATGGAACGGAAGTTGACCGCCTCGCACTGTGCATACCGTTCGGCAAACTCAAGCCGGTACTCGACCTGGTCTATGATAATGACACGGCCTGCACCAAAGAGCCATGCACATCTAGCAGCCATGATTCCAATCGGCCCCGCACCAAATACCACCACGGTATCTCCGGGCTGAATGCCGGCCATCTCTGCCGCCTGATAGCCTGTGGGGACCACGTCAGTCAGCAGCACTGCGTCGTCAGAATCCATCCATGGCGGGATGACTACCGGCCCCACGTCGGCATAGGGTACCCGCACATATTCGGCCTGTCCACCGGAATAGCCGCCGGCAGTATGCGAATAGCCGAATATACCGCCGACCGCTGTGGCCTCCGGATTGGACTCGTGACAATTGCCATACAGTCCCTGCTGGCAAAATGCACATTTGCCGCAGGCGATATTAAAGGGTACCATCACGCGGTCACCCACCTTCAGGTTGTCGATGGCGGAACCGACTTCCACCACTTCGCCAATAAATTCATGGCCAAATATGGTCCCAACACGGGTATCGGGGACCAGCCCATGGTAGAGATGCAGGTCGGATCCGCAGATACAGGAACGCAGCACCTTGACGATGGCATCCTGCGGATGGAGGATTTCTGGTAGTGGCATATTACGGTCGGCCCGAATACGGTATGGTCCACGGTAGTTCATTGCAAGCATATTACAGATATTTTAAATTAAACTTCAGTTCAATACATCATCTTTAGCGGAACTGAGAAACAGCGTTGCCGGTTAAAGATAAATGGTCACCTTGCTACTGATGAAGGCTATATTGCCGGTAATGGTTTGGATATTTTGCGTATATGTCACAAGCACGGACGAAGAACGTATTAATTGGCGCACGTCCGTATTTTCCCCTTCAACTCTCAGCCGATCCAAAAAACATGGTGTTCTGAAGAAAGTGCCCTCAAACCAACGGTAGCTGATGATTGTTATTGACCATAAACAATGAAAGTAACACAGTATGGCAGACAGCAAGGCTAAACGTGTCTCTATCAATGAGCAGCTCAAACACGCGCGTGCGCTAGAATCTGAAGGCAAGACGGAAGAGGCTATAAAGGACTACAAGGCGATCCTCACAAAAGACAGTCTGAACACCACCGCCTACAACCGGCTGATGATCCTGTACCGTAAGCAGAAGGCCTACAAGAAAGAACAAAGTATGATTAAAAAAGCGCTCAGCGCCTATGAAAAAGACATTTTCGAAGACCAGCGTGAATGGAAAAAATCAAACGATAAATCTGCGGATCTCAGCCGGAATCTGGCGAAGGCCCTGGGCCTCATTGACGAAGATGGCAAGCCAGTCTATCAGGATCCTCAAATGATGGCTTGGCGCAAACGTCTGGATGTCGTGGAAAAGAAACTTAAATAATGGAATGATTTTGATCGTTCGCTTCTGTACAGTTACTGTTCGAATTCGAACAGGTTGATAATGCGTCAACCATCTAAATAACTATGAAATAGAGTTTTAGAAAAATGGTCCGGCATATGCACTATGTGAAGCCATGTGTAACCTTTAGACCTCTATCACCGTATGTTGCGACATTATTTAAAATTGGCTTTTAGAAACATAAAACGCTCGTTCGGCTATTCGCTCATCAATATCCTCGGGCTTGCTGTTGGCATATGCAGCTTCATGATCTTGCTGCTGTACCTCAATCACGAACTCAACTACGACCGGTGGAGCCCCGAGCTGGAGCGGGTGGCGCGGGTATCTCTAAAGGGAAAGGAGGATGTATATCAATCGACTCAGGCACCATTGGCTGCATTACTGCGCGACAAAGTCTCGATGGTGGCAGCAGCCACAAACATGACTCGGGATGAAAGTTTCGAAACACCACTGTCCACCGCAGAAAAAAGGATAATACAGAAAGGGATCGTAGCAGCAGATTCGCTATTTTTTAGTGTATTTCCCTACGAAATCACCGCGGGAGAAAGCATAGCACCGCTCAATAAACCCAACGCCATCGTGATCAGTGAGCATCTGGCAAAAAAAATGTTTGGAGAAGAGGACGCGGTCGGCAAAACCATCAAGATATTTAATGCCTATGAGTGTACCGTGACTGCTGTGATGAAAGGAGCAACAGGCCCGTCGCATTTAAATATTGAGGCAGTATTCCGTAATCCCAATGAAAAGAATAACTATCATTGGGGAAACCATTCTTATTTAACCTATATCAAAACCAAACCGTTAGTAAACCGGGTCGCTGTTGAAACGTTAGTGGATCGGATCTATTACGATGAGCAATTAAGAAAAGAGCACAATAACCAGGGGTATCCGGAATTTAAAAAGAGCGGATCACAGGAAGGGCTGTTTTTGGATTTTGCTCATGACATTCACAATTTTCCGAAACATGGCAGCAGCAACATCAAAACCGTGACCATATTGCTAGTGCTCGCAGCAATGCTGCTGATCGCAGGAGCCATCAATTTTAGCAACCTTTCTATTGCAGCTTCCTTGCGTAGAGCCAGAGAGGTCGGCGTCAAAAAGGTATTGGGTTCCAGCCGGGCCAGACTATTTTGGCAATTTATGGGGGAGGTGGCCATCCAATGTAGTATTGCTTTTGTTTTGGCTATACTGATGCTCTCGCTCATCCTGCCGCATTTCAACGCACAATTTAATGTCAATATCAACTTTTTAAACAGCGGGATAACCTTACGCCTCGTGTTGCAGGTACTGTTGTCACTTTCTATTGTCGTCGTACTGTCTGGTCTATATCCTGCGCTCTTTCTTACACGGTTTAATACGACCAAAGTACTGAAAGGCGATTATTCAAGAGGGAGGGGGGGCATAGCATTCCGCAATGGACTAATCATTGTACAATTTGCGGTGGCGGCATTTTTCATTTACGGCGTAACAGTCGTTAGCCATCAGCTCGATTTTATGCAGACCCGGGACAAGGGATTCTCTGCTGAACAGGTTCTACGGATACAGGCGTACAAAATGAGTACCAGGGAAGAGAATTTTGAAACCGTCAGATCCCAGCTGATGCGAATAAGTGGCGTGCAATCCGTCGCAAAGACAACAACAGTACCCGGTGACCAGCATGTGGACACGACAACAATTGAATTTAATGCAGCGGGACAAACCTATAGGATGAATTCAGTGAAAGTTAGCGAAGCATATTTTGAAACACTGGATATTGGCCTGATAAGCGGGCGTTACTTTGACGGAAGTTATGCAGATCAGCATACCCGTTCGGCAATTATCAACAAAGCCGCTGCCGACAAACTGGGACATCGGCATGGGAAAGCTACTTCAATAGCGTTTGCTGGCTGCGATAGCGTACCGTTATCCGTGGTAGGTATAGTCGAAGACTTCAATGTACAGGGGCTGGAGCAGCAGGTGCAGCCTGCGGTATATACCATAGGTAACAATGCGTGCAGATTCCAATCTGGGGGAGCCATCCTGGTCAAAATCGAAGGAACGGATGTCAAAAGGGTCGTGGAGGCAATAGAAGAAGTATGGAAGAAGATCGAACCCGATTTTGACTTAAAATACTCGTTTTTAGACGCTAATTTTCAGCAGCTGTTTTCAAGCCATATCCGTCTGCAGCGTATCGTATCGTTTTTCGGTATTACTGCCATCATGATCTCATTGATAGGTTTGTTTGCACTGACGGCTTTCCTGATTGGACAGCGCCAGAAAGAGATCAGCGTACGCAAAGTACTGGGGGCAGATTTACTGCATCTTAGCGTGTTACTCGGCAGTCAATATTTACAGCTCATAGCCGTTGCAATCGTGGTCGCCATTCCGATAAGCTGGTGGGCAGCAGAGAAATGGCTACAGAGCTTTGCTTACCGCATCAGCCTGACTGGCTGGCTGTTTGGATTGAGCGCAATAGGCATTCTACTGGCCGTGGCAACTACCGTCGGCATCCATATTATCAGAGTATCGCGTGCCAATATTTCGGATGATTTGCGCAATGAATAGTAAGTATAGTATGGTGTCAAAGTCCTTTTTCACGTCAGCTCGCCCGGCAAAGGCTCTTCTTTACTGTTGTATTTGTATTTCGATCACATTCCAATCCTGCAGAAAAGAAACAGCAGCCGACATCACAAGAACGTTTTACCAACAGGGGAAACTGAACGGGGCTATTCTGTTGGCAAAAGACAGCCAGATCGTTATTGACAGTGTATTCGGATACAGCAACCCTTCGCTGGGTACTGAATTTAATACACCGGATCCCTGTTTCTACATTGCATCACTGGCTAAGCCCTTAACCGCGGCTGCCATCATGAAGCTCCAGGAATTACATTTACTGCGTTATGACGACCATGCTTCCGCATATATTAAAGAGCTGCCAAAATATGCAGCCGATGTGACCATCCGGCAGCTGCTTAATCACACTTCGGGCATAAAAGATTATGAAGCACCGACACAAACGAGTATTAATGCGTTGAAGAACGCTGATGTATTAGCATGGCTTAGCCGGGCCGCTGCACTGGATTTTCCACCGGGGACGAAGTTTAAATATAGCAGTTCGGGTTATATCTTGCTGTCAATAATTATCGAACGGATCAAAAAAAAACGTTTGCTGAATTTCTGCGTACAACCGTGCTTGCCCCACTAGACATGAAGCACACATTTGTATTTGACAATATGGCTCATCCGATTCCGGGTAAAGTGACGGGTTTTGATAAGAAAAACCAGATTCTTGACTATAGGCAATTAACAACAGGAGATGGAGGGATTTATTCAACCACAGGAGATCTATTGAAATTTGATAAAGCGCTGAGAGAGGGGACGCTCCTCAATAAAGAAAATACCGAGACGATGTACAGCATTCCTACAATCGATAAACGAAACACAAGGGGTTACGGATTTGGCTGGTATGTTGACAGGTCAGCCATGGAAGTATTCCATACCGGTGGTCTGGACGGATTTCGGTGCCTGTTCTGGCGAGATCTAAAAAATAAGCTCACTTTGATCGTACTCACCAACAAAGGCGATGCTTTTGATCCGGATGAGTATCTCCATGCCATGAGGAAAACCATGTATGATCTCCGTAACGAGTAGTGAACGATGGATCGTTTTCTCGATGCTTTGTAGAAAAAAAGCTACTAAAATGATTGAATCCATAAATTTAGCGTTAGCAGCGTATTAATTTTTAGATTGTATTACAATAAAAATAAAATAGATCGTTATGATTGGGGTGGAACAACATTCCAACACAATACATCATATTTATAATTGATACAATGGGAAAATTTGTAGTAAAAACACGAAAAGACGGAGAATTCCAATTTAATCTTAAAGCGAGCAACGGGCAGGTCATTTTGAGCAGCGAAGGGTACAGCACGAAAGCCAGCTGCCTGAATGGTGTGGAATCGGTCAAACGAAATTCACAGGACGACAACAAATTTGAACGTAAGATTACCGCGAACGGCAAATTTTATTTTAACCTGAAGGCTACAAATGGCCAAATCATCGGCAACAGTGAGTTATATGAAACTGAGAGCGGTAGAGAAAAGGGGATTGAGTCAGTAAAAGCCAATGCCCCGAAAGCTACAATCGAGGACTTGGATTAGTACAGTGCAGATTTTGAAGACAGGAAAGGCCGGAACGGAACTTTCCTGTTCTTAAACACCTTGACTCTGCTGGCAGACACAGTGTTTTTTGTTGCCACGGGCAGCCTATTCATCCCGCAATGCTTTCACAGGGTTGGCCAGAGCCGCCCGGATTGCCTGCGAACTTACGGTAGCCAGAGCCAATAACAGGGTGCCTATCCCGGAGAGGATAAAGATACTCCAGCTTATAGGCGTACGTTAACTGTACATCTGCAAAAAAAAGTGATCTGTAAACCAATACGATAAAGGAAAGGCGACCAAACACGATACAAGTACCAACAGGATAAACTCCATGGACAGCAGGCCAGTGATGGAAAAGACAGAAGCCCCCAAGACCTTTCTGACTCCGATTTCCTTTTTGCGCTTTTCGGCCATATACGCTGCTAGGGCAAAGAGGCCAAGACAGGATACAAAAATGGTAACCATGGTAAAGGTCCCAGCCAATATGCCTTGTCGCCGAGTGTCTTTAAATTTCTTAGCGTAGGCTTCATCAACATCGGCGAGGTGAAATCCAGAGCAACTTTGCTTCCAAGCAGATTATTGAAAGCTGGCAGGCAGAGCCATACTGCAGCAAGGGCGATGACGCCGCCAATAGAAGCGATGAGGATAGCCTCGGTGAGAAATTGGGCAATAAGTAAGCTCCTGTAGGCTCCTGTCACTTTCCGGACACCAACTTCCTTAGCGCGATTTTCACTGCGAGCAGTACTTAAATTCATAAAGTTGATGCAGGCAATCACTAAAATAAATCCTGCAATGAATAGAATCGCATGTATCATGTCAATCCGGCCGCCTACTGTTCATATCCGGACATGTTCTGTCCATTAGCGAACATATCTGGTGCATTAAAAATACTGAAGCTAAACCCCAGTACATTGTACAACTCTTAACCAAAAAATTATAAAACTCTTATAGTAAGCTTTCATAAATTTAGTCGAATTGAAAGGATTAAATTTAAAGGGAGGGCACACATGAAAAGTTTGGAAGAAAAGTTGTTAAACAGAAACATTAAGCCAACGGCGGTAAGATTACTGATTTTTAAAACAATGCATGGTTTTAAGAGAGCATTCAGCTTGATTGACCTGGAGGTAGAACTGGAAACTGTCAATAGGTCCACCATTTTCCGGACGCTGAATTTATTTCACGACAATCTGCTCATTCATAGTATTGATGATGGCTCCGGTTCAATGAAATATTCCATCTGTACCGACGACTGCATGTGTACCGTCGATGATCTCCATGTGCATTTTAACTGCATACGCTGTAAAAATACCTTTTGTCTTGAAAGCATCTCTGTGCCCCCGATTCAGCTGCCTGAAAAATTTTTACTTGCAAGCATCAACTTCGTCATGAAAGGGTATTGTGACGACTGCTCACGTTTTTTTAAAACTTAGACTGCAGCAGACTAGTCCGCGTCAAGGGCAACTCACCTCACTTTGCAACCAGGTTGCCAAACTCTCCACATAGCTTTGTCTTGTTGAATCATTAAAATAAACAGCTATGTCAAAAATATGTTGCAGTACAGATAATCATCTGGAACTTACCAAAAAAAATGATCACGTACATCAATACGACACTGAGACGGGGCAGCTATGCTGCCATCCCTCAGAAAGCGTCGCTAAAGGACCGGGCATCCGGGAAGAAGATCACAGCCATGACCACGGTAACGGACATGAGCATAGTCATGAGACGGCAGGCTCGTCGGCTTTCCGTCTTTTTGTACAGCCAGCGATTTCGCTGATCCTGCTTCTTGCAGCCATTGGGTTTGACAACTATTTCAGGCAGGACTGGTTTGCGGGATGGGTCAGGCTACTATGGTATGTGGTAGCGTATATTCCTGTCGGTCTACCGGTCATTAAAGAAGCGGCAGACAGCATACGTTCAAAAGACTTGTTCTCCGAGTTTTTATTGATGACCTTGGCCACGATTGGCGCATTTGCAATCGGCGAATATCCTGAGGCTGTGGCCGTCATGCTGTTTTACGCTGTCGGGGAGACCTTTCAGACGCTCGCGGTGTCAAGAGCGAAACGCAACATCAAAATGTTGCTGGATCAGCGTCCCGACAAAGTAACCGTACTGCAGGACGGCAAATTGATAACCAAACCTGCTGAGCAAGCTGCCATAGGCGATGTGCTGCAGCTAAAGCCGGGTGAAAAGCTGGCGCTGGATGCTGAACTGCTTTCAGAAAGTGCCTCTTTCAATACAGCCGCCCTCACGGGAGAAAGTAAACCGGACACCAAGCGGAAAGGGGAAACCGTCCTGGCAGGTATGATCAACTTAACTGTCGTCTGCCAAGTCAGGGTGACGACAGCCTATAGTGACAGTAAGCTCAGTAAAATACTCAAACTGGTACAGGATGCTGCATCGCAAAAAGCACCTACGGAATTGTTTATTCGAAAATTCTCGAAAATATATACACCTATCGTTGTTTACCTGGCGATAGCAATTGCCTTAATGCCTGCATTTTTCGTTAATGACTATGTCTTTAGTGACTGGCTGTACCGGGCTTTGGTATTTCTGGTGATTTCCTGTCCATGTGCCCTGGTTATCTCGATTCCCCTGGGCTATTTTGGGGGAATAGGGGCCGCCAGCAAAAATGGCATTCTATTTAAAGGCTCCAATTTTCTGGATGCACTGGCCAAAGTACAACATGTGGTGATGGATAAAACCGGTACTTTGACAGCAGGGGTTTTTAATATTCAGGAGTTATTCATCAGCAACGAATACGACCGGGATGAGATACTTGGTCTCGTCAACGCACTTGAAAGCCAGAGCACACATCCCATTGCAACGGCCATCCGTAATTACTTGGGTGAACCTGATGCCCAGATCCGGGTGCACAATGTGGAAGAAATTCCGGGACATGGTCTTCGTGCATTGGCCAATGGTAAAGAACTATTGGTCGGCAATTTTAAACTACTGGACCGATACAATATCAGCTATGATCTGGCCCCCCAAAAAATCGCTTCGACAGTTGTGGCAATTGCTTATGACCGGCGCTATGCAGGATATGTGACTATCGCAGATAGTGTCAAGACCGACGCTGCGGACGCGGTAAGTAAGCTGCATAAACTCGGTGTGCATACAACCATGCTCAGCGGCGACAAAAGCCTGGTCGTGCGGCAAGTGGCAGACCAGCTGCAAATTAACAGTGCTTATGGAGACCTATTGCCCGAGGATAAAGTCAACAAAGTAAAGGACATCAGAACGGAACGGGGGCTTGTTGCCTTTGTGGGAGACGGCGTAAATGACGCGCCTGTACTGGCGTGGAGTGACGTGGGGATCGCCATGGGAGGATTGGGCAGCGACGCCGCCATAGAAACTGCTGATGTTGTCATACAGGACGATATGCCTTCCAAAATTCCGATGGCTATCCAAATTGGCAGGCAGACCAAAAGAATCGTGCTACAGAATATCGTCCTGGCATTTGGCGTAAAGGCAGTGGTGCTGATTTTGGGGGCAGGTGGGCTGGCCACGATGTGGGAAGCGGTGTTTGCAGATGTCGGTGTGGCACTCCTGGCAATCCTGAACGCCGTTCGGATACAACGTATGAGGTTTGACTAGAACGTGATCATACAGCTGTTGGCCTATTTTTACACGTAAGTAAACAGCCCGTTTGCCGACAACGTAGAACATCACGCCCAGTAGAGGCTGGATTAATTATAATTTGCGTAACTTAGTATCTTAACGGTATAGGGAAGCAGTTAAGACGATCCCTTCGCGGAAATTTGTTAATAGGAGAAAGATGATCGAAGGTTTATACGAAACACATGTACAGGTAAGTAACCTGGAGAATGCAGTAAAATTTTATACAGAGGTTTTGGGGCTGGAGCTCGCCCATTATGATGACACCCGGCCCATCGCTTTTTTATGGATCGGGGAAAACAAGAAAGCAATGCTCGGATTGTGGGAACAAAAAGAGCATCTGCAGAAAAGGCACTTCGCTTTTCATTGTAGCAAGTCATTTATCCTGGACTCAGCCAACCAGTTTTTACAATCCAACGGCTTAGAAGCTTATAATTTTTTGAAGGACGGCACGAATAAGCCGATGGTTTTTGCGTGGATGCCGGCTTTGGCTCTTTATTTTGACGATCCGGATGGCAATCAGCTTGAGTTTATCC
This sequence comes from Sphingobacterium sp. InxBP1, assembly GCF_026191775.1. Taxonomy (NCBI): domain Bacteria; kingdom Pseudomonadati; phylum Bacteroidota; class Sphingobacteriia; order Sphingobacteriales; family Sphingobacteriaceae; genus Sphingobacterium; species Sphingobacterium sp. InxBP1. The sequence continues at coordinate 347,025 of NZ_JAINDX010000044.1, read as the reverse complement.
ATATATTGGACGGTCAGGGGCAGCCACAGCTTGGTGTGATCAGCTATGAGGAATGGACAGCTTTGCACAGTAAGTAACAGCTGCCCGATTTGCGCCATGCTTAAGTAGATTTAGCAGCACTTATAAATCTCAGATGGAAGAAAATTATATAGAGATAAACCGTCAGTCCTGGAATACGAAAACAGAGATTCATCTGCGGTCAGAGTTTTATGATGTCGACGGATTTCTTGCGGGGAAAAGTTCGCTAAATGAAGTTGAAAGACAATTGCTGAACGATATAAACGGCAAATCAGTCTTGCATCTGCAGTGCCACTTTGGTCTGGATTCGATTTCGCTGAATAGGCTGGGAGCAGAAGTAACAGCGGTAGACCTGTCGGATGTCGCCATAGAGCGGGCAAAGCAGCTGGCACAGGAAGCCGGTGCGGAAGTTCGGTTTATATGCTGCGACATATATGATCTACCCTGTTACTTGAATGAGCGGTTTGATATTGTCTTCACCAGCTATGGTGTGATCGGCTGGTTACCCGATCTCGACAAGTGGGCTAACCTGATCTCCAGATTTCTGAAGCCCAATGGAAGGCTGATATTCGTGGAGTTTCACCCTGTGGTATGGATGTTTGACGATAGTTTTGATAAGATATCCTACAGATATTTTAATGCAGGCCCCATTGTAACTTATGAAACAGGCACTTATGCAGAAAGAACTGCAGATATATCGCTCAAAACGGTGGGCTGGAACCATAGTCTAAGCGAGGTGATCACTAGTCTGATCACGAATGGACTGCTAATAAAGTCTTTTGAAGAGTACGATTATTCGCCCTACGACTGCTTCAACAACACAGTCGAACAAGAACCTAAAAAATATAGGATCAAGCATTTGGACGATAAAATTCCGATGGTGTATGCTATTATGGCATTAAAGGAGGGATAAATTTAATCTTTTGCAAATTCGTCCGCTTTCTGACAGGCGACCAATAAGAAAATATACTGTGCCGCTGATATCAGATGCTACTCGGACTTTGGTGATGGTTCTTACCATTCGGCCGAATAGACAAAATAAAAGGGAAAGCAATTATGTCGCCAAGCTAAGAATTTTTCTGTGGTGTATAGGTAAGCAAAACCACACCATCTGAGAATACCTTGTGATCTGTAAGTGCGAAATGAAAAAGTTCAAAATCCTCGGGGAATAGAGAATACCCTTTACCAATAGCTACAGGTACTATCACTAATTGCACCTCATCAATGAGTTCAGCTCTCAATAACGATTGTGCCAAGGAAATACTACCCCACATAATCATGTTTTTTCCCTCGTTTTTATGTTTTATAGATCTGACAAAAGTAATAGCGTCATCCGGAACGAGTCTAATGTTTTCATGACGGCCCCAATGTACCTCTTGTAATGAGCTGGAAAAAACGATTTTTGGAATATCGTTCATTGCCTCTGCGATCTTGCCATCATCCCCTCCGGCCTCCGGCCAATAGGCGCTAAACATGCTATAGGTTTCTTTTCCAAGAAGAATCAGATCGATACTTTCCATAAGTTTTTCCTGATGTGGTGTTATTTCATTACCTATACTATTATAAGTTCCATCAAAAAAACCAGTGGTTTTGTCCCTATCTGCACAAAAACCATCTAGCGATATAAATTGTTGTAGAATAAGCTTTTTCATAATTTAATTTTAAATCGTCATTCGCTGTAGGCACACACGGTCTCAAAGACATTAATCTGTTCTCTTATTTTAATGCATAAAATTAAAAAGACTTTGGATTATTGGAGTTTTCCTATGACAAGAAATAGAATGAATAAAAGGTAATGTAACAGAGATTGTGTTACAACTTCCGTTGATTCAGATACGCTGCTTTTAGGCTGGTTACTGAACTTTGTATAATAATTTAAAGCAGCAAGATATGCAAACGATATTAGGAGCTAACGGTCAGATTGGCGAAGAGCTCGCCAGAGAACTTAGAAGAAATTTTACTTCTTCTATACGAATTGTTAGCAGGAATGCGAAAAAAGTAAATGACACGGACGAGATTTTTTCTGCGGATCTGTCCATTCGTGAAAAAGCGGTTGAAGCGGTAAAAGGCAGTGAAATTGCCTATTTCACATTGGGGCTTCCCATCAGTTCGGATCTCTGGGAGAAACAGTTTTCACTGATCCTACGTCATGTCATTGATGCCTGCAAGATCAACCATACCAAACTCGTATTCTTTGACAATACGTATATGTATCCCCAGGATGATCACGTATTGACAGAAGAAACCGCTTTTGACCCTGTGGGAAGAAAGGGAAGGGTCAGAAGGAAAATGGCCGAAATGGTGTTGAAAGAAATTGAATCCGGCGGACTTGAAGCGGTGATCTGTCGTGCTCCTGAATTTTACGGTCCGGGCAAAACGCAGAGTATTACCAATACCTTGATTTTTAACAATATCAAAGAAGGTAGCAAGCTGAAGGTTCCATTGAGCGCAAATAAGAAAAGAAGCCTGATCTGGACTCCTGACGCGAGCCAGGCTACTGCTTTGATTGGAAATACCCCTGACGCATTTGGTCAGACATGGCACCTGCCGGTCGATAAAAGCCATCCTACCTATAAAGAGTTTATCCGAATGGCAGCAGGAATCTACGGCAGAGACCTGAAATACTCTGTTGTCCGAAAACTGATGTTCAAAATAGGCTCACTTTTCAATAAAAGCGTAAAGGAACTGCTGGAGCTTCTTCCCCGATATGAACATGACAATCTATTTGACGATTCAAAATTCAGAACGAAATTTCCGGATTTTCAGGTCACATCCTATAAGCAGGGAATCAGTATCATCAAAGATGAACAGCTTTCACCTAACAAGATAATTAAGTAAATTGGTCATGTATAAATCCGAAAATCAGCATATGAAAACTCCGGAAAAAGTATCCTCTATAAGTACACTTCATCAATTCTTGGGTTTAAAGAAACCCGCCAACCCGCTGATCAGTGTATTTAATTTCGATGATGTTAAGCTGGAACCGGAGACCATACTTGGTGCGATAACCACTGATTTTTATGTCATTGCTTTGAAAAAAGACTGTGCCGGTGGAAAATGCAGATATGGACAGCAATATTACGATTTCGATGAAGGTACCATGTATTTTATTGCCCCGCATCAGGTCCTTCAGTTTGATGATATACTGCTTGACAAAGTAAGAGGGTTTGTCCTGGTGGTACACCCGGATTTCCTGCATGGTTATGGACTGGCATCTCACATAAAAGAATGCGGTTATTTTTCTTACACAGCCAATGAAGCTTTGCATCTTTCTGAGAAGGAAGAGAAAACCATTTTTGATATCATAGCCAATATTGAACAGGAAATTGATTTCAACATGGATTCCTTTACACAGGATCTGCTTGTCTCTAATCTGGATCTTTTGTTGAAATATTGTGACCGTTATTACAACCGCCAGTTTCTGACCAGAAAAAAAATCAACAGTGACCTTCTTTCCAGGTTGGAGCTTTTATTGGATGACTATTTCAACAATGATAAATTAACCATTAACGGTATACCTTCAGTTCATTCCATTGCCGGCCAATTACACCTTAGTGCCAATTATCTGAGCGATATGTTAAGGGTGCAAACCGGGCAAACAACGCAGCAGCATATCCAGAACAGGTTGATCGAAAAAGCAAAAGAATTACTGTCGACCACCTCCATGTCGGTCTCTGAAATTGCCTATCAGCTTGGGTTCGAACATCCGCAATCCTTTCACCGTCTTTTCAAAAGCCGAACATCACTTTCTCCACTGGAATTCAGGTCATCATTAAATTAATCAGGTCGCTTTAAAATAAAGTTGAAATACAGAGATCGGTCACTAATTCCTGTAATTAGGCTACTTCCAAATCATCCAATATTGCGAATTTTCCTCCAATGTTGTTGTTGATGGTCATTGGATAACGGGGCAAAAGCCCTTCAGCTCGAAAGAGATGGCAAAGGTAGTTGTCGAGCAACTGGAAAAAATATAAACTTTGATGACCTAAATAAGGTTATTACTCATACGTTAATCATTAAAATTTCAATTATGGCAAACAATATTAAAGCTGAAAACGATCCACAGATCCTTTCAGGAATCAGAGAATTTTTGAAGGGGTTGAATAATAGCGGCGGCAAACCCTTGGAAACACTAACTCCACGGGAAGCCAGACAGGTCTTGGTTGATGCACAAAGTTCTGTGGAAGTAGATTATTCAGGAATTATGGAAGAAGAAAGGGAAATTACCCAGGATGGCATCACCGTCAATATTCATATTGTAAAACCTGCTAATGCCACTACTGAAAACCTTCCGGTATTTATGTTTACGCATGGTGGTGGATGGGTATTGGGCGATTATCCAACCCATAGAAGACTGGTAAGGGATTTAGTTGTTCATAGCGGAGCGGCAGCAGTTTTTACCGATTACACACCCTCACCAGAAGCGCAGTATCCTGTAGCGATCAATCAAATTTATGCAGCTGCAAAATGGGTTTCAGAAAACGGGGCCGAAATCGGTGTTGACGGCAAAAATATGGCTGCTGCAGGAAATAGTGTCGGCGGAAATATGACTGCGGTCCTTTGCCTGATGGCTAAAGATAAAGGCGGGCCTGAAATAAAATTTCAGTTATTACTGTGGCCCGTAACTGATGCGGATTTTACCCGTGAATCCTGGCAGAAATATGCAGAAGAACGATTCCTTACCGCTCCATTAATGAAATGGATGTGGGATAATTACCTTCCCGACACCGAGAAACGCAAGGAATATTATGCGACTCCATTCAATGCGCCTTTGGAAAAGCTTAAAGGGCTTCCACCAGCACTGGTGCAGCTGGCTGAAAACGATATTCTTTTTGATGAAGGATTGGCGTATGCAAGGAAGTTAGATGAAGCAGGCGTTCCGACTACTATCCAGACTTATAATGGGTTTATCCATGATTATGGCTTGTTGAATCCGCTAGATCATATTGAAGCCGTGAAGTTTTCATCAGAGCAAGGCGCTCTCGCGCTCAAAAAAGCACTGTTCGGAAAATGATAATGAATAGATTGAAGCCAGATCATTTTGCCACGATTCTGCGACAACTTTCCAAAAATGCCCGAAACTGTGTTTTTATTTCTCTGCGTAAAGGAAGGGATTCGAACCTTGCAGGTTAAAGCGGCTTCCAGAACGTATTCTATAGTCGTAAAAACAGAAATGCCACGAATAGCGATTATTCGTGGCATTTGTACCATCTGGCGGAAAGGGAGGGATTCGAACCCTCGATACAGTCATCCCGTATACAGTCTTTCCAGGACTGCTCATTCGACCACTCTGACACCTTTCCGTGTTTCCGTGCACAAATGTAGCAATTTTTTAATTCATTGCAAGGCTGACTAGGTATTTTGCCTTCAGTTTTTTTATATTGTATTGAGATTAAGCTGATTGTTTTTATTTTTTTTTGAATTAAACTTATTCCTTATTTTTCGGGATGGGAAACGATTATTCTACAATCAAAAAGGAGCTCCTCAAAGTTCTTGTGGCACGTACAGAAGAGCGAATCGCTATGATCGACGCTGCGTTGGAGACGGCGCGCGACTCCAGCAATGACGACACAAAAAGTAGTGCCGGAGACAAATATGAGACCTCGCGCGAAATGATTCAGCAGGATATCAACCGCTATCAAAAACAGCTACTGGAAGCAAACAAGGACCTGCAGCAATTAGCGGCGATCAGTTCAATGCTGGACGAAAACAATGAACATGCCCGCCTAGGCAGCCTCGTTCAAACCAACGCCGGGTTCTATTTTATCGCGGTCAGCGTAGGTGCGCTAAAAATAGGGGATACCGGTGTTTTCGTGATCTCCCCAGTATCGCCCATCGGACAGATGCTCCTAGGAAAGAAAAGAGGGGATACCTTTGTATTCAATAAAAACGAACAGCACATCATCAGCATCTATTAGCAGCCTAAAACCGTCGAAAGGAAACAATATCGCTATACAACTGTTCTTATATTGAACGCATATAAAATGAAGAAATGAGATTAAACAGTTTACTTTGTGCAGGTTTAGGTGTCCTGCTGGCTACGCAGGCGTGTCGGTCTCCGGAATCGGACGATAAACTACAGTCTACCATCGAAGCAGCTTTGGCGGACAACCAAGGTATAGAAGTGGATGTCGAGGAAGGAAATGTCACGCTGGACGGACAGATTGGATCAGATTCTTTAAAACAGTTGATCGAAGATAAGGTGAAACAGGCTGGTGGTACAGATATTAAGTCGATCCATAATAATATTATGGTCAACCTGCCTGAACCGGAAGACGCCCGCGAAAAGTATCATGAGATCGTGGAAGGAGCAGTCGACTCGACGTTGACCAGAGATGTCAACCGTGTGCTGGAAGAGTTCCCCACGATAACCGCGCAGGTAAAGGACGGTGTTATCATCGCAACGGGCAACATTGAAAAAGCGAAATTAGATACACTCCGCAAAAAGCTTGAACACATCAAACCTAAGAGCATTGATATGAAAGGGGTAACCAGCCGATAGGACATCCGCTGACAACAACTCAAAATAAAAGCTACGCTGTCCGGTGGACAGGTAGCTTTTACTATTTATGCATATGTTTATTTATGCGGCTAATTTACGTATTTTCTATGAGATCGCGAATAGCAACGGATGCAATGGCGCCGCCAAAAGCTGCCGGTAAATAGGACATCGTTCCATAGGCAGATTTCTTAAAATTGCTTCCATCGGTATAGAGCAATGAATTTTTGTCGGGAAGCTCCGTCGAAAAAGCGACCTTGACGCCATCACGGATACCATGCTTGCGCAACTTCTTGCGAATATGCTGGGCAAGTTTACAATTGTACGACTTGCTGATATCGGCGATTCTGATCTTTGTGGGATCGACTTTACCGCCCGCACCCATAGAGCTTACAAATGGAATTTTGGCCTCCAATGCCCGGCGTATAAAAAATAGTTTTGGCGTGATGCTATCGATCGCCTCCACACAGTAGTCGGGTGCCAGTTCCAGCAAATCAGGAATTTTCTCGGGAATAATAAAATCCTGTATCACCGTCAGGTCGAGCTCAGGATTAATTGACAGGAGCCGCTGCCGCATAATCTCGGCTTTCGCTTCTCCATGGTTGGTCGCCAGCGCAGGTAGCTGCCTGTTTCTGTTCGACGGATCTACGGTATCACCATCGATGATAGTCATTTTCCCAACTCCGGCACGACAGATAAATTCGGCTGCAAAGGAACCTACGCCCCCCAGTCCCAGAACCATCACATGTGAATTTGCCAGTTTTTCCAGCGCCGCCCGCCCGATCAAAGCCTCAGTGCGGGACAGCCAACTTAAATCTTTCATTTATTAAATAGTGTCTTATAGTTTCGGTATATTGCTTCTTTTAATGCATCCAATGGAATAGATCTGACGGTAGCAACATATTGATAAATAGCTTCTACCGTCGCTGCGGCTGATGTATCGGTTTCCAGAAACAATTGCGTCAGCGGTATATTTTTCAGCACCTGGTCCTGGCTGCCGTTTAGACAATGCGAACCGATCGACAGATAATATCCTAAATCCAGCAACTGCTGCGCCAGAGTCCAGTTTTTACGATAGCCGTGAAAAATCACCCCCTGCTTAAATGCGGTTCGATCCAGCGTTTGCACCACTTCCTGAAAAGCACGGACACAATGAATAAGCAATGGCTTCTGGAATCTGGCAGCCAATGCAATCTGTTGCTCAAAGACATATTGCTGTAGCGCGAAAGGTACTTCTACATGTTTGTCTAGACCACATTCTCCGACAGCCATCACATTGTTCTGGTGTAAAATGGTCTGCATATGCTGGAGCAGGGAGAGCGAATCATCATGGACATACCAAGGATGAAGGCCTACGGAACAGGGCTTCCCGGATAAGATCTCATGGTGATTCAAGGCGATATTTTGAATAGAAATCACCGCATTGTCACCCATCGGATAATGCTGGTGTGTATGGATATCAATATAAGGCCGTTGCATCGTCAAACTGCACAAAGGTCGAAAAAATAGTTGAAGCAAAAAAAAATATATTCTACAAAATTAGTATAGATTTATGGTTCCAGTGTCGTATCGAGGGCATGCAGGATTGCCGAGGCTTTCAGCAAGCATTCCTGATATTCTTGTTCTGCCAATGCCTGATTTGTCACGGCACCGCCGGTATGGAAGGAGAGGTATCCTGTTGCTTCATTGTAAAGCAATGAACGTATGACAACATTGAAATCGAATTCATCGTGAACTGTGTCAATGTAACCGATCGAACCGGCGTAGACACCCCGTTTGGAGGCTTCAACTTGGTCGCAGATGCGCATGGCCGCGATTTTGGGGGCTCCCGTCATGGAGCCTGCTGGGAAGGTATGCCGCAGAACGTCCATATTGGACACTGCCGGATCTTGTATACAGGTGATTGTGGAAACCATCTGATGCACCTGTCTGAACGACTGGATTTCAAATAGTTCGGTGGCTTGCACCGTACCCGGGAGAGCACTTCGCGTCAAGTCATTACGTACCAGATCAACAATCATCACATTTTCAGCAATCTCCTTTTGGGACCGCAGCATTCGGTCAATGATTTCCTGGTCTTCCTCCACGGTACGGCCTCTTTTGGCAGTACCTTTGATCGGTTGTGAAATCAGCCGACCTTGTCGCTTGGCGAGAAAACGTTCAGGTGATGCACATAGGATATAATGTGATCCTACTCGAAAGAAACTGCTGAATGGGGTCGGGGATATCGCATTCAGGTGAAGGTAGACCTCTACAGGCGAGATCTTCGCGTCAGTCGCGTAAAATTCCTGACAGAGATTCACTTCGTATATGTCTCCGCGCTGGATGTGTGCTTGCACTCGGTCGAATGCCCGAAAATACTGGTCTTTGCTCCAGCGGGACCTGACTTTCACCTTAAGCGGTGTAGAAACAGGAGGGATGGTGGTCGCAGAGATCGCCTCATAGACCTGTTTGGGATCATCTGCCTGGATATGGACCAGATTACCTGTCCAGCGCACAACCACGGCTGGCACAAAAAAGTAGGCTTCTGGAAACCTCAGATGATCGGGTGTCGTGGTGCGCAGCTCCTCAATCTCATTTTTCAGATCATAGGACAAGTAGCCCGGAATAAATGATTGTTGATGCCGGGACAAAAACTGCTGCAACTCGTCCAATACATGGTCTTGTCCACGAAAAGCGTGCAGGGCCTTTACAGCCAGGACACATTCATATCTTCCCCACTGATCAGGTGACCCATTGCTATTAAAGAAAGAAATTTCATCAAATTGCCCCGACCAGTGCAGGGCTTTTTGATGAAATTTATCTTTAGAATCGAGAAGATCAAAACTTTCGATCCGCATAGTTTACTTGGATAAAGCTAAGGTTTGTTTACGATCCGGACCTACCGACAGGATCGTAATCGGAACTTCAAGTGCTTTCTCTAAATAAGAAATATAATTTTGCAATGCCTCTGGGATTTCATCTGCCGAGGTAATACCTGTAAGATCCTGCTTCCAGCCGTCGATTTCCTCCAAAATTGGCTCAGCCTGGTGCGTGATGATCTCGTAGGGCATATAGTCAATGACCTCACCGTTGTACTTGTAATGCGTACATGCATAGATTTTGTCAAAAGTATCCAGCACGTCGGCTTTCATCATGATCAGGTCGGTCACACCGTTGAGCATAATGGCATACTTTAAGGCAGGGATATCAATCCATCCTGTACGGCGTGCGCGGCCTGTAGTCGCACCAAACTCATGGCCCAACTGACGCAACCTCTCACCGGTCTCATCATGTAGCTCGGTAGGGAAAGGGCCGCCACCTACGCGCGTAGCGTAGGCTTTGAAGATACCATACACTTTACCGATCTTATTCGGTGCCACACCAAGTCCTGTACAGGCTCCGGCAGTCGTGGTATTCGAAGAAGTAACGAACGGATAAGACCCAAAGTCCACATCCAGTAGTGTACCCTGAGCACCTTCGGCCAATACACGCTTACCTTCTTTAAGGTACTTGTTGACCAAGTGCTCTGAATCGACGTGAGGAATAGTTTTAATAAATTCGATCGCATCTAAGAATGCTTTTTCCTTTTCGCTGAAATCAGGAATCTCACCGTAGTGCGAAAGAATATTCAAGTGCTTTTCTTTCAGCTTCTGATAGCGCTCCTGAAAATCGGGGAGGGTGGTGTCACCTACACGTAAACCGTTACGTCCGGTTTTGTCCATGTATGTAGGACCGATTCCTTTGAGGGTAGATCCTATTTTGCCTGCACCCATCTTCGATTCTGAAGCGGCGTCCAATAATTGGTGTGTAGGCAAGATCAGGTGCGCTTTGCGGGCCAGCACCAGATTGCCTTTACCCACCGGATCAAAACCAGCTGTCTTAAGGTTATCTAACTCTCTTTTTAAGATAATAGGGTCGATAACGACGCCATTACCAATAAGATTTAGTGTACCTTCATTGAAGATACCAGATGGAATTGTGTTGAGTACGAATTTTTTGTTATCGAATTCCAACGTGTGTCCGGCGTTAGGGCCGCCTTGGAAACGAGCGATCAAATCGTATTTCGGACAGAAGACGTCTACGATTTTACCTTTACCCTCGTCACCCCATTGTAAGCCCAAAAGCACATCAACTTGCATAGCTTTTAAAGTATAGTAATTAAAATGTTATTAATAAAAATAGACTCATTTAAAAAATAAAAATGTTCAGGAATTTTTCCCCTGAACATTCCCGAACAAATGTACTATTATATTTAACAAAAATATAAGATTAATTTGAAATAGCTTCGTGAGCCACAGTTTCTTCTTTTTTATTCTTTTCCTGGCAATCCTGACATACACCATACAGGTTTAGCGAGTGGTGCTTAATGTCAAATTTCAGCAAGTCACCCATCAGACTCTGGATCTGGTTGATACGCGGATCACAGAATTCGACCACCTTGTTGCACTCAATACAGATGACATGGTCATGCTGTTTGAAGCCATAAGATTTTTCAAATTGAGCCATATTACGTCCAAACTGATGTTTGGTCACCAGATCACAGGACACCAATAACTCGAGGGTATTATATACTGTAGCACGGCTGACACGGTACTTTTTGTTCTTCATATGGATATACAAAGATTCAACGTCAAAGTGGTCAGTACGCGAATAGATCTCCTCCAGGATCGCATAACGCTCAGGGGTTTTCCTTAGATTTTTATTTTCTAAGTAGGCTTCAAAGATCTTTTTTACAGTTGCAAAATTTTCAGCTTGATTCATAGTAAAAATATTCTTTTACAAATTTACCAATTTAGATTGACATTTGATAACGTTTCTAAATTGTGATATTCATTTGATTAACTTTCGGATTCGTAACGGTTTACTCCCGTAATACCCCTGACTTGCTTCAGGTTCTTCATGAGGCTTTCCAGCTGTTGGGTATCATTGACGTAGACCATAATATTACCGTCAAAAATACCTTCATTGCTCGAAATAGACAGGGAGCGGATATTGACCGCAAATTCCTGGGAAATGACTGTCGTGATCTTATTGACCAAGCCGACATCGTCAATCCCCACAATATGCAGGCCCGTTAAGAATGCGGAGTCCTTGGTCGAGGCCCACCGTGCTTTGAGGATCCGGTAACCATAGTTTGCCATTAGTTTGGAAGCGTTGGGGCAACTGGTACGGTGTATTTTTATACCGTCATTGACCGTCAGAAAACCAAATATGTCATCGCCGGGTATGGGATTACAACAGGGGGCGAGGGTATAATCCACCTTTTGCATATCGTCACCGATCAATATGGTATCAAACTCCTTTTTATTAATTTTCTCCACCAGACCACCGATATGGGCATTAAACTGGTTGCCGTTGGCAGGGCCGGCATTGATCTCCACAGCTTTTTCATGGGCCACATACTCGCGTAATTGTTTGATATCAACCACACCTTTTGCAACGTTGTAAAAAAGATCCTGTGAACTTGGATATTTTAGATAGTTTGCAATCTTATTAATATTGTCCGTATTGTAAGTCACTTTGAGAGACTTTAGCTTACGCTCAAGAATTTCCTTGCCATCTTCAGCAACACGTCTCTTCTCTTCTTTGAGGGACGAACGTATCTTGGATTTTGCTTTTGCTGTTACCACAAAGTTGAGCCAGTCCTCTTTTGGCGACTGCTTGCTGGAGGTGATGATCTCAACCTGATCACCATTCTGCAAAACATGGCTGAGCGGCACCAGCTTGTGGTTCACTTTAGCTCCAATACAACTTGCACCGATATCTGAATGGATTTCGAACGCAAAATCCAGCGCTGTTGCATTATTGGGCAGCTGGATCAAGGTACCTTTGGGAGTGAAAATGAAGATCTCATCTGAAAATAGATTCATTTTAAAGTCATCCACAAAGTCCATTGCATTCTGGTCAGGACTGCTTAATACATCACGTACTTTTTTGATCCACTGGTCCAAACCTGAGTCTGAGTTCGATTCTTTATACTTCCAGTGTGCCGCAAATCCTTTCTCCGCAATCTCATTCATCCGTTTGGTACGAATCTGCACCTCAACCCATTGGCCTTTGGGGCCCATAACGGTGGTATGCAATGACTCATAGCCATTTCCTTTGGGTGAGGAGATCCAGTCGCGCAGACGGTCAGGATTGGGCCGATAAAGGTCAGTGACGATGGAATAGACTTTCCAGCATTCGGTCTTTTCTTTTTCGTCCACCGCATCGATGACAATACGAATCGCAAATAGGTCATACACTTCTTCAAATGGAATGGACTTTTTGCGCATTTTGTTCCAGATAGAATGTATGGATTTGGGGCGTCCGAAGACTTCTGCTTTAATACCCTGCTCCTGAAGAATCTCCTGTATAGGACCGATAAAATCGCCGATGAATTTCTCGCGCTCGGCCTTTTTCTCATTCAGCTTGCGTGCAATAAATTTATAGGTATCAGGGTCGGTATATTTCATCGATAGATCCTCAAGCTCCGACTTAATGGCGTAAAGCCCTAGACGATGGGCCAGAGGCGCATAGAGATAACTGGTCTCTGAAGCGATCTTCAGTTGCTTATCTCTAGCCATAAACTCCATGGTCCGCATATTGTGCAGCCTATCCGCGAGCTTAATGAGGATCACGCGCACATCATCCGCCAGTGTCAGCAGCATTTTACGGAAATTTTCCGCTTGCATGGAGCTATTCGGATCGAATATCCCCGAAATTTTGGTTAGACCGTCGATAATGCGGCGGACTTTCTTCCCAAACATCTCCTCGATCTCATCGAGTGTCACGTTGGTATCTTCAACAACATCATGCAGCAAAGCACAGACGATGGATGTCGTACCCAGGCCAATTTCCTCGGCTGCAATCTGCGCTACCGCAATCGGATGATAAATATAAGGTTCTCCTGACTTGCGCCGCATTTCTTTATGACTATCCAGAGCAAGGTCAAAAGCTTTACGGATCTCCTGCTTATCTCCGCGCTGCAACGTAGGCTTACAGGCACGCAATAAAGCGCGATAACGTTTTCTTATCTCTTTGTTTTCTGCTTCTATATCAATCACATAATCTTTCATAAACGTTGCAGGTAAATGATGTTTTTTTGAGTAAATTTGCTTAATTTAGTTAATGTATTTTGAATACTGTGTTCAAGCTAACTTATTTTGTAATAAATTTACCAAAATTTAATAGCATTGACAAATTAAAAAGTGTTATATAGTCATTCGGATGAAGACAATTGTTTTTGGCTTGCTTTTTCTCCTGGGGTCTTTGTCGGCTGTGGCGCAGTCCCAACCCTTGGTCATGCCGCTTTATGGCGAGGGGGCGCAGGAGACCGTAAGTGATTATATGACAACGACCTTGCCATCCGGCGAAGTACTGCCCTGGTTTCCGATCCCCGAAGTGGTGATCGTCCGAAAACGGGTGTGGTCCAGCGAGGAGGCACGGCGAGCGTATTTACGCTTCCGTAGAAATGTGCTCAAGGTGCTTCCTTATGCGATATATGCACAGAAAAGATACGATCAACTCGACCGGGAACTGGCAATGACCTCTGATAAAAAACAACAAAAGGCGCTGGTGGATAAATGTGAGACCGACGTCAAACAGATGTTTGACCGCGAGATCAAGAACATGACGATTTCTCAGGGCAAAATTCTGATCAAGCTGATCGATCGCTATACCGGACATACCGGCTATGAAATGGTCAAGGAGATGAAAGGCGGTATCTCGGCATTCTTTTATCAGGGGGTGGCCAAAATTTTTGGACATAATCTGAAGTCGACTTATGATCCTAAAGAGGATTTTGAGATTGAGAATATCATCCGGGAATTTGAACGCTCAAGACCTAAGCCGGTCATGTAACTGGCGCTAGCAGGCTATAGACGTCTATGCGCCACCTAAATTAATTTACTTTATAAGCCCATATGAAAACGATCTACAACTTCGATGCTCTGCAGTTTAACGGCAAAAAGAAGTCGCTTGCTGATTTTGAAGGAAAGGTATTGCTCATCGTCAATACCGCAAGCCAGTGTCTCTTTACGAGACAGTTTAAATCTCTAGAAAAGTTGTACCAAAAGTATAAGGAAAGGGGATTTGAGATCTTAGCATTTCCCTCCAATAACTTTCGGAACCAAGAGCCACTGACAGGAAGTACGCTGGAGACTTTTTGCAGAATCAACCAGCAGGTCAGTTTCTCGATATTTAAACGGAGTCACGTGATCGGTGAATATACGACGCCCTTGTATAATTTCTTGTCCAACAAGTCTGAAAACGGACGGATAAACAGCAAGCCTTCCTGGAACTTCCACAAATACCTGATTAATAGACAAGGGGAAGTCGTTGACTTTTTCTATCCCATCACTTCGCCATTGTCAGGTAAAATTTGCCGTAATATTGAACGGCTATTGCAGGAGTGATCGACAAACTTCCTACCTTTGGCCCAGCTTAAGCGCAACAGCAGCTCGTCGTGGAATGTCATCCAAGGCACCGGAGCAAGAAGGAGCATGCGCATTACCTGTCATTTGATAACCTGACAGAGAATATAGCTACCAAATATAAGAGAGGAATAGAAAAATATGGTAAAATTAGATTTACTTGTCATTGCCGTACATCCTGACGATGCCGAATTAGGAGCAGGGGGCGTGATGGCAAAATATGTTGCTGAAGGAAAAAAGGTCGGAGTCGTGGACCTCACACAGGGTGAACTGGGGACAAGGGGTACCGCCGCAACCAGAGCGCAGGAAGCAAAAGATGCTGCCGCCATACTGGGCCTTGCAGCCCGGGAGAATCTCGGTTTAAGAGATGGCTTTTTTGAGAATGCCGAAAAAGAAAAACTAGCAATCATTACAGCGATACGGAAATACCAGCCCGAAATCGTCATCACCAACGCAATTACCGACCGTCATCCGGACCATGGCAGGGCAGGACAGCTGGTTAATGAGGCCTGTTTTCTGGCGGGCCTAAGAAAAGTGGAAACCAGCGATACTGACAATAAGCCTCAGGAGGCATTCCGTCCGAGACTGGTACTGCAGTTTGTACAGGATCATTACATCAGACCGGATATCGTCATCGACATTACGGACTACTATGCGACAAAGGAAAAATCAATATTAGCTTATAAAACGCAATTCTATACCGGGGAAAATGTCAATCCGGACGAACCACAGACCTATATTTCGAATCCCGACTTTATGGCATCTACTGCTGCCCGGGCGAGAGAATTCGGGCGTTATATCCAGGCAAAATATGCGGAAGGTTTCACTTCCCAGAAAATCCTTGGTGTGGAAAACCTATTTGACCTTAGGTAACATCAATCCCTATTTTTGCGTAAAAACAGATGCAGGATTATTTACCCCTGATATGGGCAGATAATCCTGCAATTGCTTCATTATTTATTCAGGGATTTAGGAATTCTAATATCAGTTATATGTACACCAACAAAACAGTCGTCCTGGCAATTATCAGGAACATAGCCAGCAGAAGAAATTAACCCATTGTTTTCGGCTTCAAAATACACTTTTACACCATCCCTCTTTTTTAACCACTCACTCTTTGCCCGCTCATAGACGCGATCCAATGTAACCGCCTCATAACCTTCAGCATGTGTGCTTAATTCACTCGTATTCTCATGCCATTTCGCAAAAATTTTCTCCTGACCATCGTCCAGTACCGCTTTAGCTTCGTAAGACCTATATGCAACTTGGCCGTTGAGTACGGTAATCGCTGTGATACTACTACTCCCTGTCCAAGACGAGCTGGTAACAATGTATTCATACGAATTATTGTTATCCTTTTTATACTTCTGAAAAGCTTCATAGCTCTCGTCGAATGCAGAAGAATACTCAAAGTCTTTACAAGAAATAAAAAGACTGAAGAATGCCGTTAATAAGGCAATAAAATAGCTAGCTCTCATAATTAAGTTATTTCAATCCTAACCATAACGAGTTAGCTAACGCGCCCGCTACAGCTTAGGAAATAAATCCCTTTACGTATTGCTTGGTGATCTCGTGCTGCGGATTTAATAAAACTTGTTCTGTAGGGCCAAATTCGAGGATTTCACCCCCATATACGAATAAAATATAATCAGAAACCCGTCTGGCTTGCCTTAAAATGTGGGTGACCAGGACGATAGTATAATCCTTTTTGAGTTCAATGAGCAGTTCTTCAATTTTCGCCGTGGACAAGGGATCCAATGCTGATGTCGATTCATCCCCAAGAATGATTTCAGGCTCGACAGCGAGTCCCCTGGCCAGACAGAGCCTTTGCTGCTGTCCAATGGACAGCCCACTGGCAGAATGACCTAGACGGTCTTTAACCTCGTCCCATAGGGCCACGTTGCGCAGCTGCGTCTCAACAATCTTATCCAGTTCTTTTTTACTTTTTGTTCCATGTATCCGGGGACCATACGCCACATTGTCGTAAATGGACATGGGCAGGGGATAAGGCTTTTGGGACAGGAGCCCCATTTTCTTCCGGATATGCGTTACTTCGGCATTTCTACCATAGATATCTTCGCCATTCACTAGTACTGAACCTGTAATTTCAACACCTTTGGTATCATCGACAAGCCTATTGAGCGTTTTCAAAAGCGTCGTTTTGCCGCAGCCCGAAGGCCCGATGATAGATGTTACGCTATTATTGGGCAGTGCAAGGTTGATATTCTTCAGGATATGCCGGCCGTCAATATGGACATTGAGATCCTTGATTTCAATGTGCGGTTCGGACAACGGATGCTGTATCAACGATTCTTTTGTTTCGATTGAAGGATATGAGTGCATACGACAATAATTAAAATAATGATTGTTAAAACCAGAGCCGAGGCATAGGCACGGCCCTGTACTTCAGGAATGGGGCTGCTTAACTGGAAGAATATCGCCAGCGGTAGTGTTGCTGCAGGCTCATCGATATATTTGGGCAGGTTGTCACTGAAACCTGTGGTCAGCAACACACCGGCCACATCACCGATAGCACGCCCAAAAGCCAGTAATACGGCAGTCAATAGACCGGCACGGATGCTGCGGAGCATAACCTTGGCCAGTTCCCAGCGCGTAGTACCAAGGGAAAGGGTGACATTTTTTAAATCTTGTGGAATGGTTTTGATCAACTCATCGACAGTCCGGACGACAATCGGAACAGTCAATAACGTAACCGTAATAATACCTCCCAAAAGCGATGCGCGGATACCAAAATAGACCATGATACCAAAACCCACCGCACCGTAAACAATGGAAGGTACACCATATAAAACGTCAAACAACAGTTTGGAAAACTGTGTTATTCTCGATTTACCGCCAAGGTATACATTAAGGTATAGGGATATGGGAATGCCAATCAGTGCAGAGAGTCCGGTAGCGACGCCCGCCAGATAAAGGGAACCTAAAATGGCATTTAGAATCCCGCCTTCTTTCCCGATATAAAATCCGCCCTTAGGCAGCTGGCTGACCATATCCCAGTTGAGGTATGGCAGGCCTTTGTACAATATTGTACCTACGATAAAAAACAACGAAGCCGTTACGGTAATGCCCGATAGATGCATAAATCCCTTTGCAATCTTCTCGTTCAACAATCTTCTTTTGGTATTATCCATGTTGACCTCCCTCCAAACGCCGCAGGATCAGACGCGATATTAAATTGAAAATAAATATGATAACAAATAGCAGAAGCGCTGAAAACATCAACGCCGATTCGTACAAGGGAATAGACATCATTTCGCCAAAGTTGTTGGCAATCAGTGCCGGAATCGGGTACCCCGCATCAAATACCGAGGTGGGCACTTTGGGCACATTGCCACAAACCATGAGCACTGCAATAGTTTCGCCAAAGGCCCGCGACGTAGAAAGGACGACAGCGGCAACGATGCCCGGCCGAGCCTTTTTGAGTATAACGTGCCGGATTGTATCCCATTTGGTGGCTCCCAAGGAAAGGGAAGCGGCCTTTAAATCATAGGGGATGGTCTGCAATACCTCTACCATGATGGATATCATAATCGGAAATATCATGACGGCAAGCACGATGCCACCCGCGAGCACAGAATAACCAGACGTAACGACGCCAAAAAGAGGTGCGATATAAAGCTGTATCAATGGTACGATAAACAGCACTCCCCAGACACCGTAAAGTACCGGTGGAATAGCTGCCAACACGTTGACAAGCGGGAGCATCATATTCTTTAGGGCGTCCGATGCGTATTCGGTCAAGTACACAGCTGTCAATATACATAACGGAATAGCAATAACAAGAGAGATTAAGGTCACAGCAAGCGTACCGGCAATAAAAGGCAAAAAGCCGAATGATCCCTTCATCGGCGACCAGACTTTTTCTGTCAGCAGCTGGAAAATGTTGCTGTACTCGAATAAAGGGATCGACTTGACGGTCAGCCCAACGGCGATGACAAGCACGACCGACAAAGAAACCAACAGCAGCACTAATGTGGATCGTTTGACTAGAGAATCTTTAACCAGACGTATATTTAACATGCTATAATTTATTTAATTCTTCTTTTATCAAGGTTTGGCTCAAAGGCACATACCCATTCTCCAGGAGCTTGGACTGAGCCTGGGGCTGCAGCACATAGGTTATAAACTCTTTGAGCAGCAATGATTCTGTCTTATTGTGGGTGACAAAAGTCAGGTCCCTTGCCGGGGGAGCAGGATACTTTCCCGTTGCCACGGCTTCTGTCAGTGCGGACAAAGTGCCATAAAATTGCTCATCAGGGTCAACCTGCCCATTTTTATTCAGGTCAAGTGGCAATACATCAATTCGGTCAAATACTTTGTCTGATTTTAAATTGTACACGTAATTGATATTGTTGAATCCAATGCCGTATTTGTCGTCTTTGATGGCTTGCGCAATACCGGGATCGCCAAAGATCCCTACGCCCTGCAGGTCTTCCTGTTTATGGTCGAAAAATTTGGCCCAAGTCTCTGCCGCACCAGCAGCATCCGAACGGACATACACATTGATCGGGTCGGCTGTAAACCGGGGATCGATCTGTTTCCATGTTTTATAACGGCGATCGATAAAAATGCCAGCCAGTTCGTCCTTGGTCAAGCCTCTTTTGAGCAGTGCATCGTAATTCGGATTGTCCGGATTTAGTGTACATATAACAGCGTCCTTAGCAACGATAATGGGGACAGCGCCCTTCTTAATCTCCTGCGGATGGAGGTCCCGCGATACCAGCCCAATATCGACCATACCGGTAAGCACATCGGCTATGCCTTTGCCCGCACCACCCGCAGAGATATTAAAACGAACATTTGGATGATCCTTCTTAAAGTCTTCACTCCAGATCACGACCAAAGGATACAAGGCAAAAGCACCTGAAAGAGAAATATTACCTTCAAATCCCCGCTCTTTACTATAGCCATTCTTGACTTTAGGTGCACAGGAGCTCATCTTTGAAATGATTGCGGCACTAAAAATCAACACTATAAGACACCTTTTTATCGTTACACCCATTAGTCTACAGGTTAAGTCTATTAAAATTTATACGGCAAATATATATTAATTTGGTAGATATTATAGAATATTAAAAAAATATTTTTACATTTGACCTCGAGAAAAGAATACTAAATCAATAGATTTTATTTGTTTTATGCAAAGCTTCCGTACAGAATTAGAAAATCCGGTCGTGGAAAGGGAAATTATTGAACTTGAAAAAAAGATTCGGTTATTCCACGAAGGAAAGATCGCAGATGAGAAATTTAGATCATTGCGCTTGGCGAGGGGAGTATATGGACAAAGGCAGCCCGGAGTTCAGATGGTGCGTATCAAACTTCCGTTTGGCAAGGTTACCTTTAAACAACTGCTCAAAATAGCGGCAATATCGGATGAATATGCCAGTCATAATCTCCATCTGACGACACGTCAGGATATTCAGATCCATTATGTCAGCCTGGATCGCACTCCTGAACTTTGGTCAAAATTGGCCGAAGATGACATAACATTGAGGGAAGCCTGTGGTAATACAGTCCGCAATGTGACGGCTTCGCCGACAGCCGGCATTGATCCCAACGAACCTTTTGATGTATCTCCTTATGCACAGGCTACCTTCGAATATTGCCTGCGCAATCCGGTCTGTGCGGATATGGGCCGTAAATTCAAAATGTCTTTTTCGGCGAGCGATGAAGACACCGCCTTTTCATATATTCATGACCTCGGTTTTATACCCAAAGTAAAAATTGTCAATGGGATAGAGACGCGTGGATTTAAAGTGATGTTGGGTGGTGGACTCGGCTCCCAGCCGTTTTTGGCCGCAGCAACAAATGAATTCCTTCCGGAGGATGATCTGATTCCTTATATAGAAGCCACATTACGGGTATTTGACCGTTACGGTGAGCGCAGCAACCGCAATAAGGCCCGTTTCAAGTACCTAATCCAAAAACTCGGCCTGGATGAAGTCTTGCGTTTGATTGAGGCCGAAAAGATCGCGACGAAAGTTAAGACTTTTCCGATTGACCGCACACGCATCGAGCAGCCGCTACCACCGGACGACAACAAGCTTGAAGCTTTAGACCTTGAAACTGACCTGGCCTACCAGGTATGGAAGAGTACCAATACATTTGCACAGAAGCAGCAAGGTTACTACGGTGTTTATGTCCGGGTCTCAACAGGTGATATCGGCACAGACAAAGCGAGAGCCTTGGTCGCTGGACTACAGGGGCTTGTTGCGGATGATATCCGAATTACACAAAACCAAAGTCTGCTGCTGAAATATGCCACGGAAAAATCACTACCACATATCTATGAAGTACTTCGTTCATTAGATCTTGCTCAGGTAGGGTATAACAGTACAGCAGATGTAACTACCTGTCCAGGGACAGACACCTGTAATCTGGGGATCTCCAATAGTACGGAAATGGCACGGGTGATCGAGTCGTATATTGCTGAATTTTATCAGGACTTTGTATTTAACCGGGATTTGAAAATTAAGATCTCGGGCTGTATGAATTCATGTGGACAGCATGGGCTCGCTCATATCGGTTTCCATGGCAGCTCGGTCAAAGCGGAAGGCAAAATCGTGCCTGCTGCTCAGGTGATGTTGGGCGGCGGAACGATCGGCAACGGTGAAGGCCGTGTGGCGGAGCGGGTCATCAAAGTGCCAACCAAACGTGTACTCCATGTCGTGGACCTGATCCTCAGCGATTATAAAAAGAATGCGGAAGCTACAGAAAACTTCCATGCTTACTATGATAGACAGGGCAAGAATTATTTTTACACCCTATTGAAACCGCTGTCCGACCTGACCAACCTGTCTGAGGACGAGTTTGTCGACTGGGGACATGAGGGCACTTTCCAGACAGCTATCGGCGTAGGAGAGTGTGCTGGCGTCGTGATTGACCTGGTCGCTACCCTGATCTATGAAGCTGAGGAAAAACTGCAATGGGCAAACGAAACTTACCGGGAATCAAAATTTGCGGATGCCATCTATCATGCGTACAATGCATTTGTACAGGCAGCCAAAGCCTTATTACTGGATAAAGGAATCAGCGCCAGCACACAAAATACAGTGATCAACGAGTTTCAGACACACTTTGTTGAGTCCGGTGAATACAGCTTTGACCGTCCGTTTACGGAACTTGTACTGCAGATAAGCAAAAATGAACCGTCAGCTGACTTTGCAACGAGCTACCTACAGGAAGCGACAAATTTTATAAATGAGGTGTACCAACGTAAAAATTTAACACCAGCACTGGTATAGAGGAGGAAAGAGAATGTCGATAAAAGCTAAAGTAACTCTGGTTGGAGCCGGACCCGGTGATCCAGAACTGATCAGTCTTAAAGGGATCAGAGCAATCGAGCAGGCGGATGTCATTTTGTATGACGCACTTGTCAATGATGAATTACTCGGCTATGCGAAAGCTGATTGCGTGAAGATCTATGTTGGAAAGCGTGCCGAACAGCTATCTACTTCGCAGGACGAGATCAATCGCTTATTGGTCGATTACGCGTTGAACTATGGCCATGTAGTCCGCTTAAAAGGTGGAGACCCCTTTGTGTTTGGCCGGGGTGGTGAAGAGATCGATTATGTTGCCCAATATGGCATTGAGACCGCGGTTGTTCCGGGTATTTCGTCGGCAATAGGCCTTACGGGACTACAGCAGATCCCCTTGACATACCGTGGGATCAGTGAGAGCTTCTGGGTCATAACGGGCTCAAAATCGGACGGGTCACTTTCTAAAGATCTGCACCTGGCTGCTACTTCCAATGCGACCGTTGTGGTGTTGATGGGATACGGAAAACTGGCTGAAATCGTATCCATTTACCGTGAACGAAACTTGCACAACTTGCCGATCGCATTGATCCAGAATGGTTCTTTACCAAATGAAAAAGTGGTGCTGGGCACGATAGAAAATATATTGGATGAATCCACGGAGAAGAGAATCGGGGTACCGGCGATCATTATTATCGGAGAGGTCGTCGCCAAACACCGGGCGTTCCAGCAGATTAAAGAAAAAGCATTAGCTTTATAAGCATGAATCAGCTATTTCCTATATTCGTCAAACTTGATCAGATCCAAACCTTATTGGTAGGGGGCGGAAAGGTAGCACTGGAAAAATTTCAGGCCCTGATAACGAATGATGAGTCCCTCAATCTGACCATCGTCGCCAGGGAGATCATTCCTGAATTTGAAACGTTGCTCAAAGAATACCCACATATCAGACTGCACTTAAGGCCTTTTGAGCCTACTGACATAGCACATAAACGGCTGGTCATTGCTGCGACCAATAATATGGAACTGAATGAACAGTTGCGCAAACTGACCGAACAGCACAATATCCTGTTTAACGCGGCAGACAAACCGGCGCTATGTGATTTTTACCTGGGGTCCATCGTCAAAAAGGGCGACCTCAAAATTGCCATTTCAACCAACGGCAAATCGCCGACGATCGCAAAGCGGGTGAAGGAACTGTTAAATGATCTGCTGCCCGAAGAAATCGATGAGACGCTATCCTTGATGAGCGCCTACCGAGATCAGCTCAAAGGGGATTTCGAATCGAAGGTGAAACAGCTGAATGAACATACCAAAAATATTTTACGTCATGAACGTTGAGGAAATTAAAGAAATATTAGGCGATAAAAAAGATGTGGCTCTGCTACAGACTATCGCTGCACTATATCCTTCGGAAGTGGTATTTTCGACATCATTTGGTATTGAGGACCAGATTATAACCGAGTGGATTGGCAAGAACAATATAGATATCGAAATATTTACCTTGGACACCGGCAGGCTGTTTAAAGAAACATACTCCCTCTGGAGCCGCACATTGGAACGCTATCAATTGCCGATTCGCACCTATACTCCGGACACCGCGTTGTTGGAAGAGTTTATCAGCAGAAAAGGCCCCAATTCATTTTATGAATCGGTGGAGAACCGAAAAGAATGCTGCAGAATCCGAAAAATAGAGCCACTGCAACGTGCGATTAAAGGTAAGAAAATCTG
This sequence comes from Sphingobacterium sp. InxBP1, assembly GCF_026191775.1. Classification (NCBI taxonomy): domain Bacteria; kingdom Pseudomonadati; phylum Bacteroidota; class Sphingobacteriia; order Sphingobacteriales; family Sphingobacteriaceae; genus Sphingobacterium; species Sphingobacterium sp. InxBP1. The sequence continues at coordinate 323,104 of NZ_JAINDX010000044.1, read as the reverse complement.
GGTCACAGGTATACGTGCCGAACAGTCTGCAAACAGACACGACATGGATTTTGTCGAATATGATGAAATCAACGAGATCATTAAAATCCATCCTTTGTTTGACTGGACGTTTGAAGAGGTAAAACAATACTGTAGAGAGCAACATATCCCATACAATGTACTGCACGACAAGGGATTCCCAAGTATTGGCTGCCAGCCCTGCACGAGAGCCGTACAGGAAGGAGAGGACTTCCGCGCCGGCAGGTGGTGGTGGGAAGACCAGAGTAAAAAGGAATGTGGGCTACATGCGGTAAAGTCCCATGAATAAATAAAGCCAAAATTCATTACATCAACTATTATCATTTCAAAAAATGGACTATTTAGATCATTTAGAAGCGGAAGCTATATATATTTTGAGAGAGGTCGCGGGACAATTTGAAAAACCAGCGCTCCTGTTCTCGGGCGGCAAAGATTCAATCACGCTGGTCCATCTGGCAAAAAAAGCCTTCAGACCAGGTAAGTTTCCTTTTCCGTTAGTTCATATCGATACGGGGCACAATTTTCCGGAAACAATTGCTTTTCGCGATCAGCTTATTGCGGAGATAGGTGAAAAACTAATCGTTGGATACGTACAGGACAGTATTGATCAGGGCAAAGTAGTTGAACAGAAAGGCAAAAATGCCAGTCGTAATGCACTACAGACAGTTACCCTCTTGGATACAATTTCAAAATACGGTTTTGATGCCTGTATCGGAGGTGCACGACGGGATGAAGAGAAAGCACGTGCCAAGGAACGCATATTCTCGGTACGTGACGAATTTGGACAATGGGACCCCAAGCGCCAGCGTCCTGAATTATGGAGTATTTTCAACGGCAAAATCAATAAGGGCGAAAACGTACGTGTATTTCCGATCTCCAACTGGACGGAGCTTGATGTCTGGAATTACATCAAACGTGAGGAGATCGCCTTGCCGTCGATTTATTTTAGTCATGAACGTGATGTGATCACACGAAACGGCCAATTGATGGCTGCGGCGCCGTTTCTGAATATCGATGAAGAGGACGTCATAGAACGCAAATCTGTCCGCTTTAGAACAGTTGGCGACATGACCTGTACAGCTGCAGTGGACTCCACGGCAACAGCGCTGGATGATATTATTGCTGAAATAAAAGCCTCTACCGTCAGCGAACGCGGAGCGCGCATGGATGACAAAGTATCGGAGGCGGCAATGGAAGAACGTAAGAAACAGGGGTATTTTTAATAGATATTGACAACAATGAATATATTGAAATTTATAACAGCCGGTTCTGTCGACGATGGAAAAAGTACCTTGATAGGCCGCTTGCTTTACGATACGAATTCTATCTTGGATGACCAGCTGGAAGCGATACAGCGTGCAAACCGAAAAAACGACGACGGCACCGTCGATCTGGCCATATTGACAGACGGACTAAAGGCGGAACGGGAGCAGGGCATCACTATCGACGTCGCCTACAAGTATTTTCAGACAGACCAAAGAAAGTACATCATAGCGGATGCTCCCGGGCATACTCAATATACCCGAAACATGGTAACCGGAGCGTCCAACTCCGATCTGATCATCATTTTGATTGACGCCCGTAAGGGTGTGATTGAACAGACAAAACGTCATTCGTTTATTGCCAAACTATTGGCTATGAAACAGGTACTGGTATGCGTCAATAAGATGGACATGGTCGACTATAGTGCCTCAGTATTCGAGCAGATCAAGGCCGATTACCTACAGCTAGCAGCGAGATTAGGACTCAAGGAAGTAGACTTCATTCCGGTATCCGCCTTAAAAGGCGACAACATTGTTCATAAATCCAGCCGTATGCCTTGGTATTCAGGCGAATCCTTGCTGGATTACCTTGAGCATGTGGAAATTCATGAAAGTGAGTCCGCAAACTGGAGATTTCCGGTGCAATGGGTCGTCAGGCCACAAACGGATGATTTACACGACTATAGGGGATATGCAGGTCGTGTGTTAGGAGAGGGGTTGACGGTAGGCTCGCCCGTCATCATCTATCCCGCAGAAACCTACAGCACAATTAAAGCCATTGAATTTAATGGCCAGAATCTTGAACGCGCCGAAAATGGACAATCGGTGATCGTTCACCTGTCTGATGATGTCGATATCAGCCGCGGCGACACAATAGCGAATGTCGAAGCTCCGCCAAAATTTGAACGGAACATCCAGGGAAATATCTGTTGGTTTGACAACAAACCGTTGGATACAGATCAAATTTACCTGATCCAAAGCCACAGCAAACTGACAAAAATTAAAGTTGTCGACGTGCTTTACAAGTTTGATATCAATACACAGGAAAAAGTTTATGATGAAGCGATAAAGCTGAACGACATTGGCCGCATTGCGATCAAGTCGGCAGAGAATCTCGTATTTGATCTTCAAGATGAAAATGCTGCAAATTCTCAAGCGATTGTCATCGATCCGCGTACCAATCTCACTGTTGGCGCATTGATGATTCAAGCTGTTGACTAAAATTAAATTTTAAATATTCAACCTAAATATTTATTTCGGAACTCAGCTATTAAGCTGAGTTCTTTTTTATGCGGTTATTGGAATCTTTCGCTTTAATATGCGGCAAATTGAAGACGCTTTATCATAGACATGGTAATCGTATTTGTTAGCTACTAGCGCAAATGGATTTACCATAAGGCAGCTTGTGTGAACCTGTTTCATCTGATCCAATAATATGAGTTGTATAATTTATATTATGTTAAATAGTAGATTTAACATTCTTTCCACTTCTCCTCAATACACGAATATCTGTCACTTCTTGGCGGTCAAATAATTGCTCCTTCCCAAGTGCCTACACGTTCCTGCCAAGTTAAAGATAACTAGGCTTTCCATAGCCTGTAATACTTCATAACAGAATAACCGAGCTATCATTACAGCTACAACTAAAAATCATTAAATCGACAATGATTCTCTTTACGACAGTTTAAATCGAACAAAATCCGCTAATTGAGCGGTTTGACCATATAAACGGACACAAATGGCAGCATTATGAAAAAATATGAAATTTCATCAGAACAGAATAAAATTTATAAAAAATCAACAAAAATTGGTTTTTTATTAGAAAATATATAAATTAGTGCCAGCCAAAGGGAAATTTTACTAATTAAAACATGTCAAAAAATTTTAACGAGTTCATTGCTAACGTTGAGAAACGTAATCCCAATGAACCAGAATTCTTACAAGCTGTAAAAGAGGTTACCGAGGATTTATTTCCTTATATCACAGAGAATCATCCTGAATTTTTCGATCAAAAAATTCTTGAACGCCTGACAGAGCCTGAACGTATCATATCATTTCGAGTAACATGGTTAGATGACAATCATGAAGTTCAGGTAAACCGGGGTTATCGTGTGCAGATGAATAGTTCCATCGGCCCGTATAAAGGTGGACTTCGCTTCGCTCCTTCTGTAAATCAAAGCATTCTAAAATTTCTTGCCTTCGAACAGGTTTTTAAAAATAGCTTAACTGGTTTGCCTATCGGCGGTGGTAAAGGTGGATCTGATTTTGATCCGAAGGGCAAATCGGACAACGAGATTATGCGTTTTTGTCAAAGCTTCATGACTGAACTTTATCGTCATATCGGTGCAGACACAGATGTGCCTGCGGGAGATATTGGTGTCGGCGGACGGGAGATTGGATTTTTATTTGGTCAGTTCAAACGTCTTCAGAACAATTTTACAGGGGTATTGACCGGTAAGGGCGAATTGTGGGGTGGCTCTTATATCCGTCCGGAAGCAACGGGTTACGGCCTACTCTACTTCGTAGACTGCATATTTAAGCACAAAGGCCAATCTTTACAGGGTAAAGTAGCCACTGTCTCGGGGGCCGGAAACGTCGCATTTTACGCGGTTGAAAAAGCAACACAGCTCGGCGCAAAAGTAATAACGGTATCAAACAGCTCTGGAACATTGTATGATCCGGATGGTTTTGATGCTGAAAAAATGGCGTTTGGCGCGACCTTGGGTCGTAATTTGGATCAATATCCGTCTCGTTATCCAAATGCTCAATTCTTGCCGGGACAAAAGCCCTGGCAGTTTAAATGCGATATTGCTCTTCCATGTGCAACGCAAAATGAACTGGATGAATCGGATGCCAAGACACTTGTCTCAAATGGTTGTGTGTGTGTCGCTGAAGGCGCAAACATGCCATCGACTGCAGAAGCCATCAAAGTCTTCTTGGATGCTAAAATCAGCTTCGCGCCCGGAAAAGCGGCGAATGCCGGTGGAGTTGCCGTCAGCGGTCTAGAAATGTCTCAAAACTCAATCCGTACGCAATGGTGCACGGAAGAAGTGGACAACCGCCTGAAGACGATCATGGAAAGTATTCATGAAACCTGCCTGAAATATGGTAAAGAAAGTGACTTTGTCAATTACTTAAAAGGTGCTAACATCGGTGGCTTTATTAAAGTCGCCAATGCGATGAAAGCACAGGGAATTGTATAATCCTGCCTTTTTCTAATCATATCATAATCCTGGACGCTCAAATGTATTGCATTTGGGCGTTTTTTTATACTTTTACAGTAATTTAAACAACAAGACATTCATGAGATTAATAGCCGAACTCCCCCATCCCGATTGCAAAATTTCTATTTTTGGGATGAATCAAAAGTTTATCATCAAATTTGAACAGGGAAACCTCGAACAATCCTATAAAATTGCTGAGGTCGATATCATCGGTGGTGTAAACGGTGTATTCGAACTGCTGGATGAAGAATTTCTGAATGCTGTCATAGCGCAGTTTGCAATGATGCGTCAATCTTTTAACAGTGCTTACAGTAGATACGAATAATGTTACGTGTATGTTAAATTACCTATACTTCGCGGCTTTCTGGGCTTGCCAGATTATCTCCTCCATCCTATTTAAGCTTGGTGGGATTCACCCTAAATACAAGTGGCTGACATTGGTCGTTGGAAATATTATTCTGCTCTCCGCCAGCTGGTTTCTCGTTCAGCTATTCAAAAATGTATCTCAGCCTATCGTCATAGCGGTGTGCTCGGGCGGAACATTTCTGACCGTGCAGCTTGCGATGGCACTCTACTTCAAGAGTCCGCTAAGCTGGCAACAGGTGGTTGGTATGTTTGTCATCATCGCAGGCATGGTTATGATTACATTTGGTGGTAAAGATCAGGCTGTATAATCAAACCAGTAGTTTATTTATTATAATAAAATTCATCAATCACTGCCGAAGCCGCCAGTTGCTGGTTAAAGCGGTCGAGGTCGACCATTTTGCCGGAGATATCATACATAACCTCAAGCTTACCCTCAACTTTCTCAATAACACGTCGGGTAGCTCTAATTTTAAAATCCAGCGCCATCTGTTCAAACTCGTGCAAATGGTAAAATTCGTTTGAACCGAATTTGATATGGAGTGAGCGCACCAGATAATAACGTGCCAGCAGCATTTCTATACGCTGGAAAAGGGCAAGGATAAGGACCATGAATATGGAAAAAGATATCGCATATTGCAGCTTACCGAGCCCAGCAAACATGCCGATCCCTGCTGTAGCCCATATTACGGCGGCTGTGGTGAGTCCACTCACGGACAGTTTTCCTTTGAAAATCACGCCGGCGCCTATAAAGCCTATGCCTGTAACAATGTTGGCTGCTACCCTATCACTGCTGCTTCCAGTAAATAGGCAGGACACGATGGTAAACATCGCCGAGCCAAAACAAATCAGTACCACGGTACGAAAACCAGCCGATTTGTTCCTATACTCCCGCTCGAAACCTATTAAACTGCCGCACAAAATGGAGGTAAGGGCATTCAATAAGGGCTCGCTGATCAAAAAATTGGTGATACTCTCCATAATCCACACGGTTAAACTTTTATGGGTATATTAATTCGATAGAACCCGGTTATCGATGTGGGTTCTATCGAATGCTCTCGTTATAGATAGGCGTAGGTGATGCCATCCCCGCCGCGATCTGGATGTTCGTCTTCAAAACGCGTGACATGGCTATACTTACGTAAATAATCGCGTATAAACTTCCTTAAGATCCCGTCGCCTTTGCCATGGACAATCTTCAGTGAAGGGTAACCGATCATGACCGCCCTATCAAGCACTCTTTCCAGTTTTTGCAGCGCATCTTCGGTACGCATGCCCCTTAGGTCCAACTCTGGACTAAAATCAGCAACCGTACTAGCTGAAAGCGTCTTGGATAGGCTCTTCGCTGACTTTTTATTTTCGCGACCCTCCAATTTAATAACGTTTTTCCGTTTTTGAACAGTCCTTAGTTCGCCCATGGCGAGAATCAAGTTATTTTTCGCAATTTCAACGACCTGTGCCTCGGCACCGTTGTCCAAAATTTGCACCCAGTCCCCTATATTGAGTTCGGTAGACTCCCCCACCTTCTCCTTAACCAAAGGTTTTGTTTTCTGTTCTTTTGGCAGAACAGCTTTCAATGCCTGATCCAAGTTATTCCGTAGTTCACGTGTTTTTTCCTTGTCTGCTTTCGCCGATTTGATCTGGGCCACGGTATTCTCGATCAGCTTGTTTGAGTTCCGGATAATATCCTGTGCCTCTTCTTTTGCCTTCTTCAGAATAGCCCGCTTGTTTTCCTCCAGGTATTGCTGTAATTCCAGATATTCCGATTTGATGGTCTCGAGCTCTTTCTCGCGTTTGTTGATGGCCACTTTCGTATCAAAAACCTCTTTCTTTTCGCGTTCCAGATCTATCAATAAGGTATCCACTTTCTTCTGCTGTACCCCGATCTTGTTTTTGGCAGATTCCAGAATGTCTTTACCCAATCCTATCTTTTGAGCGATTTCAAATGCATAGGAACTTCCGGGCTTACCAATCTGAAGGATGTACATGGGCTTCATTTCACGATTGTCAAATAACATGGATGCATTTTCCAGACCGTCGGTGTTGCTCGCAAATACTTTTAAATTGGAATAGTGAGTGGTAATCACGCCCCTAATCTGCTTTTTGTTGAGAGATTCCAATACGGCTTCGGCTATCGGACCACCAAACAAAGGGTCAGTGCCAGTTCCAAATTCATCAATCAACACCAATGTGCGACCATTCGCAAACTCCGTAAAATATTTCATTTTTGAGAGATGCGCGCTATAGGTACTTAAATCGCTTTCGATAGACTGATCGTCGCCGATATCAGCAAATAGCTGCTTGAAAATACCCACCTTGGTCGTCGGCTCAGCCGGAATCAACAGCCCCGACTGCACCATAATCTGTAGCAATCCCACGGTTTTCATACAGACAGACTTACCACCGGCATTCGGCCCGGAGACAACAATAATACGCTGTGTCTGGCCGATCTGTATATTTAATGGTACTACTGTCTGATGCTGATGTTGTGCATTAAGCAACAACAACGGATGGCGACCATTGACCAAATGAATCTCGGCTTCCTTTGACAGTTCAGGCATCTCGGCTTCAATGTCCAATGCGAAGAGCGCTTTGGCCCTCACAAAGTCGACTTTGGTCAGTAAGCCATGATAAGACAGAAGCAGAGGAATATGTGGACGTACTTTATCAGTCAGCTCGACAAGAATACGGATCACTTCCCGCCTACGCTCAAATTCAAGATCCCTTATCTTATTATTGAGGTGAAACACTTCTTCTGGCTCTATATAAGCAGTTTGACCTGTCGCAGACTCATCATGAATTAAACCTTTCAGCTTACGTTTATTTTCGGCTAGAATAGGAATACACAAACGTCCATCACGCACCGTCAGATTACCGTCGGCGGTCCACCCGCTATCTTGCGCGCTTTTGAAGATGCTATTCATTCGTTTAAGCGCTTCTTGCTCCGCCCGCTGTATCTGCTGGTTGATTTCAAGTAATAACCTAGAGGCATTATTTTTGAGTTTACCACGCTCGTCGACGACCGATTCAATATCGCGGATAATTCCTTTTTCAATAGGCAGGTGCTCAAACAGCAGCTCAAGGTTGGGGTAAAGTCCTTCCCTTTCGTTAAAATAACGTATTATCGCATACACAGTCTTTAACGACAATAGGACACGAAAAAACTCCTCTTCAAGTAAAAACGTACCCTCAACTCTAGCTTTCTCAACAATGGCTTTTAGTGGAAAAAAATTCTCCACAGGAAAAGCGCCATCATTTACGAGTAGCTCCTTAAACTCACTGGTCTGTCTTAAAAAGCGGTCAATCTGATCAAAACGTGTCTGTGGCTGGATCTTTTCTACCAGCTCCCGGCCCGATTCACTCAGGCATTTTTGCTTTATTTTATCTTTGATCTCGGAAAACCCGAGTTTATCAATTGCATTTAATGGATATACCATAGATTTAATAATCTTCTTTGATGGTTAAAGTTTTGCCGGAGGCTTGATTTCCTGCGGCGTTGAAAGTACAGGTGACCGCTCTACTTTCAACGGTCTCCTTTCGGGTCGTAGCGGTGTTTCTACAGGCTTGGCGGATGAATCCCTACCTGCTGCGCCGGTTGTTGCTGCCGGAGAAACGGCATTGCCAGTCGAAGCAGGACCTGCCGCTGCGCCAGCTGAGCCACTAACGAACAGCTGATTCATCAGAAAACTTTCCAGACGAAGTCCGGTTTTGACCTGGAAGGTCCGGTTAAACAATGATGAGGCTTCTTTAAAACTGAATTTCTCTTTACTTGGCTGATAGTGGATAAGGGCCGCTATGCGTTCCTGATACTGCTGCTGCAGGCGCATCACACGATTTGTGCTATCCTGAATCCGCGCATTCAGAATGGAATCTCTGGTCCGGATCGAATCCTGCTTTTTACGTTCGATGTCTGTATAAAACTTGTTTTCTTTGGTTAGATTATCCTCCACTTTCTTATAAATTGCTGCCATGACCTCTGCATCCCTGCCGTAATAGTTCAGATTTTTCCTGAAGGTAACAGAGTCCAAGCCATACTTATCGAAAGTAACCTGATACAAAGGCACCATCACTTTGCGGGCACTGTCGATAGGCAGAATATTCAGATAGGAATCTATCAGTTGGATTTCTGTCAGCGCTTTCACAAATTTGCTTTGGGAGATAATATCTTTATCCTCCGGCCTGACACAAGAACCAAATAAAAAAATCACTGCAAGTAGATTCAGTATTAATCGTAGCATTTCGTAGTTTTGTACAAATTTACAAAAAGCACCGATATTTGGTGCTTTTTAGATCATCAAACTATAGCGTAAATGAGTATTGCCAGTAATTTAGAAGCATTAAAATTGGAGACCGAAGCTGTGGGCGTTCAGCTTGTAGCAGTGTCAAAGACCAAATCCAATTCTGAGATCATGGAAGCCTATGCGGCGGGACAACGTGTTTTTGGCGAAAATCATGTTCAAGAATTAGTGGAGAAAGCTGAGGCTTTACCCAAAGATATCCAATGGCATATGATCGGACATCTGCAGACCAACAAAGTGAAATATATTGCTCCCTTCATTAATTTGATTGCTTCGGTAGATTCATTAAAGCTCTTGAAGGAGATCAACAAGCATGCTTTAAAGTCTGGCAGGGTGATAGACTGCCTGCTACAGGTATATATAGCGGAAGAGGATACTAAATTCGGCTTCGATCATGCTGAACTAATTGAACTGCTCCGAGATGAGGAGTTTATCGCATTGAAGAATGTACGCATTTGCGGGCTGATGGGCATTGCCTCGAATACGGATAATGAAAAAGTGATCAAAGCCGAATTTTACGAGTTAAAGATGCTATTTGATGGTATCAAAGCGAGCTTCTTCCGTAAAGAGGATTATTTTAAAATTCTTTCCATGGGGATGTCATCCGACTATAAGATAGCCATTCAGGAAGGATCAAACATGGTTCGTATTGGTAGCACGATCTTTGGCAAAAGGGTCATCAAACATTATAAAAACAATGATTAAACCGATAATTCGTGAAGCAATAAAGTCAGATTGCCCGCAGATGCTGGAGCTGATCAGAGAATTGGCTATTTATGAGAAGGCGCCTGATGAAGTGACCGTCTCACTAGAGGCGTTTGAAGATGCAGGATTCGGCAAACACCCGGTCTGGGGAGCTTTCGTCGCAGAAGTGGATGGCGCAATTGTTGGAATTTCGTTATATTATGTCAGATACTCTACCTGGAAAGGCCGCCGGCTCTATCTGGAAGATTTGATCGTCACTGAAAAAATGCGTGGTCTAGGACTTGGAAAGCTACTTTTTGATCAGACACTGGCTTATGGTAAAGCGTGTGGCTACCACGGTATGGTGTGGCAGGTGCTCGAGTGGAATGAGCCTGCTATCAAATTCTATGAGAAGTATAAGGCCGATTTTGATGCGGAGTGGATTAATGTCTCAATTACATATTAGAAAGCAAAAACAATCAACTGAATGCGATTTTACCTTCTTTTTAAAATAATATTCATCAGTGGCTTGCTGTATTCTTGCAACAACCAGAGTGCGACATTACCTCGTACGGAACAGGCGGACACACTAGTGTATAGCAACAAAGTCATCGATGAGCATAGCAAGTATTTTTTAAAGGAAGAAGATCATCTGGATACAACATATTTCAGAGCAAGTTACCCTGTTTTTAAAGACAGCAGCATCAATAAGCTTGTGTCTGCTGTGGTTCATTTGGAAGGTGACACCAGCATGGAAGACGCTGCTCGCCGCTTTATTAGCTCTTATAACGAATATGTCGATGACAACAACGGCATCTCGACCGCTACCTGGAACCGAGACCTGCGGATAGATGTTGTAGCCAACACAGCCTCTTTATTGAGCCTGCGCACTAAACAAGAGGAATATACCGGCGGCGCTCACGGAGACCACTTTACCTTATATTCCAACTTTGACAGGCGCACAGTGCGTCCCATCACCATAAACGATATCATTCAGGAGGAAAACAAAAGTGAATTTTTGAAGATAGCTGAACAGCATTTCCGTAAACAGGAAGGTCTCAGCAAAAACGATTCCTTAAGCGGAAAATATTTTTTTGACGAAGGCAAGTTTGCTTTGGCAGATAATTTCACTTTCGAAAAAGATCATATTCTCTTCTATTATAACATTTACGAAATCAAATCCTATGCCGAGGGTAATACCGAATTACGTATTCCCTATTCTAAATTTAAGCATCTGATTTCCGAAAAAGGGTTAGAATATATCCATAGTATCCATTAGCAGTCAACTTAACAATACAATAAATGCAGGTTTTTAAATTTGGAGGTGCATCAGTAAAAGATGCCGAAAGTGTCAGAAATTCAGCCCGGATAATCTCGAAGTATAAAGGTGAAGCCTTACTGGTTGTTATCTCCGCCATGGGAAAAACGACAAACCTTCTGGAGAAGCTGACCAAAGAATACTACAATAATACAGGTTTACAGTTTCAGACCCTTGAGGAAGCCAAGGCTTTTCATTTCCATATACTACAGGAATTATTCCCCACAGGAGGAACTATATTTGACGAAATCGCCAATTGCTTTGTCGAGATAGAATGGATTCTGGAAGAAGATCCACAAGATTCATACGATTACTTATTCGATCAGATTGTATCTATGGGAGAACTGATCTCTACGAAGATCGTGGCGGCATATTTAGCATCTACCGGTGAAAAAGTCAAATGGCTGGACGCAAGGGATTATATCTTAACGGACAATACGTACCGCGAGGCTATTGTAGACTGGAGCAAAACAGAGGAAAAGATACGTGCTGAGCTACCCTCAATTTTAGATAGCTATATTGTCATTACGCAGGGCTTCCTTGGCGGTACATCAGAAAACTTTACAACTACATTGGGACGGGAAGGATCCGATTATTCTGCAGCCATTTTTGCAGCCTGTCTAAACGCCGAAAATGTGACCATCTGGAAGGATGTACCAGGTGTCCTCAACGCCGATCCGAAATGGTTTGAAAAGACTGAACTGATTCCTGAACTTTCGTACACCGATGCTATAGAACTCACGTATTATGGAGCAACCGTCATCCACCCCAAAACGATCAAGCCTTTGCAAAACAAAAAAATTGCGTTGAACGTACGATCTTTTGTTGACCCAGAATCTCCGGGAACAGTCATCAAAAGTACCAATCAAACCTTGCCGGTACCGTCTTTTATTTTTAAGGTAAATCAGATCTTTATATCGATATCACCACGGGACTTTTCATTTATCGTGGAGGACAATCTCCGGGATATTTTCAATCTGTTTCACCAGCACCGGATCAAGATCAACATGATGCGCAATACTGCAATCAACTTTGCGGTGTCTGTGGATGATACTGGGCAGAACCTGACGGACCTCATTGCCGAACTCGAACAACGCTTTAAAGTTACCTATGAATCGGGACTTGAATTGATCACAATACGTTATTACAACCAAGAAACCATCAATCGTGTATTGGTGGATAAAGAAGTGATCAGCGAATTAAAAGATACCTATACCTGTCAGCTCCTTGTTAAAAAAATATAGATGAATACATTGATCCTTCAAAAGGAGGTCCAGCAATTTTTGGAAAGCAATCTGGATGCATCTCCGGCAAAAATAGCATTAAAAAAAACACCTTTTGAGGGTATATCCTCGTCAGAACTAGCTACTCAACTAGATGGCAAGCAGCGTGCACGTACTAAAATGCCACACTGGTCCCGTACCGCCGGCGTTTACTATCCGCCCAAATTAAATATGGAACAGTGTTCGTCCGAACTGACAGCCCGTTTCAAAAGTTCGCTGATAAAAGAAGGAGCTCATTTAATTGATCTGACAAGTGGATTCGGGGTGGATAGCTTTTATTTTGCAACGAGAGCTGGACGGGTCGTATCTTGCGAGCGGGACGCAGAGCTTGCGGCCATATCTGCCCACAACGCCTCGGTATTGGGAGCTGACAACATCCTGGTTGAACACACGGATGGCGTAGATTACATACTAAAACAAACGACGGATCACGTTGATTATATTTATCTGGATCCATCCAGAAGGGTGCAAACTAGAAAGGTCTTCCTGCTGGAAGAGTGTGAACCTGATCTGGTAACCCTTCAAAAGGGATTGTTGGCACGTTCGGCTGTAGTGATAAGTAAACTAGCCCCGCTACTCGACATATCATCAGCGTTGAATAGGTTAATGAGCGTGAAGGATGTTTATATTGTATCCGTGCACAACGAATGTAAAGAACTGCTCATGGTACAGGAAAAAGGTTATGAAGATATGCCGACGATCCATGCAGTACGCCTTTTAAAACAATTGCCACAGACCTTCTCGTTTACATACGAAGAAGAACGTTTGGCAATCGCTGAATACAGCGAGCCGTTATCCTATCTTTATGAACCTGATGTTGCACTGACCAAGGCCGGCGCTTTCAAAACACTTGCCCGACGATATGATATCAAAAAGCTACATAAACACAGTCACCTGTATACCTCTTCTCAAAAAATCTCTGATTTTCCCGGAAAAATATTTTCGGTTGAGCAAGTAGAATCGTTTACAGATTTCAAAAAGAACAAAAACGGACTGATCGCGGACATCAGCGCGCGAAATTTTCCATTGAAAACTGAGGAAATCAAAAAGAAATTTAAGGTTCGGGATGGCGGTCACTCCTTTGTATTTTTTACCACAACTGTAAATGATCAGCTTACTGTCATACATACGAATCGGATCTCAGAATAGACATTTTCATTACAATTGTCGAAGTACTTCTCCGTAATTTTAGGTCATGGATAAAATAGTACTATCAACATTGGATTTAGCTCCGGTCAAAAAAGGTGAAAATGCGGCAGGCGCCATCGCGCGTAGTGTAAAAATCGCACAGCATATAGAATCATTGGATTTTCAAAGAGTCTGGTACGCAGAGCACCACAATATGGAGTATATTGCCAGTTCGGCCACCTCCCTATTGATACAACATATTGCATCAAAAACTAACCGGATCCGGGTCGGCTCAGGTGGCATCATGTTGCCAAACCACGCACCTCTCGTCATCGCGGAACAATTTGGTACCTTAGAGACGTTATTTCCGGGACGTATAGACCTCGGCCTGGGCCGGGCTCCGGGCACGGACCAATTGACTGCCATGGCATTACGCAGGAACAACTTGAATACAGCATTCCAGTTCCCACAGGACGTGAAGGACCTGCAGCGATACTTTAATGAAGCAAATTATGACGCCAAAGTACGTGCTTTTCCCGGTGAGGGATTGGACATACCGCTCTATATACTGGGGTCGAGTACAGATAGCGCATACTTGGCAGCAAGCCTAGGTCTACCTTATGCATTTGCAACCCATTTTGCTCCAGCGCAATTTGCCTCGGCGAGCATGATTTATCACCAAAACTTCGTACCGTCTGAAGCGCTGGAAAAACCGTACTTCATTTCATGTGTCAACGTTGTTGCTGCGGATACGACTGAGGAAGCTGAACACTTATCGACCAGTTTTTACAATTTATTTGCGGGTATTGTTACCAATAGTAGAAAACCATTATCCCCACCCACTGAGCAAGTGATTTACAAAGGTATCCCAGCGATCGAACAGGCAGTTCAAGGAATGGCGTCCTGCGCATTTGTAGGTGACAAAAATAAAATTGGTCCAGAAATAGAGAAATTTGCTGCCGACCATAAAGTGAACGAAATTATGGCCACTTCCTACATTTTCGATGATGACAAGTGCCTGAAATCCTTTTCACTGCTCAGGGAAGCACTTTCTTAAGATAGCATTCCTACCGCGAGTTTTATGTCTATCCGTTGACTAGTCTATGAATAAATTGTTCGACGACTGCCCGCTGTTCTTGCATATCATAAGCAATTTATCTAAGTTTAAATAAAATTAGCGGTATATGATTAGATATTTTGCTTCCATGATATGGGCGTTTTTGGTGCTGCAAGCCTGTAATACATCCACTACGGAGCGGAAGGCAGTCGCTACATCCAAGTCAGACTCCCTAGACAGTCTCCCTCCAAATGTCAACAGATCAGTCCGTGCGCCTGTTAAAGCGGACACTTCCGCCGGACAGATCTTTCTCCTCCGTAGTTACCGCATTTGGGAAGGAGACCCGACAGCAGTACTGAATAAAGACTGGTTCGATCTTTATGAACAAGATGGGAAGTACTTTCTAGATAAGGTCGACTATGTGCTTCGGGATGGCTTCGATGAATGTGCACAGGTGGCTACTAAGAATGTAGAATCGAAACGAAATTCGCTTTTGTTCCTCAAAATTAATGGGTTGAAACCCGGTATTGTGGAACACGTCGCAATACGCCATGCAGAAATATGGCCAAAGGAATCCGTGGAGTACCGTTTCCGCAACCAGCTAATCACACTTAAAGCTTCAGGAGATATCAAATCCACACAGGTGCAGAGCGATGAAAATGAACACGAAAAACTATTTCACGAAGTCGCAAACTATCAACTGGGCTATCAGCTGCAAGGACAGCAAAAGGAAATGGTAATTTTCCGAAAGGAACAGTTTGACGGTGTATTTATGACAACATTGTTTGCGGGCGATATCGATGCTGATGGACAGCTAGATTTTGTCTTTTCTAATCCAGGTAACTACGAGGAAGAGTCTATTCTACTGCTGCTTTCCAATCACGGCAACCCGAAGATCTACGAGGCTGACGAACAATTCGATTGTTAATTGAATAGTCATGAATAAGGTTAAGGAGTATTTGCACCATATGCAGTCGATCCATCGCGCTTCGGCAGCAGCTATTGTTTTTATACTGATTTTTTTCTTATCGCCCATTAAGTCTTTGATGTTATTAAACCTTATTCTGAGCTGGCTGGGCTTTTGTCTATGTTATATCTTCTTGTCTTGGTACGTCTTCTATACGATGCCTATTGCGACTATTGCAAAAAAAGCTCAGCAAGAAGATGGAAGCCGGCTATTCGTCTCTTTCTCTATTATTTTAGTAACGCTGTGCTGTTTTGTATCGGTGTTGAGTATCATCATCTCGAGCAAAGATAGCCAGTTCGATGAAATGGTGATTATCATCACCTGCATGTCAGCTATGTTGGCATCGTGGTCTTTGGTCCACACCATCTACACTTTCCATTACGCGCGGTTGTACTATGAATACGATGGCGCAGGAAGCGGATTGGAATTTCCGGGCGACGGAAAACCCGATTATCTCGACTTCGCTTATTTCGCATTTGTCATGGGCTGCACCTTTCAGGTCTCCGATGTAAGCGTCTCCTCTAAAAAAATACGAAGGGTAACACTGTTCCATGGTCTGTTATCTTTTGCCTTGAATACGTTTGTAGTTGCATTGACGATTAATATCATTTCGGGCTTGATCAATTGAGTTTCTAATGAAAAAAGCTTATTTTAGTCCAAAATTTAGCGGCATGAAATTATCACAGATATTCGTTCTATTCTTTTTGTTTTTTATTACCAATATTTCATGTAAAAAGAACGAGAGCACGACAGGTGATGCCCCGGCGGTCACGGGTAGTTTTATAGGCCGTGTCCGGTTTCAGGGGAATGCCCTGGATGTTGACAGGGAAAACCGATTGATACGCATACTGCGGGAGAATAATTCAACCTTTAGGATAGAATTCTATACAGGAATCCCAAATATCACGGGTATTGTATTTGAACAAACGAACGATAGTACCTGGACATCCAACGACAACACAGAGACCCAATTAGTTAAGGTTGAGGGATCTTCCCTGGAAATCGACTACCAACTCAACGGTCAGAGCTGGAAAGTGGACGCGGTACGACGATAACACAACACTCCTGAAAAGAAATGTCATAATAATTTCATTTTCGTTTGTATATTGCTTTTCTTATGCTTATATTTAGCTAAAGCATAAGAAAAGAGAAATGAAACACCTAAAAAAGATAGGCGCGATAGCGTCGGTATTTGCTATTGCCCTCGCGTTAAGCGCATTTAATTCTCAGCAGGAGAAGTCTCAGCAAGATCCTAAGCCGACCAACCTCAAAGTGCTCCCTAAAAATATATCACATGACGAACTCATAGCCACAATGAAGGAGTTTAATGTGGCACTAGGAGTCAAATGCGGTTTCTGTCATGCCCCATCCAAAGAAGACCCCAAAAAGCTGGATTTTGCAAGTGACGAAAATCCTAAAAAAGAAATTGGCAGGGCGATGATCAAAATGACGCAAAAGATTAATAAGAAATACTTTAACCGAAGTTGGGACAATGCACCGGCCAAAGCGATTTCATGCAAAACCTGCCATGGAGGCAAGGAAACTCCCGAAATGGTGCTCGCTAAAAACTAATCAAACACTATATTCATGTAACACCATAAGGTTATCCTTGTGGTGTTTTTTTTCACCTTTTGTGTCGGGGAACAAAAAAGGCCTCTCATCATGAGAAGCCTTTTTTTGCGTACCCGGAGCCGGAGTCGAACCGGCACGGTTTCCCACTGGTGTTTGAGACCAGCGCGTCTACCAATTCCGCCATCCGGGCATATCCGTTTGGGATGATGCAAAAGTACGCAAAGTTTTTATTATTCCAAATTATACTACAGGCGTTTTTTTAAACTGACTGAAAATGAATAAGAAATTTTTATTATTCTATTTTAAACCCTGATTTCTGACTATCAGATACGTTTTTTTGTTAATTTAGAAGAAACAATCCGTATCACAGCATGAAGAAAGCAAAACTAGGAAATAGTGAGATCGAATTTAAGCCGATGGTATTTGGTGCTAATGTGTTTGGCTGGACCGTAGATGAACAGCGGTCATTCGCTTTGCTTGATGCATTTGTTGATATGGGATTTAGCTTTATTGATACTTCGAACAACTATTCGCATTGGGTGCCCGGCCATAGTGGGTCAGAATCGGAAACGATCATTGGTCGATGGATAAGCAAAAGAGATATCCGCAACAGCGTGCAGATCGCTACAAAGGTAGGCGGGCGCCGTGTAGACAATGACAAGCCCAACCTGAAAAAAGATTACATCATCAAGTGTGCAGAAGAGTCGCTCCGACGGCTGCAGGTTGAAACTATAGATCTTTACCAGTCGCATCACGATGACCTCTCAACACCCATAGATGAGACACTAGAAGCTTATCAACAGCTCATACAGTCTGGCAAGGTGAAGTGGATTGGTGCGTCCAACCTAAGTGTCGAACGCATCAAGGATTCTCTGGAGATAGCGCATAGACATAACCTACCGGCCTATGTGGCAATCCAACCGGAATATAATCTGTATGACCGTGATAAATTTGAGCAACAATATGCGCAGCTCGCAGCCGATAATCATTTGGGGGTGATCACCTACTACTCGCTCGCGAGCGGGTTTCTATCGGGTAAATACCGTAATCTGGATGATATCAAAGAAGCCAAGCGCATCGTGGCATTAAAAGATCGATTCAATCCACGTGGACTACACATTCTGGATGCCTTGGCTGAGGTAAGCCATAATCAGCAGGCCCCCATGTCTGCCATAGCCCTCGCTTGGTTACTCCATAAACCATGCGTTACAGCGCCCATCGTAAGCGCAACTTCCATCCAGCAGTTGGAAGAACTGGCCCGAGCAATACAGATTGAGCTGTCTGAAGAGGAAATGCGGATTCTTGACGCGGCTAGCTCTCACCGTTAACACAGCAATAATAAGACACTGATATACAATCCTATATAATATTAGACATTTATATTCAGAATTTTATTTTGCGTCAAATAGAATAACAGCACTTCCGACCAGAAAATCATTTCACAAAAAAGTTTATATGAACAAAGCTAATGTACTGATATATAGATACAAATAAATGATTGCAAAATATTATTCTGTCGAAAAAAAAGTACTACCTCAGCTTATTTACGAACTGCGCGTTTCTTATTTAAAAGATCGATGATATTAAAGGGCACCATTGCACGAATATCACCACCATTATACCACACATCTCGCACAATCGTTGACGAAATGTGAGCAGTGCCCGACCGGCTCATTAAAAAGTAGCTCTCTACCTTATGGTTGAGCAAAAGATTGTTTTGCGCGATCGCATTTTCAAATTCAAAATCATTGGTATTGCGAAGTCCGCGTAAAATAAACCTGGCACCGACCTGGTCACAAAAATCAACAGTAAGGCCGTCATATTTCTGAACTTCAACAGCCTTGATATCGGCAAAAACTCCTCTAATGGCTTGAACCCGCTCATCATGGTCGAGCATTCCTTTTTTATTGGCATTGTAACCTACGGCAATGATAATTTTGTCGAATAACGGTAAGGCCCGCTCCACGAGATCTTGATGAGCTAAAGTGAAAGGATCAAATGATCCGGGGAAAACTGCTATTTTCATATTACAATGGATTAACGTAAAAGGAAAAAGACGAGTACCCGTATTTACGAGTTTCCAGAAAATTGGGATGTGCTTCCATCTGCCGCGTTGACGGATGCTCAACAATCAGCAGGCCGCCCGCGTTTAGCAATTGTCGTTCAAAAATTAGGGCTGGCAGTTTCGGAAGTTTTGGAATATCATATGGCGGGTCCGCAAAAATTAGGTCATAGCTGCTTTTGCAGCTTGAAATAAACTTAAATACATCTGCTTTTTTTGCATTGATTTGCTGAACCTCCATCTTCTTGGCCGTCTCAGCAATATACTGCACGCATCTAATATGGAGATCAACGGCATCTATCGCTTTAGCGCCCCGTGAAGCAAGTTCAAAACTGATATTACCTGTACCTGCAAACAGGTCAAGACAGCCTAGACCTTCAAATTCCAATCGGTTGTGCAATATATTGAATAACGCTTCCTTGGCGATATCGGTAGTTGGCCTTACAGGCAGATTGGCGGGTGGATTTAAGCGTAGCCCCCCCAGACGACCTCCTATTATTCGCATAATATAGAATCAAATAACACATTATAAGCAGTCAGATCAGCCGGGATATTTTCGTCAGCCAGCCTAACTTTAGTTTTAATCTCCAGCACCTCAACCGTACCTGTATAGGATGCTATGCGGTTGTAATAGTTCTCGGTAAAGTCACCTGAAAGAAGGATCTTATTGATCGTAGCCCCCAGACTAAACTGGGTTATAATATTAACGATATAATAGCTGATATCATCAGCACTAAAAATCTCAAAACTGTTGTAAAGTTGGAAAATACCATTTTTGAACAGATAAAAGTCGACTGCATTACTACCGACAAAATGCAGGCCCAGCACACTTCCCCGCAACGAGACCCGCTCCTGCGCACGGTCCAGAACTACGGCGAATTCGGGGAGCAGCACAGCGTCTGGAAACAATCTAACCCAACGATTTAACAGAAGTTTATCAAACTGATATAGAGCGACTAAATTAAGATTATCTAAATAATAAATAAACGTATCATCTTTGACCGGAGTATCTAAAAACTCCAGATACTGTTCGAGATGATCTTTCTCAAAAAACTCTCTAGGTATAAACGTAAAACTCTGATGAGGGATGACAACCCGAACAAAACGGAAAGGTAAGCTCATTATCCGTGTTGCGTCCAAAATAGGTTCTTCGGAAGGATACTCAATTAATATCGGTACTACAGAATTCTTGTCGACCACGGTCAGTACATCTTTTTTAAAACCTGCCTTGACTAAAAGATTGTACTCTGGGAGATAATGAATGTTGAACTGTTTTGAGATATAATTCATCCGCTGAGTTGTAAAAAATAAAAACTTGTTAAAGCAAAAGTAGCTTTTTCTGAGGATAAGACAAACCTTTTGAATAACTTTGGATGTGTTCATCAAAAATCTATTCATACAGCAATTCCCCTGGCAGCCGACCGCACAACAGCTGGATGCGTTCGAATTATTGGAAGAGTTCTTATTATCCTTTGACAGACAGTCCTGTTTTGTGCTCCGTGGATATGCCGGCACCGGAAAAACTACGCTGATTGCCGCATTGGTGAAGGTGTTACCTGCCTTAAAAAAAAGAGCTGTTCTGTTGGCCCCTACAGGCAGGGCTGCCAAGGTCATGAGCTATTATTCCGGAAGAAAAGCGCTGACGATTCATAAAAAAATTTACCGCAAGAAATCCGCAGTTTCCTTTCAAATGGATTTTATGCTCGGTGAGAATCTGCATGAGGACACATTGTTCATCATTGACGAGGCTTCCATGATATCCAACGAACCGGCGAACGTCTTTTCCAAGAGCTTACTTCACGATCTGATCCGTTATGTACAGTCGGGCAAAAACTGCACACTACTCTTTGTCGGCGATACAGCACAGTTACCGCCTGTAGGTCTGTCGGATAGTCCCGCACTGAGCCCCAGCTACCTGGAGAATGAGTTTCAACTCTGTGTGTATCCCCTTGAATTGACCACAGTGGTCAGGCAATCCAAAGACTCAGGCATTTTATACAACGCTACAAAAATACGTGAGCAGATCACTTCGAGCACACAGGAACAATATGAATTTCCTTTCCCCAAATTCATAACAAAAGGATTTAAAGACCTTTATCGTATGACGGGTGAACGACTGATTGAAGGTATCAATTATGCTTATGACAAGTACGGCATTGAAAACACAATGATCATCTGCCGGTCAAACCGGTCCGCCAACCTTTATAATCAGAATATCCGGAATAGGATCTTGTTTCGCGATGAAGAACTGACAGGTGGGGATTATATTATGGTCGTCAAAAACAATTATTACTGGCTGCAGGAGAATAATATGGGTGAAGGTTTTATTGCCAACGGTGATATGGCCAAAGTGCGAAAAGTCAGTAATATACACGACCAACATGGTTATCGCTTCGCCGATGTAACCCTAGAATTCATAGACTTGGATGAAATAGAACCCATTACCTGTAGAGTGATCCTCGACAGCCTTTATGCCGACGGCCCCAGCCTTTCCTACGATGATCAAAAGAACCTTTATGAGGAGATCGCCTTGGATTATGCAGATATCCCTGACAAAAAAGACCGGCTGGAAGCCATAAAAAAAGACCCATACTACAATGCGCTGCAAATCAAATTTGCCTTTGCTGTCACTTGTCATAAAGCACAGGGCGGACAATGGCCCATTGTTTTTGTAGACCAGGGCTATGTGAACGATGAAATGTTGGACCTCGAATTCCTGCGATGGCTGTATACAGCTGTCACACGGGCTACACAGGAACTTTTTTTGGTCAATTTTAGTGAAAATTTCTATCCATCATAGTATTATTACACGAATTATTCGTTGAGCGACTTCAGAATGGATATTTTTATGACCAAAACCCAAATTATCTATTTATATTAATTTAATGCATAAGTTTTATTTTATTGTTGCAGCCAGTTTATTGCCTTACATTGGTCATGCACAGCAGGTACAGGAACGGGCAGCAAAACCCAACTACCAATTAGCTGCCAAATTCTCTCCGGAGAAGCTGAAAAAAATGATCTTTTCAACAACTGTTAAACCTAACTGGATAAATTTTTCAGACCGTTTCTGGTACGAGTATGCAGGTCCGCAGGGAAAAAATTGGTACATCGTCACTCCTGCTCTCCAGAAAAAAGAGTCCCTATTTGACAACGTGCAGCTGGCAGCACAGATCACGAAGATTGTGAAAAACCCTGTTGATGCACAACATCTCGAACTACAGGGACTAAAATTTACAAAAGACGAGAGAAAAATACGTTTTCAGGTACAAAGCACAAAGGACACGGTAAAGTCTAAAGAGGAAATTGAAAAACTTAAAAACAAATCCGATACCTTAAAGAAAAAACTCTTTTATCTGGAGTACGACCTCGCTTCAAAGACAGTTACTGAAATTAGTGACTCCACAAAAGTAAAGCCACCACTCGCTTGGGCAACTTTTTCGCCGGACACTAATACCGTGTTTTTCGCAAAAAATTACAATCTGTACTGGATGGATAAGATGAATTATCAAAAGGCTGTAAAGAATGAGAAAGATAGCACAATCATCGAGCATCAAATTACCAAAGACGGGGTGCAATACTACGCCTGGGGTGGTGATGAATACAGTACCACAACCGGCGATGAAAAGGATAAAGATGGAGATGAGGCATCCAAGCGCAAGCGTGTATGGATAAACTGGTCACCAGACGGACGTTATTTTACATTGACCAGAAAAGACAATAGGGCCTTAAAATCGCTATGGGTCATTAACAATGTAGGTTCCTCTCGCCCCACATTGGAAACCTACAAATACCAGATGCCCGGTGAAGTAGACTCCACTGAAACCGAATTTTATATTTTTGATGCAGCCACAAAAGTTCCCCGCAGGCTAAATATAGCTGCGTTCAAAAACCAGACGATCTCAAACTGGAGCAAAACTCCAGATAAGAACTCTTACAAAGAAGACTACTTCGTCAATTACTGGCTAGGCGATAATCAAGAGTTTTATATTTCGCGTTCAAGCCGCGACCTCAAAAGAATAGATCTTCTAAAAGTTCATATCAATGGTACGGTAACCCCCGTTATTGAGGAACGTTCCAATGTCTACCTGGATGTCCAAAAACCCGTACTTATCGAAAATGGAAAGCAATTAGTGCATTGGTCGGAAAGAGACGGATGGGGGCATTATTATCGTTATGATAATAACGGCAAACTTCTCAACCAGATCACCCAAGGCAGCTTTCATTGTGAAGAGGTCCTTGGATTCGATCCCGCAGGCCAGACCCTCTTCTTTACCGCTTCAGGGAAAGAAAAAAATGAAGACCCCTATTATTTCCATCAATATAGCATCCATCTTAATGGTAGCGGAATCAAGCTGCTGACTCCGGGCAATTTTGATCACCAAGTCGAAATGAGTGAGTCGTCAAAATATTTTGTAGATAACTTTTCCAGGGTCAACACCGTACCCGAATCTGCACTTTATTCGAGCAGTGGCAAGAAAATTATGACGCTGGAAAAGGCAGATCTATCCTTGCTATTCGCAGCGGGATACAAATTTCCTGAACCCTTCAAGGTGAAAGCGGGCGATGGCACCACTGACCTGTATGGCGTGATGTACAAGCCTTTTGATTTTGACAGTACCCGAACCTACCCGCTCGTTGAATATGTCTACCCAGGCCCGCAGACTGAGGCTGTAAACAAGTCCTTTGGCCGTAGCATGGATAGAATAGACCGCCTGGCACAGTTTGGCTTTGTCGTTGTCACTGTGGGCAACCGCGGCGGCCATCCCTCCCGTTCACAATGGTATCACACCTACGGTTATGGCAACCTCCGCGATTATGGACTCGAAGATAAAAAGGTGACGGCCGAACAGCTTGCTGACCGCCATAAATTTATAGACATTAACCGGGTCGGAATCACGGGACATTCTGGTGGCGGTTTTATGTCAACAGCTGCCATGCTGGTTTATCCTGATTTTTTCAAAGTTGCTGTATCGGGTGCAGGAAACCATGAAAATCAGATCTATAACCGCTGGTGGAGTGAACGGCATCACGGAGTCAACGAAAAAGTTTCCGCAAAGGGTGACACAACTTTTGTCTATCATATCAATAAAAATACCGAGCTCGCCAAAAACCTAAAAGGCCGGCTATTGATTGCTACTGGCGATATCGACAATAATGTTCACCCCGCCAATTCCATACGGATGGTCGACGCGTTGATCAAAGCAAACAAGCGGTTCGATTTTCTCTTATTGCCGGGACAAAGACATGGCTTTGGTGACATGACGGAATACTTCTTCTGGAAAATGGGGGATTATTTTAGCCAATATTTACTCGGCGACTCCAAAATGAATGAAGTAGATATTACTGAAATCAATCGGGAAAAACCGCAAAAATAACAGGTGAATGACCTACAGTGAAAAAATAAACTTTTTGTCCGTTACCTTAAGATCGTTTGAGGTAGCGGACTTTTCCCTGGATATTCTTCAAGGCATAAGCCTTGGAGATCTGCTTGATATCTCATTGGAGAAGGACAAAGTCGTTTCTTTCCGGGCCGCATGGGTATTTGAAACGATAGTCTTAAAAGACAGCAGGTTGTTAGAGGGACTATTGCCGCAATTTTTTGGCAACATCAGAATGCAAAAGAACTGGAGTTGCTTACGCAGCTACAGTAAAATCCTGATGTATCTGACAGCCGACAAAAACAACGTTTACCCGCTATCCCAAGATATTGAAGAAGAGTTGATCGAATATGCATTTCAATGGGTGATCGACCCAAAGTGTCCGGTCGCAGTGCTCGTAAACTGTCTAGATATTTTGAACAATTTGAGCAAGAAGCATTCTTGGATCAAAGAAGAGCTTCTTGCTCAAATACATTATTTTCAACAGATGAAGCCAAGTCCGGCTCTACTAAGCAGAACCAATAGGATCTTAAAAAAAGCAACGGGCTAAGCCTGCTTTGAAAGAGCTAAAACAATGTGTTTCCTTTAGAATGATGCACCCGGCCTAGATGCCTATAAGCCGCCTCAGTACATTCACGTCCCCGTGATGTCCGCATAATGTAACCTTCCTGAATAAGAAATGGTTCATAGACTTCTTCTATGGTGCCCTCATCTTCCCCTACCGCTGTTGCTACTGTTTTTAAGCCAACAGGGCCACCCTTAAATTTATCAATAATGGTAGACAGGATTTTGTTATCCATTTCATCTAATCCATTTTCGTCAACATTCAGCGCGTTCAAAGCATATCTGGCAATTTCCCGGTCTATACTCCCATTACCTTTTATCTGTGCAAAGTCCCGTGTGCGGCGCAACAGCGCATTCGCGATCCTAGGTGTGCCCCTGCTCCGACGCGCTATCTCGTAAGCACCCTCTTCTGAAATGGGCGTATTGAGAATATGTGCAGAACGAAGTACAATGGTAGTCAGCAACTTCGCGTCATAATATTGAAGACGTGAGTTGATTCCAAAGCGCGCACGCAAGGGTGCTGTCAGCAAGCCCGATCTGGTCGTAGCACCGATCAAAGTGAAGGGATTCAGAGAAATCTGAACGGAACGGGCATTGGGGCCCGTTTCGAGCATAATATCGATTTTAAAGTCTTCCATTGCGGAATATAGATACTCTTCCACCAAGGGACTTAGACGATGGATCTCATCAATAAATAAGACATCACCTTCTTCCAAATTTGTCAATAGTCCCGCGAGATCACCGGGCTTGTCGAGGACCGGTCCGGATGTGATCTTGATGCCTACCCCCATTTCATTGGCGATGATATGAGACAACGTTGTTTTACCAAGCCCCGGCGGCCCATGCAGAAGGACATGGTCCAATGCTTCGCCCCTGAGTCTGGCGGCTTTCACAAAAATGCTCAGATTTTCCAATATTTTCGCCTGCCCAGTAAAGTCTTCGAAAGCCTGCGGCCTGAGTGCCCGCTCAATGTCCCGGTCAGTATTGCTCAAACGCTCCGGATTTGGATCTAAATTTTCGTTCATTGCCCTAAACCTGTTAATTTCTCTTGTATCGCTTTCCTATGCTACCCAACTTTAGCTGGATCACACCGAAAAAAGCTTCCTTAAAAATACTTGTACTCATTTTGGAGGTACCTTCCGTCCGATCGGTAAATATGATCGGCACCTCCACGACATGGAAACCATATTGAATGGCTGTAAATTTCATTTCAATCTGAAAAGCATATCCGACGAATTTAATTTTATCTAAGGGTATCGTCTCAAGCACCTCTCTCCTAAAACATACGAAGCCTGCTGTCGCATCCTGAATGTTGATGCCAGTAATAAGCCGTACATACACGGAGGCAAAGTAAGACATCAATACCCGGCTCATCGGCCAATTAACAACATTTACCCCTTTGATATATCGGGAACCTATGCTCATATCGGCACCATCGACACATGCCTGCCGCAAACGCAGAAGATCCTCGGGATTATGGCTAAAGTCAGCATCCATTTCAAAAATATACGCATAGTGCTCACGTGCAAGCCCCCATTTAAAACCATGGATGTAAGCCGTGCCCAGCCCCAGTTTACCGCGCCGCTCCTCCATAAACAAACGGGCAGAAAATTCGTCGCGCTGTAACCGTTTAACGATATCTGCTGTCCCGTCAGGCGAACCGTCGTCAACGATCAATATATCAAATGCTTGTGACAAGGAAAAAACTTTACGGATGATTTTCTCAATGTTCTCCTTTTCATTATATGTTGGAATGATAACTAAACTGTCAGTCACTTTATTTTATTTAAGACCAGTAAAGGTAACAATTTACACCTAATTCAGCGCAGTACTTAACACGAAAATTATGACTTCACGGCTGATCCCCCGTCATCGCCCAGTACCAAAAGTAGCCAATACAATGAATGAATGCGAAATGACTGCTGCAGAAAAGAAAAGCCCGCTACTATGGGAGTAACGAGCTTTCATTAACCAATTATAAACTTAAATTATGAGACTGCAAATATGGTGAATATTGCTTACATATGCAAGTTTTTCTGCGTTTTAATGCAACATTTTCAATACAATTAATATCTAATTTTGCTAAAACGTTTGTAAACCATGCACACATCCGCAAAAATTAACGGTCCACCTCCCCCAACACGATATCAATCGATCCTAAGATAGCAATCAAATCCGCAATTAAAACCCCTTTGCCGAGTTCAGAAATGACAGACAGGTTATTGAAACTCGGTCCCCGGGATTTTACCCGCAAAGGGATATCCGATTTCTCTTTTGTCACGAAATAGAAGCCAAGTTCACCCTTGGGGTTTTCCGCACGTATGTAATAGTCCTGTGCCTTCAGATTGACTTTTTTAGGAACCAGCGCCCGAGGATCAAAATCGGGAGTGCGCGCATATTCTTTTTGCAGACGTTCTAAGCATTGCTCCACAATTCGGACCGATTCTTTGACTTCATCCACACGGACTTTATACCGATCCCAACAGTCTCCTATAGTCCCCATCTCCCCCTTACCGATCGGAATGTCAAATTCTATCTCCGGATAGACAGAGTAAGCATCGATACGTCTCAAATCCCATTTGATACCTGACGCGCGTAGCATAGGACCTGACACCCCGTAATTAATGGCTACCTCTGGTGGGAGAACGCCAATATTTGCCGTTCGGGATATAAAAATCTGATTTGAAGTGAGTATTTCGTCCAGCTCCACCAATTTAGGCTTAAAGTAACGGACAAACTCCATACACCTGTTTTCAAAGCCCACAGGCAGGTCATAAAACAGGCCACCTACCCAGATATAATTGTATAGCATCCGCGAGCCTGACGCCCACTCCAGCATATTCATAATATGTTCCCTATCCCTAAAACACCAGAGAAAAGGTGTCGTGGCTCCTATATCGATGCCGTAAGTCCCTATTGCAATAAGGTGTGATGCGATTCGATTAAGTTCGCAGACCAGTACCCGTATATACTCAATTCGCTTCGGAATTTTGCTGTCCAGTCCCAGCATGCGTTCTACACCCATCACAAAAGCATGGCTATTATTCATCGAAGCCAGATAGTCCAGCCGATCGGTAAAAGGAATCGTCTTTCCGTAGTTTAAAGACTCTGCATGTTTATCAAAACAGCGATGCAGGTATCCGAGATGGGGCACGACCTCCTTCACCACCTCGCCATCAGTAATCAACTGCAACCGCAATACGCCATGCGTAGATGGATGTTGAGGCCCCATGTTTAAGACCATTTCCTGGCTTGAAATATCGGTCAGATGCTTTTCGTAACGGTCCAATGCCGTTCTATATTTTGGATTAGCCATTCGCTTTAATTAATGTTAATTCCATGATATTTTTCAGCATCCTTATAATCTTTACGTAAGGGATGCCCTTCCCAATCATCTGGCATAAGTATTCTCCTCAGATCAGGATGTCCATCGAAATAGATGCCCATGAGATCAAAGGCTTCCCGTTCATGCCAGTCTGCTGTACGCCATACTGACGTTACCGAGGGGATTTCCGGTAGCTCGTCTAACGAACGATTTGCAGCAAGCAATTCGACTTTCAGCACGAGCGTATGCCGATAGGGTAGCGAGTTGAGATGATATACAACAGTGAAATGGTCTATATAATCTACAGCGGAAAGGTTACTCAAAAAATCAAAATATAGGCCTTCCGTGTCCCGCAAGAAGTGACAGATATCAACCAGATGTTCACAACTAATGAACAAAGCGGGTTGCAAGCCTGAGGTCTCTTCCCGAAGCACTACTGCAGGCCCGAACGCTGCAACAAGCTTGGATTTTATTTCGTCAAAAGTCATGTTAGGGTGCTAAGCGTGTGATTTTCCAAGAATCTGCTATTTTTTTATAAACAATGCGATCGTGCAAGCGGCTTGCGCGCCCTTGCCAAAACTCAAAATAGATCGGCTTCAGTAGGTAGCCACCCCAGTGTATAGGCCTGGGAACAAAATCGCTATCCTCATACTGTCGCGCAAGCTCCTCGAGCTTCACTTCCAAATAATGCCGGTTGGGAATTTCCTGGCTTTGCGGCGACGCAATTGCACCAAGACGACTACCCTTGGGGCGAGACTGAAAGTACTCCTCTGAGTCAGACTCGTTAACAAAGTCAATCACACCTTCTATTCGTACCTGTCGTTGCAGTTCAGGCCAAAAGAATAGTAGGGACGCATGTGGGTTGGCCCGCATCTCTTCGCCTTTTCGGCTCTCGTAATTGGTAAAAAAAACCAGACCTTCATCGACAATGTCTTTCATTAGAACAACACGCGATGAGGGCATATGATGAGCAGACACTGTGGATAATACCATGGCGTTTGGTTCGATTACTTCACTGTGAACCGCCTCATCAAACCATCTTTTAAACTGTCGGACTGGGTCGTGGTCCACATCAGACTCCGAAAGATTACCCAATACATAATCCTGTCGGATCGCAGCAATATCTTTATGTTGAATGGACATAGAAATCTCTTTTTTTCCTACAAACTTACTAAAATCATTGCTTTTTCTCTATAAACCTAGTAGAAATTGACGAAAAGCTTTTTTTTGGCATAGATCTCGCATATCATAAGTAGTAGAAGTAATTTATATAAAAAACTAAATCTTGACCATATGTTTAACGAATTAGATCCACAAAAAGGCAGCTTACTGATCTCCGAACCATTTATGCTTGATCCGCGTTTCCTACGGTCAGTCATTTTACTCTGCGACTACAACGACGAAGGATGTCTGGGCTTTGTCTTAAATACTAAAACCAATGTACGTATCGGTCAACTGCTGACAACGGTACCCGACTGCGATTTCCCGATCTATCTCGGGGGCCCTGTAGCCCAAGAGAGCTTATTTTTTGTACACAGTCGTTTTGACCTTTTACTCAGCGGCGAAGAAGTCGCGCCCGGAATTTATTTTGGTGGCGATGAGGATAAACTGATCGATGCCCTGCGGTCTCATAGCATTCAGCATAGTGAACTCAAATTTTTTATAGGCTACTCGGGCTGGGCTTCTGGCCAGCTGGCTCGTGAACTTCAGGAAAATAGCTGGGCTGTGCAAAACAAATATCGTCAGGAGATTATCTTTGAGGGAGATGGTGAACTCCTTTGGAAAGACGCCGTTATTGGGTTGGGCCCCAAATATGCCCATGTTGCTAATTTTCCGAAAAGCCCTGAGTTAAACTAAGGGCAGAATCAATGGACGAGCTAATGACAGTTAATAATTGCAGCGAAGTCAGCTCGCTTACATAACTATGACAAAATGAACACCTGTTCTGCCATCCTGTCCTATCCAAGCCGTTTGGAACAACGATTGTGCAGGTACTACCAAAATATTAAAAATTAAAAATTCGATATACAAATTATGAATCCAGAAAAAGGTAGTATTTCAATCCATACGGAGAACATATTTCCCGTCATCAAAAAATTCTTGTACTCTGATAATGAAATTTTCTTGCGTGAGCTGGTATCCAACGCTGTCGATGCATCACAGAAAATAAAACGTCTAGCGTCTCTTGGCCAATACAGTGGTGAAACTGGAGAGCTGATCGTTGATGTCAAATTTGATGAAGCAGCCAAAACGATTACCATATCGGATAACGGTATAGGTATGACGGCTGAAGAGATCAAAAAGTATATCAATCAGATCGCATTTTCCGGAGCTACTGAATTTATGGAAAAATTCAAAGAAGCCAACGATGCCAATGAAATTATCGGCCGCTTTGGTTTAGGATTCTATTCAGCATTTATGGTAGCGGATACCGTAGAAATCCAATCACTTTCTTATCAGGATGGCGCCGAACCTGCGCATTGGACCTGTGATGGAAGTACCTCATATGAGATATCAACAGGAACACGCACCACCCGCGGTACAGATGTCATTTTGCATATCAACGACGAGTCAACCGAATTCTTAAATCAGTCCCGTCTGCAGGATATTTTGGACAAGTACGCCAAATTCCTCCCTATCCCCATCAGATTCGGTACAAAAACAACTTCTGAGCCCGATGGAGAAGATGAAGAAGGTAAACCCAAATACAAATCTGTTGAAGTTGACAACATCATCAACAACACCAATCCAGCTTGGACAAAATCACCTTCTGAACTGAAAGATGAGGATTACTTAGCCTTCTACCGTGAATTGTATCCTTATTCGATGGATGAGCCATTATTCTGGATTCACCTGAATGTTGATTATCCTTTTAATCTGACAGGGATCCTTTACTTCCCTAAAGTAAAAAACGAGCTTGAAATTCAGCGGAACAAGATCAAATTGTATTCAAGGCAGGTATTCATTACGGATGAGGTAAAAGATATCGTGCCTGAATTCCTGATGTTACTTCACGGCGTCATCGACTCCCCGGATATTCCGTTGAACGTATCCCGCTCGTTTCTGCAAGCGGACAGCAACGTGAAGAAAATCAACAGCTATATCACAAAGAAAGTCGCGGACAAATTAAATGAAATTTTCAAATCTGATCGTCCAGGCTTTGAGGAAAAATGGACAGATATAGGCTTATTTATTAAATATGGCATGTTGAGCGACGAGAAATTTGCTGAAAAAGCAAATGACTTCTGCTTACTCAAAAGCACGGCCGGCCAAAGTTATACCATCAAAGAATACTACGAAAAAGTAAAAGATATTCAATCAGATAAAGATGGTAATATCGTTTACCTGTACACCCACGATCCTGCACAGCAAGATGGTTTTATCCAGACTGCTCTGAACAAGGGCTACGATGTACTGGTACTTGACGGACCGCTTGACACCCACTTTGCTTCCTATTTGGAGCAGAAGGGTGGTGAAAAAGTGCAATTGAAACGTGTTGACGCCGACGTCATCGATAAACTTATCCAAAAGGATGACAAGGTAGAGCTGTCACTGTCCGAAGATGAATCAAAAAAGGCACTTGAAGTTTTCGAGAAAGCCATTTCGCGTCAGGATATGAAGGTGGAAGTCGGCGCACTCCATGAAACGGACTTACCTGTATCCGTCACGATCGATGAATTTATGCGCCGTATGAAAGATATGGCAAAAACTGGTGGTGGCATGAACTTTTACGGTACGCTACCTGACAATTACAAAGTTACTGTCAATGGAAACCACCCGTTGATTAAGCGGATTCTTTCTGCTTCTGAGGAAGAGGGATCTAAACTGGCAAAACAAGCATTCGATCTGGCTCTATTATCTAGAGGACTTCTTTCCGGAGCGGATTTAACTTCCTTCGTTAAACGAAGTGTCGAAATGATTTAACACCCAGTATGGTGCAAACGAAAAGGTGGATATCTGTGTGGATATTCACCTTTTTCGTTTGCACCATACCCCGAGTTACCTCGTGGTTTTGCCCCCACTTTTAGTTGGAACCAAGTGTTTCAACTGCGGTTTTTTATTAAATTTTAATAAACTAATCTTCACTTAGTTGGCGGGTAAAGACTCTTTTTTTGATTCAAATATTTGGATAGAAACAGGTTTAATCGTACTTTTGTATCATCAAAATCACGGTAGGTATAGCTCAGTTGGTTAGAGCACTAGATTGTGGTTCTAGGGGTCGTCGGTTCGAGCCCGATTACTTACCCAAAAGGCAGACCAAAATTGGTTTGCCTTTTGTTTTTTCAGAGCTGGATGTGCCTCATGTTCAGCCAATGAGTGCCTTCCTTCCATCAGCGTCCACTGACTCAATTTTTAGCACTTACAACAATAGCTGCGGTACACGACATGATGTGAAAAAGAAATCCCCCAATATCTATATTGACATATTGACCAAACAGTTATATATGGTCTTGGTATTTTAATCAGATATCTTATATTTACAGGAATCAACATTATGATTTAGCTGACAGAAGCATGGTTCAGCATAGCGTACTATGATGTTTGATGCTATTTTAAACTTATCATGACAATGAGCAATAAAACAATCAACACAGGAATCTTAAGCTTTGGCATGTCGGGGAGAGTCTTCCACGCGCCCTTTATCCACATTAATCCGCATTTTAATCTTGTTGCTGTAGTTGAGCGATCTACAAAAGCAGCTCATCAGCTTTATCCGGCAATAAAAAGCTATGATACTGTTATGGAGCTACTGGCTGATGACTCTATTGAACTCGTAATTGTAAACACGCCAAACCATACACATTTTGAGTATGCCACCGCAGCCCTTCACGCAGGCAAGCATGTCCTGCTTGAAAAGCCCGCAGTAGAAGACCTGTTACAGTTCGAAAAACTTATGGCAGTTAGTAAAGATACCGGGAAGCGGGTTTTCTTTTATCAGAACAGACGCTTTGACAGTCATTTTCTGGAAGTCAAAAATGTCGTGGAGCGCGGTGACCTCGGTAAATTGACTGAAGTACATTTTCGGTTTGACCGTTATAAAATCGAACTGGGACAAAAATATTTCAAGGAAAATAATCAGTATCTTTCAAGTGGTCTTACCTATGACCTAGGTCCACATCTTATAGACCAAGCAATTTCTCTATTCGGCCGCCCGCTGAAGTTCAGTAAAACCACTACTGTCAATAGACCTGGCTCGCAGGTGGCCGATTATTTTCATTACCATCTACGTTATCCAAATAATCTCAATGTTTTTCTCACGGGAAGCCTCGCTGTTGCCGAACCCTTACCAGCGTTTGTACTCCATGGCACCAAAGGAAGTTTCATTAAAACGATGGCTGACGTACAAGAACAACAGCTGATGGACGGTATGCTTCCTGACACAGCGTTATATGGTAGAGAACCGAAAGGTAGTGAAGGAAAGCTTGTTGTGGTAGACAGTAACAACGAGAGAAAGATCTCTTATCCCCAATCGCCCAAAGGAGATTATAATCTCTTGTTTGAAGCGATTTATGATAATCTTTGTGCTGACGTGCCTTTTCCAATTAAGGCAGAGCATATCCGGTGGCAGATAGAAATGCTCCAAGCCGAAGACACCTTATAGATTAAAGCCATCCCAACTCCAAGGGATGGCACTCTCTTGTCATAACTGTTACATCATTTTTAGTTCAAAATCATGGATGGCAGCAGTATACATGCGGCTTAACGCAGTCTGAACTAAAATAGATCAAACTTGTACCCAAGCTGGTATTGCTCAATATCTGCGGTCCAATTATCAACAATGTTATTTGTCCGGTTAAACTTTCGATACCGAAAGTACACGCCCCCTATTTCTGCGCCCAGGCTATACCCTGTTCTGGGTTTGCTACGAAACGCATTCGCTCCATTATTCAATTTGTAACGATCGTCATTGAGTAGAAAGTTAAAATCGAGTCCTCCCATGATCGCAACCGTACTCGTAAAACTTATTTTTAGAAACAGTGGCACGTTTATATACTCAAGCTTTCGTGTACCAGCACCAATACCATGCTCGCGTTGGGCGGTCGTCTCATTGTTGCGGATCCGAACCAAATTATAGGCAGGCTCGGCCTGTAATGCCAGATTCTTGCTAAAATGATAATTTACATGACCGCCTAGCTGATAGCCAATTCGTTTACTGGAATGAAATCCTGTTCCATTGGTACTGGACAGATTCCCCCCTGCCCTCACACCTAAGCCCAATTGAGCCATTGTATTGTTTGGAAATAACGTTGCTGACACAACGCCACAAGCTAAGATTGTTTTTATTTTTGTATTGACTGGCATAAAAAGTACTGTATTTTCTCTTATCAGTCTCTGTAGCACAAACAGGAAAGACTGATCACATAGCATCTATTATTAAGTAACGATCTGACTAAAGATACAGCAATTAAACCAATGACTTAATACTTTTATACGAACATTGACATTTCATAGACGAATCCCACTGCTTTATTGCTAGAATTACGTCCCAGAAGCACCACTGTTAATCGCGAACCACCATGGAATTGATGGATTGGCTTTAATTATGACAGAAATTAAGGATATCGATTATTTAGTGATGAAGTGCGGCGAGTTAGCTCTCATTGGTGACATGGCCTGCCAAAGTTAAATCATGATGGATACTGCATTCGAAATCTACAAAATCCATTCACTTCAACCGGTGATGCTACTCAAAACGAAGAAAAAGCAGCAGGATCTGCTGGAAGTCGAAACAATGTCTTCGATAGCGTTCATACCGCACTTCCGAGTGGAGAAGTGCAGTATGAACGCTAAGAGTCAATTTGCATTGATGAGCTCTTCTAAAGCTTTCGCGATCTCCGGTGCCGCATAATCTCTACTCCCTTCGAGACGCTCAACGATCTGCCCTTTTTTATCCAATATCACTGTCGTAGGAATCGATGCGCCTAAAAACTCAGGTGGAATATCGCCGGATGGTGTGTATAATGGTAGATCGTAATTATTTTCCTTCAAGAATGCAGCAGATTTTTCTATATCGTTGTCCACGTCTACCATCAAAAATTCTATATGTTGATTTCCTTTAAAAGTATTTCGTAAGCTGTTAATAGAAGGCATTTCGTGAATGCAGGGCGGGCACCAAGTGGCCCAAAAATTGATAAAGACAACTTTACCTTTCAACGCGTCCAATGTGACTACCTGTCCCTTCTGATCTGTAAACGCAACGTTGCCAGTCCCCTTCATTGTTGTATCCTTGACAGCCTCGTGCTGTTCCTGAACAGTAGATTCACCGGCTTTTTGCCGATTTTCACAAGCAGCCAAGGTACTAGCTGCAATGATCAACACACCTAGCTGTGTCGCTATCCGATTGAATTTTATTTGCATAATGAACATGTTAACGTTTACAGGGTGTGACGATTACGATTTATCGTGTTGATACTTGTCACTCTTGCTTCGATAAAAAAGAAATACAATATTTAGTTACATGCAGGCCACTCATCAGCACGGGATAAATACATGACCAAATATGCTTTGAATGTGACACACCTATTCTGCTAAAATAAGATTATTTACCTTTGCCTGCAAGTTGCCATTGATAAAAAAACGCGTACGAATATCTGTACAAAAATACAGGCAGATATCGAGCTATTACATAAGCCCGTATCTGCCAGACACTTTCTGCTATTTGCGGTATTACTTAGATTAGTTCCGCATTAAAGCCTTTATTTTTGATAATCTCAATGACCTCATTTTCCGTTATACCATTCGATTTCACCGTAAGTATTTTGTCATTGCTTGCTGTATCTACGTTCCATTCGCAGATGCCGTCTGCATGATCAAGATCAGCACTTACTTTCGATACACATCCACTGCAATTGAGGTTTGTTCTAAATTGAATATTTTTGTCTTCCATGTTTTAAATTTTAATGTTATTAATGTATTATCGTTTATAAATTATTACTTTTTCCATTTCAAACGTAAACTGTTGCTTACGACACTTACACTGCTTAAAGCCATTGCTGCTCCGGCAATCATGGGATTCAATAAAAATCCGTTGATTGGATAAAGAATACCGGCTGCTACAGGAATACCGATCACGTTGTAGATAAAGGCCCAGAACAAATTTTGTTTGATCGTAGCCACTGTTTGTTTCGACAAACGGATGGCTTGCGGAATTTTGGTTAGATCCGAAGAAATAATGGTCATCTTGGCCACATCCATAGCAATATCACTTCCTTTTCCCATCGCGATGCTTACGTCGGCAGTAGCCAAGGCCGTACTGTCATTAATACCATCTCCTACCATAGCGACTACCTTTCCTTGCTGTTGAAGTTCGCGGACAAACGCAGCTTTATGCTGTGGCATCACCTCCGCTTTATAATGTTTCATACCCGTTTGTTCTGCAATTGCTCGGGCTGTTGTTTCATTGTCCCCCGTCAGCATGTATAGTTCTATACCCATGGACTGCATTTCCTGAATCGCCCGAACTGAACTCTTCTTTATCGTGTCAGAGATGGCAATGACTGCCAGCGCCTCCCGACTGTTAGCAAACCAGATGACTGTTTTTGATTCTGCACCCCACAACTCTGCCTGTTGAGCCAATTGCTTTGCAATATGAATTTTGTATTCAGCAAGGAGCTTTCCGTTACCGACATAATAATACTCTCCGTCAAAAGAGGCCTTGGCTCCTTGCCCTGTAATACTCTCAAACTGATCGACAGCAACAGTATCGGCGGTACTAAAATAGTTGACTACGGCCTCTGCTAATGGATGCTCAGATTGCTTTTCTATGCTGAGTAAAATATTTTTGGCGGCATCGCTATTGTCTAGCCATTGAATGCCTGTAACTTGTGGCCTACCTTCAGTGATTGTGCCTGTCTTATCCAGTACAACAGCATTGACGCGTTTGGCAAGTTCCAGGCTTTCGGCATCTTTGATCAAAATACCATTTTCCGCCCCTTTACCTACTCCGACCATGATAGCCGTTGGCGTCGCCAGCCCAAGTGCACAAGGACACGCGATCACCAATACCGTAACAGCGGCGAGAAGTCCTTGCACAACACCGTTCTGCCCGCCTAATATGAACCACAGTGCAAAGGTAAATAATGCGATACCGATCACGACCGGAACGAAAATACCGGCTATTTTATCCACCAATTTTTGCACTGGAGCCTTACTGCCCTGTGCATCCTGCACCATCTTGATGATCTGCGCCAACATGGTTTCTTTCCCAACTTTCACAGCCTTGAATCGAAAACTACCTTTTTGATTGATCGTACCTGCAAACACCTTTTCGTTTTCCACTTTTAATACAGGAACAGGTTCGCCGCTCAGCATGCTTTCGTCCACATAAGAACTGCCCGCTATCACCATGCCGTCAACTGCAATTTTTTCGCCCGGCTTGACTTGTATAATGTCACCAGCATTCACCGTTTCAATGGGTACCTGTCGTTCAGTACCGTCAGCGTCTATGATAACGACCGTTTTGGGTTGAAGCCCCATCAGCTTTTTTATAGCGGAAGACGTATTGCCCTTTGCTTTTTCTTCCAGCAATTTACCAAGCAATATAAAGGCAATAACGACAGCTGCAGCTTCAAAATAAACATGGGCATGCAAACCTCTCTGGTGCCAGAAATCTGCAAAAAACATATTAAAAACACTGAACACGTACGCAATACCTGTGCTCAAAGCAACTAGGGTGTCCATATTCGCGGATCGGTGTCTCGCCTGCTTCCAGGCATTGATAAAGAAATCCTTGCCCAGTAACAGGATAACTGGCGTCGAAAACAGCCACATGATCAGATTAGCATATGGCATGTCCATAAAAAACATACCGATAATGACAACTGGAAGAGCCAGAATAACTGCCCAGATTGTTTTGGTTTTGAGTACTTTGAATTTAGCAGCATGGATCGACTCCAGCGTCTCTTGCTGAGTTGACTCATCTTCGAGCAGAAGGTCATAGCCTCCTCCTTGTACGGCTTTCTGAATCTTGATACTGTCTGTGATATTCGGCAAATATTCTACCGTTAGGTTACCTGTGGCAAAATTGACCGCAGCATTCAGGACGCCAGGTTCATACTTAACCATACTTTCAGCACTGCTTGCGCAGGAGGCGCAGGTCATCCCGAGTACGGGAAAAGTTTTCGTCACAGTGGGAACACCATAACCAAGATCCTTCACCGCTCTTACAGCTTTAGCCACAGCTTCGCTGTCGTTGACAGTGATTGCTGCGCGCCGGTTGTTGAGTTCAACTTTCTGGCTTTCCACACCCTGCACATGAGCGAGTCCTTTTTCGACAATTAATGCGCAATGTTCGCTTTCTACATCCTCTAATGGTATATAGACGGTGTCTTTATAAATATTTGTAGCCATATCTGTAGTATTTTATTTTACTATACAAAGTTGGCCAAAAATGAACATCCAATCCTTACACAATTAAGGGATTGATTTGTAAGATTATGGGAATACACACAGGATTAGCACGTGGCCGCATTGTTCACGATTAAAGGCATCAGCCCTGATCCAAATGCTGTCTTAAATACTGACCGGTTATGGAAACCCTGGATTTTAGCAGGTCTATCACGGAGCCTTCATATAAGAGCTTTCCGCCATATTGACCGGCACCAGGGCCCAGATCTATAATCCAATCAGCATTGGCGATAATATCCAGGTTGTGTTCGACTACAATAACCGTATTTTCATTGGTCACCAACGTATCGATATACACCATAAGCTTTTGTACATCAGCAGGATGCAATCCAGTGCTCGGCTCGTCGAGTACAATGATCCCGTCATGTCGGTCGATCTCACGGACCAACTTGAGACGCTGCCTTTCACCACCTGAAAAACTGTCCAGTCGCTGACCTAAGCTAAGGTATTCCAGACCAAGGCTACATAGTCGGCCAAAGGCAGAAGCGAAGGGCTCTGTCGGAAAAAAATCCTGAGCTTCGCTGACGGTCATATTCATCACGTCGACGATGTTTTTGCTGTTGTAAACATAACCAAGTACGCTAGGCGAGAATCCCGAACCACCACAGACTTCACATGGTTGCTCAATATCGTCCATAAAAGCCAGATCAATCCTCTCGATTCCTGCCCCTCTGCACTGCGGGCACGCACCCTCGCTATTACGGCTAAACAATTTTTCGGAGACCTTATTTGTTCGTGCAAAAAGCTTTCGCAACAGGTCCGATAAATTGAGATAAGTCAACAAATTTGACCGTGGCCCAGCAACGATCGATGACTGATCGATAACCTTGGTCTGTGGATAGAATACCGGCAGCAACTTGTTGATCAAAGTGCTTTTTCCCGAGCCGGCGACACCGGTGACCGCGGTCATTACTTTTTGGGGAATCTGTACGCGGATATCTTTCAGATTATGTAAGCTTGCATGCGAAATGGTCAGGTAGCCATCACCTTTCCTCGGTAAAGAATTGATCTCAGCACGTTTACGAAAATAAGTCGCTGTTTTCCCCTCGGTGCCCTTAAGCCCTGAAAATTTTCCTTGATAAATGATACTTCCGCCGTATTTTCCAGACCCTGGCCCCATATCAACGATCCAGTCTGCGATCTTAATTAAATCGGGATCGTGTTCAACAATAAGCACCGTATTACCTTTGTCTCGGATCTGCTTGATGATAGATGCGATATTCTGTATATCTCGGGGATGTAGACCGATACTTGGTTCATCAAAAATATAAAGCATGTCCGTAAGACTGCTTCCCAGGTTTCTAACCATCTTAATCCGTTGCGACTCACCTCCTGAGAGCGTATCTGTCCGTCGGTCCAAGCTCAGGTACTGTAGACCAATATCGACAACATGCTGCAGTTTCCTTTTTAATTCTTCGAGCAGTGTATGGTATGAAATAGCATCAATTTCCTGAACGAACTTCAGCAGTTGATCAATTGACAGGGCAGCACAGTCTGCAATATTTTTTCCATTTATCTTGCACGAAAGCACTTCCTCATTCAAGCGCTTCCCAGCGCAGGCAGGGCAGGCTTTTTTGATGACGATGTTTTTAAGAGCATCCTTACGAACAATATTCTCTTTGGAATCTTTCTTTAGAAAGGCTTTTTCGATCCGGGGAATTAGCCCTTCGTATTTGACCGTCTTACCCCACTCTTTGTGGGGATGTTTCGGTTTGTGTTCTTGCGCATTCAAAAGCAGCTCCCACTCGGCATCACTATAATCTCTTAACTTCTTATCATTGTCAAAATAGCCCGAAAAGGTATAACGCGTAAGACGCCAGCCGCCGGGTTGAAACGTAGGAAATGTAATGGCGCCTTCGTTTAAGGACCGTTCTTTATCCAGAAGGGTGTCGATATTAACAGTCTGGACAAAACCGAGCCCTTCACATGCTGGACACATGCCCAATGGATTGTTAAAAGAAAATACATTCGAATAACCAACAAAGGGTTTGCCTATCCGGGCAAAAAGAAGCCGCAGGGAGCTGTAGATATCAGTCGCTGTACCTACCGTAGACCGCGCACCGCCGCCCAACCTTTTTTGGTTAATGATAACCGGAACATTTAAGTTGTCTATCTTTTCCACATCAGCAATCCCTACATGTTGCAAGCGCGTCCGGATAAAACTAGCCTGTGTCTCGTTAAACTGCCGCTGTGCTTCGGCGCCAATAGTTTCGAAAACCAGAGAAGACTTGCCAGAACCAGATACACCTGTGAAAACAGTAATCTTCTTCTTCGGAATTTTTAAAGAAATATTCTTCAGATTATTTTGCCGGGCGTTGACTATTGTTATATAATCCATTTTAGCTAACTTCACAAATGATTAACTTAGTTAAATATAATACTTAACAAAGTTAAGTATTTAATAGTTTTATGAATAAAATTGAAAAAGATTTCTATCGGGCCTTCACTGACCTTCAGTGTTACATATTGGCTAATATGAACAAAGGGAACGTCAACGGCGTTACAGCTACGCACTATAATATCATTGAGTTCATTTATAGAAATCAGCCTTCGACAGGAAAGCAGCTGGCTGCTGCCTTTAATGTCAGTCAGGCAGCGATTTCCAAACACCTTAAATTTCTTGTAGAAAAAGGTTTAATTAATCAGCAACGATCAGATGCCGACCGCAGGTCTTATCATCTTATCGTCAGTGAAACAGGCAAATTTATTATTAACAACTCTGAAGATTTTAGAGAAGGCTTCACAAAAATGGTATCCGGTCTCCTAACCAAAGATGAGTTAAAAGTGTTCAACCTTCTCCTTGTCAAGATAACTACGGAATTGAAGAGCAAATAATAAGATAGCTATTGGGAATAATCGGCGATCTGCGCTTTTGCAGAACGATAATATGTCTCACATATCTTAGGACTACTATCCTCTGTAACTGCCAATAAGCTTCAAACACAAGCAATTAGCTTCTCCGTTAAATTAGATTCGATTCAAATTACATTTATCTGTCAAGAGGGCAATTGAAAACAAAGTTTTAGGTTTATCTTTAATCCTCCAAAGGCAAGAAGAAGATAACAGATATGGAAAAAATCAAAACTTTTCAACGGTATGAGCTAAATAGGATACGAAAAAATTCCAGCGATAGTGGCCTTGAATATGAAAAGTTTGGGAGATCCTCGAATATCATGGATTACTCCGACCGGGAGATAAACGAGATGATTCTTGGTGTCTATAAAGATAGTAGACATTTGAAAGTCGATGCCGGTTATTTTATCGATGTTTCCAATGTTAAAAAGGTCATCTGTATATTGGCTGATGTATCCTACTCCCGGCGAATTAAGCCACAACGCGGTGCCGCTATTAAGCTACAGGATATCCGGAACTTTTATGTGGAAGATTATTTTCTGGAAACAGCAGATAAATATGGGGATTCCGTACGCCATAAGATTACGGGTTACTTACGAAGGATCGGAGGAGTCAGCCTGGGAAAAGGAAAATATAGCCACCTATATTCTGTACCGAACGACTTTAAGACGTTCTATAATGATGTTCCTGTTGACCTCTTCTATCCGATTCAACATTACATCAATGGCTTATTTTTTGGAGATGATTATCACATCGCGTCTTTTGATCTGGTCGGAAATTTTTCTATTATAACCTAGCGGCAACAAATGGAAGGCTAGCCAACAACGTGATCACAGCCCTCCATTTTCGATCTTTATAAGCTAAAACCGTTTAAAAATTGCTCTAGTTCTTCTATGGGAACATTGTTTGCCGATGATATTACGGCGTAACGATTACCCTCAACATATTGAATAGTTGTGAGCCCGTCGTTTTCAAACATACTCCAGTCAAATAACACGGGCCAGCCTTTATAGTTCTTGATCTTGGATTTGTTTTCAGGCTCCTCAAACTCCCTTAGCGCCAGATAATTCAATAGGTTCCCCTTTACCTGTTCTGAGCCTGGTCCAGCGCCATCAGTTATCATCAGATAAATATTTTGTGATCCCTTTACATAATTCGCATTGGCAAATGAACCTGTCTCCGCATCTTCAAACGCTTCAGCTTCGGTTAGCTTAAACCCATTGATTTCTTTTTTTAACTTAGCTTTGAAAGCCTCGGGGGCGATAGGTTTCAGTTTCTTAAGCGCTGTCGCTAAATTTTCAACCTTTAATGAATCAGAAGCTACTTGCCCATGCTGATAAGAAACATTAGAAAACTGACCTGCAAAGGCGATATCATTGCCCACTGCTACGGCCAACACCACTGATAGACCTACACCTAAATAAGGAAACTTCATATTGATATAATTATTATTTACTCGAGGCTACACACAAAAAGCGCACCAAAGTAATAGCTACATCTGTATTACCAGACAAGCAGTAGGCTGTAGATTTCACGCTACAATTTTGTACAGCTCTCTAAATTTGTTGCCACAGGGCATGACTTTTGTAATTTAAATACATGTAAACTATTAAGAAATAAAATACAACATTATGAGA
Source organism: Sphingobacterium sp. InxBP1 (assembly GCF_026191775.1). NCBI lineage: Bacteria > Pseudomonadati > Bacteroidota > Sphingobacteriia > Sphingobacteriales > Sphingobacteriaceae > Sphingobacterium > Sphingobacterium sp. InxBP1. The sequence continues at coordinate 279,701 of NZ_JAINDX010000044.1, read as the reverse complement.
AGGACACCATATACAACAACCGTAATTATACTACTAGTGGTATGTGCTATTGTGTTGATGACAACTTGTTCAGGATAATTCAGATTTTTGATATTTAACCCCTGCTTTTTGCACATGCACTATGCAGTGAGAAAAAGAATGCTGTCTACAGCTGTTGATCCGACCTCTTAAGCGTGATGACAGTGATTTCCGGCCATATGCCGATTCTACCCTTTAATCCATGATAGCCAAACCCTCGATTGACATAGAGATATTTACCGCCCTTATGATATAAGCCGGCCCACTGTTCATAGAAATATTGGATAGGGCTCCATTTGAATCCAAATAATTCTATTCCGAATTGCATGCCGTGCGTGTGGCCGGCCAATGTCAGATGTACATGGGTGTTGTGATTTAACGTCACCTGCTCCCAATGCGAAGGATCGTGCGACATCAAAATCTTAAAGGAATCTTTCGGGAGCCTGGCGGTCGCCTTGTCGAGATCTCCATATTGATGGAACCCTCCCTTACCCCAATTTTCAACTCCGATTAGTGAAATACTATCTGAGCCTTTCTGGATGTTAATGGACTCATTCAGAAGCAAACGAAAGCCCATCTCATGATGGACATCTTTCAATCGAAGGAGATTCAAGGCCTTACTATCGGCATTCTCCCATCTGACGTAATCTCCATAATCATGGTTACCCAGCACAGAGAATTTGCCAAATGGCGCTTGCAATACCCCAAAATCCGATATCCAAGGTTCCATTTCTGACGCTTTGTTGTTTACCAGGTCACCAGTAAACAAAACGAGATCACTTCGCTGTGCATTTACTAGGTCAATTCCTCGCTTTACGGCCTTCACATTGGATAAACTGCCAGAATGGATATCGGAAAGCTGAGTAATTTTAAACCCATCAAAAGCCTCTGGCAGATCTGGAAAATGTAAGATTTGCTGTCGCACCCGATAGAAATGACGTCCTTTAGTTAGACCAAATACAATAAGTATGAATATTAGCATGGCCCACAATAATGCCATCTCGCTGATATAGGTATTTCTCATTGGAAAGCCTCTTAGAACCCGCACGGCATCCTCTGCCAGTAAGACCGGCAGCGCTAGTAACTTGGGGATAAATACTGCTAAAAAAGAACTGATCAGTACACCTGCCATATGTTGTACATCATGGCCGGAACGCCGTAGAAAAATGAGTATAACAACGCCTCCAACCAATAATAAATCAACCCACCAATAAAATGAATGTATTACAGGGGAACGAAAAACCGTACTCACAGCCTGAAAAAAATAAATATCTCCCAGGATGAACAAGCACATTATAAAAATTATTTTTTTTGCCATGTTACTCTGATTCTATTCATAACAGGCTAATGCTATGCCAAATGACAAAGCCCCGCTAATTGAACGCTTCCTACGGGATATAGTGATTTTGAAATGACAGTGTGCACTTAAAGACTGATCGCGAACAAAGAGTATTGACAATTTGTCATCCTATCCAGCAATAGGAATAGCAGCCAGCGTAAGGGGTAAGAATTTAGAAACTTCGATCCGGTTATGCGGGTCTGCGGCAGATAGACATCTCAATACCATCTTGTTGATGATCAATATATTTAACACAATATAACCAAACACCATCTATAGACCCGCGTCCCTTAAGTTTCATTCCGAGCTCTTGAAAAAAATCGATGGCTTCATCCTGCCGATCGACAACACTACCGCTATTGTCCATTCTCGATAATTTAGTTCCAGCCATTATTGCAACGATTTATTCCGGTTCTGTTTTTTCGCCATAGGCCCAAGATAAGATGGTTTTCACCGCCTTACGTATCCTGTCGAGTCCCTCTGCGTTCAGTTCAATCTCGCAGAAGGTACTATCGGTGTTAATCGAGTGCAGGACGAGATAATAAATCCCGGCAGTTAAAATACTGCTAATAGCCCTAAGATCTACATCTCTTCCTTCTAGCTCCCGGTCGGCAAAAGCAAAAAACAACGCGCTCATCTTTTCGCGTTCCCTCGTGATCTGGGACATAATCTCTGACTTCTCGCTGATCTGCCAAAGCACGGCTTTCTGCATTTCAGTGTTTTCTAAGAAGCTATCCATTTGGTTTAACAACAATGATTCGAGAAAGCCTTTTGACCCTTCTGTAGGTGCTGTGCCAAAATACTCCACGGCCCCCAAAGTAGCCGCCACCCAATAATCTTTACTTCTGATATAAGTCTCGACCAGATTGTCAACCGAACCAAAATAAAGCGGGATGAGTTTCCTGTCAACACCAGCTGCCTTCGATATATTAGCTATGGTTAGACCCACGTATCCCTTTTCACGCAACACCTCACCCACAGCCAAAATCAGTTTGTTCATGGTGCGTTCTTTATCGTTCTTCTCTCCTTTATAAGTTTTACGCATATGTTATTCCTTATAGATTGACATGATCCTGGATATTAAAAATCAGTCCAATATAATAAATAATAAAGATTATCCTATTAATTTAGCGAGACTTCTTCAAGCTCACCTTCTTACCTATATCCTCAAGCACATTCAAGGCCTTATCCAAATGTTCTTTTGTATGTGTCGCCATTAGGCTGGTACGTATGCGGGCATCCTTTTTCGCTACTCCGGGATAAACTATACAGTTTGCGTATACACCTCCTTGCAAAAGCATGCGCGACACTTGTGCAGTACGGATCGGATCACCTATTTTAATGGGGATTATCGGCGAATCTGAAGTCCCGATATCTACTCCCAGAGACAACAATCCAGACTTAAAGTACGCCACATTGTCTGCGAGCTGTTTCCGCCAATGAGGTTCCTCGTCAATTAGATCTATCGCCTTCAAGAGACCGAAACTAGCTGGTGTGGAGGTAGAGGAGAATACCTGTTGCCGAGATTGATACCGCAGATAATTTATGATCTCAGGTGTCGAAATGATAAAACCGCCAATGTGACCAAACGCTTTGCTTAAAGTGCCCGCAATGATATCAACCTTATCCAGCAAGTTATAGAGCTCAATTGCTCCCCGCCCATTTTCGCCCAATACGCCAATTCCATGTGCATCATCAACCATCAAGTAAGCGCCATATTTCCGCGTCAGCTCATATATTTCGTCCATACGTGCAATATCGCCATTTTGAGAGTATACACCATCAATAATCACTAACCGTGTTCTAAATTTATCGCGGGTCTCCGCCAGCGCGCGCTCTAAATGAACTGTACTATTATGCGGAAAACGCTTGATATTCGTATGCAAAAGACCTTCATAGACACTGGCATGGACCTCCATATCCACTATCGCACAGTCTTCCTGTTTTAATAAACTCAACAGACTTGAACTGTTGGCGGTATAGCCGGTCGTGAATATGAGGCTCGAACCGTCTGGACGATTGAAAAACTTACAGAGTTTTTGTTCCAATGCTACATGATATGCATGGTGGCCTCCGATTAATGGAGATGCTCCTGCCCCAGTACCATACTGCTCAATCCCCGCTATTGCGGCCGCCTTTACTTTGGGATGCTGTGAAAAATTGAGGTAGTCGTTCGAAACCATGCTTATACATTCTGTTGGTTTAAAAAGGAATGGAGAACTAACAATAGTTGTCGGGCCACAACCTTGGGTAATAAATCGGAAATTGAGATGTTCGTTCTCCTTCATATACCCAATGTACTCATTAAAGTATTTGGCAGTATCCATCATATCAAGATCAGCAATGTTTTCAAATTCTTTGAAACTAGCTGTCGCGAAATCAATATGCGATGTCATTTTCATAGATCAGTTTTTTTGGTAGCGATGAAATTGTTCCTAAATATAAGCCAAAACCGCGTAAATGAGCTGAATAATCGTGCTTATACAGAAAATTTTTGACACGTTATTTACAAGTCAACTGCATCAAACTGAACAATCGATTAGGTGTCCATTAAAAAAACAGTAGGTGGCCCCTACAGCCACCCCTGTGAATTTATACACCTATCTACCAGTATACTTATCATAATAACATCTTGGTTACCTGAGCCACTGCCAAGTCTCCACACCTGTGCAGGTTACGCATCTAACCTAGGCAGGTAAACGTCTAATGACGTACAAATATATATAATTAAATTTTCCTACACAGGTCAAAATTAAAAAAAAGAAGAAAATAAGTACTTATTGATCAAAGGCACTCTCTAACACATTAGGTCTCAACCCATTTCCTGCATCACTATCACAAAAAAGAATGTTTTTTTATAGAGGAGGGATTGCGGATTGTAGCAACGTTACAAAAATTTAGACTTTTTTCCTTACAACAAGAAAATTACTAAATACAACCAAATCCAAAAAGAAATTAATTTTCTCAACAAAAGGAATATTATGATTATTATTATAAACACACTCTCCTATCAGGTGAAAATAACCTTTTGTTACGACCTTTACTATATACTAAAAATACACTATTCGCTTAAAAACAAGAATTGATGAGCAGAAAAAACAAAATGGCCACTTATCTATTGATTTGCAGCCATTTATGATAGGTATACTGTAGGGTGCTTTGCGATAGCGCTGTAAATCTAAAAAAAATAAAGCAAAAGCTTTCGTTTTCGTTGAAAAAAAATATTTAAAACACAAAATCCCTTACGTGAAAGTGGGCAGGCGCAAATCTCTCAAAATCAATTCTGATGGAATTTTAGTACCTTCATCGATATATAAGCACGTGGACAAGTTTTAAATCAAAATAAACCGGAGCTAGAATATGAAAGTACACTCAACAAATTATTATAACACTTTTATAGAAGTGGCTGGCGACAGCAAAGTGTCCAAAGGAACAATACCACCAATTACGGAAAAGAAGACAATCGCCAGGCTTCAATATGAAATCATCACAGAATCTCCTTACACGCTGAGTTCTGATGATGTTCTTTTCCAGCTTTATGCGGAGCGTAATGGGCTACCGCCTGAAACCTACGCTGAAGCGCGGGCATTATTTTTTTCTAAAGGACAGCCCTGTCTACGTACCTCTCCACTAAGCAAAAAATGGGGTTTCGGAATCCATCATAACAATGAAGGAAAAATAGCACTCTACGGCGTGGAAACGGAGGAGTACCGTTTCTTTTTAAACGACAGTAATACACTGAAAGTAAAAGCTATGCGATCCCGAAAGTAAGTTGTTAACGATCATTATGCAGGTCAGTCCGGTTCTTAAATACGATAAAGGCCAGACAATCATCCACTACAGGTATTTAGTGTGCAATTTTCGTGTGATTTTTTCCGGAAAGCGCTTTCACAATGACGGGAGCCGTTGCAATTAGAACAATGACGAGAATGACCAATTCTAAGTTCTCCTGCACCCAGGCATTTTCGCCTAACAGATAACCCAAAGTGACCAGGCTTCCTGCCCAAATAATGGCTCCAAGAACATTATATAATATAAATTTCCTAAATTCCATACCCACTATACCGGCAACGATAGGCGCAAAAGTACGAACAATCGGCAGAAACCGTGCAAGGACAATAGCGCCGCCACCTCTCTTTTCATAAAATTCCTGTGCCTTCAGAATATAGCTTTTTTTAAAAAACCAGCTATCTTCTAGTCTCATAATCCTTCTTCCGAAAATCTTTCCGCACCAATAACCAACAAAATTACCTAGGATGGCGGCAAGTGAAACCAACAAGATCCAGTATAACAAGGTAGGCAGCTGTTGGCCCGGCTCCAATGTCATATTCGAAACAATCATCCCAGCGATAAAGAGAATTGGATCTCCGGGAAGGAAAAAACCTATTAATATTCCCGTTTCAGCAAAAATGATAAATAATAAAAGATAAAGCCCCCCATGAGAAACAATCCAGTCCGGATTAGAGAGGTTATTTAGAAAGTCTAAAAAAACATCCATTCAATAAATCGAAAATAAAATCAAAGAAAATAAACAACCCTTCCTGTTAAATATATACTTAACTACTTCTTTTCGGTCCATATACATTTAACAAGTGAAATGAGTTATCCGTAAAATACATTGTAAACTGATTTTTTTAGCCAAAGTGATTCAAAAATTAATGGGCGCAAGATAGAAAATCAACAGCAATTGGCACAATTTTTTGCGACATATTTTTATTAGCAAACCCGATAGACTTCGGACTAACACTGGATGATAGTTACACTCGGATACATGCTCCTTAACGTAACGACACCAAACTACCTATCTCAAATAGAAAATACAGGTGTCTGTGTAGTTATACGCAATACTATAGGTTACTCAGCGGTTGATATCTGGGTACTGGTATTAAAGGACAAAATTAATTGAATTTATTTATACAGTATAACAAAGTATTCGCTAAATTTAGCTACGCAGATCGATACTGCATGTATATGCTTTTTAACATCTTAAACCGTCAGATCCATGTCAGATCCACTTGTGCAGCTCTGGTTATATAACGATTGGGCGAACGGCTTGCTCATCGAAAAAATGAAGAGAGAGGCAGAACGCCTTCCTACTAGCTGTTTACGTCTTTTGAGCCATATCGTAAACGCCCAACTGATCTGGCTGAGCCGGCTCAATGAGGAGCTGTCACCTGTGGGGGTATGGGATGAACACAGCCTGGTGGAATGTGAGCATTATCATCAATTGGCTTCAACGGGTTTGGGTCTTAAAATCAAAGAATATAACACTCGTGCTTCAGAGGTCGTTAGCTATCAGAATACCAAACATGAGCATTTCCAGAATCTGTACGGAGACCTGTTGCTGCATGTTTTAAACCACGGCACGTATCACCGCGCGCAGATTGCAACAGAAATGAGAAATAATGGAATAGAACCGATCAACACGGATTATATCAGCTTTGTACGAAACAGGGAAAGTCCAATACTACCTTAATGGGACAGTCAATAAATAACATCACAATTGATTTTAATTAACAAATGATATTTAAACATGTTTTCAGAGCCCGTCTCGACTGGTCTAAGGACAGCCCGCCACTATCCTCCTCCTCAGGCATTTATAGCAAAAACCACAGAATATCGATTCAGGACAAAGTAGATTTACACGTTTCTGCTGCCAAAGCCTTTAAAGGTGACCCTGCACTTTACAATCCGGAAGATCTTATGCTTAGTAGTCTCGTTTCCTGCCATATGATGTCGTATCATTATGTTTGTTCGAAGCACCATATTGAACTGGTATCCTATACCGATGAGGCTGAAGCTACCCTGGAAACCCATACGGACGGGAGTGGCCGTTTTATAAAAGTCACCTTAAATCCTCATGTTTGTGTAACCGATCCCAACAAAATTCAGTTGGCACTTGCTTTACATGCCGAAGCCAGCAAACTTTGTTTTATTGCAAACTCCTGCAATTTTCCTATTATACACAATCCTACATGCACATCCATCTGAAGGTGCAGACATACGAGCGTATCGACCGAAAATTAAGCTTGTAAATTTTCGGCGGATTTTTTCGGGATTTGTCTTATTTTTAGGGCATGATGGAAAATTCAAAAAAGAAAGCGGCTATCGGCTTTATATTTATTACCTTGCTCATTGATATTACTGGATGGGGCATTATTATTCCCGTGGTCCCCAAACTCATCGAGGAATTGATCCATAGTGATGTCAGTGAAGCTGCTAAATATGGCGGCTGGCTCGGTTTTGCTTATGCGTTCACCCAGTTTATATTTTCACCCGTTGTAGGTAATTTGAGTGATAAGTATGGACGTCGGCCTATTATCCTAATTTCGCTCTTCGGTTTTGCCGTGGATTATATTTTTCTTGCATTGGCTCCTTCAATCGGCTGGTTGTTTTTGGGACGCGTTATCGCTGGACTGACAGGCGCGAGTTTTACTACAGCAAGTGCCTACATAGCCGATATCTCAACCGACGAAGACCGCGCCAAAAACTTTGGGCTCATTGGAGCAGCTTTCGGACTCGGCTTCATCATAGGACCGGTAATTGGCGGCCTATTGGGACATTACGGCGCACGAGTGCCTTTTTATGCCGCTGCGGGATTGTGTTTGCTGAACTTTCTTTATGGTTATTTCATCTTACCCGAAAGTTTGGATAAGAGCAAAAGACGAACATTCGACTGGAGACGAGCAAACCCAGTCGGATCATTCAAATTCCTCGGAAAGCATCCTGAAATATCGGGTTTGATCATTGCGTTGATTCTGATTTATATTGCTGGTCATGCGGTGCAGAGTAATTGGAACTTCTTTACCATGTATGAGTTCAATTGGAGCGAGCGGATGGTCGGAATCTCTTTGGGCGTAATCGGTCTTCTGATTGGATTGGTTCAAGGGGTGCTGATTCGATGGACAACACCCAAGCTGGGGGAACAGAAGAGTATCTATTATGGTTTGACCTTCTATGCGCTCGGACTCCTCTTATTTGCTTTTGCTAACCAAGGTTGGATGATGTTTGTATTTCTCATCCCTTACTGTCTTGGAGGCATCTGTGGTCCTGCGCTCCAATCTGTCATCACTAAAAATGTACCATCGAACGAACAGGGTGAGCTTCAGGGGGCATTAACCAGTCTAATGAGCGCGACATCCATCATCGGCCCGCCGATGATGACGAATCTTTTTTATTATTTTACCCATGACAAGGCGCCTTTCAAATTTTCGGGAGCACCGTTCTTCCTTGCTTTTGTCTTAATGACACTGAGCGTAATCATCGTCTATTCAGCGTTTCAGCGGAAGGCGAAGCAGCAAATTGGGGGGTAAGCAGAAATGATTTAAAACGTCCTATTGAATATCCTAACAGTCGACAACGGCTATATAGGTCTCAAACAATTAGGACGCATAACAGAACGAAACTACGTTATGATAAAAATATTGAAGATTACCTCACTGGCGTTAGTCGGATTGATGCCAGCGATTACAAATGCCCAAAAAACAGGCAAAACTAAACGTCCCAATATTGTCTATATTATGAGCGACGACCATGGGTATCAAGCGGTTAGTGCTTACGGATTTGGATTGAACCATACACCGCATATTGATCGTCTTGCCAAAGAAGGAGTCATATTTACACGAGCCTCTGTGACCAACTCTTTATGTGCGCCTAGTCGTGCTGTGTTATTGACAGGCAAGCATAGCTACATCAACGGCAAAATAGACAATGAAGCAAAATTTGACTGGAATCAAGATAACTTTGCCAAAATCCTTCAAAAAAACGGCTATCAAACCGCATTAATTGGCAAAATCCATATGGACGGTCTGCCACAGGGCTTCGATCATTCTGCAGTTTTGATTGATCAGGGCGAATACTACAATCCGAATTTTATCGTCAATGGTGTCAAAAAACAGATCCAAGGCTATGTGACTGACCTGACCACGGATATGACATTGGACTGGATAGCCAAACGCGATACGAGCAGACCGTTCTGTGTACTATATCATCAAAAGGCACCCCATCGAGAATGGCTTCCAGCACTCCGGCACTTAAAAGAATATACATCCCGGACCTATAAAGAGCCTCAAAATCTATTCGACAATTACGAAGGAAGAGGCACAGCAGCAAAAACCGCTGAAATGAACATTCTAAAACACATGAACTGGGCCGGAGACAGCAAGGTTCCACCGGCAATGATGGACGAGCTCGGCATTAAAGAATATCTCAGCTGGGATAAAGCTGCCTTCAATGGAAATCTAGGTCGCATGACAAGTGCTGAGCGGGCCGCCTGGGACAAGGTCTATGATCCGATCATGGCAGATTTTAAAAGCCGATACGCTGGCATGTCCTCGACAGATCTCATGCGTTGGCGTTATCAGCGATATATGCAAGATTATCTGGGAACGGTCGCTGCTGTAGATGAAGGTGTAGGACGATTACTTGATTTCCTGAAAGCTAATAACCTGGACGATAACACCATAGTGATTTATACATCCGACCAAGGCTTCTATCTTGGCGAACACGGTTGGTTTGACAAGCGATTTATGTACGAAGAATCCTTGCGAACTCCCCTCCTAATCCGCTATCCGGGAGAAATAAAAGCAGGACAGTCATCAAATGCCCTCGTCCAGAATCTGGACTTTGCTCCGACGCTATTGGACTACGCAGGCGTCGAAATTCCGAAGGACATGCAAGGCAAGTCATTCAGGAATTTATTAAATGGAAAAGAACACAAATGGCGAGATGCTGTATATTACACTTATTATGAGTATCCCTCCATCCACATGGTGAAGCGACATTATGGAATCAGGACAGAACGCTATAAATTGATGCACTTCTATTACGATGTGGACGAATGGGAATTGTATGACCTTGAGAACGACCCACAGGAGATGATAAACGTCTATAACGATCCAGCCTATAGCAAGGTACGCAAAGAGATGTACCAAAAACTTGAAGCAGCACGTAAATATTACAAAGACTCCGACGAAAACAACAATCGTTACCTGCCCACTGCCAAGAAAAGAAATCTTTAGCCGTTGTTAATAAATTCGTATCCAGACTCCATGTTACCTTATGATAACATGGAGTCTGTGTTTTCAGTTTTCGATCTTATTATTCCGCTGACGGACCAGATACTCCCACTGATCACCGAAAGCCGGTCTTTGATCAAACAACTTTTGCACTGATAGACGTTAGGGGCATCTTTGCCACAAAAAAATATCATGGCAAAAACAAACAACTATCTGATTCTGGCAATACTTATCTTACTGTTCCGCATACCACTTCATGCTAACCCTCAAGACTCTACCAGCACCTGTAACAATAGGCAGAAACCTCTCGCGGCCATTGTCTCCACAGGCATGCTTGGATACGGACTTTCCGCTCTAGTTATCCATCCACTAAGACAGATCGACATAACAACAAAAGAAATAGCAAACAGATTCTCTCCGCGACGGACATATATGGATGACTTGATCCAATATACTCCAGCATTGGCTGTGTTTGCACTTGACCTCACAGGCCTAAAAGCAAAGCACACGATACGTCATCGTCTGACAGTTCTATTTACTGCGGCTGCACTAACTGCTTCCACCACACACATCCTAAAAAATAGTACAGCGATATGGAGGCCTGATCGCTCCAACCGGAAGTCGTTTCCGTCGGGACATACAGCGACGGCTTTTATGGGCGCACATATTCTTTTCAAAGAATATAGGCATCAGAATATCTGGATCGCTTCGTCGGGTTATGTCGTAGCAGGAACCACAGGTTTATTGCGCATCTTAAATAACAAACATTGGCTAAGCGATGTTTTGGCCGGAGCCGGAATCGGAATCCTTTCAACTGAACTGGCTTATCTGATGACACCAAAAATAAAAAAAATAATAAAACCGGATCTGTCTGGCGATCACCCTATGCTAAAAGCCACTTTTAGTTTTTAAGTGGTAGAAATACTAGAGTGATACGATTCGCTTCAGGAAATCCTCCCGGCGATGTTTGGATAGGGGCAGTTCATGTCCTGATATAAAAATTCTGTTTCCTTTAATGCTACTGATATACGCAATATTGATTAAATACGACTTGTGGATTCTATAGAATTGTTGCCCATTTAGCTTTTCGCTCATCGAGACCATGGTCTGATGAGCGATATATATTGTGCTATCTGTATATATTTTGATGTAGTTCTGCATTGCTTCTATGAACAAAATATCGTCCAAATTAACTTTCACCAATGCATCATTATGCCGGACGTATAGGTCAGTTACTCGTCGTTCCCTCTCAACAGGGCTTGTTTTTTTGCGTGAATGCGCCTTTTCTATCGCCGCCAAGAGCCGTGGTAAACCAATTGGTTTCAATAGATAGTCAACCACATTAAGACGATACCCTTCTAAGGCATATTCCGAATACGCAGTCGTCAATATCACCAAAGGTGGCGACAGTATACTTTCTAACCATTCCAGTCCGCTGATATCAGGCATGTTGATATCCAGAAAAACAAGATCAATCTGATGCTGTTTCAATTTTTCACTAGCTTCAAACGCTGAAAAACACATATCCACAACGCTAACATCAGCTATTTTGCCCAAATAATATTTCATTCCTTGAGCCGCCAGGGGCTCATCATCGACAATCAGACAAGATAGTGGTTTTTTATTCATCAATTTGTGTATTTTGGTTATCTATAAATTACGAGCAATGCGCTATAATCAGTCTCTGTCTCCTTTATTTCAAGCAAAAATCGATCTGGGTAGATTAAATTCAGTCGTTTTCGAAGATTAATCAGGCCAAGTCCGGACTGTAGTTCATGTCTGTCGGCTCTATTTTTTTCGGATCGGGAATTTTTTGTATAAAAATATATATCCTCGGCTTCCTGCCACAACCTTACCTCTACTTTTCCCAGCTCTGTAGATGGCTTGAAAACATGTTTAAAGCTATTTTCCAACAAAATAAAAAAGAGATGGGGCGCAATGTCCCCCTGCGGGTTCACAATTTGCCAAAAACAATCTACCGTAAGCCTATTATCCCAGCGAATGCACTCTATAGCAACATAGTCTTTTAGAAAAGCGATTTCTACATGGAGATCGATCCGCTCTTTATTGCCTTCGTAAAGTTGATAACGCAACACATCAGCATATCTTAACAATAACATAGACGCCCTTTCCTTATCCGTCTGCATCAATATATGGATATGATTCAGTATATTGAAGGTAAAATGCGGGTTGATCTGAGCCTGCAGCCCGACCAGCTGACTTTCAATCAGATCCCTCTGTAAGTGGCTATGCTGCTCCGATAACTTCGAATGGGCATACAAAAATCTCAATCCGCCAAATCCGAGATTCAACAATAAGGCTACGGGCACAAAACTAGCTACCGAAATGCTAAATTTATCCGGTGTTCCTTCCGGAATCTGCGCGATGATTCCTCTATTTCCAAGAAGAAATAGCAGCTCATCGCAACAATATAGCAGAACCGCCTGCAGCAAGGATAGACTCACCAAAATGATGACAAAAATATAGCCTCGATTACGCACAATTGTCTTCGGCAGAAAGTAATGACATAGTACAAAAGTAGTAGCGATCAACACACCCAGCGGCATGCCTAAAAAAACAATTTTTGAAAATAAATCATTTGGATGATAATCGCTTACGCCCCATATAACAGCACAAATAATGAACCATACTAAAAAAAACAAGACATTAAACTGTTTGCCTACCAACCATTTCATACTCCTAAAGTAACAAAATTTAAGGAGTAGTTATGAAAACAAACTTTGAAGCTCGCTTTTAATCAGTACCGAACATCGTCATTACTAAAGCCAAACACTTGATACTACTAATAATATTAGTATATTTGAACTAAAATATTTAGTATGGATAGATTGGAAGAAAAATTGCGTATCCTCGCCGATGCTGCAAAATATGATGTGAGCTGTAGTTCTTCAGGATCGACACGAAAAAACAAGGGCGGTGTCGGTGACGCATCTTATTCGGGTATATGCCATAGTTATACAGAGGATGGACGTTGTGTATCCTTACTCAAAATACTATTGACCAACCATTGTATCTATGACTGCGCTTTCTGTGTCAGCCGGCGGAGCAACGATGTGCAGCGCGCTGCATTTACAGTGGATGAGGTGGTCTCGTTGACCATGAATTTTTACCGCAGAAACTTTATTGAAGGTCTTTTTCTAAGTTCAGGCATTTTCAAAAATGCCGACTATACAATGGAAAGGCTACTGAGCATCGTAAAAAAGCTCCGTAATGAACAACGTTACAATGGCTACATCCATCTCAAAACCATTCCGGGTGCCAACGAGCAACTTATCCAGGAGGCCGGATTATATGTCGACCGCATGAGCATCAACCTCGAGTTACCCACAGAGGCTGGATTGAAATTGATGGCTCCGGAAAAAGACCATGAATCCGTAAAGAAACCGCTCGAATTTGTCAACAGCAAGTTGATACAGTATCGCGAGGAAAAGAAACTCATCAAGAGCGTACCTTCATTTGTCCCCGCTGGACAGAGTACACAGATGGTAATCGGTGCTACACCTGAAAACGACTATGAAATTATGCAGGTTGCTGCTAATTTTTACAAACACTACCAACTAAAGCGTGTTTACTACTCGGGCTATGTTCCGATTTCCAACAACCACTCTATACTGCCACAAATCGGAACACCTCCTCCCTTAGTGCGAGAAAATAGACTTTATCAGACGGATTGGCTGATGCGTTTTTATGGTTTTGACATTCAGGAGATTTTGCATCCCGGACATACGGACCTAGAACTTGATATCGATCCTAAGCTAAGCTGGGCACTGCGAAATCCGCAGCTATTTCCGGTAGATATCAATACTGCCGACTACCGAATGATTATCCGTATTCCGGGAATAGGCCGGCAGTCTGCATCGAAAATCATTCAGGCGCGCAAATTTGGCCGACTACATGAGTATCAGGTAAAAAAAATGGGGATTGCTTTTCATCGGGCCCGGCACTTTATGACCTGTGCAGACTCCGCCATCGGTCTGGGCTATCCAGACATGCAAAAGGTCCGCCAACAGATCGTAGGCCGGCCCAGCGGTAAAACAACGTTTTCTTCACAATTAACACTCTTCTAATGGTATATATCTACGACGCTACTTTCAAAGGGCTCCTTACTGCTACGTTCACCGCCTTCGAATACAGAGAATTTATGGTTAAACTAATAACCAATAGAGGCCAGCAGGAACAATTGTTTGGTTCGCGAAGGGAGATACAGTCAGATAGCGAAAAAGCAGCACGCGTATATCGAGGCCTGACTAAACAGCTTACTCCCAAAATAGCGGCAGATTTTTGGCGGGCCTTTCTATGCGAAAATCCGAAAGTTAGCCAGACTATCTTTGACCTGATCATTTCTATTTTCCGGGGCGCCGGCGATATCCTTCATAACTTTGGAGATGAGAAGGTACTCCAATTTAATCAGGCACTACAAAAGGTAAACCGCGAACGTCATCGGATGAAGGCATTCATTCGGTTTCAGAAAAGCTCAAACAGCCATTACGTAGCTGTAATCGAACCTGACTTTAATGTCCTTCCCCTAATCATAGATTTTTTTAGACAGCGTTATGCAGATCAGGTATGGCTTATTTATGACAAGAAAAGACGTTATGGCATCTACTATAATCTGCAAACCGTCACAGAAGTCACGCTGGATGTGCAAGAGACCAAAACGCTGCAAAAATCTTCGGAAAGTATTTTTGTTGATCCGCAAGATGCAAATTACGAAAATTTATGGTGCAGCTATTTTGAAAGCACTAATATCGAGGCCAGAAAAAACCTCAGCTTACATATAAAACATGTGCCTAAACGTTATTGGAGATATCTCCCCGAAAAAAGAAAGTCTTTATTCATTCAAGGCAATAACAAAACATAAATACAACAAATTGGCCGTTTCTATGTTCTAAGGATATGGAAAGACATTATTTGAAAGGAAACACGATTTCTACCGGCCATAGCGACCCTAAAGGTAGAAACAGCAGGCAATATGTAGTCAGTGAAATTACTCTTAATGGGCAGCTTGTTGGCGTCGGCATATATTATGATGGTTCGGACGAACTTCGGGCAGCGGTCGTAGCAAACGAACAAGGTCAAGGCGTAGAAATCCGGAATTTGCATGATGAGCACTACCCTGAGGCGCAGTCAGACGACGACCTCGCCACACTATGGCCACTCTATGAAAAACTGGTCAGATAGTCAGTACCACTCTGTACTCTGCGTTGTATTGCTTTTGGCAATCATTGGAAGCGCAGATATTACCGTACTATGTTTTCATATATGCTGGACGCTGCGGATCATAGCGTCCAGCATATACGAAAATTCATTTTTAGCTTTTGTGACTGCTAATGTTCATGCCCTCCGGTATTGCTCATCTTGGCATTGATGAAAAAGCCCCCGTTAACTACGATCCTTGTTTGCTGCGGAATTTCCCGCATGGGAGTAATCGCCGTGTATCCGATTGCAGAAACACCCTTCTGCACTTCAATTTTTTCAAAGTTTATACTTTTTCCTTGTGCAGCTGCATGCTTTGCTGCTTCCATTTCGTTTTTATGTGCATGTTTTGATTCCCCTTCATCATGGCTATGGGCATGTTCATCATGGTCTTCATGGGCTCCGGCCGGCTTACTGGTTTCGATAAAAATATAATATTTGCCGTCCGCCTCGACGATAGCGCTATTGGGTACCGCCGGTGTTGTCACCTCGTTAATACCAATTATCCCCGTGATGTTCATCCCGTCGATCAGACCGACTTTACTGCCGATCACCGTGCTATGCACAGCAATGGTCTTACTCTCGTTCTCAAACGACGAACCTATGGTAAATACCTTGGCTGAATAGGTTTTGTCCGGATTGTTGGTCAGCTGAAAGTGGATGATCTGGCCGACTTTGATTAAAGGGAGATCCTTTTCAAAGACTTGAAGATCCAAATGCAACAAACTATTGTCCACAATCTCGATAACAGGGGACGACACATCAACATAACTACCGATCTTAGCAAACACATTGCTTACTGTCCCACTAATCGGACTGGTTACCACCAAAGAAGTCTTCAGATTTGACAAGTTGACATGGCTTGGGTTAATACCCATCAGCTGAATTTGTTGCTGCAACGAGGCCTTTCTCGCACGCAGGCTATTGAATTCAGCTGTCGCTGCCTGTAAATTTTTTCTCGCGCCTGCATTCCCTGCGTTTAATTCTTCTTGACGGGCCATCTCCTGCGCCGCAAGTGTAATCTTACTTTCTAAAGCAACATACTCTTCCTGAAGCTGTACAAATTGTGGGTTGATGATTGTAGCGACCACCTGCCCTTTGCGAACAATATCACCCAGTTGAACGTTTAACGTTTTTATCACTCCGCCATATAAGGAAGTCGCATTTGCCTTGTTATTATTTGGCACACTCAACAGGCCGTTGGCTTTAATGGTCGTTTCAAGTTGTTTTTGTTCAATATTTCCAAAGGTGATGCCCACAGATTCTATCTGCTGTTCGTTGAGAGCTGTAACCGTCTCCGTCCCTTCTTCATGGCCTTCACCTCCACCTGCTTCAGTCGCGTTGTCCTGTGTATGTCCCTCGTCCCCCAGACGCGATGGCCCGCAGCTAAACAAAAGACTGCTGACCATAATTGCAAAAAATATACTGATTATACCTTTCATTGTACCTTTTATTTATTGTTGATGTAATTGTACTGAATTGCTGATTGATTATATTGATTGAGCACGTCTAAGTAATTTTGTCTAATCCCGATGGCCTGACTCAGAAACTGGCTCATCTCCCCAAAACTTATTTCACCAGTTCTATAACCTAGACTCGCGGCCTTTATAATAGCATCGGCCTGTTTGAGACCCGAAGTTTCATAAAATTTCAGCACAGCAGCATTCTTCTCGATTTCTGCCCAAGCGTTTATCTTATTTGTCTCAAACAGCTGCCTGTCGTATTCAAGTTGTCTTTGCTGCGCCTCCATTTCTGCCGTGGCAGCCTTTATCTTGTTGCGGTTGGCTCCTTGACCAAATACCGGAAAGGATGCGGCAACCGAGAACCCCGTAAATGGATCTTTTGCCCCCCAAAGTCGCTGCGAAAAAAAACGTCCGGAAAACTCGGGTTTATTTGTATTTTTTTGAACCGCGATGTTAGCCGAAGCGATAGCTACATTTTGCTGTTGCCGGGCTACAACGGGATGTGTCATACCCTCTAGGCTATTCTGTTCATCCTTTTCCACGTTGATTTTTTCCAGAGATCGATTTACAGGAAGCAACCATTCATTTCGGTTGAGCAACATCATCAATTGCTGTTGCTGAACGACCATATCCTTCTTATTTTGAATAATTTGTGCCTGCAATTCTCTCAAGCGCACCTCGGCAGCCATTTTATCCAATGCTGCAACATCGCCGGTTCTGAAGCGGAGCTCCGTCGCTTTGAACATGGCGGAATAAATGCTATCCAGTTCCACATACAGCTTTTGCCTGTCCTGCAAATACCAGAGTTGGAAATACGCATTACGTACTTCTTTCTTGATATTGGCGTCAAGCACAGCAGTATTGAGCTTCGCGTATTCTAGCTGCTGCCTGAAATAGGCTTTCCGCGCCGTATACAGACCGGGCCAGGCAATGCTCTGCGTAACCCCTATTTTCATAATTCCAGCTTTGTCGCTGGGACGATAATCCTCATTTTCTACAAAAATGCCTGTCTTTGGAATTTCGTTTGCCGTTTTGACAGTATAACCTGCACCTTCGATCTCTGCTTGGTTGACCTGATATTGTCGGTTACTTTTGAGCGCGATCTCGATCGCGTTTTGAAGGTCGATCCGTTCCTGGGAAATTGCATTAAAACTGTTAGCACACAACATAAAAATCAACACGATTCCCATGCTGCTGCCTATATTTCTTTTTTTCATATGTCTTGCGGAATTAAAAATTAGATACAACAAGGGCAGCACAAAGAGTGTCAGAAAAGTCGCTGACACAAGCCCTCCAATCACTACTGTAGCTAATGGCTTCTGCACTTCGGCACCTGCTCCCGTGCTCACCGCCATGGGCAAAAAACCCAGTGAAGCCACGGTGGCTGTCATCAGCACCGGCCGCAGCCTCGTCCGCGTGCCTTCTTTGATCCGCTGAAGAATATCATCCATCCCCTCCTTCTTCAATTGGTTGAAAGTGCCGATCAACACAATACCGTTCAGAACGGCTACGCCGAACAGGGCGATAAAACCGATTCCGGCACTGATACTGAATGGCATCCCTCGAAGCAGCAGTGCAAAAACACCTCCGATGGCACTCATTGGAATTGCAGTAAATATCAGCATCGCTTGCTTAAAAGAATGAAAAGTGAAATATAAGAGCATAAAGATCAGCAACAGTGACACCGGGACAGCAATCATCAACCGGGCGCTGGCTTTCTGGAGGTTCTCAAACTGACCGCCATACGTAATGTAGTATCCTGCCGGCAGCCTCACTTGAGTGGACAGCCGTTGCTGAATATCTTTGACGACACTTTCCACGTCCCTCCCGGCTACGTTAAACCCGATAACGATCCTTCTTTTTCCTGCTTCTCTGCTGATCTGTGCGGGCCCAAGCTTATAGTCTATTAACGCTACCTGTGACAGCGGGATCTGGATACCTGTATCCGTTGGAATCATCAGACTACGCACATCGTCGATACTGCTCCTATGCGTCGAATCAAGACGTACCACGAGATCAAAGCGACGTTCATTTTCATAGATCTGCCCCGCACTTTTACCCGCAAACGCGGTACTGACCACGTCGTTGACATCCTGTATAGTCAAACCGTAGTTGGCGATACGCGTACGGTCATAGACAATATTGATCTGTGGCAGACCAGATACACGCTCGACCTGCGGCGATGTTGCTCCGCGCACGACTTGGATCTGTGCCGCGACCTCATCAGCATAAGAAGCCAACGAGTCGATGTTCTCTCCAAAAATTTTGACCGCCACATCCTGCCGGATTCCAGTCATGAGCTCGTTAAAACGCATCTGTATTGGCTGGTTCTTTTCAAAAAAGACACCGGGTATAACTCCCAGCTTTTCAAGGATGTCGCCCCCCAGCTCATCATAGCTACGGCCTGACTTCCATTCTTTCTGAGGTTTGAGCACTACCATTAGATCAGTTGCTTCCGGTGGCATAGGGTCTGTGGGAACCTCCGCTGCGCCTGTTTTTCCCACCACCATTTTTACTTCATCAAAGCTTTTAATAATTCGGGAAGCCTGCATGGAAGTTTCGATACTTTGCGACAATGAACTTCCCTGAGGTAATATGCAGTGGAAGGCGTAATCTCCTTCCTGAAGCTGCGGGATAAATTCGCCCCCCATATTCTTGAAAAAAAATAGGCATATCGCAAACAGACCAACCGTCAGACCAACGATTATATACTTGAACCGAATAGCTTGCTGGAGCAAGGGTTCGTAGACCCGCTGGAGGCTCCCGACCAGTTTGTCGCTCAACGTTTTCTTATCATGGTGTCGTTTCGGCAGAAATAATGCACACATCATTGGAATATAGGTAAGCGAGAGTATCAGTGCCCCCAAAATCGCGAAGCTGACCGTCTGCGCCATCGGACGGAACATTTTTCCTTCTACACCCACGAGCGTCAGTATGGGTATATAAACGATCAGAATAATTATCTCGCCGAAAGCGGCACTGGTACGGATCTTGGACGCCGACTCAAGCACCTCATGGTCCATTTGGGCCTGTGTCAGTTTTTCGGTCGACTTCCGTAACCCCAGGTGATGAAGGGTGGCCTCCACGACGATCACTGCTCCGTCTACAATAAGCCCAAAATCAATGGCGCCCAAACTCATTAAATTGGCGCTCACACCAAAAACGTTCATTAGTCCTAGTGCAAACAGCAATGACAGGGGAATCGCGGATGCTACAATGAGGCCTGCGCGAAGATTTCCCAAAAACAGCACCAGAACGAATATCACAATCAAGGCACCTTCGATTAGATTTTTCTCGACTGTACCAATAGCACGGTTAACGAGATCCGTTCGGTCGAGATATGGTTCGATGACGATATCCTCGGGCAGCGATTTTTGAATTGTTGGCAATTTTTCTTTTACTCGTTTAACCACCTCATTGCTATTCTCACCTTTCAGCATCATGACGACTCCACCAACCGCATCAACCTCGCCATTATAGGTCAATGCGCCATAACGTACGGCATGTCCGAATCGGACTTCAGCGACATCTTTAATATATACGGGAACTGCACCCGACTTTTTAACCGCGATATTCCGAACATCTTCCAATGAGGTTGCTAGACCGATACCGCGGATAAAATAGGCATTTGGCTTCTTGTCAATATATGCGCCGCCCGTATTCTGATTGTTCTTTTCTAATGCTGTAAAGATCTCAGGGATTGTGATATTCATAGCTTTAAGGCGGTTAGGATCAACGGCTACTTCATATTGCTTCAGTTCACCTCCAAAACTATTCACCTCCGCTATACCCGGCGTGCCGTACAACTGCCTAGCCACGATCCAATCCTGCATCGTCCGGAGATCTTTGGCATCGTACTTATGCTCGCTCCCTTTTTTGGGATGGATGATATACTGATAGACCTCACCTAGTCCCGTGCTCACCGGGGCTAGTTCAGGCTTTCCGATTCCGGGCGGGATTTCATCCACTGCTTCTTTTAACCTCTCATCAATAAGTTGCCTGGCAAAATAAACATCCACCTCTTCCTGGAAGACCACGGTGATAACCGAGAGTCCAAAACGGGAGATACTCCTGATCTCTTCTATCTTCGGAACGGTGGCGATGCGTTGTTCAATAGGAAACGTAACAAGCTGTTCGACTTCCTGACCGGCAAGAGTGGGGCAAGAAGTAAAAATCTGTACTTGATTGTTTGTGATGTCAGGCACAGCATCTATAGGTAATTTGCTGGCACTCCATGCACCCCATATAATAAGTAATAAGGTCATCATACCAATGACGATCTTATTGCGGATACTAAATTTAATTATACTATCTAACACGATTTATCTGATTAATGCTTAATTATGAGACCGTAAAAATCTCATTTCTTGTAATAAGTAGACTGCGAAACGGCACAAACAAAAAGCGAATCGGAAGAAAACTTTCCGACAGGCTTCGCCATTTGCAATAGTCAAGAATAAATTAAGTATTAATTTTAGGCGGCTGCCAAATCGTTCCGAAGTAGTTGGAAACAACAGTGCTATTGAAGACAGGCATGCGGTTGTCAAAATAGATGGTGACCGGGATGCCGTCAATTCGGGGAAGCTGATATTCGAAAACCGTTATATTTCCACTACAGCAATTGCAGTAACAAAAAATGGAACAGGCGTCATTATCCTCTTCATGGGTATGTGAATGGCTTACCTGCATTTCCAGACTCTCCTCGATACCTGGGCTCGTATCGCTACACGGAACAAAAGAAAGTCCCAGAATATAGGTGATCAGTATGAAAACTATTAGCCTCATCGTAAAGACAAATGTATAAAAATATTTTAAAAATTCGTCCTTCGATCGCTTTTCTTCATTTATTCATGCCGGAAATCTGTCACTAAGTTATAGGCTTGTTTGCAAGATAATTACTATGGCCCTCCCAAAAAAGGCGCTTGTCGAAATAGACAAACGCCTTTATATCCAAAGACATCTACGCTAACACTTTCTGAAGACGCTGCGGGAATTCATCTATTCTGGAAATGCTCAGTTGCTTCATTACCTGAAACAGGTGCGCCTTAAACATATTGATCGTATGATCTCCGCCTGCATTGCCCAAAGCACCAACGCCATACATAAATGGCCTTCCCATAAAATTAAATTCAGACCCCACAGCATGCGCCCGGGCTAAATCCACTCCCGAACGGATCCCTCCATCCAGCATGATCTTTAACTTGCTCCTGTACTCCGGATTAGCAGCTAAATGGATCAGTGAGTTGATGGACGACTCGCTGGCATCCAGCTGCCGGCCGCCGTGATTGGATACAATTACTCCGTCCACTCCCAAGGCTATTGCAGCTTGCATATCTTCATCTGTAGCGATACCTTTCAATACTAGGGGGCCTTTCCAAAGATCTCGTATGGCTCGAATCTTTTCCACATCCACTTTACCTGTAAAAGTCCGATTCATAAATTGTCCCAATTGCGCAAGATCTAGTCCTTTATCCATATAAGGCTTCAATGTTGCAAAAGAAGGAATACCATTGCGGAGTGTTTCGATGCCCCAGGTGGGGCACGCAAAAGCTTGTAGAATATTCGTAATATTCATCTTCGGTGGCATCGAAAGTCCGCTTTTGATTTCCTTATAACGGAGCCCAAAAGCAGGGACATCTACCAGCACCACAAGCACAGGACATTCCACCTCCTTCAAACGACGCAAAATATCGTCGCGCAGCGTGTTCTCGGTCGGATGGTACAGCTGAAACCAGGCCTTTCCCTCTGACACCTCCGCAATCCTTTCGATACTGCTTGTCGATACCGTGCTCAAAATATACGGTATATCATTTCTGGCAGCTGCTTTCGCCAAAATCTCTGGTGCATTAGGCCACATCAGTCCCTGCAGTCCAATCGGCGAGACGCCAAATGGTGCACTGTAACGACGGCCGAAAAGCTCGACAGACAGATCAATATCACCACTAGCCCGCAAATACTGAGGCTTTAGCAATATCTGGTCAAAATCGTTTTCATTGCGTGCAAGGTTAAGTTCTTCATTGGCCCCTCCGATCAAATAGTCAAATGCAAACTTGGGAATCCTCTTCTTTGCCCGTTTTCTTAAATCTTCTACGGAAGGGAATCGTGTATCATACGTAAACTTCTGGCTCATGATAATTGTGTTATTTAATTTGGCAGTCGTTTCTCTGCTCGCTTAATATAGTTAAACTTTAAATGTTGTTATTCAGCTGGCTAATTTAACCTTTTCGGCGGAAGGCCGCATCCTGCACTCACCTACCTACCGGTTACCCATCTCCCACGGCAGCTAATTTACTGTTCAGTTCATTGGATTGCTACGCCTACATTGCTCAATTTACACACTATATTAACAGATTTTTATCCTTTCTTTTATTTTGGCGCCAAAATAAGCTATATTTAAACACGACTTAAGTGTAACATTACTGCTTGTATGAAACCCATTTTCGCGAAGATACTAGATGGCGGAGAAATAGCAACCTTTGCTACAAAAGAGGTGTGCAGGCCTTTCTTTTCCACGGAATTCCATTTCCATAGTGCCTGTCAGATGACGTATATTGTGCAAAGTGAAGGGACACGAATTATTGGCGACAGTATAGACCGTTTTGCAAGCGGTGAACTGACTTTTGTAGGTCCCGATCTGCCGCATGTATGGCATAACGGACAAAACCAGCACGCGATTGTTGCCGGTTCGCACTCCTTGACCCTTTATATCGAACCGGCTCCCATCATTGAAGCCTTCGGCAAGTTTTTCAAGACACACAAAATTGAATCCTTTTTGGCTTCATCAAAAAGAGGCATTCTCTTCCATGGCAAGACCAAAGAACTCCTGAAGGAAAAACTCGAGCAGATTGCTAAGTTGGATTACGGGTTCGAAAAAACCATTTTACTTTTAGAGATGATTGAAATAATGGTCCATTCGGGGGAATTCGAATATATTTGCAGCCCCGGTTATACGCACCGATACAATCCTGTGGACAATGAAAAGATAGACCGGATATTTAAATATGTATTTAATAACTTTAGCAGAGAAATCACCTTGGACCAAGTTGCGAAGATGTCCAGTATGTCAAAGCATTCGTTTTGCCGGTATTTCAGAACACGCACACAAAAGACCTTCGTGCAATTTGTGAATGAAGTCCGTATAAGCGAAGCGTGTCGTCTGATCGCTGAAGACGGATTACAGATCACCAATATCGCATATACCTGTGGATTCAACAGTTTGTCCAACTTCAACAAAATTTTCAAATCTATCAAAGGCATTACGCCCAGCAAATATAGAACTCACTTAAGCGAATAAATCGTTGCCGATGATAAATCACTCACGGCAGGTCCATTCAGCAATTTACCGTCAATATCAAAGCGAGAACCGTGGCAAGGGCAATCCCATGATTTTTCTGCGGGGTTCCAGTTTACCATACAGCCCATATGGGGGCAAGTGGGCGACAATAGATGTAACATTCCCGTTTGGTCCCGGTATACGGCTATTTGCTCATTATGATAGGACACCACTTTACCTTCATTGAGCTGTATATCTTTGAAATGGTCTAATTCCTCTGCCGACAGCTTATCTTTGATAAAGTGGCCGGAAGCATTGATGCCTTCTGAAATTACGCTTTTTGCACTGGCTATGGGCTTGATCCGTCCTGGCGATAGCACTTTACTCAAAGCGGTTTCTTTGCCAGCGATAAGGTCAGGAATGATCAGTGCTGCCATGGAGCCAAAGGTCATTCCATTGCCACCGTAGCCCGTCGATATGTAGATATTGCTCTCGTGCGGCATCCGTCCAATATAAGGCAGTCCGTCGGCAGAGACGTAATATTGTGACGACCATTTTGCTACGAATTCCCCATCGGGGAAATGTGTACTCACATATTGCTGCAGTTCGTCGAAGTGTTTTTCGGTGTCCTGGTCATCACCTGTCTTGTGGTCGAATCCGCCGGCAATAAGGTAGTAATCCTTTCCTGATCGGTGGTAGCGACAATAATGATATGGATCATAAAGGTCAGCAGCCTGACCAAGCTGCTGGGGCTGATTTCGGAGTTTTAACGCGAGTGCGTAGCTTCGGTAGGGCGCCAGCAAAATACTAAAGCGATTTTTCCCAGGAGGAATATGGGTGGCCCAAATTAGATCTTTTGCAGTAAATGTACGTCCATCTTCCGCTTTTAATGTGATCAGCCCGTTGCTGTTTTTAAAGTCTTTGACACGCTGCTGAACCAACAGCGCTCCCCCAGCCTTGATATATGCATGCAACATACCATTAAGATACTTTAATGGATGAAACTGTGCCTGTCCCTCAATGCGAATTGCTTTTTCAAACGGTAGATTGAATGGAATATTACTTGTTTCAACAGTTTTTACGCCCAAGTTTCGATGTGCTTTCAGTATTTTGTCCAATTGCTCGTTTTGCTGTTTCTCGGCACTAAATAAAAAAAAATCGCATTCGGCAAAATCACAGTCTATAGCGTAGGTTCGGACATTGTCGTGGATATACGTTAACGTATTCTGCGCGCTATCGGCAAGTAACTGCGCTCCCTGCTGTCCAAAATTGTTGATAATTTCGTCATAGGAAGCATCGAAAAAGTTATTAATGTGGGCAGTGGTCCCTCCTGTCGTACCAAAACCCGGAGTTTCTTTCTCGATCAGAAGACAGTGAATACCTTTATTTTGCAGTTCTAACGCCAGCGTCACACCTGTAATGCCTGCGCCGACGATAATAGTATCGTATGCCGATTCTTTTGCATGATAACGAAAATCATATTCTGGAGCTTTCTGCCAGAAGCTACTGTTAAAGCCGTCACGTTTCATAGACTAATCAATTTTAAAAGGCCGGGAAAATGGAACCCCAGCCTTTCGTGGTATAATTCATTATGGTTTGCGGAAATTGAACCCATACTGCGATACTATAGTTTGCCGAATAAATACGTAAAAAAAACAAGAAATACGCCTTCGCTTGCCGGTCAAAACCTTCCTATTTCAAATCATGTTCCTATAAAAAATAAGAATAGACTTAGAACGATAATCATGAAAAGCGACGCGAAAGACTACCTCGATGCAATCACTCCTACGTGGGTGAAGGGTAAAAAAATATTGGTCACAGGTGGCACAACTGGAATTGGGCGAGCAACAGCACTTCTGCTCGCTGCGCTCGGCAATGATATATTCGTCTGCGGACATCACGAGCAACAGCTGGAAGACACATTGCGCGACTATGAAAAGTTTGAGATGGCGGGATCGCTGCGCGGGATTGTGGTAGATCTCGCCACTCAAGAAGGGATTGAAAAGCTTTTCAAGGAATTTGACGATCAATATGACCAGCTGGATATATTGATTAACAATGCGGCAATTGCTTTTCAGTCTGTCAAAGACGGTAGCTATACGGACCAGGATTATTTGCTTCGGACAAATATTCTCGGGTATCTCGCCTGTGCCCGTTCAGCATTAATTCGGATGGAACCTCGCGGTGCTGGGCATATCGTAAACGTAGGTTCGATGAGTGCGGACGTTCGGGAGGCGCAAAGTTCCGTATACGTCTGCTCCAAAGGTGCTATTCAGGCATTTACCGAATCTCTTCGTAAAGAAGTCAATCCGAAGGGAATCCAGGTGTCGCTAATTGAACCCGGCGCGGTCGGTACTGATATGCAACCTTATCCACCGGAAGAGCAACAACAAAAGATTGACGATATGGAAATGCTGTACGCCGAAGATATCGCGCGCGCAATAGCTTTTATCGTGTCGCAGCCTATACGGACAGGAGTTGTAGCCATGCAGGTAAAACCACTGTTGCAGATTATATAACCAGTTTAATTACTGCACATCAACGCGCTGTTGTCAAAGACTATTGGATATTTAATAGGAATTTTGAACCTATAACTTGTGTTATAGACGTCCCATCACTGTCTACAGGCTAAACAATGTAAATAATGAAAAAGAACAAAAATAAGAAAAACTTGTTCGAGCGATTTTCAAATTGGGCAACCCATGCCACTGGTAGTTCCGCCGCCTTTATTTTGGCGACCTCTACCGTGATTATCTGGGCAATAAGTGGTCCCGTATTCAATTATTCCGAAACTTGGCAGCTCGTCATCAACACAGGGACAACTATTGTCACCTTTTTAATGGTTTTTCTAATACAGAAATCGCAGAATAAGGACTCCAAAGCAATCCATTTAAAACTTAATGAGCTGATTGCTTCGCACCAGGGGACCAGTAATCGTATGGTTAACCTCGAAGATCTAAGCGAAAACGAACTGGACCAACTTGCAAAATTCTATTCGCATATCGCGGAATTAGCATTAAAGGAAAACGACCTAACCTGCACGCACTCCATCGATGCAGCACGTGAAAATCACGATTCCAAAAGGAAAAGAAGACAAGGCGCTAGTCAAGATATGGATGTAGTATCAAAAGCAGATAAGTCCGGTACATCGACCAGAAAAAATGGCTGAGGTGCCTGTATTAGATGAGTAGTTTAGAAAGGGACCATCCGTAACGTAGGACGGTCCCTTCATTTTCCATTTTACTTACCAAAGTGGTGACTTAAATTTTAATCGTGCCCTTCAGTTTTCACAATTTTATTGTAAATTCCTAACAATAAAAATGGCGCTGCCCATTGGCCGACGAATAATGCAGTCTTGTCATTAGCCATGCATTTGAGCGCTGCTGACACGCCCATGGCAACCAATGCTGCGCCCAAAAATAACGTGGACGGTACCTTCGAAGTCTGCTGTTCTATTTTTTTGGTAATTTCACCTTCATTTCCTGTAGTTAATGCCATAATATCGATGTTTAAAGTTTAAAAATATTGTTTATTCTATGATCTATTTAATTCTGGAAGCGCAGCGGTCTCCGATCATTGCGCTTCTTGCGTTAAGCTCTGTGAGTTGAACAATAAGTTTACTGTTTTGGTTTACTGAATTCACTATAATGATTCAGATCACGCATATTTCGCTTTCGCAAAGTAAAAACACGTTCTAAAGGCAAGTATACCTCTTCGCTGCAGCTTTTTTTTCGTATAAATCAAATTGGAATGCGTACTTATTCGCTTAACCATATGTTGGTTACTTTCGTTCAATAGGTAGAACCAAATGTCAAGAACCATGAATAAAACAGAGATCGAACAACAAAAGCACCAAGGAGTGCCTGTTATTGCAGCAGCTATTGTATCTCAGCCTGGACCGGAAGACTTTCCCGGCGAAATACCCAACCAGCCGGAAGAGGAACTGCCAGAAAACGACCCCAACAAACAGCCCGAAATACCTGATGAGGATGACTTGGGATTTGATGAGGAGGTAGGAATTGAAGGTGAGAATGCATTTCCTGAAATCGACCAAGAAGAATGGGATCAGAGCGCTAATGATGCTGAGGGACTACCTTCTGAACCGATGTCCCCACCGTCAGACTTAGACGAAACTACTATTTAAGGGATTGACGACATGTAATGGGTTATGACGGATCTCGTCATAACCCGTTCCGGCTTGCCAGCATTCAATTGTCCAGTTATTTTTCTAAACCAATAGCTTGTTCTGGAAGCCAAAACGAACTAAACCGGCTGTGTTCTTTGATTTGGTTTTTTCAATGAGCTGCTGCCGGTGTCCTTCTACCGTGCGCTTGCTTAAAAAGATCTGATCTGCAATCTCTGCATTTGTATATCCTTGGGCGATCAGCTCTAAAACCAGCATGTCGCGTTCTGAAATGTCGTATCTGGCCATCACTTGCGCTCTGTCAGCTTCTGTAGGTGTAAACTGCACGGAATTACTGATCAGATTGATGCTTAAAGCCGAACTGATGTAACGGATGCCGCGTTGTACTTGCTGGATACCAAATAAAATTTCTTCGGCATGCGAACTTTTAAGCAAATAGCCGTCAGCACAGCTACTTAGGGCTTCCTGTACGGTAAAGAACTTATCATCCATTGACAACACAATTAACTTTACTTCAGCATATTGCTGCTTCACTTGCTGAATAAACTGGATGCTGCTCATACCGTCCATATGAATATCGGTCAAGATCACATCCGGATGTACACCTTGAGCCAAATAGGCTAAAGCAGCTTGCCCATTTTCTGCTTCTGCAATCACAGTTATATCTTTTTGAGCTTCTAAAATCAATCGGAAACCGGACCGTACCAGCCTATGGTCATCTACCAAAACTAATTGCGTCATAGTTTGCTATACTTTTATATAATAAGTGGATTTTTCAACAAAAACAGCCTTCGGTTAAAAATAGTTTTGGAAAAAGCAACTTCGTTATTCATGAGTTTCAATGACAATTCATCGGCCCGATTAAGAATTTCTACGCATCGAAAACGTATCCATGGCGAATACTGCTTGAAATACGCAAAATTCCGCTTCCTCAAACACAACTTTCTTGATGCTTGTTCCTATTGCGAATAGACAAACAAAACAGAAGCATATGTTTACATCCATTGTAATTGGCATCGTATTTATCCTGGTGGCGACCTATATCATAATCCATTATAGGCGCAAAGGGAATGACACGCGAACTAAAAGAAATCGTTAATAATTAATAATTAGTATCATGAAAACCATTTTAAAAACTCTCGGCTTATGCATGGCCATTTTCGCCTGGGCCATGGTTGCCAAGGCGCAGGACACTGCAGCGACCACCGGCGCACAACAAGGTGATCTGGATTTTGCAAGCAAGGCTACCGCCAGCAACAATTTTGAATTACAGGCAGCCAATATTGCACTGAGCAAATCCCAGAATCAGAATATAAAGCATTATGCACAGATGATCGTTGATGATCATACCGCCGCCGGCAATGAATTATCCACGTTGGTAAAAAACAAAAACTGGCAGTTGAATACAGCTGACGATCAGAATTATAAAGATATGATCGATAAGCTGAATAATGCTGACGCCGCAACTTTTGACAGTGTATATACTGACATGATGGTAAAAAGCCATCAGGATGCCATTAATCTTTTTAAAGATGCCAACACAGGCACGGCTACTACCGATGCCGACTTACGAAAATTTGCCGGCGATAAGGTGCCTAGGTTCGAAAAACATCTAGATCAGATAAAAACTATAAAACCGACATCCAGCACAATGCCCAACGGGGGTACGTCTAACAGCAGTATCCCAGGCATACCGACGCCAGGAAAAACCAAGATTCCAAAGCCCACATTGAAATAATATCATAATTACTCCACCTTTCCAATTCGGGGACAAAGCCAATAGCTTTGTCCTCCAACTTATTAAATATATTTGGTATGGAACAGACATTTGACTATATTCATGAGCTCCTCAACAGACAAATGGCGCTCCGCGCAAAAATTGAAGCCAGCCCTATTGCTGGTGAGCTAGAATTGTCGTATAACAACGATTACTATCAGGAAGAAGCCAGAAGTATGGGGCTCGCCATGATCCGCGATGGTTTTGGCGATGAGGGCGAACAGTTAATACTTGATTTCACCAACGAACACTATCCCGACCGCGTAGAGGACGAGCGCATCTGGATTAAAAAGATGATGCGTTACCTGAATGCCATTACGGATACATTGATCGATAACTTTCACGCCGAAGGTTACAAATGGTTACAGGGAAATGTAGACATGCCTAACGAAAATGCTATCTTCTACCCAATTCACGAACTGAATGCTGCCAGCCTCCAGTCTTTTGAGCTCGGTCTCAATACCGTGGTGGACCTCAGGCAAGCAAATGAAGTCGAACAGCTACAAGGCTGGGCTTACTACCGATCAGAAGAGTGATCAATGCCGTAAAGATCTTTAAGCAGAGCTTACTTTGGAATCATCCACCGCAGCTTCTGCTTTGATCTGTTCCAAAAACTTGCTCCTGAAATTTTCTATTTGCTGTACATTGTGAATGCCGACCTGCACGAACAGTACGTAAGCATCGCCGGCGATATCTTTTGTAAGTATTTTAATCGGTACGGTACGATCTATTTCCTGAAATGTATGAATACAGTTTTCGAGCCAACTTTTCCATTTTTCAATGTGCCGCGCGGTCGTGAATGTTAGCTGCAAATTTAAACGGATATCGGACTCTTCAAACGTCCAGTTCACGAGCCTGCCTGAAAGCAGGTCCCCATTTGGAATGATGACCTGAGCGCCTTGATCAGTAAGCAAGGTACTGGATCGGATGCCCACTTGTTTGACTTGTCCTTTTTTATCTGCCAACTCGATATAGTCCCCGACTTTAAACGGGCGTTCAAACACCAGGATAACGCCCGAAACAAAATTATTAATGATATTCTGCAGTCCCAGCCCGATTCCGACACTGAGTGCCCCTACAATGACGGTCAGCTTATCTATGCCAAGGCCCAAAATTCGGATTCCGATCAAAAAACCTATGATAAAAACAAGTACCCGTACCAACGGCAAAAGAGCTATTCGACGTTGGTTGTTTTGCGCCCCAGGCTGATCCAGCAACTCTTTAAGATTTTTTTGGATCCAGTTTGCCATGGCCACAACAGCAACGGCTAGCAAAACATCGCCATAGGTATAGGTAATGCTCCCGATATGATGGCTGGTGTTTAGCAGATGCTCCACTACGCGACGTACTTCGCTGGTCAGATGCAGGGAATTTGTCCACACAATAATGACTAGGATAATGGTAAAAAGGTGCGTTATCCGACGAACTGTGGCAATAAGCCGAAATTTGTCCAATCTGCGTACAAATCGGTCTGCCTCGGCATTTTCGTAAGAATTGAGCACATCATGCGCCAGCATATCCCGGAAGCCACGCAAAGACAACGCTTGCAGCAGTCCGATTCCACCAGCAATAGCACATGTCCGTGCAAGATTCATAAAGCCCGCAATATGAAATATCACAGATAGCGATATGATTACCAATAATGCCCATCGGGATAAACGATTCAGATGATCAAGCGGATTCTGATTTGCGGTCTTCCGCCCCAGCGCCCATATCAGGCCGATCCCAAAAATATTAACAATGACGGATAAACTTCTCGTGAACAGATCCGTCCCAAGCAACAAGTTGACTATCAGAAGTGCGATATAATACAAGAAGACCAGGCGCATCACCCTGATCTTAAACGTCGGCAGCTCGGAGCGCGTCAAAAGATACAAGAAACTAAAGATCAAGAGGTAGCTCAGTTCCAGTACAAGTACTGGAATCCGGAAAGAGGTCAACGGCAGTGCAATCAGGAAAAAGACACCCAATTTTAGGATCGGAATCCACCAGGGCTGATTGCGATGAAGCGGTAGCCGCTCGCTTCGTCCAACATCCTGCCGGCGCATCCGATAAAGCCAATAAAGGTATGCCAAGCTAACCAAAAGTAGTAAAAAGCGGCCGTCCCAAGCTTGATCAACATAAGGCATGGAGAGGCCATCCTGCTCAAGATTTTTATGCATAAGCGCGAGCCATCGCCCCCAGAACGGATCACTACGCTCAGATTGAAGCAGCTGCTGTTGCTGCCGCACTCTCATAGCTAGTTCAGCTAAATCCATCTGCAATGCTTCTGCTTCCTGATCCAATACCGTAGCGCTGTCTTGGACAGCCCGCCACACTGTGGCTGTCGAATCTTGGGGTATGGTCTGGTTACGAAATAACTTGATCTTATGTTGCAGTCTATTAAGATTCGGCAGCATACGGTCGATGTACTCCCCCGCTTGCCTCGGTGTTGATTGATCCTGCTGCTGCCTTTGCCACGCTACATTGCGCTTGACGCTATCTAGCCCCGCGTAGTACTTATCTAGCTGCTGTCGCCATTGCTGTAGATATCCGCGTGCCGTGGCGAGCGGATTCTCGGGAAGCGAATCTTTGAGAGTAGTCGTATCCGCCGAAAGCCGACTGCTGTCTTGTGCACGCACTGACGCAAAAAAGAGGCTAAGGTACAATATGCATCCTAGCCTCGTAAACAGTAATACTGAAATCCATATGTTGCGCATACTTCTTTTCTCCGTATCTATTCAGGTCGTGCAGGCGATGGCTGCCGCTGCAAACTGTCAGTCCTATCGTTCCCTAATGAGTCGTTAGTGGACATACCCGTGGTATCCACGTCAGGTGTCATGGATGAATCATACGTAGCATTGGAGTCAGCTCCTTTATTGCTGTTGTTGCCGCAGCCCCACAATCCGAGGAGTGCTAACAGAGTGAAAAAAACTTTTTTCATAAGTCTATCGTTCATTTTTAAATTTATTCGAAAGTTGAACAGTAATACAGCTCGAAAAGTTGTATCAAGAGGCATTTTAAGTAGTTAACAGATCAAAGTCGTACAACTACGTGGAGTAGTATCGGTCCTTATAAGGCCGTCGAATGCATCATGATGTAAACACTGGCCCACACGTACTACTACGACATAATGCGTATTAACTTGGATTATAGCCTTTGGCAGAACCCTATCCATACTTACAAAGTTCTTTTCAGAAACTCTTTATGCAAAATAGTATTCAAAAGATCGCTGTCCTGCGGGCCACTAATGGACTGGGTGACCTATTGGTCTGTCTTCCGGCAGTTAAGGCTCTTAAAGAAATTTATCCGGCCGCAGAAATCATCCTGTTCGGACTACCCTGGCATCAGCAGTTCATTACTCCGGGACGCTGTGCATTTGACCGCGTCATTCCGGTACCGCAATGTTACCGTGTATCTTCACTCTCCGATCCTGAGGAGCCAAATACGGAATTCTGGTCGTTGCTCGATAACGAAAGCTTTGATATCGTTTTCAATTTTCAGGGTTGCCACCCACGTTCAGCAGCATTTATCCAACATTTAGGAGCTCGCCTTACAGTAGGCCATACCCCTCCTACGCCCTATCGATATGACCTTCAGGTTCCATATACATATTACCAGAACGAGGTACTACGCTATTGTGAACTAGTGAGTCTGGTTACCAAACGTCCATGTCCACTCGATCCTGTGATCTGTTTAAAAGACCAAGAGTCTGTACAAGCTAATATATTACTGGAGGAGGCAGATATAAAAGGGCGATTCATCGTGTTTCATCCAGGCGCTACTGATCCACGCAGACGCTGGCCGGCCGAAAAATTTATACGATTAGGCGATCGGCTTTCCGAGCACAACTATAAAATTGTGCTCGCCGGCGACGTGTATGAAAAGCATATTATTGACCACATTCGGGAGCAGATGTCCTGTTCAGCAGTGGCTCTCTATAGGGGAATCTCCTTAGGGGTGCTGGCGGCTTTGCAGTCTAAAAGTTCATTAGTCATTTCAAATGACACCGGCCCTTTGCACCTAGCCCGAGCGGTAGGCGCCAGTACGATAGGTTTACTCTGGGCGCCAAATGTGATTAACTGGGGGCCTCTCAGCGGCCACCGGCATCGTATATTGATAGATTGGGAGCTACGTTGTCCAAAATGTGGCATCATGCCGAATAATCCGTATCCTTTTGAACCCAAAACAGCGCAGTGCGAACACCTCAATTCGTTTGTTGATCATATCCCTGTAAGTGAAGTACTGGACGAAGCACTCAAACTTCTGCGGCTTGCATAAGCGCAATTATAAGGTTCGTAATCAATCGTTCTTTTTATCGCGGTCTAGATTGTCCAAAGGAACGCCAGAACGATCATTTTCCTGTTCCGTCGTTGTATCCTTACCTCGGCTGCGCTGCAAATTGTCTAGGGGTAGGCCATTTTTTTTACCAACGGTATCCGCCGGACCGTTCGAATTCGCTTCCATTTTCTGCTCCCCGCTGCCGCAACCAACCAAGGTAGAGCAACTTAATATCAGGGTAACAAGTATTGTTGCTGTCTTCATATACATATATTAATTGGTATCACTTGCTGATTTTTAATCCTTACCGGTCTGACTATGTGGAGCATCCACCGGTTTCGATTCCGGTGATCCCTTTTGACGTAGGAATATGGTGAAAAAGACAATGGCTAGCACAGATAGAAACTCACTTTGCCAGTTCTGAAAAGTTTCGAACCAGAATTCCGGCATGATGAGGTAAGCCAGAGCACCGTCCGTCGGTAATCCGTCAAGGAGCTGTTCTGCATTATGGTGCCGCCAGCTGCCATAGAAATGTACCGCCCAGCTCACAAGAAAAAGTACGGCAAAACAGATAAATAGAGATGAACTGTAAAGACGCAACATCCAGCCACCCCTGCGCACAGGATATGGAGCATCTGCATTTGGCTGAGGGTCCCGGTCCACCGCCTCGGGTTCGTCAAATTTTTTCGATTCAGCAGACCCCCATTGGCGGAGACCTACTGTCAGCAATACGTACATGGCCATTTGCAAGAATTCACTTTCAAAGTTCTCAAAGGTGGCCGATATACAATGTCCTGTCTTCAGGTAGCTAAATAAAGGCATAGCCGGGTAATGAGCCTGCTGCAACTCTTCATTATACACTTTCCAGCCAGTGAGTAGCTGCATGCACAAAGTACATATAAAAAGACCCAAAAACACAAGGCTCAAGCCATTGCGATAAAAGTAAGAATATGCTTTTTTTTCTTTCATATTCATAGTGTTAACGATAAGATTGCAGTGTGGTCACTTCTTTTTCAATGTAAAACTAATCCGGCCATTGGGTTCCATAAGGGCTACTTCAACTTCATCTAGCTGTGTACTAAGCGTTTCCAGCCGTAGACTAGTCAGCAGATCCGTCCTACTCACGCCAAGTCGTTGCATCTGATCCCATTGTATCCTGCCTTCTTTATATAATACCGCAGGCTTCCCTTTGATTAAATCGCCTAAAAGGGGAAAACGCGTAGCCAGCTGTGCCAGCAGTTTATTCGTAATAATCATCACAAAACCTGCTGCCACTGTCGGCACGAAAGGTGAGGCTCCTACGATACCCCTGGCCAATACGGATCCCAGCATGATAATGATAACAAAATCGACACCCGATTTTCGGCCCAGTATTCTCATACCTCCTAAGCGTACTAAAAACAGGGCTACAATAAACATGATCAGCGCCCGCAATGCCATCTGAACAACTGTCAGTTCTTCACCCGAGCCAAACAATGTTTCCATGGATACTATTGCGTTTATTCACGTATTAAACAATATACTATGCCACCTGCTATCGGTCAGATGATTAGACCGTTAAAGTTCATCAGAGTTACCTTAATCGCTTCTGAAATCAAAACGGCTATACTGCGGCATGTTCAGGAAAAGAACAATAACTATGCACCGCGGTTGTTCAAATGTAAAAAATAAGTAATTATACTGCATGCTCACGTTCAAATACGCTTTCAGGCAGTATGCCAAACCACAGGTATCGGCAGGCTGTTTTACAGAAAAAGAAAACATGATACACCTCGATAATCTACCTGAAGATTGTTTATCGTTCTTTCGGGATACTCTTCAACTGCTTCATGCAAGCGGAAGCCAATTTATGGTCGGCGGAGCTCTAGCTATGTTTCACTACACCGGAATCACAAGGCCCACCAAAGATCTGGACATCTTCTGCAAAAGCAGCGAGTACCCCAACATTTTAAAACATTTTGCAGCCCACGGTTATGAAACCGAGCTTACCGACGTAAGGTGGCTGGCGAAAATATATCAAGAGCCTTACTTTATCGATATCATTTTTGACAGCGTTAATCACAACTGCACGGTCGAACAGGATTGGTACGACCGCGGTCCTGAAGCAGTGCTGTTCGATACCAAAGTGCGCTATATTCCTGCTGAAGAACTTGTCTGGTGTAAGCTTTATGTTCAAAACAGAGAACGCCACGACAGTGCAGACATCAACCATATCTGGCTACGGTATGGACGAAAATTTAACTGGGATCAGCTGCTCATGCGTATGGACCAGCATTGGCATCTGCTCTTAGCTCAGCTGATCATTTTTCAGTTTACGTATCCCCATGACTACAAAGAGATTATCCCAAGAGCGCTATTTGACGAACTTATCAAAAGAGCACAACAGCAATATGACCTCCCAGCTTGCTTGGAGAAAGTCTGTATGGGTCCATTGATTGATCAAACCCAATATCAGATCGACATCAAGGAATGGGACTATAAATCATACACTATAAAAACAGTTTAACTATGCCAACAAAAACAACAATCGCCGCCATGGGCGATATTCATATCAACGTCAATCAGGCCGGGAAATGGAAACCCATATTTGAGGAGATTTCGCAAAAAGCAAAAGTACTGCTACTTTGTGGAGATTTAACTGATACTGGTGATGAGGAGGAGGCTCAGCTTCTGGTAAGTGAACTGCAAGCGATCAAACTACCCATCGTCGCGGTACTGGGTAATCATGACTATGAAAAGGGCCGACAGAAGCAGATCCGTCAGATTCTGGTAGATCATAAGATCACCGTTTTGGACGGCGAGGCCATTGTCATCGAAGACATAGGCTTCGCAGGGGTCAAGGGTTTTGGCGGAGGGTTTGAACGCTATATGCTTTCGATGTTTGGAGAGGATGCCATGAAGAGCTTTGTCCAGGAAGCCGTCAATGAGTCATTGCTGCTTGATCGTGCACTGGCACGCCTCGAACAGGAGCATGCGTCAATCAAAAAGGTCGCCCTGCTTCATTATGCCCCTATTTCTGAGACCGTCGAGGGCGAACCTAAGGAAATCTACCCGTTTTTGGGTTCTTCACACTTAGTGGAACCGTTACAACGCCGCAAGGTAACGGCCGCATTCCACGGCCATGCTCACGCAGGGAAATTTAATGCGCTGTCGCCTGCCGGTATACCTATTTACAATGTGGCGGTTCCAGTGCTTAAGAGCCATCATAAAAACGATACCTGCTACGCGTTGATTGATATTTAATCACAAAAACCACGTCGAGCGACTGACGTCGCTAGTCGCTCGACGTGGTTTTTCGCTTTAATATCTGTTTTAGCTGAGCATGTAAGGTGATAATATTGCCGACAAGCAGGGTTTCTTTGAGGCCTGCACGGAAGCGCTTTTTCATAATTCTCTTCACCAGTTGGTGGCTTACCTCTCCATTTTCCTGCACTTTAGCTAGCAGTCGAAGCGAGATAAATGCTAATACGGAAGCCAGCAGAAATAGAAAGTTCCACTCATGCAGGTAAATCAGTTTGGCCATCGACTGTAGACCGGGGCTTTTCCAGGAGATACTGATCTGGAGCTCGCGGGTGGAGAAGTAATCCACTAGTAAGCCGCCGAAGATCGGACCAAGAGCTGTAAAAAATGAAGCGACCATATTTTTGACAGTGATATAAATAATCGCATCTGTTTTCGGGGCAAGCTTAAGGCCGATATTGGTGAGTGCTAGATTAATCCCTCCGGTAGATACGCCCGTCATGATGTGAAGGAGCACTAACAGCACCAGATTGGGCAGAGCACGCGAATATATACCGACAAATATCCAGAGTAAAATACAGCTAATATAAATTGGAGCTGTTAGGTAAATAATACTTTTATTACTGTATCTATCCGACAAATTCCCCCACAATCGCAGTCCGGCCACACTAGCGATCTGACTGACCACCGTCAGCAAAATGACCACCTTCATGGACAGCCCAAGTGTCTTCAGCATAAACACGGTGAAAAACGGAATCGCAAGATTGATCGCCAGTAACCAAGCGGCGTTGAACAGCAACAGGTTTTTAAAATTCGGATTTTTAAGCGGTTCAAGCAGTAATGGCCCAAGATTGCCGCCTGACATGTGCTGTTTCGGTTCACAGGCCTGCACGAGAAAAAAAGCACCTGCCGCCCCTATCAAGCCTGCGGAAAAAAAATATACACCATAGAGATCCGAAAGTGTCTCCGGAGCCCGGTTACCATAATAATCGACCAATGCTGCCACAATCAGGCTGACCGCGATATTCGTCACTTGCATCACCCTAGTTCGCTTTGAAAAGTAGCTTCCCAGACGTTGTTCGGGTACAAGATCCTTGATCCACGAGTTCCAGCCTGCACCGCCGACCGCACTCAGAAAATAATGAATAAACATAAAGCCGAGCAGTATATTGAAAGAAAGATTGGCATTGCTCCACATAACAAAGCCGATCAACAAAAGTGGCAACTTCGCAATAAATACGGAAAGCACCGTAATCACCTTACGGTTAGGATAACGTTGGATTAATACGATGGTCAGCAACTGTGCTAGATTGCACAATGTTGGAAAAGAAGCGAGCAATCCAATCTGAAAATTGCTCGCCCCGAGCAATAAGGCTGCTCCCATCAAGATTGCCCCGCTGCTCAGGCAGACAACGATCTCTGAACATAGCCCATCAATGATAACCATCCGGAGGCTTCTCTCTATTTCTTGTGGCTCAAGATGATGCTTCGGTCTGATATCCATAGCGTTTTCTGATGTAACGTCCATTAATTGGGTTTGGTTGTTATTGGACGCAATTATAGGTTTTAATACGTCTTCAAGGGTATTTCTTTCCTTCAATTGAGTATTAGTCCATTCAACCAAGTTACATTTTTAACCGTTCATCAGGCAAAGGTCTGACACGGTCGTCAAAAGCCGTATCACCACAGGTTGAACAAAAAAGCACAACTATGACACACAAACCGCGCATATTAACATGGCATATACATGGTTCTTACTTGTATTATTTATCTCAGGGAGATTACGTTATTTACATTCCTTATACGCCTGAACGCGGTCCCCGGTTTGTGGGCAGGGGCAATACATTTCCTTTCGGCGAAAACGTTATCGAGGTTCCAGCCAATGAGGTGCGCAACCTCGAGCTTGATCTCATTCTTTTTCAATGCGACGAAAACTATCTGGAAGATCAATATGCTATCCTTTCAGCTTCACAGCAGCAACTGCCGAGAATATATATTGAACATGACCCTCCTTGGAAACACCCGTGCGACGAGGTTCACCCGGTAACCAATCCGGCCGTAACATTGGTACATGTAACCCATTTCAATAATTTAATGTGGAAGTCTTTAGTCCCTGACGTCCGTATTATTTCCCACGGCGTAGATGTCCATGGAGCAGTGTACAATGGGCGGCTTGAGAAAGGGATCGTTGTTATTAACAACTTGCCAGCGCGGGGACGCATGCTCGGAAGTGACATTTTTGAACATGTAAGCAAACAAGTTCCACTAGACCTGATAGGCATGGGCAACGAGCCGATAGGTCTCCAAGAAGTGCTGCATCCTCGCCTGCCTGATTTTATCAAGGACTATCGTTTCTTTTTTAATCCAATCCGTTATACCAGTCTTGGCCTTTCTATTTGTGAGGCCATGATGGTCGGTTTACCAATCGTTGGGCTTGCGACGACCGAACTTTCGACAGTAATCGAGAATGGGAAAACAGGTTATCTCGGACTGGATATCGATGAGCTTGTCGAGAAAATGAAAATGCTTATTGACAGTCCGATGCACGCGCAAAAGCTCGGCGCTCAAGCCCAACAAAAGGCACAGGAGTTGTTCGATATCAGGCGCTTTGTAAAACAATGGGAATATTTAATACACGAAAAAATTAACTAACACTCTTATATCATGCAAAAGAAAATAGCTTTTATCAGTGACCATGCCTCGCCGCTGGCGACTTTGGGCGGCAAGGATAGCGGCGGTCAGAATGTCTATGTAGCGGAAGTAGCTCAACAGCTTGCCCTGATGGGCTATCAGGTCGATATTTATACACGTTTAGAAAACACATCTCAACAGCAGCTTGTTCATTGGAAACCCAATGTCCGGGTCATCCATATTAAAGCAGGTCCCGAAACTGTCGTTCCGAAGGAAGAACTCTATGATTACATGGACGAATTCACAAAAAATATGATTGCATTTATGCAGTCAAATGCTCTTAGTTACCAGCTGGTTCATGCGCACTTCTGGCTGTCAGGCATGGTGGCCATGGAAATCAAAAGACAGCTGCATATCCCATTCGTAATCACTTTTCACGCACTCGGCGCTGTCCGTAGATTGCATCAGGGTTGTTCCGACAAATTTCCTAAGATTAGGGAAAAGATCGAAAAAGAAATTATTTGGCAGGCCGAGCGTGTGATTGCTGAATGTCCAAACGACTTAAAAGATTTGATTCAGCATTACCAGGCTCCGCAAGATAAAATCGAAATCATTCCATGTGGCTATAACCCGGCAGATTTCTATCCCTTAGATCGGACGGAAGCGAAGGAAAGACTGGATCTTGATCCTACATATACCTATATATTGCAGCTGGGCCGCATGGTTAAGCGGAAAGGCATCGATAATGTCATTGAAGCGTTCTCTCACGCACAGCACGTCATTCCCGAGCTACGACTGCTCGTCGTGGGTGGAAACTTCGATTCCAGCGATGATAAAAGTGAGTTTCAACGTCTTGGGAAGTTGTGTGAAGCGCTCCATATACAAGATAAGGTTATCTTTAC
This sequence comes from Sphingobacterium sp. InxBP1, assembly GCF_026191775.1. Taxonomy (NCBI): domain Bacteria; kingdom Pseudomonadati; phylum Bacteroidota; class Sphingobacteriia; order Sphingobacteriales; family Sphingobacteriaceae; genus Sphingobacterium; species Sphingobacterium sp. InxBP1. The sequence continues at coordinate 238,420 of NZ_JAINDX010000044.1, read as the reverse complement.
CGGGCAGAAAGAGCGTGATCTGCTCAAATATTATTACGCTGCCAGTGAGCTATTTATTACCACCCCTTGGTACGAGCCTTTTGGTATCACTCCATTGGAATCCATGGCATGTGGCACTCCTGTAATCGGCGCTGATGTAGGCGGAATTTCGTTTACTGTACGTAACGGAGAGACAGGAGCCTTAGTGCCACCCCAAAAACCCCAACAGCTGTCGTCCGTTATTATTGATCTGATAAAAAATGAGAAAAAACGGACGAAGTTTTCCGTGAACGCACTAAGACATGTGCGATCTTTCACTTGGAAAGCAATCAGTGAAAGCATTGCGCAGCTTTATGAGCATTGCATGCCTCAAGGAAGGGAAAAGGATATCGTCATGCAGATCAAACAGCGATTTTTAAGTTCTTCAGACACTTTTGCGCGGGCGTCGGAAGTCCTGGCAATAGATATTGCCAGGTTGTCCCGTAAAATGGTCGAGACGCTGCGCAGCGGCAAGAAAATTATGATCTGCGGTAACGGCGGCAGCGCTGCCGAAAGCCAGCATTTTGCCGCGGAACTGGTCGGCCGGTTTGAAATACCCGAGCGACCCGGTTACCCTGTATTGTCACTCAATACAGATTCGTCTGTGTTGACAGCCTGGGCAAACGATTTTGGTTATGATAGTATATTTTCCCGGCAGGTACAGGCGCTTGGTCAAAAAGGTGATATGTTGATCTGCCTAAGTACCAGCGGCAATTCAGCCAACATCGTTTCTGCATTACAACAAGCTGGTAAAATGGGAATCACATGCGTAAACCTTCTGGGAAAGGACGGCGGGGAGGCTTCGCAATATGGAGATCATAACCTGATCGTGCCTTCCGATGATACCGCACGCATTCAGGAAGTACAGCTACATATCATTCATCAGTTGTGTGCCTTAGTCGAACAACAGATAACGCTGTCGTCGGTAACACGGGAACATGTGTTGGTACACAAAAAATTAATTGCATAATTCATGGAAAAAGCTGTTTTTTTGGACAAAGATGGCACGCTCATCAAGGATGTCCCTTATAATGTAGACCCAGCCCGCGTCAAATTTTATCCAGATGTGTTTGCTGCATTACGGCTGTTGCAAAAAAGAGGATATAAACTAATTATCGTCAGCAACCAATCGGGCATTGCTAAGCGTTATTTCACAGTGGACGATCTTGAAATTGCATTGTCGGAACTTCGCGACCAACTCAAGTCCGAACATATTTTTATCGATGAAATATATTATTGTCCCCATGGCGATATCACCGATGAACCCTTATGTAACTGTCGTAAGCCACTACCCGGCATGCTTTTACGGGCAGCAGAAGAACATCACATCGACCTGTCTCAATCGTGGATGATAGGTGACATTCTCAATGATGTTGCTGCAGGTAGAGCTGCGGGATGTAAAACTATTCTTGTCGACCGTACGGGAGAAGAACGAATCCTGCACAGGATCGCCGATCCCAAATTTACCCCGGATTTTATTGTGGACGATTTTCATGAAATAAACCAAATCATTGCGTTAAAGAAAAGACATTATGAAGGATTTAGCATTAAATGAATTAGTCAAGAATGGATTTAACAGGCCCAGGGTGCTTGTGATCGGCGACTGCATGTTGGATATCTACCTTGACGGCGAATGCAAGCGTCTCGCGCCTGATGTCGCCGTACCGGTGCTGGATGTTCAAAGTGTAAAGCATTGTCTCGGTGGCGCCGGCAACGTGATCACAAATCTAGTCCATATGGGAGCAGATGTGAAGGTGGTGACTGTACTTGGTGACGACCCCAGTGCTCAGGTCATTGCACGCGAGTTGCGAAGACAGCATGTGGATACCAGTAGAGTCATCTATAACAGTGACTGTCAAACACTGACAAAAACCCGATTGCGCAGAGATCAGCAATGTCTGTTGCGGTACGACATCGGCAAAAAATATACTTTGAGCGACACCTTGCTTAAACGTTATCTGAATGATGTGAAGGCGGCCCTGGAAACAGTTGACATCGTTTTTATCTCAGACTATGACAAAGGTAATATACCCAGCGAGCTAATCCAGCTGCTCGTGGAAGAGCAGCTGCGGGATCGCAAAGTAATCGTCGTGGACAGTAAAGATTACTACCGGTACCGTGAGCTAAGACCCGATCTGATCAAACCAAACTACGAAGAAGCCCGCAAAATACTGGGGCAAGAAGAAGAAGAAGACCGTGTAGCACAGGCCATGCAGTGGTCCGAGAGTCTCTGCGTAATATCAAGTGCGCGCTGGGTTGCTCTTACGCTCGATAAAGACGGTGTTGTTCTACATAAAAGAGAACAGCCGTCCAAACACTTTCCCGTAACCGCATTAAAAGAAGGAAACTTCTCCGGCGCCGGCGATACCTTCCTCACTGCACTTACCCTCGCTTACTTTAATCGCGTGGATGAGGATAGTGCTATTGACTTAAGTATAAAAGCAGCACAGATTGGTATCCAGAAAAGCGGTACAGCATGTTGCAGCAATCAGGAGCTGGCAGAACATCTGGGCCAGCAGGAAGGCAAAATCCTGACTGATCTGGGTGCACTGGAAATGCTATGCAATAGGTTACGGAAAGATCATAAAATTGTATTCACAAATGGCTGTTTTGATATCTTCCATGCTGGCCATGCACACTATCTCGGTGAGGCAAAATCGAAGGGCGACATCCTTATTGTCGGTATCAATACAGACGAAAGTATCAGGCGCCTCAAAGGGTCTTCACGCCCCGTAAACAAACTCACCGACCGCATCGAGGTACTCAGGGCACTGGAAGCAGTAGATTATATCGTACCATTCGGGGATAATCTTTCCGATAACCCCATCCCGATTCTGGAAATTGTAAAACCCCACGTTTTTGTTAAAGGTGAGGCTTATCAGCATGAACCGCTCCCAGAAGAGGGCTTGCTCCACATCCTAGGTACCCAAATGGTCTTTGTACCCCATGTTCACCAACAGTCCACGACAAAAATTATACAGAGAGTACAGCAAAATAGTGATCAGGTGCTAAAAAAGATTGGCTGATATGAGCAAATGGAAGGACTGTAAAAATTTATTGGTCATACGGCTTGATAATATGGGCGACCTCATCATGACCAACGCTGCACTTCAGGAAATCAAGCTACAGATGCCTCAATGCAAAATCACACTGCTAACTTCAGCCATGGCGCTACCCATAGTCCCGTATCTTGGTACTGTGGACGAATCTATTCAATACGATGCTCCATGGATGAAGTTGCTTGACCGTGCTGACGTTTCCCATACCGAATCGCTGGTTGCCGAGCTCAGAAGACGCAAATTCGATGGTTGCTTAATCTTTAATGTCTACTCACAAAACCCCATGCCAGCTATTATGCTGGCATACCTGGCGGGAATACCAAAACGCGCGGCATACTTAAGGGAAAACCCCTACACGCTCTTAACGGATTGGATACCGGACAAAGAGCCGCTATTTTATGTACAGCACCAAATCAGTCGCGACCTCGCCCTTTTGGGACATGTCGGCATATCACATAATCTGAACCGGCTTCCTGAACTGATACTGCCTTCTAAAAGCGAAACATTGACACTTCCAGCTGCGTTCAACCAACGTATCTTGCTGAATCTTGATGTCTCCGAAGAAAAGCGACGCATTCCTGCTAACGTCGGAAAAGAGCTGATTCAAGAACTACTAAACCAAGGGCATCAGGTCGTCATGGCCGGAAAAGAAGATAATGATTACTTACGGTCCTGCCGTAGCGACATCCGCTCAGAACAGCTTATTAATCTCATTGGCGTTACGGATATAAAACAGTTGCTGCTTCTGATCTCAGACAGCGATGCCGTGGTCAGTGTGAATACTGGCGTGGCACATATCGCTTGTGCGCTGAAAAAAACAATTCTGGTATTGTATGCGCAGACCAATCCTCAGCATATCCCCTGGTCTCAAAATTCGGACTTTATATTATATCCGATACCAGCGACGATGCAATCGAAAAACACAATTAACATCTTTGTCGATAAAAAGCATAGTCCGGCCAAGACGGCCGCACTGCGTGTCTCCGTGATTATGAAGAAGCTTGGCTTCCTGCTTGAACAGCAGAATCGGCGGGCGGACGGTGCTCTAGCAGTAAATTGATTTCCCTTGAAAGCATTTCAAGATTAATAGCCCCACGGGCATCATAGGTTTTGTGAAGAGCTTTATTCTTAGGGCCCCAACGCTGGGGCTCACCGTCCATGCTCAGCACAATGCTTTTCGTGGCTAAGCCTGCAGCAATATGGGAAATGCCCGTGCAATTGCATAATAACAGCCTCGCCTCCTTCACTAGACAGCCAAGAGTTCCAAGTCCAAGTTGACCACATAGCGAAACGGCCCTTCCATCTAAATGATCAAGCAATTCGTCCACAAGCGGCTGCTCAATAGCGACTCCTGTGAGAACCACCTGATATTTCTTTTCCAGTAACAATTTCGCCAAATAAGCAAAATTGGCTATAGGCCAGCGCCGCCGGGCATCGCGGCTGCCTACATGTACAATAACAAATGGAGGCGATATTCGTGACCTTATGCTGTGATACGCATTCCAGTCGCTTTCAAAAAGCGGATAGAATAGGGAACAATTTTGGATCTCCAAACCCAAAAAACGTATCAGCTCCAGATGCCGGTCCACTTCATGAAGATGCGTTGGATAGGCTAACCAGTCCTGACTGCTATGGTCAGAGGGCTGAAAGCCGACCAGACGCTTTGCACGCAAACCTGTCAGAAAATCATTAACGACTGTACCATTGCCGTGCATTTGCAGCAATAGATCAAATTGCTCAATTTGCATCTGGCAAACAAATTTTTCAAGCTCCTGCTCGTCACAGGCAATTTCGGGAAGCGCGGGATGCCCTGGAAAATCAACAAAGAAGTCGATAAAACCAAAACGTTCGATCAACGGGCGCATATGAGGAAGCCCGATAAAGTAAAGCTGCGCCTGTGGATAATTATATTTTAATGCGGCAACTGCGGGCATCGAGCAAAGTATATCCCCTAGTTGTAGCGCCCTGAAAACAGCGATTTTAAACATATATTCGTTTTATGAAGGGGACAGCGCTCAATCCCAAAGAGTTTGCGCGCTTTGACCTAAATTTCATATTCCTTCAAACGATAATATCCACAGAACAGTTCAACTCATAGCCGACACAAACATAATCGTAATATGGAAAAATTGAAAAACAAACGGATCGCCATATTAGTGGCAGACGGATTTGAAGAAATAGAGCTCAGCAGTCCTAAAGAAGCGCTTGAACACGCCGGCGCCAAAACAGCAATTATTTCACCCTCAAAAGGACAGGTACGGTCCAAAAACGGTGACGAATGGTCCAAAAACTATTCAGTAGATGTGGACCTGCAAGAAGCAGAGGAAGATAAATATGATGCGCTGTTGCTGCCTGGCGGTGTTATTAATCCTGATAAACTTCGGACCAACAAGACAGCCATTGCGTTGGTCAATGCGTTCTGGGAACGCGACAAACCTATTGCTGCAATATGCCATGGGCCGCAGTTACTGATCAATGCCGATCTAGTGCGCGACAAGAAGATGACATCCGTGGAAGCCATTAAAGTGGATCTAATAAACGCGGGAGCAAATTGGGAAGATAGCGAGGTCGTCGTGGACGATGGGCTGATCACCAGCCGTACACCGGAGGACCTGCCGGCCTTTAACAAGGCAATTATTAAAGTATTCTCGAAACTCTAAGTTGTTATCGCACGTAATACTACAGTTGATTCCCGTATTTAGACGGTCAACTTTTGAGAGATATATAAGGTTCACTAATTAATAACATGATAAATCAACATACTATGAACACAACAAAAAGTAAATCCAGCACCGCCAACAAAAGCCAGTCAGGCGGAGGTAGCATGAACAAAGAAAAAGGAAATGGAAACAATACCTCGTCCCGTAAGGGCATGCAGGAAGCACATGCCGATAAGACAAAAACTGAGCTCCTGGAGGTGGCAAAAAAACTACAGATTACTGGGCGGCATGACATGACGAAAGATGAATTGATCAAAGCGATCGGAAAACAGGAAAAAAAATAAGTTATGTGCTACAGTAATCTAAAATAGGCTGAAGAGAATGGCCCGCAAAATGCGGGTCATTTTTGTTTATTCTCTTTTTTCTTTTGGACGATCAGTGGGATCATTTGGCATATCATTCAATTGCTCTGCTTGAGGATCTACCCCAGCCTCGGCATCTCCCTTGTCTTTTTGGTCGACATCCCGGAGGCTTTCGCCGTCGACACCTAATTTGGTCTTCTTCTTTTTTTCCATCTCTCGTCCGACCAGTCTATTTTCGTTCTTTGTTGCCATATCTTATTATTTATTAGTGTAAAAGCATGTTATGAAAACCAAAGCGGACAAGACCTGCGGTATTTTTGGTACGAGTTTTCTCTATTAAACGCTGTCTATGTCCCTCAACAGTGCGTTTGCTCAGAAATATCCTGTCCGCAATTTCCGCGTTAGTATAACCTTCGGCAATGAGTTCAAGTACGGACAGTTCACGCTCAGAAATATCATATTTTGAGAGGATATAATTTCGGTCGGGTATACTGTCGGTATACTGCTTATAACTGTTGATACAAGAAATCCCCAAAGACACACTGATGTACTTCTCTCCATTGGCGACCTGCCGGATTCCGAAGAGCACCTCGTCGCAGGAACTGTCCTTCACGAGATAACCGCTTCCGCCGACATGAAGCACTTCGAATACAGTATGAATATCATCTACCATTGACAGAGCCATAACTTTGATGCCCGGATACTTTTCTCTTACAAGTTCGATAAGCTTAATTCCGTTCATCTCATCCATATGAATATCTGTCAGTAGTACATCCGGCTGCTGATGCTGTGCCAATAAATGCAGCGCTGCGTCACCACTTTCCACATCAGCCAGTACTGCCATATCAGGCTGCGACTCCAAAATCAGGCGGAAACCATTCCGGACCAAATGATGATCGTCTACGAGCATTAACTGAATCATATCTTCTTCGTTTTTATGTACTTAATCGTCTATCCCTCTAGGAACAGCCCCCACAGGTAAAAAGTTTTTTACAAAAAGGTAACTGTCAATAAAGTACAAGTATTATGCTTATTCAAGAACATTAAGCGGCAGCGAAAAAGTCAAAAAATAACAACAGTTTTGCCTTATGCGGCGTTCTACCCAAGATATAGCTGCAATTAAGCACACTTAATAATAAAATAACGAAACTATGAACAGGAAACTAATGACAATTTTGACGTGTGCCGCCCTGATGGCGTCGGCATGCAACGGAACACAGTCCGAGGACGAGAAATCAAGGGAGTTAATGCGCGATTCTGTTGAAAATGATACTACTACCATACAATATCGGGATACTACATCCAGTGAATCCCGGGGAGAAATCCCTCCGACTCCACAGCCCGATACATCGTCAAATAAATCAAACGAATAGCCTTCGACCAATGTTCACCACTTGATAATAGCATAATTATGATTCTCTCGCGTCGTGAGATGGCAGAGATTAGATTTATTGTAGAAAAGGGCTGTCCAACTAATGGGCAGCCCTATTTTTGATTTTCGCAATTTCCTTTTATCTACTTTAAACAGGCCAATTCGATTGGTTAGATTTTCTAAGCCTGCTCTACGTCTCTGTAAACTATTTGTGCCGAGGACTTTCACAGCTGCTACTACTCGAAAGTCAAATGTACTTTCGGAAAGCCAAGCCCCTGTAAAAGCGGACGAAATACAGTAATTGCATTAGCTCTGGTCTGAGACAAGATATCGGACTTTTTAACATCATCAGCCACTGCTTTCTCGGCAGCTTTATACGCTTCATCTACCAGTTCAGCTTCCCTAAGAAATGCCATTTTCGTGTCGTAAACTTTGGAGGCTTCATGGTCTATTTTGATGTAACAAATCTCCGGAGCAGGTAATTTAATGGAAACCGAATCCCCTGTTACCTGTATGTCTTCCGGAGCTACCTTGCTCAAATTAATACAGCCGACTGCGTCCGCTTTGACAATCAGTAACACGCTTGCTTCGGGCAGAAACGTGCTGATATTTTTATGCTCCACTACATCACTATACCGATACTTAACCAATTCCAGCTTTCCCATGGCCTCAATGCGGTCAACAAGTAGCTGATGTTTACTTTCTACCCGTGGCCCACTCGCATATTTTTGATATACAAACCAACCACCTACTGCCAAAATGGCCACAACGATTACAAATTTTAAAAATTTTCCCATAAACAATACGATACAAATTGTAGACCAAGGTCAGGTTTCAGCAGTTTTAGTCTTACAAATATTACGTAAGATCCAAATGCCCCCCTCCTTGCCTACACTGACAAAAAATATACCATTTGATAGACAATCGTTTAGTTAAAAAGTTTAAAAAACATTTGGAACATATGGCGTATAATACTACTTTTGTGACATCAAAATCACGGTAGGTATAGCTCAGTTGGTTAGAGCACTAGATTGTGGTTCTAGGGGTCGTCGGTTCGAGCCCGATTACTTACCCGAAAAGGCAGATCAAAGAACGGTCTGCCTTTTCTATTTGATCTCTTTCCCTGTCGTATTTTTAATTTCATAAAGTTCAAACGATCGACTTTTCAGCACTGTTCTTTTAGAAAAATCAAAGTTATGGCAACATCAAATCAAAACAACCAAGAGATGCCTAATGCGCATCTACATGAGTTATTCGTGGACGAACTAAAAGATATCCTTGGTGCCGAAAAACAGCTACTGCAAGGGCTAAAGAAAATGAGCAAAGCTGCGGAAACCGACGAACTTAAACAGGCTTTCCAGGAGCATCTCGCTCAAACTGAAGGACAGATCGACCGCCTAAAAGAGGTGTTTCAGTCCTTAGGCATGACAGCTCGAGGTAAAAAATGTAAAGCGATGGAAGGCTTATTAAGTGAAGCGGACGAGATTATCGAGAGCTTCGAGGGCGACCCTGCATTGGATGCTGCGCTTATCTCTGCTGCACAGAAAGTAGAACACTACGAAATAGCAAGCTATGGCTGCTTAGTCACCTACGCGAAGCTGATGGAACATACCGAAGCTGAACAGCTGCTACAGCAAACACTGGACGAAGAAAAACAAACCGATACCTTATTGACGGAAATCGCTATGTCAGGCGTGAACGAGTCCGCATCTTAAACAAAAATGCCCGGCCTGCCGGGCATTTTTGTGTATTCACTTATTTGATAATCCGTAGTTTCTATGGAAAGTGAAGCTTAAATTAATTTAGTGATGATCACGGTTTACTTCCCTCCCGAACTTTTGAAATAATATACCTAACAAAATCCCAAATTGCAAACCTGCATCGAGCAGATAAATATTTGAAATAATCTGCGATAAACTATAATAAATATCAATGGCCATAAAAGCTAGAATACTTGCAATGGATAATATTCTTGTATCATGCCTCTTCTCTCCAAACAGCAGGCTAAGACCGATAGCTAACGATAACAGGCCCACCATCTTCACAAGCCATAGATCCGTTTTAGGGCCTGTAACTGCCATAAAACTACTGATATGAATCACTGGCCATATTCCCGTGAGGCAATAATATATCCCTTGAATTTTTTGGATCATAACGGCAATTCGATTTATCTATTTTTCAGCACTTTGATAGCACCCGCTGCAGCAAGTCCACCCATGACGTACCAGGCCACCGTCATAAATCTTGTGCGTGGACTCTTTTTAATTGGATGATCGTCCAACCCCGCTTGCCCGGGAACAGTTAATGTAGCCAGGCCAACGACAGCCCCCAAAAGAGCTCCCCGCAGTAAAATATGCCTTTCCCCGCCATAGCCAATCAGCGTATAAAGCATTGCATTTGACGCTACATCGGCACCAAAGGTAGCAGCAATAAGTGCATTTCCTTTTGGAGCAACGTAACCGGCAGCACGAACGGTTTTCACCATTGCCTCTTCTCCGACTTTATCAACCTCAGGTGCTTGCGGGTCCAGCCTCTTTGCAACTGAATGTATAAGATTGAGTGCAGCGGCGCCGACGAGTCCGCCAAGCATGTTTTTACTTATTAAATTCATAGTCAAAACTCTATTTTATTCACAAATAACTTATATACCAGTGTATATCAGCTCTACTGATGGGAGAACAAAACCTGTTTTTGAAAAGTTTGATTAAACCTTGTATCAGATATATTAAGGATTAATACTTGATCTCACCGTACTAATGACAAATCCCTTAAAAATTTAAAACCAACAACCCGACACAGTCATTCATTGTATAACAATATTTCAGTCACAAAACCATGATAACCACAGTCACACCGTGGACAACAACTGTCCAAGAGGATATCGCTTCCAGCGAACCGTTTTTTATGATAAGGCTAAATGCTTATGTGCTCAAACTATACAACACAGGTGATTCGCTATGGCTGGTAGCTGAATGGCCCGATGGGGACCAAATAGCGTTCCGACTCGCTTTCGGCATGAATAGCCAGTTTGGAAAGGTCTCTGTTACCGAGGCGGGGCGCGAGACGCTGCTGACCGTCTCAACCAGGTTAGGCGCTTACCGTGTTGTACTCTTTCTACCGGAAAGCACAGAAACAGTCTTTCGTTATACAACCTCATTTCGGGCCAAATTTCCAATGCTGATTCCTTTTTGGCCCCGGGATATTGTCCCCCTAACCAAAGGCGGTCGGGTAGAAAACACAAGTGGCACCATTTACGCCAAACAAATAGGTTCGAGATCCGGACAGCTTTATTTCAGTATGACAAAGCCGCGTACGGGTTCTGTTTTTTACTTACAAAATCTTACGGCGATGTCGCCTTATTGCGAGGCAACGGAGGTTTCCCTTCGCGAGACCGTAGGCGGTAAGTGGCCCGAAATAGGGTTCCAGTTCCCTGTCAATGCCCAGACGGCGCTCCCCGAGGATAAAGAATTTATTATCTCTGACGCCTTCGTTTTGCTCGACGCCGATATACCAGATAGCGAGGAGCAGATTACCGCTAATTTTTTAGACTTCTTAGCTACCATATACCTGCTAATTCCCAAACCTGCTCCAGCGCAACACGACTGGCTTCCAACGGCAGAAAAAGTACTAGAAGACCTATACACGAACAAAGGCTGCTGGACGCAGACCGACGGCGTGCCGTATCTCAATGCTTATGTTGCCGATTACGCGACTCCTTCAGAAATCATGGTACAACTTGCCGTATTATTGCCCCTCCAGGAGTATCTTATCTGGGCGGACAGAGAGCACCACCTATATAATGACCTCAACCGGGGTTTAAGCGCGTTTTATGACAAGACAGTTAAGAGTATAGTCCGTTGGTTGCCGGCGTTGGAAGATCAGCTCGACAAATCCGAGGAGCAGAAGCGTGAAATGGTCATGGACTCCTGGTATTTGCACCACCCTTTGTTGAACCTTGCCCGTCTCGCATTGCGGGGCGACAGCACAGCAAAAGATCTTTTTCTCAATTCTATAGATTATGCGATTAAAGTGGCTCAGCACTTCGATTATCATTGGCCTGTCTTCTATAAAATGACAACCCTCGAAGTCCTCAAAGCGGAAACTTCTCCCGGCGAGGGCGGTGAAAAAGACGTACCCGGATCCTATGCACATGTAATGTTAATGGCATGGCAGCTTACTCGTGAGAAACAGTATCTAAATGAAGCAAAGAAAGCACTGAAAAGCCTGGATGGACTTGTTTTTGACATCTTCTATCAAGCCAATAATACCGCTTTTGCCGCAGGTGCCCTGGCAGAACTTTACAAAGAAACCAATGAACAACATTACCTAGACCTTAGTTACCGCTGCCTTGCCGGCATTTTCAAAAATTGTCAGCTATGGGACTGCAATTATGGATATGGTCATCATTTCCCCTACTTTTTTTCTGTATTTCCACTAAATGATGCTCCGTATACAGCTGCTTATGAAGAGCTGGAGGTGTTCGCTGCCCTCCATCATTACCTTGAAGTCACAAAAGATATGGAGATCCCAGCTTCTTTAAAAGTTCTAATCCCTGAATTTATCAAATATGCCCTAGGTCGGCTGGCATACTACTACCCAGCACTTCTCCCCAAAGAAATGATTGCTGAAAAGGCTAAAACGGGAGAAGTCCAAAAAGACCTGTGGATTCCGTTGGAGGATATACACGATGGATGGGAAAAGAGCGGCGAGGTGGGGCAGGAAGTATATGGTGCAGGCCTCGCTTTTGGAATTATTCCAAGGCAGTATATCCGGACCAAGAACTCTGACCTTATCCTATTTGTTGATTACCCGGTCAGTACCATCAGAAATGGTAAAAATACGATAACATTTCGCATCGAAGGTGATCCCCGCCTGACTTCCAACATAAAAGTAATCCAATTATCGGCGCGAAAAAGGAACCTGCAAGTTGAGCAGAAAACTGCATCAAGTTATCAAAAAGTGAAGGCAACGTCTCCTGGGGAGTTCATCGTGAAAGGGTCTGGTACCATCCGGATAAGGTGGGATGATAGATCGTAAAGTCCCTTCCACTTATTCGTTCCTGAACGGCTCTTGTAAAAAACTAATATTTAAAATTGCGCCTTCGAGCGCTCTTCGAGACAGCTTCGAGACAGCTTCTGCAGTCTCGGAACTGTCTCGAACCGTGTTGAAACTTCTCCCGGACGCTACCCGAAGGAATTATAGTATTTATCTAGGATTTAGTTCGTCAACCGGACCCAAACAGGAGCATGATCACTGGTTTTCTCCCAACTACGCACATTGCGGTCAATTCCCCCTTCAGCTAATCTATGCTGCAACAAAGGGCTTAGTAAAATATGATCGATGCGCAGCCCCGCATTGCGGCTATAAGCCTGCCTGAAGTAGTCCCAAAATGTATAGACATCCTGTCCGGGAAAGAGCTTCCGGATTGCATCCAGCCAGCCCTGCGCCAAAAGCTGCTCGAAGGCTTCCCTAACCTCTACCCTATACAATGCATCATTCACATATTTCTCGGGTTTATAGGTATCCAATGCCGTCGGGATAATATTAAAGTCGCCTATGAGTATAGCAGGAGCTTCCATTTCAAGCAGTACTTTTGCCCGATCGGTTAAACGCTTTATCCACGCCATCTTGTAATCAAATTTAGGCCCCGGATAAGGATTCCCATTAGGAAGATACAGGCAGCAGACAACAACCCCTGCGACCATGACCTCCAGATAGCGGCTATGGCTGTCCTCAGGATCCCCTGGTAGCTCCCGTGATACTTCCGTAATGGCACTTTTTGACAAGACGGCCACGCCGTTCCAGCTCTTCTGGCCATGCCAGACCGCATGATATCCTGCCTTATTGATCTCTGCCAGTGGGAAACGCTGTTGTGGTGCCTTCAGTTCCTGAAGGCAAACGACATCTGGCGATTCTTCCTCGAGCCAGCGCAGCAATACAGGGAGGCGGCTACCTATGCCGTTGATATTATACGTTGCAATTTTCATGAAGCCTATACATTCAAGTTTTCGATAAGGATGTCTTTGTACAAAACCCCGACAGGCGGATAATTGTTTTGGCATGATGGAAAAACCACCTGAATGGGCCCAATTTTTGTTAGCAATGTGTTATGAATAATTGCAAAGCGGCCGCAAGCTTCGTTCTCCTACTGCTCTTTATTACCCTACATGTGAAAGCACAGATTTACGATCAGGCTTTAGAAATGCATAGGAAAAATACAAAGATCGCTTTCCTCCGCCTGTTGTCCGAGGTGTCAAATCAATTGACCGATACCACATTAACCGTAGAAAAGCATTATAGTTTACTCGACCCTATAATTGACTACGCTGATCGGGAAAAAGCAGAGTTTACACGACTTAGAAGGGCATATTTTCAGAATATAGCTAGCCCTCCAGCTTTCATTCATAACCTAAACTTTGACACATTAGCAAAAAATGAGGTAACAGCCATGTTACAGGACAGGAAGTTCACGACGATATACTTATTACAATGTTACCAGCCGATGGAAATAACCAGCGTAATCATGGGTTTAACACAGCCTTTGATTTATCAGCAGAACAATGTAGAAATAAGCCAAGCTGGGATCGTACATACTTTTGGCAGTCAAGTATTTGTAAATGACCTCGGCAAAAACGTCTGGGAAATTTGGGCGATAAATAGGTTATACGGTCTACGGTTCAACTTAGATCTCAACACTATGCAGGTGGGATCTATTGCATATAGTAAACCCAGCAGATCGGGACATTTACCTCTGAAGCTTCCTTATATTATCCAAAAGCGCAAATACGAATTGGATAAACTTTATCAGGAAATGGATAGGATCCGCTGGAACAGCTATGCCGAACATTTTCCCGTACGATTCCCATACTATATTTCGCAAGATTCAGTAGCACAAAGCTTGGCCGATTTTTATCAAAAAAATCAGTTCCGCTTCCTAAAGGTACAACGTGAGCTACTCGACGATCTGGAAACTGCTGTTCCATTGGATTCTACATGGCAGCAATGTAAAGATACGATGCTGCACGAGTACCCAGCGACAAAGCGCGCCCTGATGCCCTATATTATCCATCCTAATGAAGTTGCCTTTCACCTGTTCTCCAGCGCTAACGCAATGCCTCTTTTTAACAGCGATTATCAGGAAATAGGAAAAAATGCTATGCTGGGCTTCTTTAACTATAGTATGGGCAAGGCAGGCAAGTACTGCTGGCGAGTTCAATCCAAGAGTTACTCGATAGCATTCGAATATGTATGGAATATTAAGGATGGAAGTTTTTCTGATTTAAAAGTATTCAAACGGAAAGCTGGGCATTAATCAGCTGATGGTCTAGGGCTAGTCTTGTATCCAGTGTTAAATTCCCACTGCGTCTCATAGGTTGTCACTGGTTTTTTAATGCTGGGAAACAAAAACCTTGCAACAGCAGTAATATTCGCGTAATCATCGTTTTGCAACATATACACCCCTGCATTTTTGCTAATTTCTTGCAGCACGGCATTTGTCAGTTCAGGCTGGATCGTATTGGCGGCAAGTACGATTTTGACCGTTTGGATGTCCTGAGGCTTAAGATAAGGAGTCAATTTATAGGGGCCAGGTATTCCTCTATTCTCATGCGATTGTCCAATCAGCACGTCATTGACAAATATTTTGTAATCAACGTCCCTTATCTCATGATGCAGAAAATATGATTTTGTTACCATCGGTACAGCTTGCTGCTGAAACGTCTGTTCAACAGCCAACTTATCTGACCTTGTGTTGTCACAAGAGGTCAATAGCACATATAAGAATGCAGTTAAGACAAGGTAATATTTAACTATATTTTTCACTTATTCAAGAATGGCTTGGCTTTACACCTTAGCCCAGGCACACTGCTGCCATTTTCCAGATGAGCTATAAAGCGCTTGTCTAAAGTTAGCAATTTCTCGCGAAGATGCCAAAACCATTTGCCCCAAGCCTACTTTTATTATATCACTCTATAAAATATTACAACTTTCAGCGATAATTATACACTGTCATTCCTCCAGCTTCAACGAACTTTGGATATCACATTGCATCAATAGATTTTCAACAAATATGATCAAAGGAATGAAAGCAAACAAATCTATTTCTTTACTTGGTTGTCTGGCCCTTATCGCCAGTTCCTGCACCAACAGTTCCGAATCCCACAAAAATCAGGAACAACAGACATCAACGAAAACAGACACTAGTCCAGACGTCCATGCGCACACACATGATCATGCACACCAGATAAGCTCAAAAAAGAATGCTCAAAGAAACGACAAGGGCGAATTAATAGATGCGGCCGGTAACCTTATCATGGGCTGTCCCTCCCATAAAGAAATGATAGGCACAAAGGGCGATATGTGTCCAAAATGCGGATATATGACTATGATTCCAATTACATGGGATATTACTGGCGTTGATACAGTACGCGTGACCAGCTTACTCGACTATAATCCGCCCGGAGACAAACGTAAAGCGCGTTAATTCTCCAATAAACACGAATCGGTGCTTCCGGATCACTTGTTTTATCGCGTCGGTCGCAGTATGCCTTTCTTAAGTATCGATAAGAGGACAAGCAATCCGGTTTTCTAATAATTAGAATAGGTAAATTATGAATAAAAACGATAATAAAAATGCTAATCTTGTGCGGAAGTCTATGCAGGCAACGAGATGTATGCTATTGTCAATAAGACTTCAACATCTAAAAGTCTCCGATATCCTGATAGCGACTAAGCTTTCGAAGAGCAGGTTCTTTCGCTTTTTCGGTACAATAAACACGATTTTGGAGCTTGTGGTCTCCGAGGAATTAGAAAAAAGTTATGACTTAATGGCAAATAGTCTTTCCCCAGATGTAAATAAAAACTATGCACTGGCCGAGATCAATCTGCTTCGAATCATCTATTTCAGGAAGAATCTTATATTAAACAATTACTATAGCTGTATTCAATCGCTGCCACCGAGATACAAATCGTTGATAGATTCAATCAGCGTAAAAGACAAACAACTCTATAATGCATTGCTGGGAAAATATCATAACCATCAAGATCGCGGCTTTATAAAACGACCTGAAATTCCAGATAATAAACGGCTGAATATTTCTAAAGGCTTTGCAAAGCACTAATTAATCCTTTCAAGCAAATCAAACCAGTTTATCCAATGAAGAACTTGTTATTCCTGCTACCGGCAATAGTCTTTACCGCCTGTAACTATTCTCCAGATACGGAAAAAGTCAAAAAAATCACCGGCCAAATGGAAGATCCAGTAAAGCAGGCTTCAAACAATAAAGAAGTGGAAATCATGATTCATGCTGATGACAACATGCGTTTTGACAAAACGGAAATCGATGTAGAAGAAGGGCAGCATGTGAAGGTTATTCTTAAGCACGTAGGGAAAGCTACAGTCGACGCAATGGGGCATAACCTAGTCATTCTCGCAAGCGGAACCGACTTTAATGCATTCGCAAATGCAGCAATAGACGCGCAAGACAATAATTATATCCCCAAGGCCATGGAACACACCGTGATCGCCAAGACAGCCATGATCGGTGGCGGAGAGACAACAGTAATGGAATTTGTGGCTCCGCCAACAGGTACGTATGATTTCCTTTGCTCATTTCCCGGCCATTATCTATACATGCGAGGCAAGCTGGTCGTTCATCGATGAGGGGTTGTCTAAATAGAAATTTTGCAAAATTTAACCGGAATGTCGTAATACCACAATCCTATTAAAGAGACATATTTGCATAACAAAATAAATTTAACATGAAAAATATAGTTTTAAGCATACCAGATATGCAAAGCACACATTGCCAGACCAGAGTCAGCAATGTAATCCAACAACTTCAGAACGTCAGGATCGAAAAGCTAGAAGCGGGCCTCCTTACTTTTTCAGCTGAAAACGACGAGATCGAAGCCGAAGTCATAGCTGCAATAGAAGAAGCTGGGTACAAAGTTGATGGTGGAAACAGTTCAAAAACATCTACCTGTTCAACCGGCTGCTGCGGATAATTTTTGCCGGAGACGGAACTCGACAAGGCTTTACCCATCTCCGGCAAAAAGGAATATAAACCAAACTAAACGGAGAATAAGCCCGTAAATAATCTTGGATGTCATGACAAAAATATATCGTACAGCGGATAGAATGATGGAAAACCGGCTTGACCCTAAAAAGCGCATTAGATGCACCGTACAGTCATCAGATGGGCTCAAGACCAGTTGTGCAGATCTACGTCCATTTTTTCCCGACAAAGATCAAACAGATTTCGAGGTTGTTAAAATTCGAAATAATGTCGAAAAAGCCAAAGAATTGCTTGTGTACACTGGGCATTCCACAGTGCAGATCGCAAAAGCATTGGGCTATAATAAAGCAACCGAACTCTCGAAGCTCCTGCTTAATTATACAGGATTACCATCCGGCCACTTCAGGAGGATACGAAAAGCCAAACTTGCCATGATAAACAGGCAGCAAAAACAGTGACGTACCATGGCTTGCGATGCTTGTAGGCATTCCTTCGTTGATAACTGTGGCTGTGAAGAATTAAATATGTATGAAAAAATATATCTGGCACACGCATAAGCTCATCAGACAGACAAAAGATGCGCTTACCATCTACTTTGATGCCGGACAACATCAGATGACTTATCTGCCGGGGCAATATCTGAACATTAAACTTGT
Source organism: Sphingobacterium sp. InxBP1 (assembly GCF_026191775.1). Classification (NCBI taxonomy): domain Bacteria; kingdom Pseudomonadati; phylum Bacteroidota; class Sphingobacteriia; order Sphingobacteriales; family Sphingobacteriaceae; genus Sphingobacterium; species Sphingobacterium sp. InxBP1. The sequence continues at coordinate 220,277 of NZ_JAINDX010000044.1, read as the reverse complement.
TATAAAAGGTGAAAGCATCACCCGACCATATTCTTTTTGCTCAGTTCCATCAGATCCCTACCCCGCCATTACTGTCAAACGGGTTGAAGGTGGCGTCATGAGCAACTACATTGTAGATAATGCCTCCATCATTGAATATTGGGCCATCGAAGGACCATTTGGAAATTTCGTTTTAGATGACCATGCTGCCGATCAGCAGCCTATCGTTCTGTTAGCGGGTGGAAGTGGTATTTCCCCCCTATTTGCCATGTTGCGCAGCGCATATACTAAAACGAGCATTCCGCTACTGTTTTACAGCAATAAAACGCCGGAGGATACCATTTTTTTCAATGAGCTTACGGATTTGGAGGAGGCGCGAAAACTACAAACCTATTACTCTTTTACAGCGCCGGAATATGTTCCCCAAAAAAACAATCAGCTTGGCGGTAGATTTTCGGTACCCATTCTGCAATCACTCATCAAACAATTTGTGCCAACACTTAAAGCACATTTCTATATATGCGGCCCAATGGCTTTAATGGAGTTATACCAGAATGTGCTCAAAAACCTCAGAATTCCTGAGAAAAATATCCATTTTGAGCACTTCCATCCAGCCCCTCAAAATGCGGCCTTACAACAAACAGGCGACACGATCAAAGATGTACTTGTACGATATTATGACCAAGTCTGTCATAATGATAAAATAGTCACTTTTGAATGTACTTCACTCATTTCCGTAAAACCCGGGGAGTCGCTATTAGATGCTCTTCGGGCAAATAACATCAAGGTATCCAGTACCTGCAACAACGGAACCTGCGGCTCCTGTTGGGCCGTTAGGACCGAAGGCGAGGTGCATATGTTACGCCATGACGCCCTAACGCCCCTAGACCTGAACTCAGGAGTTGTACTGCTCTGTCAAAGCTATCCTATCAACGACAAAGTATGCGTTACTTTACAGTAACACATATTTTGTCAGCATTCTTCTTTAAGGAGCTCTTTTAACCGGCGATGTTGCACGCAGAGCTCCGCATACATGGACTTTAATCTTCTATTTTCCTCGCTTAGATTAACTAAAACAGCCAGAATATCAATGGCCACATCCTTATACTTTTCTTTAAGCTCAAAAATAGTGGTACCATAAATACCGTATTCTTCGAAGAGCTCCACTCCGCTTTTCCCAGCATGGTAGTCCTGTAGCACCTTACAGATCTGGTGTTCCTTATTTGTCTTATTTCTCATATTTTGTTGTCTTATCTCTTACAAAGTTCGTTCTATCACCGGTAGGAATTATGCGCTTTTCCGCTGCGTTTTTATAATATTTAAAGTTGTCTTGAACAAAAGGATATAAGGAATATCATAAATCTAACCCGGAATATCATAATGTCATATCTCGCTCAAATGCAGAATTTTAACCTATAAAATTATATAAGTCATTATGAGAACTACGACTCTATTAATAAAAGGAATGGTGTGCGACAGATGTACCTATGTTCTTGAGGGAGAAATGGTGGCCATGGGATTCGAAGTGTTGGAAATCAGATTGGGACAGGTTGTTATAAACGACATCGAAAATGTGCAGAAAAATATGGACAAGCTAAAAAACATGCTGCAAAGCAATGGTTTTGGCCTCATTTACGACAAGCGACAGCGGATGGTCAATCGCATAAAAGAACTTGTAGAGGAAGGCATCAATTTACAGGTAGCGAGTGGAACTCCGACTAAATTCACCAAACTGATCAGTGACACATTTCACAAGAATTACGACAGTCTGAGCGCGTTATTTTCTTCCGTTGAAAAAATCACACTGGAGAAATATATCATTCATCGCAAAATCGAAAAAGTGAAAGAACTACTCATATACACGGATATGTCTTTGACGCAAATTGCATATACCATGGGGTATAGCAGCCAGGCGTACTTATCCAATCAGCTGAAAAAGTATACTGGTCTTACGTCCAGTCATTTTAAATTGCTAAAACAGCCACCGTTACCCAGTATTAGGGTAGTTATTTAGGGCACCGACAACAGTGTCCATAGCTGTCTTGAGATCGCGCACGCCATTAAATATTACAAATGCTGACCGGAGTTGCATACTTGCTGTGCCTAGGGAATTAGCAATTTTGGTGCTATAAACTATGCGAAAAGAACCGCCTCCAAAGGAGGCTAGCTATAAAAATAACGGCGTTTAATCGTCCATTACGAAAATCAAAAAGTGAGTTTATGATATATGAATTGACAAAATCCAAGTCGAGGCTTCTGATTCCCCTCCTTGGTATGTTATTAGTTACCTGCCAGCGCAGACCAGACAACAAGTCGGGAGACACTCCTGCGCCAAATGCCGCAGCCGCACAATTACCTGTTGATATAATAACAGCACAGGAAGAAGAGCTGCAGCAGCACGAAACCGCTGTAGGTTCGCTGATGCCCTATCAAGAAGTCTCGATAGTTAGTGAAATTGCTCAGCGGATTACATATGTGGCTTTCAAAGATGGCGCATATGTTGATCGCGGCGCTACACTTTACACACTCAACGATACCGAAATCCGCGCACGTCTCAAACAGGTCGGCGCCGAGCTCGAACTGGCGCAGATCAACAAGGATCGTCTACATAATCTTCTAAACAATGAAACGGTAAACCAGCAAGAGTACGATGAAGCACTTATGCGTTTTCGGTCGCTGGCTGCACAGCAGGATCTGCTACGTGCAGAACTCGCAAAGACAGTCATTAAAGCGCCATTTTCGGGAAGAATCGGTATTTCAAAAGTGCATACCGGAGCCTACGTCATCCCCGGTACAGCACTTGTAGATTTACAGGACCAAACAAATCTGAAACTGGACTTCTCCATTCCGGAGCGCTACTTTCAGCTGATCAACAAGGGAACGAAAGTACATTTTACCACCGAACTCTCCGATCAACCACTTGAAGCAAAAGTAGTTGCAACCGAACCAGGGCTGAATACCGAAGGTAGAAGCCTGCAAGCCCAGGCCCTTGTGAGCAACGTCAATGGGAAATTGCGTCCCGGCCTATCTGCTAAAATCTACTTTGGTACAAGCGATCATGGAGCGAAAGGCATTAAGGTCCCGACAGAAGCACTTATGCCGGACGGAAATGGCTACCATGCCTTCATTATCAAAAATGGAAAGGCAAAACCGGTCCCAGTAAACATTACTAATCGAACTGAAACAGAGGCTATTGTCACCTCCGGTTTAACCAGCGGCGATAGCGTCATCATCTCCAATTTACTGCGTTTAGCAGCAGATACACCGGTAAAAGCGGTTACTCAAACAAACCAATAGATCATGAGTATATCATCATTAAGCATAAAAAAACCAGTGCTGGCAGCAGTATTTTCACTTCTGCTAGTTATCTTGGGAATTGTTGGCTGGAAACAACTCGGCGTACGGGAGTTCCCACTAACTGAGCCTCCCGTCATATCCGTTATCACCTTCTATCCCGGAGCAAGTCCAGACGTCATCGCATCCAAGCTTACCAGACCGATGGAAGAGTCTATCGCTGAAGCAAGTGGTATACGAACAATATCCTCTGAGTCTCGCGAACAGGTCAGTGTGATCTCCATTGAATTCAACCGGGAGACTGACATCGAAGATGCATTAAATGATGTCAGAGACAAGGTCGCCAAATCCCGTAAGCAGCTTCCCGCCGACGTCGATCCTCCAATTGTACAGAAAGCTACTTCTGCGGACAATCTCGTTGCATTTCTCGAAGTGGAAAGCGATACAAAAGATATTAAAGAAGTCAGCCACATCGCGTCTACTGTCATAAAAGACAGAATGCAGTCTATTCCCGGAATCAACAATGTTGCAATCGTTGGCGAACACAAGTATGCCATGCGTCTCAGATTTGATCCAGTTAAATTGGCATCGTATCAACTGACTCCGGAAGATATCAGAGCTGCGCTCCTCAGGGAAAACATTGATCTTCCTTCGGGACGGATAGAGGGTGAAAGTAGCGAATTGAGCATTAGGACATTAGGTCGGCTGACGACGGAAGATGACTTTAACGAGATGTTAATCAAGCAAACCGGTCATACTATTATTAAATTAAAAGATATTGGCATAGCACAGTTGGGGGAAATGAATGAGCGTACCGCAATTATCAACGAAACCGGAAATCTGAACCGTGTGGGCATAGGTGTGGCTATTCAGATTCAACGAGATGCCAATGCTATTGAAGTGGTTGATGAGTTCTACAGGCGTTTAGAGCAGTTAAAGAAAGATATCCCTACCGATTATCGACTTATTGTGGGCTTTGATTTCACACGTTCGGTCCGTGAGTCCATCAAAGAGGTTGAAGAGACGCTCTTTATCGCGTTTGGTCTGGTTGTACTGATAATTTTCCTTTTCCTCCGAGATTGGCGGTCAACTATTATTCCGGTACTGGCCATTCCCGTCTCCATCCTGTCCGCCTTTTTTATTATGTATATCGCCGGATTTTCCATCAATGTACTCACATTGCTGGGGTTGGTACTTGCTATCGGACTGGTCGTCGACGACGCCATAGTCGTACTCGAAAATATTTATAAAAAGATTGAAGAGGGTATGCCCCCTATTCAGGCTGCATTTAAAGGTTCAAAGGAAATTTATTTCGCTGTAATTTCAACAACTATTACGCTTGCAGCGGTATTCCTTCCCATCGTTTTTATGGGCGGAATCAGCGGCCAGCTTTTCTTGGAATTTGCGATTGTCGTGTCGGGATCAGTACTGGTATCCGCTTTTGTTGCACTAACGCTCACGCCGATGCTCAGTGCATATTTCCTCAAGAAGAAAGAAGGACCAAGCTGGTTCTACCGGGTTACGGAACCATTTTTCGTCCGATTAAACAATGGTTATGCCTACTTACTGATTGCTTTCATGAAAGTGCGCTGGCTTGCATGGATATTTTTAATCGCCACTACTGGATTGATTTATTATGTCGGCAGACAGCTGCCTTCAGAACTTGCTCCAATAGAAGATCGTTCGAATATGAATCTGATTGCCATTGCACCTGAAGGTGTTTCATTCGATTACATGAAGAAAAAGATGATCGAAGTCGGCAAGTATGTCAACGATTCTACAGATGGTCTCTATCAGACCTATTCGATGGTTGCAATTTCCTTTATTCCTGCCCCCGCACCGGTCAATGTCGCTGTACAGAGTATTTATCTCAAAGATCCAAAGGAAAGGAAAAAGTCTATTCAGGACTTATACAACCAATATGCCGCTGCATCGGGTAATTTTAGAGGTTTTTTACTATTCCCCTACCTCCCGCCTACCATCGGAACGCGATATGGCGGCGGCATGCCAGTCCAATTTGTATTACAGGCCCAAAATCTGGATACTCTGACGGCTGCACTTCCTAAATTTCTGGGAGCAGTACGGCAAAGCAAGAAGCTGATGTTTGCGGATTCGGACTTAAAAATAAACAAGCCCGAAGTGAAAATAACTATTGACCGACAAAAGGCAGCACTGATGGGAGTTTCCATTGAAGAAGTTGCACGCACGCTGCAGCTTTCTCTATCAGGCCAGCGCTATGGTTACTTTCTCCGCGACGACCGCCAATACGAAGTGATCGGACAGCTGTCACGCCCCTATCGGAATGACATCAAAGACCTAAACGGTATATATGTCCACTCCACGAAAGGTAAGATGATTCCGCTCAATAATCTGATCACTTTTGAAGAAGCCGTAAGTCCAGCAGCGATATACCGTTATGATCAATACACTTCCGCCACGATCTCTGCTGCGCCCGCACCGGGGGTAAGTCTCGCCGAGGCTATACAGGAGATTGAGAAAATAAAGGTTGAGGTACTCGGTGGGAATTTTAAATCTTCCCTTGCCGGCCAATCGAGAGATTACACAGAGAGTCAAGGCAATATAACATTTACACTTGTTCTGGCACTTATACTGATATACATGATTTTAGCAGCCCAATTTGAAAGTTTAAGGGATCCGCTGACTATTATGCTCACTGTACCAATGGCAGTAACTGGGGCGGTGCTGAGTTTACACTGGTTTGGTCAGAGTCTAAACGTATTTAGCCAAATAGGAATTATTACATTGGTTGGGCTCATTACTAAAAACGGGATCTTGATTGTAGAATTCGCCAATCATCTTAAAGAGACCGGAGTATCTAAATATCAGGCTGCAATCAGCGCTGCCGAACAACGTTTCCGACCAATATTGATGACTTCGCTCGCCATGATATTTGGAGCATTACCGATTGCTCTTACAGCCAACAGTCGGCAATCGCTAGGTATTGTCATCGCTGGCGGTCTAGTATTTTCCGGAATTCTCACATTATTCATCATCCCAGCGGTCTACTCTTATCTCTCAAGTAGTAAACGTAGGCTAGTCGTCGATGAAGAGGCCACAGAGACTGGCAAGGAGCTGGCACATGAACAAGGTTTTTAAAGAACTATACCATGAATAAAATATCCTATCTAATCACAATACTACTATACTTTTCATCGGTCGCGAAGCAGCTCAATGCGCAAACACGGGTGCTTTCTTTAGCTTCGGCGTTGGAAATGGCGGAGAAGGGAAACAAGGCCCTTCAGGCTCAAATTCTGGAAGAAATATATGCTGCTGAGCTCACAAAGGAAACAACAGGAGCGATGCTACCGACCATTTCGGCAGATCTGGCTTACAGCCGTTATTTTGACAGGCAGACAATCTTTCTCCCCGGCTCTTTCGCCGGTACGGCAAAACCGGTACAGGAAGTTGCCGTCGGGGGGAAAAATGCATGGAATGGAATGGTTGCCCTGTATCAACCTGTATTTTCGCCTGCTCTTAGCAGACAACGAAAAACAGCTGCTATCAACCAGCAGCTGGAACAGCAAAAAACAGCCGATCTCAAAAGCAGGATTGCGCTCCAGGTTTCGACACACTATCTCAGCATACTGATGATGACTGAGCAGCTGGGCTTACTCGAACAAAGTCTACAGCGCAATATAAAAGCACTGGATGATGCCCGCTCACTTTTTAATCAGGGCAGAGCCCTAAAGTCAGACACGTTACGAAGTTTTATCGAAGTCGAAAACATACGCTCATCGTCATCATATCTGAAAAACAGCATCAAAGTGTCGCTCATTGAATTAAAGCGGATAATCGGCATGGACGACACTGAAACTCTCGAATTGAGTGATAAGCTGGCTTCTCCTATGGGAACGATACAAAATGAATTTTATTCACTTGATGAAGCATTGAAAATAGCGGAACAAAATCGTAAGGATTTGCTGATCCAGCACATTCAGATCGATCTCGAAGAGAAAAGAGTTGCCGTGAAGCAAGCGGCGTTATTGCCGAAGCTGGCATTTATCGGCCAATACCAAGTCCAGGCCCAGGCAGACGACTTACGAATTGGAAACTATGCGTGGCCCAGAACATCTTTCATAGGCTTACAACTATCCGCCCCCGTATTTAATGGTCATCGAAACAGGTCTCAGATCAACCAAGCGAAGATAAGATGGCGACAAGAGCAAATTCGGTTAGACGATTTCCGGCAGGAGATTAAAATGAAACTGGCGTCTATCATCAGCAAGTGGAAAGAGGCAAATTCCCAATTGGAGATACAGAAAACAACCGTTCACTCAGCAACCCTAAACTACCAAATGAATGAGGACCGTTTTAAAAATGGTCTCGGGTCAAGGCTAGAACTCACGGACGCCGAACTTGCACTTACTCAAGCACGAATAAACTGTCTACGCGCTACTTACAACCTGCGGATATTGTACACAGAAATGCAGCATGCGCTTGGCCTATTGAATTTACAATAAACTATGGTTATAATATAAGTAAAAATGAAAACATATCCTATAGATGCGGATAAGGCAGTGGCCTATCCAAAACGCTGGGCAGCCCTTTTTCTGCTTTGCACAGCCCAATTTATCGTCATAATGGACACTTCGATTATCGGTGTGGCACTACCTGCGATTAAAGAAGATTTAGGTTATTCGCAGTCGGCTCTTCAATGGATCTTCAATGCCTATGTAATCCTTTTCGGTGGTTTCTTGCTGCTCGGCGGCCGACTTTCAGATCTCTTTGGTGCACGAAAAGTTTTTATGTGGGGCTTTGGTATTTTGACCGCAGCGTCCCTACTAGCGGGCACTGCATGGTCTGAAGCCGCCTTAAATATCGGCAGAGGTTTACAGGGCCTCGGATCTGCACTAATTACACCCGCTGCACTGACACTAGTCATGTCGAAATTCACCGATCCCAAAGAGCTCAACAAGGCCTTCGGTTTTTGGGGTGCGTCTGCAGCAGCCGGAGGCTCTGCTGGGGTATTTCTAGGTGGAGTAATTACCCAGTGGCTTTCTTGGCACTGGATATTTCTGATAAATATTCCCGCAGGTCTTTTAGTCTTATTTTTTAGCCCAAGTCTATTGTTCAAAGGCAACACCAGAGCGGGGAAAATAGACGTCGGAGGAGCCCTTTTGGCCACTACAGCGCTTGTTCTCATGGTTTATTCCATCGTATCGGCAGAACACGCGGGTTGGATATCACTGCAGACAATAGGTCTCTTGAGCCTGTCAATCCTACTCCTTATCATCTTCCATTTCGTGCAGCGGAACAAAAACGAACCTCTAGTTCCCTTAACGATTTTTAAGGTTCCTAACCTCAGTTCTGGCAACCTGATGATTGCATTACTGGCTGCTGCATGGATTCCCTTATGGTTCTTCCTCAATCTTTATTTACAGCAGGTACTCGGCTATTCTGCGTTTTACAGTGGCCTTGCCTTGCTTCCAATGACCGCAGCTATTATGTTTCTGATGGTAGGTTTTACTGGAAAACTCGTTACCCGTTTTGGATTTAAGTATAATATTCTGGCAGGCCTGACGATCCTCGCTGCGTCTTTATTTTTATTTAGTACGGTCTCCATCTCAGGCTCTTTTTTAACAGATGTACTGCCCGCTTCACTCCTTGCGGCAATAGGTATGTCTCTGACCTATATCCCGGGAACAATGGCTTCTCTATCAGGGGCGGGGCCTAACGAAACGGGACTTGCATCAGGTCTGGTTAACACGAGTTATCAGGTAGGTTCGGCATTGGGGCTAGCAATTATCGTGGCTTTATCAACAATGAAAACTAAAAAACTGGCTTTAGCAGGGATTGACAACACAGAAGCTTTAAATGAGGGGTTCCGTACAGCATTTTTCTCAGCAGGCATCATTTGCTTAATTGCTCTGGTGCTAACCGCATTTTCTATCAAAACCATAAACTCAAGACCATAAACCATTAGCTTTCTTATGCAATTAGCCCAGTCATGGTATAGAGAGGAGCTACTGTACGTGGCTCCCAAATATTACAAATCATTTCTAAAATTGCGCAAGTAAATCATAAACTAGTTTCCACAATTTTGTATAGTAAGTTTGGTAACCAGCATTTTAAGCATTAAATAGCTAAACTTCATGTTCAACATTTAGAAAATTCATAATAACAATAACTATGGACACGCATCACCAACATCATCACCTGCACAAAGAAGCAGCAAAGGTAGAAATCATCTCCATACCTTCTAACATAGAGGCTGGAAAATCTGTTATGCTAACCATTTCAATACAAGATAAAGGGCAACATCTTCCTCTTGATGTTGTACACGAGATGAAAATACATCTTTTGATCGTCAATGAACAGCTAAGCTGGTTTACCCACATTCATCCCGAAGAACAACTGGATGGAACATTCCAAGTCACAACAACCTTTCCTTCGCCAGGTAGATACCTGTTGTTTACAGACTATAAACCGACAGGTTATCCGGCATCGGTGAACAAGCAAGTTATCGATATAGAAGGGTCTACACCTGTGTCCGAAGCAAACGGACAGACAAAACTGGTTTCCTATGTGGATGGTTATAAAATAACCTTGGTGAATGGTAATCAGTTATCCACTGATACCACACAAGGTTTGCAATTTGCAATAGAAAAAGATGGCAGAACCGTTCCTGCAAAAGAAATTCAAAATTACCTTGGCGCCGCAGCGCATATCGTTATGATTAGTAATAAAGACAAAGACTTTCTTCATATTCATCCGATGACCAACAGTGAGTTTCCAATTTACGCCGAAGCTCATATTACAAAGTCGGGACATTATGTATTGTGGGTACAGTTCAAAACGGATGACACTGTTCACACAGCGGACTTTAATGTAGAGGTTAAGTAATTAATCGGTCAGGAGGATGAACAACGCAAGATCATGTGCAACGCTGGAAACGCTAGCATTGCACATGATTTCGAGTTGTCTTTTTTAACGATTTAGAATTATTGGCTATGGGCATCGCAATACGCATGCTTCGCCTGAGTTTAATTTACCCGGTAGACCTTTAGCTGCCGCTGCAATTTTTTTCGAGTCATATGTATCCTCGTTTTGATGGTGCCTTCCGGCATGTTGAAATAGCTCGCGATCTCATGGTATTTGTGGCCGTCCAAAAACAGACGGAAAATCTCATAATTTTCAGCGCTAAGGCTAGACATCGCGCGTTCTATATCATCGGCAATAAATTTATCCACCCCCTTATTTAGTTCGATCGTATTGGTGCTTTCCAATTCGACATAAGAATCCTGTATCTCGTTTACGCGTTTTGCTTTCCTATATTTATTGATATAGGTATGTTTCATTATCACATAGAGCCAGCTCATCAACTTAGGATGTTGCACAAAATCGTCAATCGATTTTAATGCACGGATCCATGTTTCCTGAATCAGATCTTCCTTTTCATCTGGGTCTGTAGTAAACTTTGCTGCAAAGTGATTCAACAAACTTCTTTTCTCATTGATAAGTACGTTTAAATTGTGATTGTTCATAGCTAACCTCTTTCTTGTTGTTATTATCAGTATAGACGGCACAAGAAAAATGCTAGGTTTCAAGCGCAGAACAGTTCGAAAAGTTTGTTCTAGGAAGATAAGTAAAAATACGTTTTTACACTATTTGCCGGTTTAAACAGCATTTTACACCGGATTTTCAACATATTTATACCATAAAGATCAAAAATAATGAAGTAAGAAAATCTTGTAATTGGGTACTCTACACCAGCAAAACTGTATAAATTACGCTGCCCAAGCATTCGGTCGCAGCACACACGTAAAGTCACATGTAGCGAAAACTGAACATAGAATCGTGTTTCGAAAATGCGATTTTCCCAGATTCAGGAAAAAACTACGTATAGTTCAGCATTTTTATCGGTATATCGCGTATGATACTACGTGATATCTACTCAAAAACTACCTTTAAGTGTCAGATGAAGGCATTTGGGTACAGCTTTTGATCCATCCACGGTAAAATAATGTACAACCTTATTAATCATAATACTTGATATGGAAAATATACAGCAAAAAGCAGCCAAAATGGGTTTAGAAAAAGGATATTATTTATTGTTGATGGCTATTTTAGATATTCCGATTGAGAACGAAAGCAGTGAAGCTAAGGAGGGCTAAGGCTATGAAAAGAATCGTTATCATCAGCACTTATCCGCCCCAGGAATGCGGACTGGCGACATTTACAAAAGATCTGAAACAAGGAATGGAACTCGATCCCAATGTATCCGTCGATGTGATCGCTGTTTCCAAATTAGGGAAGGAACAGTATGACCAATCCGTTCGATTCGTCATTGACAGGGAAAGACTGGACAGCTATATTCAGGCGAGCAGAATTATTAATAAGGAATACGACTATTGTATTGTACAACATGAATACGGTATATTCGGTGGAGCCGATGGCATTTTCGTGAATCACTTGGCTGACAAGATCGATATTCCGTTATTGACTATATTCCATACTATCTTACAGACACCATCTTTGCGACAAAAGGAAATCATGGGATTCCTTCTGGAGAAATCCCAAGCTGTTGTTTCCCTTTCCGCTACAGGTTCAACATTATTGCACAAGCTGTTTCCTAAGACTGAACAGCGTAAAGTTAAAGTCATCCCGCATGGCGTACCGCAGTTCGATTACAATCAGGGATTGGCAAAATATAGACTTGGACTTCAGAATCAGTTTGTGATGTTGACTTTTGGCCTGATCGGACGTAGCAAAGGGCTGGAGTATGCCATACGCTCACTTGCGGGACTCGATCTTCCCAACTTCAAATACCTGATTGTCGGTAAGACACATCCCAATGTACTCGCCCATGAAGGCGAATCTTATCGATTTGAATTAAAGGGACTTGTGGAGAAGTTGAATTTACAGGAAAATGTAGTGTTTGTCGATGAATTTCTGAGCGACGAACAACTGAAAGAGTATTTAACCGCCTGTGATATCTATTTATCACCTTATCAGCATGAACAGCAGATCAGTAGCGGCACACTATCATTTGCCGTCGGCGCCGGGGCAGCGGTCATCTCAACACCATACTGGCACGCTAAGGACCTGCTGATAGATGACCGCGGTATTCTCACCCCGTTCAATGACACTGAAACGATGGCAGCCAACATTAAGCTGCTTTATCAATCCAAACGTTTGCTGGCATGGCACAGGTTTAAAGCACGCAGCTATGGCGAGCAAACCACTTGGAAAATGGTAGCCAAAGACTATCTGTCACTTTTATCCGATTTAGTCACCCCAGTGAGGTCGCTGGTGGATTACAAAAAATATGTTTCCTTTGATTTAAAAAGAGAAGCCTAGCAGATATTGGTGTCTTCCCTTGATGGGAAGACACTATTACCTTATCGGCCGGTATCCCCTACCGGTAGACGATGACTGAAAAGCCGAAGCTGTAAATAATCACTATATTTTTTTTACGTATGATCTTCTGCGTAGGTATTGACTTTTATGAAAATGATTTATAATTTGGGTACGATTTTCCGAAAGGGGCGACGTAAAGTCCAAAATGACATTTTTTAAAAGCTAATATTCTATTTAAATATAAATTTTAGTTATTGGATCATGTTAACAGAACTACTATCTACAAAAAAAAGACAACGTTTATCATTAAAGCTATTTATTATTACAGCTTTGGCCCTGTCCGTACATGGCAGCTCTTTGGGTCAGACAAATGCTGCATCCCAGAAATCAGGCTTCGAGGCTAGGTTAATCAATATCGAGGCACCGAGTAATGAACCTTTTCGCTATAGTACGACATTGACGAATGGTTCGTCGCAAACCGTCACCTATAACCTTGACGCACAATTACCTCCCGGGTGGCAGATCACCTATAGAGTAGAGGGTTCTCAAGTCACTTCACTACAGATGCAGGGAAACAAATCGCAGGAAATCAGCATCGAAATCAGCTGCCCGTTGACTGCCAAGCCCGACAAATATAAAATTCCCATCAAGGCCATATCGACGCTAGATACGTTAAAGTTAGATCTCGAGGCCGCTGTCAAAGGGTCATACGCAATCGAACTGAGTACACCTTCGGGTAGGCTGAGTGATGAAGTGGTCTCCGGCGGTACAAAAGAAATCACACTTCAGGTCAAGAATACGGGTACCCTTCCGTTAAATGCCCTTGAATTTAGTTCGCAGTTACCGACACGATGGGAAGCCACATTCACACCGTCCACTATCAAACAACTCGAGGCTGGGAAGTCCCAGGAAGTTAAGGTTAGTCTAAGGGTGCCGGACAAAACCATTGCTGGCGATTATGTGGCCAAATTTGATGTAAAATCTGCCAGTAACTCCGCGGATGTCTCCTTCCGAATCATTGTAAAGACCTCTTTACTCTCCGGATGGATCGGCATACTGATTATTCTATTGGCTATCGGCTTAGTGTATTATCTCATTCGCAAATACGGAAGAAGATAGAAAAGATTATCATGAAGGACCCTATTATTCAACTGACTGGCCTGACCAAAAATTACGGTACAGCAGTCGCTGTTGACAAACTTGATTTAAATATCTATAAAGGCGAGATATTTGGCCTGCTTGGCCCCAACGGTGCCGGAAAAACAACCAGCATCTTAATGATGCTGGGGTTGACCGAGCCATCTTCTGGTACCGCCATGGTGTGCGGCTACAATGCCACCAGGAGCCCAATCGCAGTCAAGAAGAAAGTAGGCTATCTCCCTGACAATGTAGGCTTCTATCCCGAGATGACTGCCTTGGAGAACCTTAGTTTTATCGCTAGATTAAATGGTCTGTCGACTTCACAGGCCTACGACCGGGCGAAAGAGATGTTGAGCATCGTCGGATTAGAACAGGCAATAAATAAGAAAGCGGGTGTATTTTCCAGAGGAATGAAGCAGCGACTTGGACTGGCAGAGGTACTTATCAAAAATCCAGAAGTAGCTATATTGGACGAACCTACGCTAGGAATCGATCCAAGCGGTGTCAATGAATTCCTTGAGCTTATCAAAAAATTGAGCAAAGAGCAACATTTAACTGTTCTTCTGTCATCACACCACTTGCATCAGGTACAGCGTGTATGTGACAGGGTCGGCATCTTTGTCGACGGAAAACTTCTTGTAGAAGGATCCATAGACCAATTAGCGCAAAATCTCCAGCAACAGGAAGGCGTAACAACACGTATCGCGATCGAAGCGGATAATGATATGATAGGCTTCGAAAAGCAGCTGAAAAACCTACCCGGCCTGCGGCAGTTAACCATCCAGGCAAACACTATTGAACTTAAAAGCGACGGCGATGTCACAGCTGAAGCTGTACGTCTGCTGGTGCACCATGGGGCGAACGTCGTTTCCGTTCAGCGTAACGACTACGCATTGGATAACATTTATAATACGTATTTCGAGCATAGTAAAATAAACAATACTGAATATGAAAAATCCAACCGTTTCTTCGGGAAGTCTCTTTTCGGGAAGTTTAAACGCTAATGTGACTTCGGGAAGAACAGAAACAGGCAGCCCTTTGATGGTATTGTTAAACAAGGAAGCTGCATCTCAGATCAGGAGTTGGCGGTTTGTCACCTTAATCATATTGATTCTATTGACATTTGGGGCCTCACTCTATATTTCCTCTTCCGGACTAAAAGATGCTGTCAATAATGTACAGGATCCAGATAAATCATTCTTATACCTCAAATTGTTGACGCTCACTGACAATTCGATACCTCCGTTTCATGTGTTTTTGAATTTCCTGGCGCCTTTGCTCGGCATTGCACTGGGTTTTGACGCGATCAATGCTGAGTATAATAATGGAACACTTACCCGGCTGATGGCACAACCGCTATATAGGGATAATCTGCTGTTTGCCAAATTTTTGGCGCCGCTCATTGTCGTAGGTACATTGTTTGTTGCTTTGGTATTACTTATGATCGGTGGTGGATTATTGGGAACAGGTGTACGTATAGAACCACAAGAATTGCTGCGGATACTGGGTTTCACATTCATTAGTATCATCTACGTGGCATTTTGGCTCAGCCTTTCCATTTTATTATCGATCTCTTTTCGTCAGCCAGCTACCTCGGCACTGACAGCCATCGGGATCTGGCTTTTTTTCACCGTATTCTTTCCTATTTTGGTTAATCTGGCGATACGTCCGTTTTTGCCGAATCCAAACTATATCTCAGAACAAGAGTACTTAAGTTATAATGAGCTTATATTGAATATATTGAGATTGTCGCCAAGCCAACTTTACACAGATGCGTCGACAACCCTGTTGATGCCGTCTGTCCGAAGCCTTGGCCCAATCGCAATGGAACAGATGGTAGGCGCCATCCCAGCTCCACTTTCGGTGAGAGAGAGTATTCTTATGGTTTGGCCACAGATAAGTGGTCTTACCGCGGCGACAGTGGTTTGCTTTGCATGGTCTTATTATCTGTTTATGAGACGTGAGATTCGCTGTTAGCAGTAGTGTAACCGAGGACAAATGCCTTTTAGGTCGCCGAACGGCATTTGTCCTCAATTCAAACCGCTATCTGTTTTTAAGCGCATCAGCCATGTTCTCCAATGCTGCAATAGTATACGCGTATTGGGCATCTACAGCGTCCATAGGTAGCTGTAGTTCGATCTTTTTTCGATCGACAAGCTTTCCCTGATGTACGACCGAAATAAACGCAAATAGTTCACCCCGCGACTCGGGCACCACTGTGGCATAACCCGTTGTCGCTATTCCCCAATCCGCATGGAACAACGCCGCTACTGCAACAGCCATCTGATCAGTAATGGAGGCTGATACACAATTGCAGCGCTTGGCTTCTTCCGCATCAACTTGTAAGATCCGTATTTTTTCGTCCATCGCGTAAGTAGTTATGCCACCGGCAAACACTGCAGTTGCATTTTCCATCTGTGAGCATGCCAACTGCAAAAAGCCTGCTGTCACACTTTCTGCTACCGCCAACCGTGTATGAGATTGGCAAAGACCGTTTTTAATCTCCTTCAGCAATCGTTCGGAAAATTCTATTTTAGCCATATAACTCGATATCTTTTACCGTTTATGAAAACTCTTATCGGATGGACAGCATTCAGATGTTATCAACCTACCATCCATAAACTAAGCGACATTAAAAATCCTGATCTCGGGATTATCCAGAATCAATGGTTTGAGCGCAACGAGAACACTATTGTTATACAGCTCAGTAGAAAGAAAAGCTTTGGCATCTTCGGCAGTCTCAAATCCATGTAACAGTTGGATATACTCCTCACCTATCAATAATTCTGCAGATATCGCCCCTTTAATCTGGTCAAGGAAGGACGCTTGAAACTTATCGTAAACACTCGAAGCAGCACCTTTATCCGCTGCATTGATCCTTAAGGTAATCTGTAAATATGCTTTTACTGTCTTGTCCATATTTGTATGAATAAATTACTGAAATCATATATCTGTGATGTAGACTACTTGAAACTGACTTCAGACTCAGTCGTCATGCTTGTCTTCGGATGGCGAACAGCTGTCAACAGTGGATGGTTTGAAAGAAATATATTTATGTGTACGCAACTGGTCATTTATAGCATTAGAGAACAAAACTTCTTTTATGCTAAAACCTTCGCTTGACTGTTGTTGTTCTAATGAAAAACACATCAATATTATGGGAAATTTATTATACATCATTGCCGTCATTTTAGTCATTATATGGGCAATCAGTTTTTTCGGAGGTTATGCAACGGGGAATATTATACACGTGTTGCTGGTTATTGCAATCATCGTTGTCTTGTTGCGCGTTATACGGGGGGCTGCATAAAGATCCGGCGAGGGGATACATTTTATTCCCTCGCCGGATCTTTATGCCCCGCCTCTTTATCCTAACGCACTTCGTTGATTGATTCATTGTGCGATAACGCATAGAGCGCAAAAGTCCCCAGCCAGTGCGATCCCATATAATCATCCTGCGTAGTGATATTGGGCAATGAATAGTTTAGATGTTTATTGGCCAGAGCGTGCAGATGATTTAGTTCTGGGAGCGCCTTGGCTATGCCATTTAAACAGGTCGCGCGGCTAAAATTCAACCCATCGAGATGTACCAAATGTCCATCACTGCGATCTTTCACAATCCCCGGTTCCAGATTAAATTCTGGCTCGAACAGTTCGGGAAGAAATTCTCGCAGCCATTTGCGGTATTCCTCCTGACGCATGACCGTGCTCATGCATAGCGCTTCCTCAAGGCAGGGCGAAAGGAAATCACTTCCACTGGGCTCGAAGCTGATATTACAATTTTTATCATGGTCGTACAACCTTGTCGCATTGGTCATTAAAGACTTTTCAAAAACCGTATTGTTCGTCGCCCGTGCATAATCCAGTGCTAGCGATAGTCCAAACGCCGTATTATCATGGTAACCGGTACGGATCGGATAGACCAGCTTGGGTAAGTAATCTTGATAAGCTTTTACAATATGCTTCGACAATGGCGACAAAGCGCCTGCCCAACGCTGGGCGTCGCTATCTTTCCAAGTCAGCAGTTCCTTCTGTAGTTGCAGCAGCCATGCCCAGCCGTAGGTACGCTCAAAGTTTCTATTATTTTTAGTTTGGAAAAACGCCAGTTCGGCAGCTACATGTTCGTCGGTGATGATCTGATTCAGCTGTTTCCGTATGCTTCCAGCCTTATCCAGATCAGGAAACTGTTTTAGAATACGGATGATAGACCAGTAGCCGTGAACGGAAGAATGCCAATCAAAACAACCATAGAAAATGGGGTGCAGCACACGCGGGCCTTTCAAGTCTTCTCCACTCCCCAATACTTGGCCTAGCTTGTTGGGATACTCGACTTCGATGCAGTGCAATGGCAGGGCGAGTAGCTGCCTCGCCTGTGCGCTATCAAGTTGCAAAGGAGCTTCCTCTCTACTTGTACGCACGTTAACCTTGGAACTATTCTGGCATGCGACAGCCAAAAATGTACTGCAAAATAATCCTACTATTTTTTTCATCTGCTATTTAATTTCTTTTATCGCTTGGCGAACGCTCCATCTGGTCTAAGACGCCTAATGCGGATAAAATGACATATTTTTATGTAGAGGCCAGTAAACTTTTATTTTATTCACGGTAATCAGACTCGTCAAGTAACTGCTGAACGAGACCAGGAACGGCTATACTTGCACTTTCCTCAAAACACTGAATTTTAGTTCCCGATACTCCATATGGAATGTGCTTATCGATCACATAGATCCTACACTGCGACGAAGCAAATTCCTTTAGTCCCGCGGCCGGATAAACTTGCAAGGAAGTCCCAATAATCAACAATATGTCTGCTGCTTCAACATGCGCGATCGCGCGTTCGATCTCCGGAACCGCCTCTCCAAACCAGACAATATTGGGACGCAACTGGCTTCCCTTTTCACAAAGATCTCCCATTTTGATTTCGGTTCCTTCGACAGGATATACCAACCGTTCATCTATTGATGATCTCGATTGATCCAATCGTCCATGCAAATGAATGATTGCGGTTGACCCTGCCTGTTCGTGCAGTAGATCCACATTTTGCGTTATAATGGTGACATTATATGCGGACTCGAGGCGCTGCAATGCCAGATGGGCTACATTTGGTCTAGCCGCCAGCGCCACCTTCCGTCTTAAATTATAGAATTCCTGCACCAAAACCGGATTTTTAGTCCAGCCTTCAATGGATGCCACCTCCATCACGTCGTGTCCCTCCCACAGACCATTGGCGTCCCGAAACGTGGGGATGCCACTTTCAGCGGAGATACCTGCTCCAGTGAGTACAACAATATTCTTCATTTCATTGCCATTTTATCACATCTAAAAATAGTGATTTCCAATGAATCCCCACCATAACCGACCGAATAATTTGTGTACCAGGATCACAACTCCTGTTTAAGGAGCATAATGGCATAATCTTCCGGTAGTTCGAGCTGAACTGAATCACGGCTGGCCGCCGCTCTCCTATTCATTTCCTCAAACGAACGTTGATAATACACAAATGCTCTGTTGGGAATATGGAGGTCCTTAGCCTGTTTAACACCAAATTGATAGCGATTTTTCACGAGTTTAACATGACTGTAGATCCGGTAAGTCACCACTTGGACCTGAATCCTGTCAAAAGCAGACATCTCCTTTAAATTGGCAGGTTCGTGGAAGTACTTTTCATTAAAATACATAAACTCTTGCGATTTAGCTAAAGAATCGAGGCTCAATCTCCCTTTGATCACTTCACTTACCAGCGAATCTGCCCGCAAACGTTCCAAATCGCTTCCATCGCCCCCATGGCATGATATGTAGAAGGCACCGCTTATAACGATTCCAGAAACAAATTTCCAAAAGCTCATTATAGATTATTTTCTATAGCACCTACTTTTTGACGATATAGCGCAAGCGGTGAATCCAACAATATTGCAATTACAGTCATGTTTTTATCCAGACGTTCTTTGGGCACATCGATATAGATAATACCTGGGATATTGCTCCAGTAGAGTTTATTAAATACATCGTGGCTTATCATGGACCCCTCTCCAACAATCCGGACGCGTGCTATCCCATTCTTTATACCTTTCAGGGCTACTGGCCCTGTCGGTATACCTTCGACAAACAGGTAAAGGGTCTGACGGTCCTTGGAAAGTGCACTATGCCCTTCATAATGTCCGTCTGGAAGCCCTTTACCTGTCTCATATAGGGCCTCGGCATGTTTCTCGATCCAGGAGAACACCTCTTTATTTGTTGTCTTCCCTGCTGGCATCTTAGTTTCCATACCATCAACCGTTAAACCCGAATTGTCAAAAATATTCCTTCCGGAATGTAAGCTACTTGCAATCTGGTTCAATGCCGGCACGGTTTGCTTGCTGTCCAAGACGGATAAAAGATCGGTGCTGTCTTCCTTGGGCGTGCTCCATTCAACAGCTTCATTAAAATCAAGCGCCAGCACCGTAACGTCTTGATCAAAATTGATGCGGGATAGATCCAGTTGCAAATTTTCGCCATCTCGTCTGGTATTCACGCTCGCGTTGCTGTCGCCGACGACGGTGACCTCCGGCGCCTTCGGATTCTTAATTCCACGGAGCCATACATGTGGCTTTTGTTCGTATAAATAAAGATATAGGGTCTTACCGTCCTTTGACAATGCTGATTTTCCTAAATAGTTCTCAGCAGGAATGCCAGCCCTGGTGCCATAGATAGCCCGTGCATGTTTGTTGGTCCATCGTCCCAGTTGTTTAAGTATATGGAGCTGCTTGTCCGGGATACTGCCATCCGCTTTAGGACCGATATCGAGGAGCAGATTTCCACCCATGGCAATGCAGTCGACCAAAGTTCTGATGATCATATTTGGTGATTTATACTTTTTGTCGAATGGTTGATATCCCCATGAGTCGTTCATCGTGTAACACAGTTCCCAAAACTTGGATTCAGGACGTGTCACAGGGATTCCCTGCTCAGGCGTCTCATAGTCGCCATGATGGTTAAGACGCGAATTAATGATAATATCAGGGTTGTATTTCCGCAGAAGCGCCAGCGTCTCCTGCGCTTTCCATTCGTCGGCACTATGCTCCCAATCTCCGTCAAACCAAATCAGTTCGGGTTTATATTGTTCGGACAATTCGCTCAACTGCTTCTGATAATATTGAACATAGCGGTTCCAACGGTTGGGTTCGGCACTTAATTGATAACGTTTGCGGTTGCGTGTAAATACATCGTAATAGGGATGGCTCCAGTCGGGCAGCGAATAATAAAGGCCCGTATGCAGACCCTCATCTTTTATGGCCTTTACAAAGGGACTGAGGACATCCTGTTTTGCTGCCGCATTCTTCAAGGTACTGATCGCTTTGTCCGCTTCCGTATTCCATAGAGAAATACCATCATGATGTTTTGTTGTGATGACGGCGTATTTTGCTCCCGCCTGCCTGATCAGGCTTGCCCATTCTTTTGGCTTATAGTTCTGCGCCGTAAACCCATTGAGTTGCTTCATGTAATTGTCATGACTGATGTAATTATTGAAAAATGACCAAGATTCGGATATCCCGTCCACCGAGTAAATACCCCAATGGATAAAAATCCCTAGTTTGGCATCCTCAAACCAATCCATTTTTTGCGCTGATGCTACCTCTTGAGCTGAAACCTTTAAGCACGCCGAAGCCAACAGTGCCAATAGTGAGATCTTTCGAAACTTCATAAAGCTAATTTAATCGAGTACATAACGAGTTTAAGCCCGCAAAATACATATAAATGCTCAGAATCCCAGTCTACGAGTAAAAATTTGCGACTATAGCATTGCGGGCTGCTGCCCGTGATCCTGACGACCGCCAATTGCTGGCTACAATTAAATTGTATATCAGCACAAATTTATCTAAGTTTGGGTGGTATGATTGAATTATATACAGACGGAGCGTCGAGTGGCAATCCCGGCCCCGGCGGCTATGGTACAATACTCAGGACAGTGTATACTGGGGATAACGAAGCGTTTAGGGGGAAGCTGATTGAAAAAGAATTTTCAGGTGGATACCGGAAAACAACTAACAACCGGATGGAACTCATGGCGGTCATCGTGGGCCTTGAGGCATTGAAAAACTTAAACCAAATGGTTACCGTGTACTCAGACTCCAAATACGTAATCGATGCTATCGACAAAAAATGGGTATATGGCTGGATGCAAAAAGGTTTTGCCGGTAAAAAGAACAAAGATTTGTGGATTCGGCTGATGAATGTCTATAAATTGCATCAGGTCAAGTTGGTATGGGTAAAAGGGCATGCGGGGCATCCGCTAAACGAACGTTGTGACCGACTGGCAGTAGCAGCCGCAAAAGATAAAGCAAATTGGAAAATCGATTCGGTATTTGAGCTGGAGGAATGCATTTAAAAGGATACCGCTTCCGAATATTGGATCTAGTAAAAAAGCAGTATTTATGACTAAAGTACAAGAGCCCATTGATCTACTGGGCTCTTGTACAAACGGTATTCATCCGGCAATGACTGCCAGCTGATGACCTACATGAATTATTCTATTCACCACTTTCTTTAGCCGCTAGGTATCGCTCGGCTTCGAGAGCAGCCATACAGCCGGTTCCAGCTGCTGTAATAGCCTGGCGGAACACATTGTCCTGCACATCGCCGCAGGCAAAAACACCGGGTATATTTGTAGCTGTGCTATCAGGTTTTGTAATCAAATAGCCTGTTTCATCCATATCTAAGATGCCTGTAAACAGCTCAGTATTTGGTTTATGACCAATTGCTACAAAGAAGCCAGTTACCTCCAGATCTTTTTCGGATTGATCTTTATTATTGAGGACACGTACGCCGGTGACGACCTGTCCATCACCTAAAATTTCTTTCGCTTCCGTATTGTAATGTACTTCAATATTTGGCGTATTCATGACGCGGTGTACCATTGCTTTCGAAGCTCTGAATTCGTCACGGCGTACCAACATATGCACTTTAGAACATAATTTGGCGAGGTAGGTCGCTTCCTCAGCTGCGGTATCACCTGCGCCGACGATCGCGACTTCCTGATTTTTGAAGAAAAAACCGTCACAGACGGCGCATGCCGACACCCCAAAACCATTATATTTCTGCTCCGATTCAAGGCCTAGCCATTTGGCTGTCGCACCAGTCGCGATGATGACTGTATCGGCGGTCACCTGTACCGTACCATCTATTTCGACACGGTGCACGTCACCTGTAAAATCTACTTTCGTCACATATCCGAAACGTACTGAAGTACCGAAGCGTTCAGCCTGTTCGCGCAACTCTTCCATCATCACTGGGCCAGTGATTCCTTTCGGATACCCGGGAAAATTATCTACTTCTGTTGTTTGAGTTAACTGTCCCCCCGGTACAATACCCGTATATACTACTGGTTTCATGTCCGCACGGGCGGCGTAGATTGCAGCCGTATAACCAGCAGGGCCCGAACCAATAATCAGACATTGCACATGCTCCACTTCTTGTTTAAATTCCATAATCCTTTTCTAAGCTATTAATAAGTTATTTTTTAAATTTATCCTGCAATTCTTTGAGCATATCCAGAGAAATGGGTTGCGGTACTTCCTCTTTTTGCCGATTATACTCATTTCTTGCCAACTTTTTCTCCTCTGAAGACTGACTTGTAGCAACTTTCGCTTTCTGCTCATTCTTCTCCTTCTTGTATCTGATCCAGATATTTTCGAGTACTTTCTTTGTATACAGCGGAAAATCTCCATTTTGCATCCATGCATAATAACTGGGCTCCTGTTCAAATACTTCAATAATCGGTCTGCCTTTATGCTTACCAAAATTGATAGTTTCCAAGCCGTCTTCATTGTAAACAATACGTCCGGCAAAATCCACAGGTTTGCTCAGGTTTGTAAACTCGTGCAGGGCATCGACATCGTTGACTACAGGATAGGTAACAGTACCATGACGGTCCTCAAACGCAGCGCCCTCATACTTTGTCAGCTGCGCTTTCAGCACCTCGTAGGTTGCACGCACATCCGCTTCGGCCGTATGGGCATTCTCCAACTCTGCATTGCAATAAAATTTATAAGCAGCTTTCAATGTTCGTTGCTCCATCTGATGGAAAATATTCTGTACATCAACAAAGGAACGTCCTTCCAGTGAAAAATCGACTCCAGCCCGCAAAAACTCCTCCATCAGCATTGGAACATCAAACTTGTTCGAATTGTACCCTGCCAGATCGCCGTCGCCGATAAAGGCGGCCAGCTCTGTAGCTATTGCCTTAAAGGTTGGTGCATCTTTGATATCCTCATCGTAAATGCCATGAAAAAAAGATGATTCCGGAGGAATTGGTCGCTCTGGATTAATCCTTTTCGTATATACTGTCTCTTCACCATTGGGCATTACCTTGAGAAAAGAAACTTCTACAATACGATCCGTGGCTACATTAACACCTGTAGTCTCCAGATCGAAAAACACCAATGGTCTTTTTAATTTTAATTCCATGCTGGATTTATGCGTTTTAAAACAAAAACCAAAAATACAAAGTAGGATTTGATTTTTGTACTTTGTGAAATTTAATTTACAACCACTTGATGAATCGGCTCCACCTGGTTGAATTTCCCCACGACGACCTTAACCATCCGATCAAAGTCGAGGTATTTGTTGGCAATATCCCTCACCTTCGAAGCCGTCATGCTCTTAACTTCTTCCATGTAGTAGGAGTAATATTCGAGCGTCATACCATTCAGCAATACGCTCTTAAATTTATCGGCATGAGAAAAAATGCTCTCCAATGATCCCAGCATGGATCCCTCCATATAGGTTTTCACCAACTCAATTTCTGCATCCGAAGCCAACGTAGATTTTAGCAGGTCGATTTCTTTCTGAATCTCCCTCAATGTCGCTTGGGTAGTGTCCACACCGACTTCTGTGGCAATCGTAATAAAGCCACTGTGTTTCAGAGTCGCTACTGCCGAACCAACACTATAGGTATATCCTTTTTCCTCACGAATGTTGCGCATCAGCCTCGATCCAAAAAAACCACCCAGTAAAGTATTTACAAACTGTAGTGCGGGATAATCCGGATGCTCTCTTGAGATGGTCTGTGCTCCAAGCCGAACAGCCGACTGCAAAGCATTCTCTTTCTCTTCATAAGCCAGGTCTGCTGTTCCCTGAATAAGCAGGGGCCTACCCGTAGTTGCCACTGCCCTGTTTACCGGCCATTCATCTCCGAAAATCTGTTCCAGCTCCTTTAATAGGCTGTCCGACACGTTGCCCGAGACGATCAAGGTACAATTGTCCGGCAGGATCTCCCGCCGATAAAGCTCGGTCAGTTGTTCGCGGGTAATCATGTCATAATCTTCCAACTTTGGCGTCCGGCCATAGCGGTTATTTTCGCCGAAGATCAAATTATAAAATTTACGACGGGCCAGATAATCGTTTTTTTGGACCGACACCTGAAACTTCTGTTTGTTATTACGGATATAAGTATCGAGCTCTTCCTGTGGTATCGAGGCTTCCGTTAAAATATCTTTTACTAATGGTAATAATATCTGACTGTGCCGATTTAAGGTATAAAGCGATAAGGACGTCACATCAAAAGAATATTCCGGCACCAAAAATGCTCCATAAAAATCAACTTTATCTGCGATTTCGGCACTGGACATGGTCATTGTGCCTTCTTTAAGCAGCGCGCTCAACGTGCTGTTCAGCAATGGGTTTTCATCTTGGCTGTCTAGATATTTATTTTCAAAAATCCATTCGATACGCACAAGTTCCTGATCGGGGGAGTGAAAGACATATACCGGCATCCCGTTCGAGAATTGCTTCTTGACCGGTTCTTTTAAACTAATTTTTCCAATTTCACGGAATTGGGGAGCTTTCGTTCTATCCAGCATTTAATACCTCCTCTTGTGCTTTATACATTAATATGGATACGTTTTCAGGATTAAAAATTAATTTTGCCTGCTGTTGTACTTCTTCTGCGGTCACGGCCAGATATCTGGAAACTTCGGTATTGATCCCGTTGGCATCGCCAAGTAGTTCATGGAACGCCAAGTTCATTGCTTTGTCCAGAATCGATAGTTCAGCAAACACATTGGTAGATTCAATTTTGTTTTTGACTTTTTCCAATTCGACGTTCGGAACGAGTTCTCGTTTCAACAGTTCCAATTCGGCCCATACCGCACGTTCCGCTTCCTCTAAAGAAATCCCGGCAGATGGTTTTCCTTCGATGACGAATAGATTGCTATCAATACTACCCATCACATATGCGTTTATTTCGCTAAATAACTGTTCCTCTTTCACCAATCTGCGGTATAGACGGGAAGAAGAACCCCGCGACAGGATATCCGATAAGAGATCCATGGCAAAGTATCCCTCATCAAGGCGGGCAGGCCCATGAAAGGCCATATAAAGCGCATCAAGCGGCACAGGTGCATAGGCTGTCTCACGTCTCAGTTCAGTCTGCTTAGGTTCTGTTGGCAACTGGCGATGATATTGTCGCCCGCGTGGAATGTCACCAAACCATTTTTGAACCAATTTTTTGACTTCATCAAACCACACATCACCGGCAATCACCAAAATCGCACTTTGTGGATTGTAATGCAACGCAAAGAATGCCTTTACATCTTCCATCGTTGCATCCTCGATATGCTTCAGTTCCTTGCCAATTGTAGCCCAACGATAAGGGTGTACCTTATAAGCGAGCGGCCGCAGCTTTAGCCATACATCCCCATAAGGTTGGTTGAGATAACGCTGTTTAAACTCCTCACACACCACATTACGCTGCACTTCAAGGCTTTGCGGTGAAAACGCCAAACTCAGCATACGGTCAGATTCGAGCCAAAGTGCTGTTTCGAGATTGGAGGAGGGCAAAGTGATATAATAGTTTGTGATATCGTTACTGGTGAAAGCGTTATTTTCGCCACCGACTTTCTGAAGTTCGGTATCAAAATTGGGAATGTTAATACTGCCACCGAACATTAAATGTTCAAACAGGTGAGCAAAGCCGGTCTGCTCGGGCGATTCGTCGCGCGCGCCGACATCATATAATATATTAACACAGGCCATAGCTGTGTTATGATCTTCATGTACCAAAACACGAAGTCCGTTATCTAACGTAAATTTCTGATAGGAAACCATCTAATACTTTTTCGATTTTTAAATCCAGTTAATACCTTTTCGTAACATAGACAAGGTCTTGGCTTCTTCCGAACCTTCTTCGGGCTGATGATCATAGACCCAGCTGGCCTGAGATGGCAAACTCATCAAAATAGATTCAATGCGACCATTGGTTTCGAGGCCAAATTTAGTTCCCGAGTCCCAGACCAGATTGAATTCGACATAACGCCCCCGGCGAATCAGTTGCCAGTTCTTCTCCGCATCGGTGTAAGTTTTATTTCGGCTTTTTTCAACTAGCACGGAATAGATGGGTGCAAAGCTGCGTCCCAGATCACACGAGAATGCAAAAATATCCTGCAGATTCATCCCCGTCTTCTGGGTATTTAACTTATCATAGAATACGCCTCCGATACCACGCGTTTCCCCACGATGCCGGATATAGAAGTAATCGTCTGCCCACTTTTTAAATTCTTCGTAAAAATCCGGATTATGTTTATCGCAGACAGCTTTTAATTGCTGGTGAAAATACCGTGCATCTTCCTCATTCACGTAATGTGGTGTGAGATCTATTCCTCCTCCGAACCAACGAATATGTTCATTCAGTTCAAAATAGCGGATGTTCATATGAATAATGGGTACCCAGGGGTTATTCGGGTGAATAACAATTGAAACCCCTGTAGCAAAAAAATCATCTTCATCCACACCAAACGCTTTTTTTATAGACTCTGGCAGCTTGCCATGCACAGCCGAAAAGTTGACACCGCCTTTCTCCAGAATTTGCCCATTTTGAATAATCCTTGTCCGGCCCCCACCCCCACCTTCGCGTTCCCAAAGCTCCTCTTCAAACTTTGCGGAGCCGTCCAACTGTTCGAGCGCCAGACAAATTTCGTTTTGTATGTCCTTATATGCTAAAGCAATTGCTTCTTTTGTTATCATGTATTATGTTAGTTTTTCGCTTAACGCCTGTATAATTTTTGAGGCCGGTTGATGCTGATACAGAATTTGATATACAGCATCGCAGATCGGCAGATCTACCTCATATTTCTCAGCATATTGCTGAATACACGCAGAGGCATAATAGCCTTCGGCAACCATGTTCATCTCCAATTGAGCAGATTGTACACTGTATCCCTTTCCGATCATATTACCAAAGGTTCTATTGCGGCTAAACTGCGAATAGGCTGTCACCAGCAAATCCCCCAAATAGGCCGAAGTATTCACATCGCGTGAAGTATCCCCATCCACTTTGGCGACAAATCTACGCATCTCACGGATGGCGTTGGAGACAAGTACCGCCTGAAAGTTGTCACCGTACCCGAGCCCATGACAGATGCCTCCGGCCAGTGCGTAAATATTTTTGAGCACAGCGCCAAACTCAATCCCAAGGACATCGTCCGACAAAATGGTTTTGATCACTCTTGAAGACAAAAATGAAGCCACCAATGCCGCACTTTCCAAATTTTTGCAGCCGAATGTCAAGTAAGACAACTTGCCTAAGGCTACTTCTTCCGCGTGGCAGGGTCCGCCGATAACGCAGACCTGATTAATATCGACCTCATAACGTTGTTCCAGAAACTCTCCGATAATGAGATTATCTTTCGGGATAATCCCCTTGATGGCCGAAACGATAATCTTGTCTTTAAAATCGTCTTTTGTCACTCCTGCCAAGGCATCCTTCAGATAAGCTGCAGGAGTGTTCAAGATGACGATATCCGCATAAGCAATTACATTTTTGGCATCCGTGTCAATTGTCGTGATGCTTAAATCTACCGGTACGCTGCTCAGGTATGTTGGGTTATGTTTGAATTGCTGAATATAATCCGCATCTTCCTGTTTCCTGATCCACCAAAAAATATGTTTATCCTGGTCATTTTCACATAGCATCTTAACCATCGCCGTCGCCCAGCTCCCGCTCCCAATGATACCAATCTTTTTCCCCTGCATGTCTTTAATTTGTTTTCGAGAGCAAATATACTTATTTCGGACTGAGATACGAGACCGGATAACGAGATATGATACTTTAGTTACTTTTTAGCCGAACAAGCTTTGCCAAAAACTCGTCTCTATCCCAATATAATATGCGTTTGCCTCGTGCTTCACAGGGTATATATGGATAAAATTGTGCTGTCCGGGGCTACCTTTGCCTGACAAAAGATCAAACTCGTGCCGATGAAAAGGACAGATCACTTTGCCGTCTTCGCACCAGCCATTTTTTAGCGGTGCGCCAGCATGGGGACACTTTCTGGAAAAGGCATATAGCTGCTCTTCATACCAGGTGAGGCAGATGGTTTTCCTCCCAGTTTTGTACTCTACAATGCCTTTGTCTTTTAAATCCAAGGCTCGATCAATTTTGTACCAGCGAAGCATAGTCCAAGATAGTTAAAAATTACAGTGAATTTTCTATCTTTGTGCAATTTCAAAAATTTGCACTATATATGGCTTTACAATGCGGTATCGTCGGTTTACCAAACGTAGGTAAATCAACATTATTTAACTGTCTGTCGAATGCGAAAGCACAGGCGGCAAACTTTCCATTTTGTACAATCGAACCAAATGTTGGGGTAATTACCGTACCGGATGCCCGTCTAAATAAATTAGCTGAATTAGTTAACCCACAACGTATCGTGCCCAATACGATTGAAATAGTCGATATTGCGGGGCTCGTAAAAGGGGCTTCGAAAGGAGAAGGCTTAGGCAATCAGTTTTTAGGAAACATCCGTACAACAAATGCCATTATCCACGTACTGAGATGCTTCGACGATGGTAACGTTATCCACGTAGACGGTTCGGTGGATCCTATCCGTGACAAAGAGATCATCGATACCGAATTACAGCTGAAAGATCTCGACACGGTGGTAAAACGTATCCAGAAAGTCGAGAAGATGGCTAAAACCGGTGGTGATAAAGAAGCTAAAAAAACATTTGATATCTTATCGGTCATCAAAGCGCACTTAGAAGCGGGAAAATCGGCGCGAACCGCACCTATTGAAGCTGAAGATTTTGAATTTATTCAAGATCTGGCGCTATTAACAGCCAAACCGGTACTGTACGTCTGTAACGTGGACGAAGCTTCGGTAAATTCGGGGAACGCCTATGTTGAGCGAGTTAAAGAGGCTGTGAAAGATGAAAAAGCCGAAGTACTGGTCATCTCTGCGCAGATCGAATCTGAAATTGCGCAACTGGAAAGCTACGAAGAACGCAAAATGTTTTTGGATGATCTGGGGCTGGAAGAATCCGGTGTCAACAAACTGATTCGTGCGGCCTATTCGTTACTCAATCTGGCGACTTACTTTACTGCCGGAGTGCAGGAGGTACGGGCATGGACCATTGAAAAAGGATTTACAGCACCGCAGGCTGCTGGTGTAATCCATACTGATTTCGAAAAAGGATTTATCCGTGCCGAAGTAATCAAGTACGACGACTTCGTTCATTTCGGTTCGGAAAGTGCTGTAAAAGAAGCAGGAAAATTAGCTGTAGAAGGAAAGACCTACATCGTACAGGATGGCGATATTATGCACTTCCGTTTTAATGTATAAATGGCTGTCAAGCTTTTATACTATAAAAGGCCGATAAATTTACTTTCGGCCTTTTATAGGATGAAGCTTTTCAAATGCCAATCTTGGCTGCCGCGGCTATGTATGGTAAATTGCCCCAACATGTATAGAAGATGACACTACCTATTTCACAAAATAGCGGTGTTCAATGACTTCAACTTTCTTTACGTCGTTTCCTTCCAGCGCCTTCTTGACATCGCAATGTCCCGTTACTCCCCGGTAAATCAATGCTCCGCCCAGTGTCAGTCCCGAAAATCCGGTCAGTGGAGATTTAAATAACTTTTTCACTCCCATACCTAAAATAAATCCGCCGGCAATGACGGACAGTACCCGCTCAGAGGTACCGATGTTCTCTTCAATACAATCGTCTTCTATCTTCGATTTAATCTTGTCGAATGCAAATGTCAAAAGGTTACTCATAATAATCTGAATTTAAGTCCTGTTTCATATTTAAACAAATTATGATCCAAAAAAGTTTAATTTAGCATATTGTTTATGCGGTTTCTTTCATGACATCTCTTATATTCGTATTTATCAATTTAAATACTCATGCAAGTCAAGAAATATTCCGGTGAGTTAGTTCCGTTCAATGGCGATGCGCTACGGGGCTCATTGTCACGCTCAGGCGCCAACAGCGATCAGGTCAATCAGGTCTACGAGCGCGTTATCAATAAATTATATGACGGTATTTCCACGCGGGAGCTCTATCAGCTGGCTTTTGATACCTTAAAGACCGTACGCACCTCCTATGCTGCTCGTTATAGTTTAAAAAAAGCGCTACGGGAATTGGGACCTGAAGGATTTTATTTTGAAAAATATATAGCCCATCTCCTACGGGAGGCTGGTTACGAAAGTACCACAGGCCAGACGGTACAGGGGCATGCCGTCAGCCATGAATTGGATGTGGTAGCCTATAAAAATGGTAAACTAGTCACAGCTGAATGCAAATTCAGAAATGATATCGATGCAAAGATCTCGGTGACGAC
Source organism: Sphingobacterium sp. InxBP1 (assembly GCF_026191775.1). Lineage (NCBI taxonomy): Bacteria > Pseudomonadati > Bacteroidota > Sphingobacteriia > Sphingobacteriales > Sphingobacteriaceae > Sphingobacterium > Sphingobacterium sp. InxBP1. The sequence goes on along the minus strand of NZ_JAINDX010000044.1, from coordinate 188,941 downwards.
ACCTATGTATTACCTGTCAAGGTTCAAAGACATCAGTGGCATCGACTATCCATTTTTCGGCAAGCGGTTACAGTTTCAAGAAGGCTGGCTTATTACCAACGCATACTTTACGCTTGATTCGATCAATTTTGCTGAATATTATAAGATCAATTTGCTTTCGTGGGATTACCCTAAGGAGAGCAGTATCAAAAGAAGGGTTGACAAGGCTGTTCTTTATCCTGTTACATGTCTGACAACCTTGTCAGACCTCGAAGAGCAGCAGTTATTAAAAAACCAGGTCATTTTGGTTAAAGATATTGTTGGGGAACCCAACAAACTAGACTTCCTCGGACTTAGTAAAGAAAAAAAAGAAATCGTACTCAATGAAGCGCGCGAGCTGGTCGATTACAAGGTCGAAGAAGAATATTGAACGTTACGACAAAAAAACGCGATAGCCTGATCATGGACGGATAAGGCTATTGCAATTTGTATGAGTTTGACCTATATCAGCGAAGGATAGAAGATCCTGCCGTACTTTTCAAATTCAGTTAGATCTATTTTTTCCCAGAATATGCCATAAATAGCCGCCCCCGAGCCGGTCATGGACGCATAGACAGCGCCTTTTTGATATAGTGCTTCTTTTATTTCTTTCAGCACAGGATAAGTTTCAAAAATTCCATCCTCAAAATCATTCCGGATATGGAATTTCCATTCCTGAACCGGCAGACGTATGGCAGTTTCCAGATTGACGGTGGCAGCTCGGGGTACTACGGAAGCGTACGCTTCAGCTGTCGAAATATGTATATCTGGCATCACTACCGCTATAAAATAAGCAGACAGGTCGAGTGATATTCGTTTGAAACTGGTTCCGATCCCAGTCGCATAGACAGGTGTATTTTCGATAAAAAACGGACAGTCTGCCCCAAGCTTCGCGGCATATTCTTCCAGTTGCGCATTGGTCAGATGTAGGTTAAACAAGGTATTAAGGCCTTTCAGCACGAAGGAAGCGTCAGCCGATCCCCCGCCTAATCCCGCTCCTATAGGAATTTGCTTGATCATGTCAATCGATACGGCCGGCATTTCATATTCTTTTTTCAGCAAATGATACGCCTTGATACACAGATTGTCACTTGGATCTCCGGGTATATGCTGCCCCTGTATGTGAAGAACGGTTTCGTTTTCCGTACTTTCCGTTAGTTCGATGATATCATAGATGTGCAGAGGATAGAACACACTATTTAGCTCATGATAGCCATCAGCACGCCTAGCCACGACCTGCAGTCCGATATTTATCTTTGCATTTGCGGATATGATCATACCTTCTGTTGCACTATTTCATTTAAAAACTTAATAACTCACCAAAGAAAAAACATGTTCACTAAACCGTGACAATCTTCCCTTTGCTTTTAGAAAATCCAAAGAGATAATAAAGCTATATGCAGCGACGGTGCCACCTAATTTCTCCACAAGTTTACTGGCGGCGACTACAGTCCCTCCAGTAGCCAGGAGATCATCATGGATCAGTATCCTGCTCCCCGACTCGAAGGCATCTTCGTGAATTTCTATCGTTGCTTGGCCGTACTCCAAGGCATAGGATTCGGCAATTGTCTTATAGGGCAACTTACCTTGTTTGCGGATAGGAATAAAAGGCAATCCCATTCTGTTTGCCAAAAGAAAGCCAAAAAGAAATCCGCGGCTCTCAATTCCTGCAATAGCGTCTATTTCAATGCCCTGTAGCTGATCAATAATCGTCTCGATCATCTCGTTGCAACGTTCGGCATCTTTCAATAAGGGTGTAATATCCTTGAATATGATACCCGGTTTTGGAAAATCCACTATATCCCGGATTTCCAGTTTCAATTTATCTTGAATCATTCTCAAATATTAAATACGGAGCGATTTTAGCAATAGCGAGATCAGAAAGAGTACCTATTTTTGCTAGATCCTCTATATTTGTGTAGCTACCGTGCTGGAGTCGATAATTGACAATTAATTTCGCATCCTTTGGGCTAAGATACGGATGTTTGGCCAATGAATGCGCATCAATCTCGTTAATATTGATTTTTTTGATTCTTTCTAAACTGGACACGACGACATTGTCTTTGATCATGTCATAGGTCTCAGCAGTAACCCCATATACTTCTTTGAGCTGTTCAATTCTGTAAAATCCGCCGAGGACCTCCCTATATTTCAAAATACGCTTTGAAAGTATGCTACCGATTCCTTTAAGGCTCATCAGCCCCGTTGTATCGCAGTTGTTGATATCGATCAGCTCCGCCCCATTTGTTTCAAACTTATCATATAACATGGGGGTGTTTTGCACTTTGGCCGCTGCGTCGCTCGAGGGCTTTATTCGAATATAAGGTTCGAGACGCTCATACAGCTGCTCATTGATCGAATAGATTTTTTTTAGATCGTCTTTGTTTTTAAACCGTCCTCCTTTCCGTTCATAATTTTTAATGACAGCGATCTGTTTGTCCGAAAGTCCAAGTTTGCGCCAGTCCGCCAGAGATAAATTATTGGGATCAAAATAAAACAGAAGCGGCTGAGCAGGCTTCGTTGCTGCTAACTTCTCTGCAATCTGTCGTGCGTTATCCCCAGCATCAGTATCGGAAACATATTTCTTATTTGGATAATCTGGAATATCCAGCGAATCGTGAAAGGATTGCTCAAAAACTTTGACCTCATGCGGAATAGGATCTGCCGAATCCCGCCTTGTCAACAGCGAGTAGACTACCGTAGACACGATGATAATCACCAAAATGACGAAGAAACCATTTTGTTCTGTTTTATTAAATTTGAAATAACGCCATAGCCTGCTCATAAGCTGTCAATAATTGGGTCGCTTAAATTTAATAAATTAAAAAGAAAATAAAAAAGGGTGTTAAAAAAAACACCCTTGTTATTTGTATATTATTTCTGTGCACAACGCTATTAAAGTACTGACTTATCGACTTTTTGAACTTTACTACCATTTTTTAGCGTTTTGGATATGGCGTCAAACGGTCTAGAGACGACCTCATCCCCTTTCTTGAGTCCTGAAAGGACAATAATATTCTTGTCGTCCTGAATGCCGGTTTTTACAAGTGTCTGTTTGACCGTATCGCCTTTCAGAACAAACACAAATTCTTGAATTTTCTTATTGACAGTGGTGGAATCCTTGTCATCCGAACGGACAGTAACCGACTGAATTGGCACGACCATGCCTTTATCGTGTTTGGTAAAAATCTGCACCGTTGCCGACAGTCCGGGCTTAAAAGGCGAAGCGATGTTTTCCTTCATCAGATCCTGATACGACTCCGGACTGATGCGTACTTTCACATTAAAATTTGTCACTTGATCCGTAGACGAAGTTGCAGCTGTTGTTGTCGCAATATTTTTTGATGAACTTGCAATCTCCGTTACCACGCCTTTGAATTTCCGGTCCTGGAAAGCATCAACCTCTATTTCTGCCTGATTACCAACCCTCACATTGTTGATATCATTTTCATTGACATCCACATTTACCTCCATTGAAGACATGTTGGCTATCCGCATAATTTCGGTACCTGCCATCTGTGCCGTTCCGACCACACGTTCCCCTTGCTCAATGGACAGGAGAGAAATAATACCATCGGTAGGTGCATATATTGTTGTCCTATTGAGGTTGTCCTGTGCTTCTTTGACGGAGGCCTGCGATTGTTCGATACCATATCTGGTCGACCGGACAGTTTCTCTCTGCGCCTGGATTGCAGCCAAGGTCGAGTAATATTCCGACGAACTCTTATCCATTTCGGCAGCCGATATTACTCTTTTCTGAAAGAGTTCCTGATTGCGCTTAAATGTCGCTTCGATATTCTTGAAGTTTTCCTCCTGTTGCTTCAGCTGTTGCTGTGCTGCAGCAAGATTGGCTCGCTGTGAGTTGAGCGCCGCTACCGAGCGGTCATAACCTGACTGTAAGATATCCGGTTTGATGCGGCAGAGCACCTGTCCTTTCTTTACAAAATCGCCTTCCTTGATAGTCAACTCAACGACCTCTCCTGAGACTTCCGAACTTAATTTTACCTCTATTTCAGGTTGTATTTTTCCACTGGCTGATACCAGTTCGTCAACTTCCATTTCTTTCACAACATCCACGGCGACTTTGGTAACCTCCCCATTTCCAAACCAGCCGGCTTTAAAGCCTATAAAAACAACTATTGCCAGGAGGGCTAAAGTGATGAATATAATCTTTATTACACTACGTTTTTTCTTTGCCATTGCTTTTGTTAATCAAATAGGTTAATTGTTATCAAATTGAATTGGATTTCCCAAGTAATAGTCAATGATCTTGGATTTAAATATCACATTATATTTTGCCTGAATCAGGTCAAATTCAGCTTTATTCCGTTCAGTCTGTGCTGTAAATAATTCCAGTGAATTGGCCATACCGATGTCATAACGCTCTTTAGTTGCCTTATAAGCAGTTTCGGCGCTCTCAAAAGCCGTCGTTGCAGAAACAAATTTTTGTTTGGCAGCCGTAACATCCAGAACAGCCTGGTTAACGGCTTTATTTAGATTGTTTTTTGCCAGCTGTTCGGCAGCTTCGGCCTGTTTAAGGCCGATCTTGGCTTTTGCCAGGTTGACTTTATTTTGGTTGTTGGTAAATATGGGGACACTCAAGCTCAAGGTAGTCCCGAAGGCCTTGTTTTGACCGAGCTGATCCACAAATGGGAGCTTTTCCCCAGTCAGATAATCCTTGCGCTCGGATGAAAAATTAGTTCCATAACTCACCCCCAGGTCCAGAGAAGGATAAAATCCGCCCTTTGCAATGTCGATCTGCCGCGCCGCCGCTTCTTTGTCGAGTGCAGCTTTCTTAATATCAGGCTGATTGCGTAAGGCCATATCATACACTTCAATAGCAGAAGACGTTCCTGGAGTCAGCATCGAAAAATCAACACTGGGTTTAACCAATGAAATGTCGGTTTGAGGTGGCATTTCCATCAACTGTTTCAGCGTCAATAACGAGAGCTCATACGAATTTCGAAGATTGACCCTGTTAAACTCATCCGAAGCCACCTGATTTTTGGACTTAGCGATATCTGCGACAGTCTTATTTCCTACGGCAAACTGTATCGAATCTAGTTTATACTGTTGCTGGGAAAGCTTTAATTGGTCCCCGCTGGCCGTGTACATCTCATAGTTTGTGATGGCTTCCAGATATGTTACAAGTACATTAAGTATCAGATCATTTTTAATCTTGTCGACCTGAGTTGCAGAGGATTCAAGCTGCGTCTTGTTTGCCTTGATTTGATTGATCTGACGAAATCCTTTAAACAAATTGACATTTGAACTGATAGCGCCACCGGCGGAATTTGTCCATTGGTTTCCACTGATTGGCTGTCCGGCAACCTGGTCAAAAAAGAAACCATAGTTGAACCGTTGGGTCACTCCAGCCTCCAGACTCGGATATAAATTGGACTTGGCCTGAAACAGGTCCTGGGCGGCGATGTCCTTGCTAAGTTCGGCCTGTTTGATCTGTACGTTACGCTCCAGTGTCATCTGTATGGCATCAGCAACGCTGACCACCTGCTGCGCCCGGGTTTCCGTGTGTGCTGCAAGAAAAAAGCCAGTAAATAGTACTGCAGAATAATAAAATCTTTTCATGTTCATATGTAGAACCATACAATTTTTATAGATTTGAACTTCATTTATCGGTTATGTATTTTGTCAAATCCCCGTTCTTCCTACGCTGGCTATACCCAAAATCGATCTGGCATATGTCTCGCACGGAAAAAAAAGTCTATCTCACTTTTGACGATGGTCCAATTCCTGAAATTACACCTTTTATACTCGATATCCTAAAAAAATATCAGGTCAAGGCAACATTTTTTTGTGTTGGTGAAAATATTAAAAAAAATCCACATTTGTTCCAACGAATTTTACAAGAAGGGCATCAGGTAGGCAACCACACCTATAATCACCTCAAAGGCTGGGACACGACGGACGAAGTCTATCTTGAAAATGTGGCACAATGCCAGCAGCTCACCCAGACAGATCTGTTCCGCCCTCCATATGCAAAAGCGACAAAATCACAGCTACGAAGCCTCTACAAAAGCCACCGGGTGATCATGTGGGATATCATGTCCGGCGATTTTGACCAAACACTGAGTCCTGAGAAATGCCTTCAAAATGTACTGCCCAACATCCAGAATGGCTCTGTGATTATCTTCCATGACAATTTAAAGGCCATCCCACGCGTAGAATATGCACTGCCCAGAACCATCGAATTTATACTGTCTAGGGGCTATCAGCTTGCCAGACTGGACTGATCGCCTATGGCCTACTCCTTGTCAGGACAATCTCAGATTCGTAGTATTTGCCTGTGCTCACACTAAAATAACCCAAGGCATTGTTGGATAAATTGGAGATGGGATTCGCAGGCGACGCAGCTCCGGGGTTGATCATCTGGAAACTATTCCAGTAGTTATAGGCACCTATATCGATGCACTGGCGCAAGATCCGGACATGATCTCCGATCTTGAGGTCACGGTCACGATCAATGATATCGTGCTGTACCTCCAGCCCGTTGTTGTATTTATCGCTGAATACATCAATAAATCGTAGATCACCACCATTCACAGACATTTTGTACTTATAGTAGTTGCCATTTTCGGGCGGGTCATTAAACACCAATGTCGGATAATAGATCGTATCTGTAAATATCACGCGCTCCGAAAGACCGATGGAATCGATATCAATATAGGAAGGAACGGTTGAAGTACCTTCTATTTCCCGGCCATCTGCTGTACGCACGTAAAGCTGGTATTTTATTTTTTCCTGCAGCCGCAGGGTTTTGTTGGTATACACTCCATCAGGTCCCGGCGAAAAGGCATAAGTGCGATTGTTCTGCATATTTCTGACAATCACCTCCGCATCTGTGATTGGCGCCAGCATCGACTCCTTTAAGCTGACCACTTTCTGAATACTGATTTGGTGCTGCTGGTCCGAAACCATCAGGTCGGCGGTGATTACCAGCTGTCCGGTGTTTTCGGGCAGATCCAGATCAATTTTATCTTCACAGCCTAACAATGTAATCATGGCGCATGCGAGCAGTCCTAATATCTTTTTCATGTAGCTTTAAAATTTAAAATTCCAAGTAATCGAAGGGATTGCACCAAAAAGAGCTATTCTATAGATTTCAGTTACATTCGACTGTCCTTCTTTTTCCCGAAAATCGATCAGATAGGCATTTTTTCGGTTATAGGCGTTATACAATCCAAAGGATAAACTCGAATACCTGTTTTTTGTACGTCGGATATCATAAGTCGCCGCAAGGTCCAAACGATGGTAGGCTGGCATCCGCTGACCATTGCGTTTATCATAATAAAAGATTGTTCTGTCATCGACAAAATATTTACCGGCAGGCATTGTCACAGCATCGCCGGTATAATAAACAAAGTTGGCGCTCAGATTCCATTTTGGGTTCAGCTGATATTGTGCCACGATGGCGATGTTATGCGTTTTATCCTGCCGGGCGTTAAACCATTCACCGCCATTGATCTGATCAAACCGCCTCTCGCTTTTTGAAAGTGTATAGCTGATCCAGCCATTAAGACGTCCCTGCCGCTTTTTAATAAACCATTCGATACCATAAGCTCTCCCCTTGCCAAAAAGCAATTCGCCGTCCAACAGTTCGTTAGCCTGCAGATCAGCTCCATTTCTATAATCGATTTGGTTCTTTAAGTCCCTGTAATAGCTTTCGACGGAAAATTCATAGCGATTGGACATAAAGTTCCGAAAATAGCCCAGAGAATACTGTGTCGATAGCTGCGGCTTGATGGTATTGTTGCTCAACACATATTGGTCTGTCGGCAGGCTGCTTGTGGTGTTGCTTAATTGGTGCAGATATTGAACATTCTGATTAAAAGATGCCTTGACTGTGGTCGACTCGTTTAACGCGTAGTTGAGTGCAATGCGCGGTTCTAAATACAGGTATTTTTTCCCCAACTCTCCAGCTTTGACATACGTGGAGTCTACAGCCTCCCCCATCTCATCATAACGGTAGAACATTCCCGGTCCCAAAGTCGCATAGGCAGTTGCCCGCACACCGTAGTTTACTTTAAGCTTCTCATTTATCGACCAGTCGTCCGCCATATAAACAGCCAGATCCGCTCCTTTTCTATGCTGTATTTTGAGTGAATTGACCTTGGAGTCTTCACCTGCCTCGATGCTCGCTGGACGTATTTCTTGTAACGCAGCCTGTACACCAAACTTTACATTGTGGCGATCTGACAAGCTGTACTGAAAGTCCTGTTTAAAATTATAATTGAAGATATCCGAGCGGATTTTGAAATTGTTGTCGTCCTCTATCTTTACCTGATAATTGAACTTACTGAAGATTAAAGTTGTATTACTAAACAAGCGGCTGCTCCACACGTGGTTCCAGCGCATGGTTCCTGTTGCATTCCCCCAATTGAAATCAAAGAGGTCGTGATAGGCCATAGCGTCCTTGCCAAAATACCCTGAAAGATAAACCGTATTTTTGTCGTTTATTCGATAGTTGACCTTAGCATTCAGATCGTAGAAAAACAGCGCACTTTTTTTGATGTTTTCATCATTTGAAAGCTTCAGGAACAAATCAGCGTAAGTACGCCTACCGGAGATCATAAAAGAGCTTTTTCCCTTCTGAATGGGTCCTTCTACTTTGAGTCTCGACGCGATGAGCCCCAGTCCACCTTCCACATTGTAATGCTGATTGTTTCCGTCCAGTGTAGTGATCTCCATAACCGAGGAAATCTTGCCCCCATATTGGGCGGGAACTCCGCCTTTGTAAAAATTGACATCTTTGATCGCATCCGAATTAAAGGTTGAAAAAAAACCGAATAAATGCGAGCTATTATATACCGGAGCTTCGTCTAGCAGGATAAGATTTTGATCTCCGCCCCCGCCACGTACATAGAAGTTGCTGCTTCCCTCGCCGCCGCTGGTGACACCCGGAAATAGCTGTATCGTCTTGAGAATATCCTTTTCTCCAAACAGTACAGGAACCTTCTCAATCTCTTTTGGGCTAAACTGCGTAAGTCCTGGCGTCAGGTCTTTGATTGATTTTCTCCTGTTTCCAGTGACGACAACCTCGGCAAGCTGATTTTCCTCAGGTGCCAGCTGAATAATATAGGTTGAGTCTTTGCTCAGCTCGACAGGAACCAGCTTGGCCCGGTAACCGATGGAGGTGACCTCCAAAAAAGCTTGCTCGCCGCGAAGGGACAGACTAAAGAAACCATATTTGTTCGAAGCTGTGGATTTTTTTTCGTTGTCATTCCGGATTAGCGCACCAATGATATTCTCACCACTGATGCTATCTCTGACAAAGCCGGAAACAGATTTAGGTTGCTGAGCATAGGTATGCTGTAGACCAAAGACAATAGAAGAAAAGCAAAAAACAACCTTTATAGGTTTAAGCATAGCGATTGAAATCAAAAATTTTGTTGAAAATAATAAAAAAGCCTTACAAATTGTAAGGCTCTATGATAAGTTTATAATTTGTTAGTCAAGATCTTCTATAAACAAAAATAGCAATTTATTCATTTACGCCAAATATTTATCTATTTTTTCGGCTGATTTTTTTCGGTCTCCTCAAAAAAACCTTTGAAAAAAGCCATTTGATAAACTATAGAGCGTGCCCAATAAGCCCAGTTGTGTCCGCCCTCACTTGTAACAAAAGTATGGTTGATGTTGTGATAGGTTAACTTATCGTGCAGCGCCATATTCACGGGATAGAAAAAATCATCGGTTCCACAGTCGATGATCAGACGAAGTTTGTTGTTGATCAGCTTGGGCACCATGTTGATGACCACGCGGTTGTCCCATGCCTGGGGATCGTCGGCATAATTCCCTATACGGTCCTTAATTTCCCAATTCAGGGGGAAGGGTCTGAAATCGACACCCCCAGCGGTACTACCGGCGGCACCATAGAGGTCCTGATGCTTGATCGCCAGAGAGAGCGCGCCATGCCCCCCCATGCTAAGTCCCGTGATGGCGCGTCCTTTGCGGTCCCTGACCGTCGAATAATGCTGATCGACGTAACTGATCAGCTCCTTGGACACAAACGTCTCATATTGATAGCTTTTATCATTCGCAATATCCCAATACCAGCTTCCAAAACCGCCATCTGGACAGATCACCATATAACCATATTGATCAGCCAAGGAGGACACGGGAGAGTTTTTCACCCAGTTGCTATAATTACCCGAATAGCCGTGCAATAAGTAAAGTACCGGATACTTCTCGTGCTCTGAATAACCATCGGGCAGAATAACAACTGTCTTGATTGTTTTTCCCATACTTGGGCTGAGGATGGATAAGGTGTCAACTTTTGCCGCTCTGCTTACTTGGATAAAGCTCATCAAGGCAATGGAAATGCATAGAAATTGTCTAAAAATCATCATATTATATGTTAGGTTTTATATTCACTTGAACAATACAGCGCAATGGTGCAGTCCTTGTAAAATCGTAGCCGACACGCTGCTTTATCGTTTATTGAATTTTCTCAAAGTAGTAAAGATAAGACTTTAAGCCAAATGGACGTTCACTAATTGTATAAAATCCGTTACCCTGATTATCGAAAGCTATCGCCTCGCCTTGCGGCTCTACGACATAAGGAATCTGTATAGGAGCCTCCCGTAACGCTGCCGACCATGGGATTTTCGGATTTCTTTTCCAATAAAAAATATGGGTAATATTTTTAATCAGCATTTCTCTGCCCTTAGGGTCAATCGCTGCTGCTGTCGCGAAAGTAAACGGAAGTTCCACAATTTTATCGAGGGTATAATAGTGCAGCCGGGGATTTTTGAAGACCGGAGCGCTATATACAGTGGAGCGAAACTCACGTTTTGATACCACATACAGCATATTGTCTGTGGGGTCAACCATGATAGCTTCCGCATCCAGACGTTTTCGCCCCGGAAACTTAACATGCACGGTTCTTATGCTGGATCTGGGGATCAGGGCTGAGTCCTTTAAAGAGGGTTCCGGAAATATATATAAGGTAATCCATGTTCTTTTCTGCAGATTATTTCCAATATCGGCCAGTACTAAATGAGATTTGCCACCAATAGTCACCCGGTCAATATCCTCACAGTCGACCACTTCCGTTTCTGCTAGGGTAAATGTTTTGACCAATTTGGCCTGAGCATCCAGCAGATAAACATTTGGGCCATCGCCACTGTCATTGTGTACCCAAAACATGCCTTTCGTGTGAGCTGGGATAATCCCCGACACTTCCCTGAGCTCTGGGGCGGTCAATTCACCCTGCAGCATTTGCGATTTAAAATATTCCTTGTTATTTTGAGCAAATAAATGCAAGTTCGATAGATAAAGTACAAGCAGAAAGCTTACTATCATGTGTGCAATATTCATGTTTAAAGATACGTTTTTATTAATATTTAATTCCTCATATGAAGAAGTTGCGTTCGTTTTACCTTCCTTTACTACTGTTTTTTCTGTCGTCGGACAAGCTGTTGGCGCTGAGTAACTCGTTTAGAATAAAAGTCGGAACAGCGTACGCGGTCACACCAGCTTACCGGGGGAAATGTTATAACAGCAACAACTGGGAAAATTTTGATATTGAGAGCCGGCGCTTTGATCATAGGCCTAAATCCGACTATTTCATTCGAGTGCAGGACACTGTCATCTGGCAAGTCGGCGACACCTATGTTAACGGACAGGTGCTTGGCAGGCTGAAGTGTCTGCAAGTAAAATCAGCGAAAAAAGAACGCTGGGATTATATCACCGCACCTATCTTGGGTTTCGATTATGAGGAGGGCTATACATATACAATTAAAGTGAAGCAAACGAAAGCAAAAAATGCAGACAGTACACAGTATGAATTGCTCGACATCATATCCAAAAAACGCGTCACCGCACTCCCTAGTGTTGCTTCTTTTTTAGCACGATTTAAATGGAATCTACTGCAGTTAAACGGCAAAGATGTCTCATCAAGCAGAGCAAGCATCGGATTTGACGCAAAAAACGGCACCGTTGCGGGCAGCACAGGCTGTAATAAATTTTGGGGAGATTTTACCATTATGGGCGATAGGATTAGCTTTTCGCATCTTGCCAGCACAATGCGGGCATGCAGCGGCGCTAGCATTGAAAACGACTTTTTTGCGGTTGTCGAACAAAGACAGATCCAATTCGACATTGCCGAACAAACCTTAAACTTATACCTGGACGGAAAACTGGTGATGATATTTGGTCTGGAGCGCGGATAAAAAAACACCCGAAGTTTGGGGAACTCCGGGTATCTTAGCCATATTATTAACCTATTTTATGAAAAGTATTTATGCCATTTTGGAAATGACATACACAAATATGTGAAATAAATCGGAAAGAATCGAAACCTTCACCTGATTTTAACATAATTTTAACATTTGAAAATCATGAGACAAATCGGCACATAAATGATAAATTTTTAGCGGTTGCACATTCGTCTTTTTGATTATCTTAATCATTTTAAATCAAAGCAATGATCAGAACAATTTTCACAGCAACCACATTATTTATAGCGACTGCGCTCTCGGCGCAGAAAAATCCGGTTATTACAGGTAACTACGCCGATCCGGAAGGTATCATATACAACGATACGTATTGGATCTTCCCAACCTATTCTGCTCCCTATGAACAGCAGCTATTTTTCGATGCATTTTCATCTCCCGACCTGGCCACCTGGACCAAACATCCACGTGTGCTGGACAACAGTCGCGTCACTTGGGCAAAAAAAGCGATGTGGGCCCCTGCCGTACTGGAAAATAAAGGAAAATACTATCTGTTCTTCAGTGCCAACGATGTACATGAGGGAGAAATCGGAGGCATCGGCGTAGCCGTATCCGATAAACCGGAAGGCCCCTACACCGACCTGTTGGGCAAACCGCTCATCAACAGCATCATCAATGGGGCTCAACCGATAGACCAGTTTGTATTCAAAGATAAAGATGGTTCATTTTATATGTATTACGGCGGCTGGAAACATTGCAACGTAGTCAAACTCAAACCAGATTTTACGGGTCTTCTTCCTTTCGATGATGGCAGCTACTACAAGGAGGTGACCCCCAAGGATTATGTCGAAGGCCCATTTATGTTTATGAAGAACGGCAAATACTATTTTATGTGGTCCGAAGGTGGCTGGACAGGCCCGGATTACAAAGTGGCGTACGCAATTGCCGACTCTCCTTTTGGGCCATTTGAGCGTATCGGGACTATTCTCGAACGGGATCCTGCCGTTGCCGTGGGTGCGGGACATCATTCAGTCATAAAAGTACCAAACAAGGACAAATATTTCATTGTCTATCATCGCAGACCATTGGGCAAAGACGGCGCCAACGAGCGGGTCACCTGTATAGAAGAAATGAAATTTGACGCACAGGGACATATCATTCCCATCAAAATGACATTCGAAGGCGTCAAGTACCCGTTAAAATAACTTTTATAGATGCAAATAGCACATTCAATTCATACATAAAATAATAAAGGCCCGGCAAACTACCGGGCCTTTATTATTATTGCTGACCAAAGGGATTAAATACGGCCGATTACATCGTTTAATGTGGCAGAAGGGCGCATAGCTTTAGCTGCTAAATCATCATTAGGGAAATAGTACCCCCCGATATTCTGCGCATGACCTTGTGCGCCGATCAGCTCTTCATTGATCTTCGCCTCGTTGTCGGTCAATTCTTTGGCCACAGTGGCGAATCTGTCCGCCAAATCCGCATCTTTTGTCTGTGCAGCCAGAGCTTGTGTCCAATATAACGTCAGGTAGAAATGAGATCCACGATTGTCGATCTGACCTACACGACGTGCAGGTGATTTGTCGTTAGCCAGGAATTTCTCCGTAGCTTCATCCAACGTTTCTGCCAGCACCAACGCTTTGGGATTGTTTTGCGTTTGGGATAAATGCTCCAAAGAGGCTCCCAGTGCCAAGAACTCGCCCAATGAATCCCAGCGTAAATAGCCCTCCTGTACAAACTGTTCAACGTGCTTCGGTGCCGAACCACCTGCACCGGTTTCGAACAGACCACCGCCGTTCATCAAAGGAACAATAGACAGCATCTTCGCAGAAGTGCCTACTTCCAGAATTGGGAATAAATCTGTTAGATAATCACGTAAGACGTTACCCGTCACGGAGATGGTATCTTCACCCCTACGGATGCGTTCCAATGAGAATTTGGTTGCTTCCACCGGCGACAAGATCCGGATATCCAAGCCCGTTGTATCGAAATCTGGCAGGTATTTTTCAACTTTCTTGATAATCTCTCTATCGTGCGCACGGTTTTTATCCAACCAGAATACCGCTGGAGTATTTGACAGACGTGCGCGGTTTACCGCAAGTTTTACCCAGTCCTGGATAGGTGCATCCTTGGTCTGACACATCCGGAAAATATCTCCTTCTTCCACTTTCTGCTCCATCAGTACATTGCCTTCGGCATCCACGACACGGATTACGCCATCGCCGGCTGCTTGGAAAGTTTTATCATGAGAACCATACTCCTCGGCTTTCTGTGCCATAAGACCCACATTTGGAACCGAACCCATGGTCTTCGGATCCAAAGCACCATGTGCCTTGCAGTCTTCAATGGTCGCCTCATATACCCCTGCATAACAGCGGTCCGGAACCATCGCAATAGTATCCGCTTCCTGGCCATCTTTATTCCACATTTTGCCACCGATACGGATCATCGCTGGCATAGAAGCATCGATAATGACGTCCGAAGGAACATGCAGGTTGGTAATGCCCTTATCCGAATTGACCATTGCCAGATCAGGACCTGCCTGGATAGCAGCGTCGATAGCCGCTTTTACTTCCGATTCCTGTGCATGACCTGCAATTTTGGTGTACACTTCGCCCAGACCGTTATTTTTATTGATCCCGAGTTCCTTAAATAAATCACCGTACTTTGCAAACACATCCGCAAAATAGGTCTCCACCACTGCACCGAAGATGATCGGGTCAGACACCTTCATCATTGTAGCTTTAAGGTGAGCGGACAATAATACACCAGCTGCCTTAGCTTCTGCAATGGTATCGGCCACAAAACCTTTAAGTGCTTTCAGACTTAGTGTTGAGGAGTCGATGACTTCACCTGCTTTTAGTGGCGAAAGGCCTTTTAATTCGGTCACCGAGCCCTGCGCATCAACAAACTCAATTTTGAACTGACCTGCCTGCTCAACTGTCAAAGATTGCTCGGAGCCATAGAAATCACCAGAAGCCATGGAGGCCACTTTTGTTTTTGAATCTTTTGACCACGCGCCCATCTTGTGTGGGTTTGCTTTTGCATAATTCTTTACCGCTTTAGGTGCACGGCGGTCTGAATTACCTTCACGTAAAACAGGATTTACTGCTGACCCTAGTACTTTTGCATATTTTGCTTTAACTGACTTTTCTTCTTCTGTACCGGCTTCATCCGGATAATTCGGAACCGCATAACCGGCTTTTTGCAACTCGGCAATAGCACCTTTCAACTGGGGAATCGAAGCGGAGATATTAGGTAATTTAATAATGTTTGCCTCAGGAGTTGTCGCCAACTGTCCCAACTCTGCCAATGCATCAGCAACTTTTTGATCTTCTTTTAAAAACTCTGGAAAGTTAGCAAGGATACGGCCCGCTAAAGAGATATCTCTTAATTCAACATCGATATCAGCCGTGGCTGTAATCGCCTTAACGATAGGCAAAAACGAATAAGTCGCCAGTAATGGAGCTTCATCAGTTTTTGTCCAAACAATTTTTGCTTTGTTTGACATAGTAATCTATTAGAAATATGTTTAATTTTATATGCAACCGAAATCATTGAAAATTTTAAAATTCTCAAAATTTCGCCTAAAGATAAGAATAAATGCAATAAACCTCCATAAATCCTAGCGTTTTTGACAATAAAATTGTCATTGCCGTCTTGACATTTCAGTGACGGGACTATGCGCACTAAACGCTATTTTAGTCACTTAAAACGAGAACAACACATGAAATCTTTCAAACTGAACAATGGAATTGACATTCCGGCAATTGGATTTGGAACCTGGCAGATTCCGGAGGGCGACGAAGCCTACCGAGCCGTCAAAGAAGCGCTGTCGGCGGGATATACCCATATCGATACGGCTGCCGTTTATGGTAATGAAAACAGCGTAGGTAAGGCGATCAAAGACAGCGGAATTGACCGCAGCCATCTGTTCATAACGACCAAGCTCTGGAACACAGAACGTGGATACGATAAAGCTCTTGCCGCTTTCGATAAGTCACTGGCCACTTTAGGGCTCGACTATCTGGACCTTTATCTGATCCATTGGCCCGCCAACGAAACACAATTTGAGGACTGGGCAGCCATAAATGCAGACACCTGGAAGGCGCTGGAGCATCTCTATAAGCAAGGCAAAGTCAAAGCAATCGGAGTCAGCAATTTCCCGAAGCCCTATCTTGAAAAGCTGCTGGAAACAGCAGAAGTCATTCCGGCAGTCAACCAGATTGAATTCCATCCCGGCCACCTTCAGGAAGAGACGGTTGAACTTTGCAAAGCTCACGATATTCTCGTCCAGGCTTGGTCACCACTCGGTTCAGGAAGGATCCTGCAGGACGAGACTTTAAGAGCTTTGGCAACAAGTAAGCATACCAGCGTGGGACAAATCTGTATTCAATTTGCGTTGGCGCAAGGCATTCTCCCTCTGCCCAAATCGACAAATCCCGAAAACATCAAACGAAACCTGGACATGGACAGCTTCGAGCTCAGTGCTGAAGATCTGGATACGATTAGCAAACTTCCTGCAATGGGCTTTTCGGGTTCGGATCCAAAGAAAGTGACTTTTTAAAGAACAAACCTGAACCCCGGCCAGTTTCGGGGTTCAGATTCTGCTTGTAACACCATGATGAATAGCATACAGATCGTCGATCAGTCCGAGCTCCCGTTGGCAGACGAAGAGTATTATTACCATCCGCTCACAACAGCATGCATCCTTCTAAGGAGCGGGCACGCGATGGTAAACTGCAATGGCAGTACGGTGCACCTGCACGCAGGTAATATATTCTTTATCGGTTATGGCAAATACTACAGCTTTCTGAAAATCAGTGATGATGCAAGCTTTAAAATACTCAACTATGATAAAAATTTTTCCAGCCGAATTCGATTGTCCGTCAGCAAGTACGACGCGTACCGTTTGATCAACATCAACAACGCCGTTCCTTTCTCCCCCGCGGCTGGTGACTTTGAAACGATATGGACATTAACAAGCACCTTGCACGTAAACTGCAAACGCTTAGTTGAACAGCAAAAAGATTTCTTCGCGAGGGCAAATACCAATATCTTTATGGCGATCATTTATTTATTGGCTGCCGTCATTTACGATACCGGAGAAAGCTCCGGAACTGTGCGCAATAAAAGAAAAGAGGAAATTACGGTTCAGTTTTTACAGCTCGTAGCCGATCATTACAAGGTCCGCAGAGACCTGGCTTTCTATGCAACGGCCCTCAATATATCGATTAAATACCTTTCAGTCAGTGTCAAGGAAATAACCAACGATTCACCTTCAGGTATTCTGAGTAACTGGCTGATTACGGAAGCACGTGCCCAACTGATCGTGTCCAATAAAACTATCAATCAGCTGGCTCAGGAATTTCATTTCTCTGACCAGTACGCATTCAGCAAGTTTTTTAAAAAACATGTGGGCGTCACGCCGAGTCTTTTTCGGGAGCGGCAGTCTACGACTGTTACCAATTGAACATCATAAAGCATAAATCAAACATTTCCTAAGCGCATTTCGAGCCCTACCTTTGTAGGACATATATAAGAATTAGGAATTCATCATGCAAATTATATCAAGCATACGAAACACAGGTTTATACCTGATCGTCTGTCTCATCTCACTGTTCAATAATACCACTTATGGACAGGACAGCATACCTGTACAGAAGATGAATATACAAACCCTATTTGACCTTGCTGTGCATAACCATCCCAGCCTCGCTGTATCCGAAGCCAGCGTAGCGATAGCCAGACAGAATACAGCGATTGCAAAACAGAAAAAATTGCCCGAAGTCACGGCCTCAGCCAGCGCATTTTATTTGGGTGATGCCGCGCTGATCGACAAAAACTTGTCTGGTTCGGAACGGGTTCCGCTACCCCATTTTGGCAACAGCTATGCGCTGGAAGCAAAAGAACTGATCTGGAAAGGCGGGCTGATCAAAAATTCCATCAAAGTCTCAGGCTTAGGCGAAGAACTCGCTGCTCTGAATCATAAAAACGAACAACAAAATGTCAAAATATTAGTGCTGGGCTATTATCTCGATTTATTTAAACTCTATAATCAGAAACAGGTCTACTGGCAAAACATTGAACTGGCCCGCAAGCGACTTGATCTCACCGAAAAACTCTACAAACAAGGGATGATCACCAAAAACGACATCATTCGGAATCAACTGCAAATTTCGGAACTGGAGCTAGCCAGCGAGACCATTCAGAACAACATCAAAGTACTCAGCGACGAGCTGGACGTAGCATTAGGCATGCCCGTCGGCACCCTGATAGTACCCGACACCACGATCCTGCATCAAAATTTCCGGGCCCAGGATCTGACAGCACTGCAGCAAGATGCCTATGCATCAAATCCAACTCTCCAGCTTGCCGCAAAAGAAACCGAACTGCTCCAAACAGAAAAAGACATCACCAAGTCCGAAAAAGCTCCTGCCATCAGCTTGTTCGCCGGAAACGAACTGGTGAAACCCATCACCAACGTCATGCCCGTAATAGATAAATACATGAACACCTGGAATGCAGGAATCTCACTCAATTATAACATTGCGTCCTTATACACGACAAACAAGAAACTGAAATTAAATGACCTGGAAATTGAGAAAAACGAAAAATATAAAAATGCCCTGAAACAAAAGACTACCATAGCTGTTAATAGTGCATACATTAAGTACAATGAGGCATGCTCACAGCGCAAGACTTTGGCCTATAACAAAGCGCTTGCCGATGAGAATTACCGCATTATTGAGAAAAAGTATTTGAACCAGCTAGCCTTAATAGTTGACATTATGGACGCATCAAATTCGAAGCTCGAGGCAGAACTAAAATATACAAATGCTGAAATCAATATTGTGTATGCATATTATAAACTTCTGAAAGAAACCGGAAAGATTTAATCCGTTCCTGTTGCCTAATTTTAATCAGTTTTATATATGTAAAGCCTCATTGAGTAATTAATGGGGCTTTTTTACACATATTTTAACACAGATTATGGCAAATTCATTTTTCAAAACGGTCAGGTCATCCATTAAACACTGGTATATACCGCTAATCGTCGGCATACTTTTCATCGTTCTGGGTTTTTACACCATAACGACACCGGTGGTTTCTTTTCTTACTCTCGCCTATCTATTTTCTTGGTCATTTATGATTTCCGGAATCTTAGAGATCATTTTTGCAGTCCAAAATAGAGATGAGGTGGATGCCTGGGGATGGTATCTTACCGGAGGTATACTTTATACACTTGTCGGCCTGCTGCTTTTTCTGAATCCTTTACTGTCCGCAGGGACAATGGCGTTTATGGTAGGTTTCTATGCGCTGTTTAAGTCCATCCAGCTACTGTCCTTTTCATTTGACCTTAAACATTATGGCAGTAGATCCTGGGGTTGGATTACATTGTTTGCCGTATTGGCTATTATTTTCAGTTTTGTATTGCTCTGGAATCCTGTATTCGCGGGATTCTCTCTGGTGATTTGGACAGGAATGGCGATCAGCACAGCTGGTTTTGCCGCCTGCGTTTTCGCTTTCCAGCTGAGGAACCTGAAAGACATTCACGGAAATCTGCCGCCAGAGTGGCGAGAACGGTATCAACGGCTGAGAGAAGAATTTGAACAGCACCGCCGATAAGAAAAGAGAAAAGGTATTAAGCAATTATTCGGTGATCTCGGTGACACGGAAAGGAACTTTACTGAGCGGAAAATCCTGCTTATCGGTTTTTACACGACTTATATTCATGATTACGTCGAGTCCCTGATAGATTTCACCAAAAACGGTAAAGTCATGATCGAGCCTTGGCTGCCCTCCGCGTTCGAGGTACTCTTTTCGTTGCGCCGAAGTGTATTTCATTCCTTTTTTGATTTCCAGGCTGTCCAGCTCTGCTTCAGTGATCTTCTTGCCCACCACAAAGTAGATCTGGTTCAAAAAAGACGCCTTGTCCGGATTGTTGTCACGGCCTGCCCCCAACGCTCCTAATTTGTGGAATGCCCGCGGGTCGAATTCGGCCGACAACCGAGGTTTCAGCTGCTGCGGATCCGCAGCTTCCCTTTTCTCAATGTCGATATCATGCTCGCCGCCCTGAACCACAAAATTGTTGATAATGCGATTGAACAAAGCCTCCTGATAAACACTATCTCTGATTGACCGGAGTATCAGATCGCGGTGTTTAGGGGTAAAATCATATAGCAGCACCTTAAAATTTCCAAAATCAGTACTGAACAAGAGGCGCTTTGTCTGACAATAACTGTAAGTTGTCCATATCATCAAAAGCCCAGCTATAAATAAGATCTTTTTCATGCGCATAAATCTGTGTTTTCAAAAAGTTGTTATAAAAATACATTAATTTCCGATAGTCACAATGCTGCCGCAACAATGACGGTCCGTCCCTAAGACCAACCTCCACCCACGCAAGGGATAAAATGCACAGTTTGTATCGATTAAATTGCATATAAAAATCAATTTGTCTAAGTTTGGATAACACAAAATGACATTTTATGCAGTATATTCCTCAACCTGAACGCTACCAGAAGATGATTTACAAGCGCTGTGGTCAGTCTGGGCTGCAGCTGCCCGCCATTTCTTTGGGACTCTGGCACAACTTTGGCGATGACAAGCCCCATCAGACCAAAGTTGACATCTGCACCACAGCTTTTGATCTGGGGATCACCCATTTTGATCTGGCTAACAATTACGGCCCGCCTCCCGGAAGTGCTGAAAAAGCTTTCGGACAAATATTGAAACAACAGTTTGCGGGCCTGCGCGACGAACTCATCATATCCACCAAGGCAGGCTACCATATGTGGGATGGCCCCTATGGAGAATGGGGCAGCAGAAAATACCTAATCTCTAGCTGTGACCAGTCTCTGAAACGTCTGGGGCTGGATTATGTGGATATTTTTTATTCACATCGTTTCGATCCCAATACCCCTCTGGAAGAAACGATGATGGCACTTGACCAGCTAGTGCGAAGCGGCAAAGCTTTGTATGTTGGTATTTCCTCCTATAATTCGCAACGTACCCGAGAAGCCTATGCGATTCTAAAATCACTAGGCACACCCTTTATCATTCATCAGCCGAGTTATTCCATGCTCAATCGCTGGGTTGAATCCGACGGGCTTTTGGACAATCTGGATGAGCTCGGCCTCGGTTCAATCGTTTTCTCTCCATTAGCGCAAGGAATGCTCACAGACAAGTATCTAAAAGACATTCCTCACGACAGTCGCGCCTCCCAGTCCAAATCACTACAGACGAGATTTTTAAACGAGGAGAACCGAAAGAATATACAGGCGCTGCATGCTATTGCAGAGCGCCGTGGGCAGTCTTTGGCTCAAATGGCCATTGCATGGGTATTGCGAAAGCAACAAGTTACCTCGGCCCTGATCGGTGCCTCCAGACCACAGCAGGTCATTGACTGTGTGGGGTCGCTCAAAAATCTTTCTTTTACCGAAGCAGAGCTGCGGGAGATAGATCTCTATGCCAAAGATGGTCACATCAATATATGGGCACAGTCCGCGGAATTAAGCAAGGATTGATAAACGAGCATTCTCGGCTGTTCAGACTATTCTCCGTATGTCGATTAGAAAACGAGGCGCAAGACATAAAAGTATGCAGAAGGAACAGGGCTATCCAAACCGGATAGCCCTAACTCATCTTTTTTAATATTTTTTCGAATGTATTGACATTTCTGCTGGTAAACTTATCTTTTAGATTTCTCTTTCCCAGTACTTTTCCAAAAGTTGAATCCAGCGTATTTCCTTTAGGCACCCGCCAGTAAAATGTATTATTGACAATCGTGCCCCTCTCACCATCGGCTTTACTGGCGCGGTCAAACTCCTCCATAAGCGTCTCCTCCACTCCCGGAGCACCTATAAAAGCATAAATATGGTATCCGGAATGCTTTTCGAAAGGAATTTGATCCCAAAACGCTGCAGTTTCCTCTTGTGATCTGACAAATAGATAAGCTTCATAAGAGAAATGGAGGCTCATCGCCTTCTCCAGCATGCTTTTCAGTTCATCCGCCTGCTGATCAGCTGAAAAAACGATATTACCGGACGCCAGTACGGCGCTGACATCTTCCACGCCCGCATTTCTGAATACCTGACATACATCCACCATCTTCATATTTGTTCCTTTGACGTTCACTCCACGAAGAAAAGCACAATATTTCATATTATTCATCGGTTAGTTCTTCCATTGGGTTCCAAAAGATCCTCTTGAAATCCTTGATTCTCGATCCCTTCACAGTAATGCCTTCGGCTTCAAGCTTTGATTGAAATTCAGGTACCGACAGCAACCCGCCGCTGGACACCACCCGATGTGCAGGCACATCCTTGGGACATCCGCCCATGGCTTTACCGACATGCCGGGAATGGTTGGGATAACCCAGTGCTTTAGCAATCGCGCCGTAAGTTGAGACACGCCCTTTGGGTATAAGGCGGGTCACTTCGTATACTTGTTTTTTAAAATCCTCCTCCATTGTTATATGTTCGGTATGATGTCGAATATCGCCTGACGTTGGCGCGTTAAATAGCTGTATCCGGCCGGTTACGGCTGTCGTTGCAGCAATTGTATTAAAGATAAGAAAAATCAGCTTATACGATGCGAAATCAGAGGGTGAAAGTGTCTACTTTGGGTTATGGAGCCACTAAAATAGGTGGTGGCAGGATTTATAGCAATAATTTCTCAGGGATCATTGTTGCATTAAAAAAGGCCCTCTTTTACTATGAGGGCCTTTCCGTACGCCAATCAGGATTCGAACCTGAGACCGTCGGTTTAGAAAACCGATGCTCTATCCAGCTGAGCTATTGGCGCGTCGCTTTCGGTAATGCAAAAGTAGACATTTGCACAAGAATTCCAAAATATCATTTACTTTTTTTTGTGGTTTTTCAATAAGTGATTGCGTTTCAATACGATTATTTTATTGACCTAGGTCAAACAAATTCCGCAAAACTGCTGTTAACTTTGTGTTGTTAAACAAATAGAAAAACACAAAATTATGGCACAAGGAAAATGGGAATTAGACGCTGCGCACAGCGAAATAGAATTCAAAGTAAAACACATGATGATCACCAATGTCAAAGGTAACTTCGACAATTTTAAAATAGATGTAGATACCGAAGGCGAAGGTTTTGAAAACGCTTTGGCCAAGGTGACCATCGATACCGCATCGATCAATACACGTAACGAACAACGCGATGCACACCTTAAAAGCGCTGATTTCTTTGATGTAGAGAAATATCCCGCAATTACTTTTGACGCAACCAGCTTGGAAAACGATCAGATCAAAGGAGATCTGACAATTCGAGATGTAACGCGGCCTGTGGTATTTGATCTTGAGTTTGCCGGTATTCAGAAAGACCCTTGGGGCAATACAAAAGCAGGATTTATTGTGGAAGGAAAAATTAAACGTTCAGACTTTGGCCTCAACTGGAATGCGGCTTTAGAGACTGGCGGTGTAATGGTTAGCGACGAAGTAAAATTTAGTGCTGATATTCAGTTTATAAAAGCAAAATAAGCGAGATATATAAAATAAAATTTGGCAGAAGCACAAAAAGTCGTACTTTTGTCGCGGAGAGTTGGCAGAGTGGTCGAATGCGGCGGTCTTGAAAACCGTTAACTGTCACAGGTTCGGGGGTTCGAATCCCTCACTCTCCGCCAGCAAAAACAAAGCCCGACATAGTCGGGTTTTATCGTTTATAAACTTTTGCAGACATCCTATCAATTTTATAAGTCTCCAATTACTTCAACATTAAATTTTGCTGTCCTCCAGGCGAATTTAAAGTGGGGTTTATGCAAATTGTAATTCGCTACAAAATTAAATCGCGAGATTTTTAAATTCGGTTTCATCCCTATTTTTGAAAATAGGGATGAAACAAATTGGCCGGTCAAAGCTGGCAGCCGCGTAAACCAGCATCAAATATAGCTATTGACGATGGCCTCCAACTCTTCCAGATCAAATGGTTTGGGCAGGAAGGCATCCGCGCCGGCGCGTTCGGCCAGCATTTCGATGTCATTATTAGCCGAAACATAAATAACCGGGATCTGCTTGAACCGCTCATCCCCTTTGAGGAGACGCGTAGCTTCCACCCCGCCAATATTCGGTATCCAGTTGTCCATTAAGATCAGATCCGGTGCATACGATTCTACCTTGTCAATAATATCATGAGAGGTCTCTGACACTTTGACCTCGAGCCCCAGATCAGTCAGCACAACAGTGATGACCTCCAAAATGATCTTATCATCTTCAAATATCAGTACAGTTTTTCTTTTATTCATACGCACTATTTTATCATGCCATGGCAGGTTGCCTGCTACGCTTTAAGCTATTCTTGCCGGAAGCAAACATCCTACAATGGCGAAATTTTTTTCCAGATCTTTTGATCACCGACAGCAGTGAAATGATGTTGAATACTGGAAAAACGAATTGTTTCTTTACTGCCCAAAGCGAGGTATCCAAGGTTTTCGAGGCTCGCATCAAACAGCCTAAAGACACGGTCTTGGAGTTCCTTATTAAAATAGATCAGCACATTTCGGCACATGATCAGCTGAAAGCTATTAAAAGACGTATCCGATACGAGATTGTGGGTCGATAAGATCATCTTACGCCTGAGATCTGCATCAAACTTTGCCCATTCATAGTTTGCAGTATAATAATTCGAAAAATCCTGTTTCCCTCCAGATTCTATATAATTTTCGGAGAACGATTTAATCTGACTCAGCGGATATACACCCTTTTGAGCAATTTCAAGTACCCGCGGGTTAATATCCGTCGCATAGATCAACGCTTTATGATGAAGGTTGGCTTCTTTCAGCAGGATCGCCAGCGAGTAGGCTTCCTCACCGCTGGAGCAGCCCGCTATCCATATCCGGATCAGCGGATAAGTACCCAGCTGCGGCAATATTTCTTCACGCAGCTGACGGAAGAACAAGGGGTCCCGGAACATTTCGGTCAGGTTTACAGTAATTTCCTCGACAAAATGCTGCAGAAACTCCGGATCATCCTTCAGTGCAAAACGCAGTTCCGCAAAGCTAGCCAGCCGATCGTTGCTCATGATACGGTTGATCCGGCGTTTGATCGAAGCTCGGCTGTACTGCATAAAATCATAACCATAACGCTGGTAGATATCTTCCAGTAAAATATCTATCTCCTCGTCCTTAATAATGCTCTGACCTAACATTTATATAAAGCGTTCGATTTCCACCAACAGTTTGTCTACGTCAATCGGTTTGGAGACATAGGCCTGTGCTCCCGCAGCCAGACATTTCTCCCGGTCGCCGGCCATCGCTTGAGCGGTCACTGCGATAATGGGGAGATCGGGCCGATACGCTGATTGACGGATCAGACGAATAGCTTCGTAACCATCAATCTCGGGCATCATCATATCCATCAACACCAATGCAATATCGTTTTCCTGCTCCAATAACTTGACTGCTTCCCCTGCCGCCAGACAACTGGCAACAGGATAGCCTTTGGCTTTTAAGGTCAGCCCCAAGGCAAAAATATTCCGGTTGTCATCGTCCACGATGAGTATTTTATTTTGATTCATCAATTTCTTAGCTTAATTTTCATATAACCATACACGCAGCAGAGACAGCAGCTGATCGATATCCACAGGCTTGGATATGTAATCCGATGCGCCCGCCTGAATACATTTCTCACGATCTCCGATCATGGACTTAGCTGTGACAGCAATAATAGGAAGGGCCGAGAACTTCGGTATCTGCCGAATATTTCTGATCGTCTCATAACCATCCATTTCAGGCATCATCATATCCATCAGCACAATATCTATGGACTCGTCCTCTTTCAGCAATTCAAGCGCTTCCTTACCATCCATAGCCGGAATGACCTGCACCTGAAACTTCTCCAGCGCCTTTGTCATTGAAAATATATTACGTACATCATCATCAGCTACCAGCACCTTTTTATCCCGTAGCACATCCGTCAGCGCCCCCAGCCCGTTGCTTCTTCTCCTGACCTCATCGCTATTATTCACCTCTATCAGGTGTAAGAAGAGGCCCACCTCGTCCAGAATACGCTGATACGAATGCGCTGTTTTCACAACGACAGAGTCGGCGTATTTCTTGATTTTGAGTTCCTCCGATTTCGACAGATTCTTTCCGGTAAATATAATGATCGGTAAATTTTCGAGACCTTCATGCTGCTTGATAGCCTCCAGTGTATTGTATCCCATTTCATCTGGAACGCCCATGTCCAAAATCACGCAATCCACCTCCGCTGTACCCAATGCTTTGATGCTATCCTCTACATTATCTTTTACTTCAAGTGCAATATTAAAACTACTTAAGAAATAAGCCAATGCATTGGCATGCTTAGGATTTTCCTCGACAATAAGCACCTTTTTTGGCGACTTGCTCAGTGCCGATTCAATCTTTTGGAATACCGAAGTCATCTGCTCCAGAGCGACTGGCTTGTTGATAAAATCGATAGCTCCCTTCAGCAGGCTTTCTTTTTTGACTTCCAGCGATGACATGATATGCACTGGAATATGGCGGGTACTGTTATCGCCCTTGAGCTGGTCCATTACAGCCCATCCGTCCATCACCGGCAACTGTATATCCAGTAGCACAGCCTGCGGATGATATTTCTTGGCCGCAGGTAAGGCATGGTCACCACGCACGACGACGACTGCCTTATAGTGCTGGCTATGGGTATATTGCAATAGAGCTTTTGCAAAGTTAACGTCGTCTTCGACGATCAATATCACTTTGTCTCCCTCCACAATGTGGTCCCGGTCATCAGGCAGTTCTTCCGGAATACGGATCGTTGCCGGATTGTAAGCATCATCGGTAACCAGCTCTTTGACCTCTTCGATTTCGGATTGAATTTCCTCGACCAATTGCTGTTCCTTTGTCCGCATGTCGCCGGTTTCCACTTCCTGTTTTGGAATAATGAACAGGAATGTGCTTCCTTTTCCTTCCTCGCTCTCCAGCTTGATCTCACCACCAAGCAGGCGTGCGATTTCCCGGCTGATGGATAAGCCGAGGCCGGTGCCTCCAAATTTCCTACGTGTAGAACCGTCCGCCTGCTGGAAAGCTTCAAAAATAATCTTTTGTTTGTCCAATGGTATACCTATACCAGAATCCACCACCGCAAACACGAGTTTTTCACGCGATTCATCCTCATACACATCGAGTCTGACCTCACCCTTAGCCGTAAACTTGATTGCGTTAGAGATCAGGTTGCGTAATACCTGATCAATACGCAGGCGGTCACCTCTGAACGCTGGATTCAATCCAGAACGGATACGGATCGTAAAGGAAAGTCCTTTTTCGTTGACAATCGGCAAAAAAAGATTGTTTAAATCCGCCGCGATATCGTTGAGATTGAGTGGCGTATATTCCAGCGTCATCTTGCCGGATTCAATCTTTGACAGATCCAATATTTCATCGATCAATGTCAATAAACTGGTACCGGAACTCTGAATAACTTTTGCCGATTCAATCTGATCCACACTGAGGTTCTGCTCGTTGTTTTCAGAAAGCAGACGGGACAAGAGCAGGATTGAATTTAGTGGAGTACGCAGCTCATGCGACATATTGGCCAAAAACTCCGACTTATATTTGGTACTCAATGCCAGTTCTTCGGCTTTTTGCTGAATTTCAAGATTGCGTTCGGCAATCAGCAGGTTTTTATCCTCCAGTAGTTTCGAACGCTCTTCCAGCTCTTGGTTGGACTGCAGCAGTTCTTCATGTTGTACTCGCAGTTCTTCCTCCGAGGCCTGTAATCTAAGGGTCTGAGCTTCCAGTTCCGTATTCAGATTTTCCAGCTCCGCATGCTGCGAAAGAAGTTCTTCGGACTGTACCTGGGTCTCTTCCAGGAGCGTCTGTATGCGGGCTCTGCTCTTTGCCGACACCAAGGCTATGGCGAGCTGACGGGCACATTCCTCCAAAAATTTAACTTCAATCGGGGTGAAAGCGTCACTCTGTCCGATTTCCAGAACCCCCAGTACCTGATCCTCGTATACCATCGGTACAAAGATCAAATGGGAAACAGTGATTTTGCCACTTGCAAAACTAACCACGTAATCTCCAGAACTTATATCATTAATCAGCTTTGTTTCCTTGTCTGCGAACACCTGTCCCACATACCCCTCACCGGGGGCAAAGAACTCCCGCGCTCCATGGTCCAGACCATAGGCAGCGGAACGCTCCAGACGCTCCTCATTAAAGAGGTAAATCGCACCGGTCAGGCCGTCCACATAGCTAACGAGTCCCCTAATGGAGTCTGCAGCGATGGCTTTCTCCGTTTTATTGCCCACCAGTCCGGTATATAAATTCGCATATCCGGTATGGAGCCAGTCGTTGTCCTTGAGTTGGTCAAAGGACTTTTTGAGTGCTTTGGACATGCGGTTGACCGCTTTGGCAATGGCGCCCAGATCATCCTCTTCAATATCTTCGGCCCGCACGTCATAATCCCCCGAGGCGATCCGGCTGGTGATTGCCTGCACCATGTTGAGTCTGCGTCGGATGCCCTCGTCCTTTTCCCGGAGTGTCTGTTCGAGTTCGGCGCGTTTAATGAAATCAGCCCGCAGACGTATGTAAAAATACCCTGTGATGATGACCGACAGTATTGCGCTGATAATAATGAATAAGGTTGTTATCAAAGAAGAATTGTCGAGATTAGTGGACTTTTGGTCGATATTATCGTCTTCATACCGGATGATTTCTTTCAGGATATCCCTGCACCTGTCCATCGCCAACTTACTTTCTTCCAGCTGGTCCAATGTTACCACCCCACCTTTTCTTTTCGTATCCACCGATTCCTTTAGTACATCAAGACGCAGCTGGGCTGCATTATACAGGCTGTCAACACGATCCTTCTGCGCAGGATCATCAGCCGTCAGCTCCTTTATTTCCCGAAGTTCGTTGGGGAGGCTTTTGAGGGCCATATTGAATGGCTCCAGGTAATTTTCTCTGCCCGTCAGGAGGTAACCTCTGTTACCAGTTTCGGCGCCCTGTAGCGAGTTCAGAATAATATTGGACAAGCTAATGATCTTCCGTGTGACCGAAAGCTCCTGCCGGTGCTTGTTCTGCTCCTGGATCCCTAGATAAGAAACGGTCGAACTGATCAATAGCACAGCAAGGGAGAGGCCGATTCCGACGGTTAAATTACGTAGTGTTTTATTTGGCATCTATAGGTAAGTTTAGCGGTAATGTAAAATAGAATGTTGCACCCTGCCCAGCCGAGCTTTCGACACCGATTGTGCCCTGATGACTGCGTATGATTTCCGAACAGATATAAAGCCCTATTCCGAGCCCCTGAAAATCGAAAGAAGTTTCCTCCACACGGTAAAACTTATTGAAGACCTCTTTTTGTTTATCTGCCGGTATGCCTATACCAAAATCAACGACACTGATCTTGACAAAGTCGCCGTATATTGAACAGTCAACGATTACCTTTTCTGTTCCCGCGGCATATTTA
Organism: Sphingobacterium sp. InxBP1; assembly: GCF_026191775.1. NCBI lineage: Bacteria > Pseudomonadati > Bacteroidota > Sphingobacteriia > Sphingobacteriales > Sphingobacteriaceae > Sphingobacterium > Sphingobacterium sp. InxBP1. Next base: position 159,277 of record NZ_JAINDX010000044.1, on the reverse strand, counting down.
TACGCATTCGTCAAAAAATTGACCAGTACCTGCTCCAGCCGTATTTCGTCGCCGTACACCATTAGCCCCTTGATATCCCCGCTCCTACAGAGTTTCATAGTACTTTGGTCATGCGTCTGAACAATTGAATCCACAGCATTCTGTACCATCCGTTCCAATGAAAACAGCTTTTTGTTTATTCCCAGCTTCCCGTTGTCGATTTTGGACAGGTCCAGAAGATCGGTGACCAAGCTGTTGAGCTTCTCTACCTGATCCTGCACACGGGAGACATATTTGGCTTCAGCACAGTCCTTCTCGAGCTTTAACTTACGGTCCAGCAATTGCATATACGCCTTGATGCTCGTTAACGGTGTCTTGAGTTCGTGGCTTGCAATACTTAAAAACTCATCTTTTTCTTTTTCGGCTTTTTTCTGCCCGTCAATATCCGTGAATGTACCCACCCAGTTATTTTTTTCACCGTTTTCCAGTATGGGCCATACACGCAGCAGCTGATATGAATAGCCGGTTTCGTCCCGCTTTTTGAGGCGCACTTCGGTTTCCAGTGGCCGTCCTGATTTGAGACTTTCCCGAAGGTCATCCATGATTGGTCTGTCGTCTGGATGCGTCTGCGGGAATGTCGATTCATGTTCCGAAAACTGAAACCAGCGTCCGTTGACAAATCCAATATTTCCACGGTTGTCACAGGTAAACGCGATCTGTGGCAGCGATTCCAGCAGCGTATGCAGATAATCCACCTTTGAACGCAATTCTTTTTGTGCCTGCTTCCGCCGCTCAACCTCCATTTCCAGAGTCTGTTGTATATCCTTGAGAGCCTGTGTCTGTTCGTGCAGCCGATAAAATGTCTTTACCTTCAGCATCAGGATATCAGGGTCTACCGGTTTGGTGACATAATCCAGTCCACCCGAGTCATACCCACGGGTGATAAAACGCTTGTCGGTATTGACAGCGGAAAGAAAAATAATGGGCGTCTCCTTCGTCTTACTGAACCCCGCAATATTTTCAGCCACTTCAAAACCGTCCATGTCCGGCATCTGGACATCCAGTATAATCAGCGCATAGTTGTATTTTAAAATCTTCTTCAAGGCCTCCTCGCCCGACTGTGCGGTATCAACCTTAAAATTTTTGGATTCCAATAACTTTTGTAACGAATAAATATTATCTGGGTTGTCATCGACTATTAATATCATAGAGAGCTAAAACTTAGAATCAAAAGTAAACAAATGTAAAAAAATTAACTGAATCCACCTTCGTCTTGTCCACGGTAAAATAACGTTCACCCCGCAATTTAAGCACTCTGGACAAGCTATGCAACAAATAAACAAAACATTAACTTATGATTACCTGTTTGAATAAATAAAGATCAACATCAATACATCAGAAGACAAACACAGCTGCGTATGATTCAGTTTACATCCAAGGGTATATATTGCATTCCGGGAAGGTTTTATCTTGATCCCTGGCAACCTGTTGACCTGGCTGTTATTTCACATGGACATGCTGACCATGCCCGCTGGGGAATGAAAAAATACCTTTGTCACCATTTCACGGTAGGAATTCTCCGAAGCCGTATTGGCCCCGATATACAGATCCAGGGTATCGCTTACAATGAGCCTGTACATATCAACGGTGTAAAAGTTTCCTTACATCCTGCGGGGCATATCATCGGTTCGGCACAGATCCGCTTAGAATACAAAGGCCAGGTTGTTGTCTTCACGGGCGACTATAAGCTACAGGATGATGGTCTATCCACGCCCTTTGAACCCGTCAAATGCCATCAGCTCATCACAGAAAGCACCTTTGGGCTGCCTGTGTACCACTGGGAAACGATAACCATACAGAATCAGCGTCTAAAAACCTGGATAGCCAACAACCAGGCCGCCAAAAAGTCTTCGGTTTTTATTGGTTACTCGCTCGGCAAATCACAGCGGATTCTGAATGCCGTGCAGGAGATGGGGCCCGTATACGTGCATTACAGCATTGCCCGACTGAACGAAGCTTATACCGAAGCAGGTATAAAGCTACCGCCTTATCAGATTGCAGATCTTAAGCTTAATTCCAAACAACTCGACGGACAGATTATATTACTCCCGCCGGCACTGCTTGACAGCCAGCTTTTACATAAAATACCTCACGTTGCCTACGCCATCTGCTCCGGCTGGATGCAGATCCGTGGTGCCCGACGCTGGCGAAGCGCAGATGCCGGTTTCGCGATCAGTGATCACGCCGACTGGCACGGTCTGCTCCAGGCCGTCCGTGCCAGTAGCGCCGAGAAGGTCTATGTGACCCATGGGCAGACAGCCATCTTTGCCAAATACCTTAATGAGATCGGCATTGAAGCTGAAGAAGTCAAAACCCAATATGGCGATGAAGAAGATCCACAAACCCTTACACAGGAATCCGCCACATGAAAGAATTTGCAACATTGATTCATGCTCTCGACAGCAGCAATAAAACCAACGTAAAAAAAGAAGCAATCATCGCGTTTCTTAACGAAGCCCCAGACAAGGACAAGCTCTGGTTTTTGGCACTGATGACCGGCAAGCGGCCAAAGCGACCGGTATCTACCAAAGATCTGAGAACCTGGGCACTGGAGATCACGGACATCCCGGAGTGGTTATTCATCGAGTCCTACGCTGCTGTTGGCGATCTTGCCGAAACCCTGGCGCTCCTTTTACCTCCGCCTACGGCGGCCAGCGACCGCAGTCTAAGCGAATGGATGGACGCCATTACCAGATTACAACAAGCCACTCCTGCGGAGAAAAAGTCCTTTGTACTCGATTCATGGAATGCATTGAATACGGTCGAACGATTCATTTTCAATAAGCTGCTCGGGGGCAGTTTCCGGCTGGGCGTTTCGGCTAAGGGCCTGATCAACACTATTGCGCAGCATTTTGCCGTTGAAGCCAGCGTTGTGGCACACAGTATTATGGGTGAATGGCATCCTGATGATGTAGAATTTGACAAACTGATCGGTGGCGTTTATAGTGATACCAATTTATCCAAGCCCTATCCATTCTGCCTTGCCTATCCGATCGAAAAAGAGCTGGAAGACCTGGGTGATATCAGCGCCTGGCAGGCAGAATATAAGTGGGACGGAATACGCGGTCAGCTGATCAGACGCGGGGACGACACCTTTATCTGGTCGCGGGGCGAAGAACTCGTCACTGCACAGTTCCCCGAAATCAGTGAGGCCCTTCAGCAATGGACCGACAGCGCCGTGCTGGACGGTGAGATCCTGGCGTTCAAAGAAGGACAAGTGCTCAATTTCTCCGAACTTCAGAAACGGATCAATAGAAAAGCGGTCACTAAGATATTGCGTCAGGAAGTGCCCGTCGTTGTGTATCTTTACGATTTATTGGAATTAAATGGCACCGATCTGCGCCATGAAACCTTGGCCTACAGACGTAAACTACTGGAAGAGGTATACCATCGCAATCATAACACATCCATACAGTTATCACCTACAATTAGCAGTACAGACTGGACGGAATTACGATCGGTACAATCGGCCTCCCGGACGATTAATAGTGAAGGCCTCATGCTTAAACGGAAAGACTCCGTTTACTATGCGGGCCGAAAAAAAGGCGGTTGGTGGAAATGGAAAGTTGACCCCATGAGCATCGATGCCGTGCTGATCTACGCGCAGAAAGGCAGTGGTCGACGTAGTGCGCATTATACCGACTACACGTTCGCGGTGCGGGATGGTGATCATCTAGTGAGCATAGCCAAGGCCTACTCAGGACTCACAGATAAGGAAATACTCGAAGTGAGCCGCTATGTCAAACAGAATTCACTGGAAAAATTCGGACCGGTGCGTACCGTCCGACCCGAACTTGTGTTTGAAATTGCCTTTGAAGGCATAGGATACAGCAAAAGACACAAGTCCGGTGTGGCCCTGCGCTTTCCCAGAATCCTGCGTTGGCGAAGAGATAAAAAAGCGACCGATATTGATACATTGGAAAACGTCAAAAAATTGATACCATAAGTTGAAAAATAAGAGCATCCATAGCGAAGGTTTTCAGATCGTCAACCGTTATTTTGAGTCTCAGGGCCGCAGTCCATTCGGTTTTCAGCGCAAGACCTGGGAAAGTTACAGCCTGGACTATAGCGGACTTGTTATTGCACCGACAGGTTTCGGAAAAACCTTTTCCGTCTTTATGGCAGTGCTGATCGACTACATGAACCATCCCGAACAATACCAAAAGGGATTGAAGCTCCTTTGGATCACACCCCTCCGATCGCTGGCCAAGGATCTGGCCCGCGCGATGCAGGAGGCCATAGATGATATCGGCCTAGACTGGATCGTGCAGGTGCGCAATGGCGATACAGCCCCTAAGCTCAGGGCCCAGCAGACCCGCGCCATGCCCGATATCCTGCTGGTGACACCCGAGAGCTTACACCTGCTGCTCGCCCAGAAGCAGCGCGACAAGTTCTTCAAAAACCTCCGCTGTGTGACGGTCGACGAATGGCATGAGCTACTTGGGAGCAAGCGTGGCGTCATGGTCGAACTGGCGATTTCTTTTCTGCGGTCACTTCAGCAGTCGCTTCTTGTCTGGGGTATAACCGCCACGATCGGCAATCTGGACGAGGCCTTGCAGGTACTGCTGCCGACTGCAGAAAAAAGAGTAAAGATCGTGGCCAGAGAAAAAAAGAAAATGGCCATTAAGCCCATTTATCCTGAAAAAGTTGAGCTACTGCCCTGGGCGGGACATCTCGGAGGCAGTCTGGTCGACCGGGTCGTTCCGGTCATTCTGAAGAGCAGGAGCACGATTCTGTTTACCAATACCCGTAGCCAGAGCGAGATGTGGTACCAGCTACTGCTACAGGCTCACCCCGATTTTGCCGGACAGATTGCGCTGCACCACAGCTCCATTGATGCGCATATCCGCGAATGGATTGAAGAAAACCTGAGCAACGGAAAGCTCAAAGCAGTGGTATCGACCTCCTCGTTGGATCTTGGTGTAGACTTTAAGCCTGTGGACACCGCCGTGCAGATCGGATCAAGCAAAGGTGTAGCCAGATTTATGCAACGTGCTGGCAGAAGCGGACATAGCCCTTTTGAAACCTCTGTCATTTATTTTGTCCCAACACATTCCCTTGAGCTCATCGAAGTCGCTGCGCTCAAGGAAGCTGTCAGGACGCAGACCATTGAAAACCGGGATCCAATGGTACAGACCTTCGATGTGCTGGTGCAATTTATGGTCACCATTGCGTTGGGCGGCGGATTTGACCAGAAACAGTTACAACAGATTGTAGCTGGCACCCATGCCTTCCAGTATATGAATGATGAAGAATGGGAATGGTGCCTTTATTTCATTACTTCCGGCGGCAAAATAGGCAAGCGCTATGAAGAATTCCATAAGGTCGTGCAAAATGAAGAAGGCAAATGGATCATCAGAAACCGCCGCATTGCTTTGCTTCATCGTCTCAATATAGGTACCATCGTGGGCGATGCCATGATGCGGGTCAAATTTCTATCCGGCGGATACATCGGCATGATCGAAGAGTACTTTATTAGCAAACTGAAGAAAGGCGAACGTTTTGTTCTGGCAGGGCGTATTCTAGAGCTGGTGATGGTCAAGGAAATGACGGTATATGTAAGGGGTTCATCCGGCAAGGCGATCACCCCAAGCTGGCTGGGCGGCAGGCTTCCGTTGTCCACCAACCTCAGCCATTTTTTGAGAAAGAAGCTCGCAGAGGCCAAAGACCCGGCCACCGGAGAGCCTGAACTCCGCTTCCTTGCGCCGATGATCCAGAGACAGGAAAATCTGTCTGCCGTTCCCGGCGAATCCGAGTTTCTTGTCGAGCACATCAGTACCCGCGAAGGTCATCATCTGTTCTTTTATCCTTTGGAAGGCCGCTTGATCCACGAGGTCATGGCTGCTCTGGTTGCTTACCGGATCAGCTTGCGTTACCCCATCAGTTTCTCGATGGCCATGAACGACTATGGCTTTGAACTGTTTTCCGACAAGGAAATTCCACTGGATGAAACACAGTTGCGCGAAATTCTGAACCGCGACAATCTCATGGCGGATGTCATCAGCAGCATCAATTCCGCAGAAATGGCCAGCCGAAAATTTCGGGATATTGCCGTTATCTCCGGACTCGTCATTCAGAATTATCCGGGCACGCAGCAGAACAACAAATCACTGCAGGCTTCCTCCGGCATTATATTTCGGGTACTGATGGACCACGACCCCAATAATCTACTGCTCAAACAGGCCTTCAGCGAAGTCTTCAATCAGCAACTGGAAGAGCCGCGGCTAATAAAAGCTTTTGAAAGGATCAATAATAGCAAGATCATCTATACCTTTGCAACGGAGTATACACCTTTGAGCTTCCCGATCAAGGTCGACAGTTTACGTCAGTCGCTTTCGAGCGAGGCCTTATTAGAGCGGATTCAGCGTATGGAAAATACCCGCAGCCCAAAAAGCAGGAGAAAAAAATGAACATTCAGGAGCAAAGTATTACATTTAATAAACAACAGCTAATTCTTAACAATCAACGAACTATATTCTGGAGAGACCAGAACAGCCTGATCCTTTCCGACCTTCATCTGGGCAAAGCAGCCCATTTTAGGAAGCATGGGATTGCCATTCCTGCCGAGGCCTCAACCGCCGATCTTCACAGACTGGCCGCGCTGATTGCACATTACCGCGCAGCCCAAGTCATCGTCGTGGGCGATCTTATCCATGCAGGGATCAATCAAGAAGTGCAGGCCCTCCAACAACTTAGAGCAGCTTATCCCGACCTTCAGATCCAGCTCGTAAAAGGGAATCATGACCGACAGTCCGCAGGCCTTGCCGAACAGTTCGGCATCCACTGCCACGACGATCTTCTTGAAATCGAACAGATTTGCTTTGAGCACCAACCCCGGCCCAGCGCAACCTCTTTCCGTATTTCAGGTCATCTTCACCCCGGCATAAGCATCACCATCCCTCCCCGGCGACAGCTGCGACTGCCCTGTTTCTGGATATCCGAACATCAGATTATATTGCCAGCTTTCAGCAGATTCACCGGGCTAGACAGCCGCCAGATGCCCAGGGAGTACCGTTGCTACGCTGTGCTCGAGGACTCCCTGCTCCCCATAAACACACGGTAGCTACATCTTCAGCTCGCCCGGCGAGATACCGTAATATTTCTTGAACGCACTGCTAAAGTTATTCTGGTGCCCATAGCCGGTCAGAAGGGCCACCTCATAGACGGTCATTTTATCCTGGAGCAGATAGTTCCTGGCTTTCTCCATACGTATTCTGGTCAGATAGTCATGGATCGTCACAGAAAAATATTCCTTGAAGTCTTTACGCAGTTTGCTTTCGCTGGTAAGTACTTCTGCCGCAAGCTCCTTCTGTGTCGGCGGATTCGCAACACGCTGTTCCAAGATCTGCCGAGCCAGTTCCAGACGCTGTACATCCTCTTCATGGAATAGCGGTGCCGCATTTTCGTTTCTCTCGTTGTACTGTTCAAACTGGTACATCAGCAGTTCCACCACACGCGATTCCGTATGCAGCCGGCGGATTTCACCTTTCTTTTTCGACTCAATGAGTTCCGTAATCGTGTGCTGCATTTCATAGGTCGCCATCAGGTCCTCCTCCGAGAACGAAACATATTCTCCCTTTTCTATTTCATGCACAAACTGCTGGTGCAGTAACGAGTCCCGCTTTATGAGACTGAGGTAATATTCCTTGGAAATGACCGCAATAAAATAGGTATATTCAATTCCCGGTTCTACTTCATGAACAGACTTGACGGAGGGAATATATCGGATATTATGACGGCTCATTCCGTACGGCAATTTACTGTCTGTAGGTTTAAAAAAAATAAACTGGCTTGTGATTGTCTCCCCCTCGATCTCGGTGAGTACCCGTACAGGACGGTCAAACTGCATTTTGGCATGCAGGATAAACAGGCCTGAAGTCGAAAGCTGGAAATTTTCCATGTGCACCGGATCCCTGTGGATAGACACTTTTTTTTCGACAAGAGGCTTGTCGGGTACATAGCTATCCGGAATCTCTTCTTCAAAAAGCCATTCAGCCAACTCTACTATTTTACTTTTCACCACCATGATACAATCCAAAATAAGCCTGACGAGGTTAAAATTAATCAATTAAGACGGTATTTAAAAATTATTTATAATCTTTCTAAATAACAGCTTAATCAAGTTCTACATTCATTTCTTCCAGCTGCACATAAGGTTTTAACGTGCGCGGATTCATGATCACATTCGATTCCACCGAAAAAATAGTATATATTTCCTTCTGTGCCAGCACCTCTACCGGCGTACCGTGAAATAGCTTACGTCCATTTTTGAGCATCAGAATACGGTCGGCATACATGGCCGCAAAGTTGACATCGTGCACGATCAGTACGACCATAAAGCCTTTTCGGGCCAGTGCGCGGGCTATCGCGAGCACTTTTTGCTGATAATGCAGATCCAGCGCGGCGATAGGTTCGTCCAGTAGCAACAGGGCATCAGGATTATCCCAGATCTGTGCAAGGATACGGGCCAGATGGACACGTTGCTGTTCACCACCCGACAAGCTCAGGAAATCGCGTCCCGCAAAAGCCGATACACCACAAAGATCCATGGTTTCGGCCACGACTTTAAGATCATGTTGTCCCGGCGTATTTTTATAATGCGGATATCTGCCCATCAGCACGATTTCCTCGACTTTAAAACTTAGTGTCATCTGCTGTTGCTGGCTCAACAATGCCCTACATCGGGAAAGAGCCACCGGATCATACTCAGCCAGCGGAATACCATTGAGATGGACGGCTCCCGAATCCGGTTTCTTATCTCCGCAGAGCACACCCATTAAAGTTGATTTTCCTGCGCCATTGGCTCCAAGGACGGCCAGTATTTCCCCCTTGCGTACCTGAAAGGTAATATCCCTGAGCAGCTTACGGCCATTCACCTCGTAGTTGATTTTTTCTACACGCAACATATAAACTATTATTTTTTAGACTTCTGGCAGATCATTTATCCCTGATTAAAATGTACAAAAATATGGGGGTCCCCAGGAGCGCAGTGATCACCCCGATCGGCAATTCGATCGGTGCCACCAAAACACGTGCGATCACATCAGCCAGCGTCAGCACCAGCGCGCCCAGGAGTAAAGATGCCGGAAGCACAAAACGGTGATCAGGCCCCCCCATGAGCCGAACTGTATGCGGGATGATGAGCCCCACAAAACCGATAATGCCTGATACGGCAACAGATGCACCTACAGCAAGGGTGGACAAAATCACCACCCAGCGTTTGACACGGTCTGTGCGCATTCCCAGCAGATCAGCCTGCAGTTCGCCCAGCGCAAAAGCATTCAGTGACTTGCCAAAAAAAGGTAAAATCAGTATGGGGATAACAATGAAGGGAGCCACAGCCAGCACATTATCCCAGGTAGCGCCCCCCAGACTCCCCAGCATCCAGAAGGTGATCGTCCGGAGCTGCTGTTCAGTGGACATATAAGTCATCAGTCCGGTGAGCGCCCCCGCAAAGGCATTGATGGCAATTCCCGCGAGCAGCATCGTGGTGACATTGGGCCTGCCATTTTTGCTGGCAATCCGGTAAACGACAAAGGCTGTGAGTCCCGCCCCGACAAAAGCTCCTGCAGCCAGCATATAGTAGCCGATCCATGCCGATAGCGATGTAAAGAGAAAGGTCTCAAAAGCAATGATCAGCACCGCAAACAGGGAGGCTCCCGAGGAAATGCCGATCAACCCCGGTTCAGCAAGCGGATTACGGAAGATGCCCTGAATACCCGCTCCAGAGATTCCGAGTGCGGCGCCGACCAGCAGTCCGAGCAAAAGACGCGGCATGCGGATCTCAAATATTACGTTCTGCTGCATGGCATCCCGGCCGGCACTGGGCAGCCCCAGCTTTTGCGCCAAAAGCGAGAGGACATCTTCGGCTGGAATATGATATGCGCCCATACCTAAAGCAACAACACAAGTAAATAATAATACTAAGCTCAATGCCAGTACTATGAATTTCTGTTTCCTTTGCACCTGCTCTATTTTGAATCCATTACATTTCTAAAACCACGGTGCAACTCCAGGATGGCGTCCGGCAGGCGATTGCTGAAATTCACCAGCAGGGAGGCATTCATCACGAGGATTCGCCCATGTTTGCCCGCGTTGGTGATACGCATGCCCGGCAACTTTAAAATAGCCTCTTTTCCGCCCAGACTGCTGGCACCAAAGTCAAACATCAGCACGATGTCCGGATTCGCCTGCACTAAAGCTTCCGTCGTATACGGTTTAAAATCTGAGAACTCCTGAACCGCATTTTTTCCGCCCGCCAGGCTGATCATGGCATCCAGGCTGCTGCCCTTGCCCGCTACGCTCATGGTACCAGTACCACGGGCATAAATGAACAATACTTTTGGCGGTTCTTTACCCCTATTTTCCTTCCGTACCAGCTCTAGCGTATGATCCAGGCTTATTTTAGTGCGGGACACGAGATTTCTTCCAGCCGCAGATTCCCCTACGGCATCCGCCACTTCCTGGATATACCGAAGCGCGCCCTGTGCCGAATAGTCGGGCCGAATCGAAACATAGCGGACCCCCGCAGCACGGATCTGCTGAATAACCGCTTTGGACAGATCACCTTCATTGGCGATCACAACCGTGGGTCTGAAGGACAGTAAGCCCTCAGCAGATACCGATCGGTTCTTGCTTACCCTTGGCAGTGCCGCCGCCGCTTTGGGAGATATACTCGTTACATCAGTAGCTACCATCCGTTCCCCGACCCCCAGTCCGTAGACCGTTTCGGTCAACGAGCTATTCAAGGTAATAATTCTTTCCTGTGCCGTCACCCATCCTCCGATGTGCAGCAGACAGCATAGTGTAATCCTATAAAATCTACTCATCTTTATTGTTTGCGATCCTACGGCAAGAAACAGTCAAGCGGCCTGCAGTAGATTATCAATTTGAATACAAAACAAATCAATAATCAGTCTAAATACAAATTATATACAATATCCTTTCATGAAGCAACGGGGCGGATTGAAACATATAAAAAACTAAAAACAAGATAATTACACATAAAAACAGCATACACTTTTATCAACAAAAATCGAATTAAATAGAATTTTTGACACTTTGCATAGAGAAAATTCCGGAAGGAATTCCGTTTTTTGTAACATTATTTAGAATTAGTAAAAATAAAAATAGTGTTTAAAAGCATTCTATCCTTTCGAACGAGTACCTTGATTGCCCTATGTACCTGGCAGCTTCACCATGTAGAAGCACAGGAAAAATGGAAGATCTCTGGCGTATTGAAGAACGAATCCAATAAAGCCATAGCCGACGCCACCGTTTATCTCTATCCGGATAAGTATGTTTTTAAAACCGATTCGGCCGGGAGGTTTCACTTTAAGCAGCTGTACGCCGGCCGTTATGAAGTCCTGGTGCAGGCCCTGGGGTACCAGCAGCATCGGCAGGTTGTCGATCTGGAGGAACACAACCAGCTGCTGCAGATTGCGCTGAAATCCGAAGTCCGGCAGATCGGCACCGTCGAGGTCAATCGTAAGGCAGAGGCCGTGGACAACCTCATTAAAGCAGAAAATGCGGCCATGCCTGTCAAGGTAATCACCAAACGGGAGATCGAACTGATGGGCAGCCGCCGCCTGGATGAGGTACTGAAAGAGCAGACCGGCATGGCCATTGTCAATGATATTGCCGGCGGTTCCAGAGCTGTGGGCGTACAGATTCAGGGATTCAGCAGCAATTATGTGATGGTGCTCGTAGACGGCCAGCCTATGCTGGGCCGCAATAGTGGCAACTTTGACCTATCCCGTATTTCCGTGACCAATATCGAACGCATCGAGATCATCAAGGGGGCCTCTTCCTGCTTATACGGCAGTGATGCGCTGGGCGGAGCCATCAATATTATCACTCGTCACGGAGCTGTTACACCACAGGCGCAGGCATCTCTTCTCTACGGCAGCCTCAATACCGTCGATGCCACATTGGAGGCTGAAACACCTTTTGCCAATCAACGTGGGAGCGCCGTCTTTTCGGGCAATTACTACCGTACCGACGGTTTCAATACAGACAAACAGTACCTCGATTCGAAGAGTACGACATTCCCACCCTATACCAATTACAGTTTTCAGGGCCGTGTACGCTATCGTACCAGTAAGAATGGAACAGTAGGTATCACCGGACGTTATGCAGCCCGAGCGTCCGAAATGATCAATGCCTGGTCCGAATCGGCCACCTTACAGGACAAACAAAAAGATCAGGACATCAACCTCTCCGCAAGCTACGACCATAATTTCCAATCGGGACTGCGCAGCATGACGCGCTATTATTTCTCACGCTTCCACTCGCAGATTGCCGCACAGTGGTTACAGCAGGGCATTGTGGCAAGTGCCGAGCAGTTTGGACAGAACGTACACCGCATCGAACAGCAATTTGCTTATAGTCCTGCACACCAGGTAAAACTCACCGGAGGCATAGGCGGTAGTCTCGAGCTGATGGACAATCAGGATCTGGATGGCAAACGCTCATTAAATAGCGCGTTTGCTTATTTACAGACCGAATGGAAACCTGTGGACCGCTTGCTGACGACACTCGGTCTACGCTACGATCAGACGAATGTCTACAAGGGTCACCTGAGTCCAAGTCTAGGCCTGCAATACCATCTCAGTCCTACACTGTTGATCAAAGGCGGTATTGGGGCAGGTTTCAAGGCGCCCGACTATAAGATGCGTTATCAGGTCTTCTTCAATCCCGCGGCCAATTACCTTGTCGTCGGTTCAGAACGTGTCGCCGACGTCATTGCGGCGATGGATCAAGCCGGAGAGCTCAGCTACAAGAACAGCTACATGCTCAATTTGGTGGCAGGCAACCTCAAGGCTGAAACCAGCCTGTCCAACAATATTGGGCTTACCTGGAATCCTTCAAGCAGATTTCAGGCAGATTTTTCCCTGTTCTATCATCGGATCAACAATCAGATCAACACAGTCAGTGTAGGTAATGGTACCAGTATTGCTCAGATCTATAGCTACCGAAACCTGCCAAAAGCGATGAACAAAGGATTTGAAGTCTCCCTCACTTACCAGGCAACCAAAGATCTGCAATTGTCGATGGGCTATCAATATCTGATTGCCAAAGACCTGAGTGTGCTGGACAGTATTGCGAAAGGCAGTTATCCCTATAACCAGATCAACGATCCTGCTACAGGCGAATATCGGCAGAGCAAAAAATCAGATTATTGGGGTATTGAGGACCGTTCGAGACACATGTTCAACGCAAAAGCGCAATACGAATATAAACCTTGGGCTGTCCATGTCAATGCGCGGGTCAATTTCAGAAGCGCCACACCTTTTCAGGAATACAATGGCAACCAGTTTATCGACAAATACGACATCTTTATTCCCTACCACACACTGGTGAATATCACGGTAGAAAAGAGTCTGATGAACCGAAGATTAACCCTCCGTCTGATCGGCGATAACCTATTTAATTTCACCAGCCGTTATCTCTTAGGACAGCCCGGACGGATTATCATGGGCGGGGTCAGCTATCGGTGGATAAAAGAATAATAAGGATTAATGAACAAGAAATTAGCACACAAAGTACAGGACAAAAGATGAGAACGATTCATATGATTATTGGAGAATGTAGCTTCTGGCTTTCCTTTCACAAGATCGGCCGCTGTATTTTTTCAGGTTTTCTGGCACTTATGCTCCTATCCTGTGGGAAGGACAAAGACTATACAATTGGATTGGAAGACGGCAAAAGCATAGTGATCAAAGATCTGGCCGGAGATACCGATGCTGCCATGGGAGAAGGCGCCGAAGGAAAAGAGCAACGCCCATTTTTTATCTTTCTTTTCCGCTTTAAGGATCAAAAGCAGATCTGGATCAAAAATCAGGCAGATTCTGCACAGTGGCTCAAAACAACAGATTGGGATATTGCATTTACTGGCCCCTATAATTCGGAGGTTTTTGTCAACAATGCCCGGTACGCGCATAACCCCGGTTATGGTGGGCCAGCCAACAATACCGCCGTGGTTTTATTGCGGCAAGCGTACCAGAGCGTAAACGTAGCCCCTTCCGACGAAGAGTTCAATAAAAGTGAAGTCAACAAAATTGGCTGGGCAGCAACCGATGGTTCGGATGGCTGGTTTCGCTATAGCTTGAGCACCCATATCATGCAGGCTTTGCCGAATCGTACCTATGCCATTCGGCTGCCCGATGGCAAATATGCCAAATTGCAGCTGATCAATGCCTACAAAGGAAATCCAGCGGCGGTAACCAACCTGAATTGGCCCGCCCCGTACTATACATTTAAATATTATGTACAGCAAGACGGCAGCAAAGATTTAAACACCAACACATTATAATAAGGAAAAATTACACAATTAGATTAAAAATGAACAGATTATTTACAACAGCAGCACTGCTATGTGCATTAAGTTTAGGTTTTACTTCTTGTAGCAAAGATGAATCAGTGGTAGAGGAGCCAACGGAACAACCAGAAGAAAAGCCTGAGGACCCAAAACTTAGTGATGAGACAGCTGTTTCAGCCACCGCAAAGATCGAAGTTCCTTCAGGCGTAAAAACTTTTTATGATTTTAAAACAAATGCTGTTCAGGAAGAAGCTAAGAGTATGATCAATCTTTCGGGAATGTACGGATCTACCCTGCAAAACACCTCATCAGATAATTATAAGATGGGGTACTTTGATCAGGAAAACATGAGTATTGAAAAGCTGACGCTCGCATCGGTATTAGCTGCCAACATCACTTTGACTGACAAACTCGGTATTGACGCCTCAAGTGCCGGACGACCAGTGACAGGCCCGACGTGGATTATCTATGATTTTGCAAACAATCATGCTGTCTACCCTACTGCCAATCGCTACATCGTGATGTACAAAGGTGAGAAATTGAATAACGAAGCAGATGAGCTTTATGTAATTCAGGCAGGAAGTATTACTGCGGCGAGTGGAAATGCAACCTATAACATCAATTTTAAAAGATTTATTAAACAGTAGTAAACTGCGATAAAAGGTTGAATACTTCAAGAAACTTACTAGCATAGCAGCTGGTTAAAATTCCAGCTGCTTTCGTTACCAAAATCAAAAACTGAAAAAAATATATTAAATACCAATTTTCATACACAAGTAATAGGCTAAACTCTTTACCTTTACTATTATTTATAATAAATTTAAATAAATATAATACATCGTGTAAATGTATTAAAAAGCGGATAGCATATCAAACTAACATAAAAACAAGTCATAATGAAAATAAAGAAAAGTAGCAATCTATTCAAATTTATGCCAGTACTGGCATTTTTAATTGTGCTGGGTGCCTGTAGCAAAAGTGAGCCGACTGTAGAGCCCGAGCCTGATCCCGTAACTCCGGAAACGATGTTCAACCGCTTGATTACTGTCAAGAATTTTGGAGAAGACTTACCTGCAGGTAGTGCACCTACCACAGAGCAGTCTCCGATCTATTACAGCTTAGAACAGAATAAGGCCGTTACATCCGATTATCAACGTACAGCGCGCTGGGACATATCTTTCTCTAATATCTATCGCAGCTTTATCAACTGTAATAATAGCGCATACGATTTTGGAAAAGGCGGTCCTGGTAAAGGCGGTATTCTTATTGTTGAGAAAAAATTTGAAGATGTCATCGATATCCCCTCAGATGCGGAGTTTCGCAAAGGTGAACAACCCTATGGCCCTGATAATTCAGGGGATATGGGGACTGGATTGGGTTGGTACGTCTATGATTTTAATGCTATCCATAAAGGCGGAGGCGCTGAAAACAAAAAACATGTATGCTATCCCATAGAAGAGCACACGCTGATTGTACGTACAGCCAACGGAAACTACGCTAAGGTGAAAATTCAAAGTATCTATAAAGATTTATTAGATCCAAAAGACTGGTATAGAACATCGCCAGCCCCGTATTTTACTTTCCAATATGTACTTGCCAAAGCTGGCAGTACCAAATTTACCATTGCTAACTAAAAAAAATAAGCTTAGCGTACTTATTAGACACTAAACTATCATGAAAAGAATATACAGCATTTTAAGCTTCCTTTTGATTGGATTGCTACTAACCCGCTGCACCAAAACGGAAGAATTAGCCTTGCTTCCAGCAGATAAGATACTCGAATACAAGGTCACCAACCTACCAAATGACGAAGTCATTTATGGGGCCATCGACAATGAAGCCAATACCATTACGGTATATATCCCCTACTACTATGGCCTATTGGTGATCGATCCGGCCATCAAAGTTTCCAACGGGGCCAGCATCGCAGAGGAAATTCTGCCTGTCAAAACAGATGAAAAGAATCAGACCTATACTGTCAAATCCGCGACAGGTACCACAAGAACTTATAGTTTAAAGATTGAATTTCAAAGTACGCCATCGTTTGAAGCTGCTTTTTACGCTAACTCACCCTCTGTGTTGGCATTAGGACCGGCGATGGCGCTTCCAGTGATAAATGGAACTTTTATGCATACCAATCCCACGTTGGTAGGTATCACATTAATTCATCAGGAAACCAAGGAACGCATACCGATGCCTACCCCCAATAGCCTGACCATAGGGGCTGGAACTTATCAATTACGTTATATCGGTACCGAGCGGGAAAATCGCATTCCTTCAGATATTACACCGGGTGTATACGATGTGGAGGTGACCAATCTTGGGCATACCATTATCTTGCCAGACCCCATCACAATTACCTACCGCCAGCCGAAGGTGTATATCAATTCATCAGGTTTAACCCTGGCAAAAGACAAGGATTGGACCATTATCGCTGGTTCAAGCAGTGTTATTCTGGATCCTACGGCTGTTATCATGACATTGGATGGAAAGGATTATCCTTTAACGATTAAATCGTATACCCGTACCGAAATGACTGTTACCCTGCCAGCTAGCTTACCAACGGGAACTTTTGATAACGTAAAAGTCACATTCCAGTTTAAAGACTGGGCGGATGTGGTATTTACGCAGTATATGCCAAGTACCATAACGGAATCATAAACAGACATCCACGAGATGCCATGGTGGCATCAAAATTAAATAAATTAAAATATCATGAACTTAAACATCAAAACCATCTTAAAATCGGCAATGGCCGTGACTGCGCTATCGGCAGCAGTATGGGCAGCGACCCCAACAACAGAATCTGCAACAGCTCCATTGGTGCTCAATCAAGCTAAAGCAAATAGCAACTACACCGTTGTAGGTCAATGGTGGAGCCCGGCAGACGCAGCCAACTGGCCAGCTGTTTATGTAAATCTTGGTACAGGAGCACAAAGCTTAAGCAGCTCAGGCCAGGTCGCATTCTTTAGCCATGTGAATGGATCCATAAGAGCAAATTCTGGTTATTCACTCAAAACCGTAGCAAAAGATATCTCTTCTGTTACAGTATCAGATTGGACGACTGCGACACCAGTATCATCACAAGGTAATAACGAATGGTATGAATACGATATAACTGACCATACAAATAAAGCCATCCAGCCATTGACCGTATTGGTGGGTGATGGATCTGGAGCATTATATGCAGTAAAATTACTTAGCTTCAGCAATGTCGGCCAGCAAGTTGTGGCAGGTCAATTACAAGTAAAAGCAGATGTCAATATCGAAGTTAAGGCATTATAATTTTCAATAATTTATCTTAATAGACCCGCAACCTAGTGGATGGGTTGCGGATCTCTTTACCCTAATCATCCGCATAACTATTTTTTAATCAAAAAAAATTATGCAACTTTCAGTATTTAAAAAAACAATACGTACTTATCAATGGCTAGCTATTTTTATGCTAGCACTATCATGCTGGTCTTGCAAGACCGAATACCCCAGCTTGCCCTACAATGACATTGAGTCCTTTAGCATTCAGGATGCTGACGGCAAAACCTTGTCGGCCAGTATCGTGAATGACCAGATTATCTTATATTGGCCACCATTAGTGGACCAACCCGAAAGCATTACACCGACGATTAAAGTTTCGGAATTAGCAACGATTACACCTGCATCGGGTACAGCAATACAGTTGCAATCGGACAAACCGATTACCTATACCGTACGGGCACAAGATGGCTCCAGCAAAAATTATACATTGGTATTCCAGTATAATCAACCTTTAGTACAAGTAAGCTTAAACTTACTCAACAACCAATATTATCTTTATTTACCCGGCACGAATCCTATTTCCTTAAAGGGGGAAAATATTATACCTGATGAAACTCAGACAAAAGCATATCTTGTGGATAAAGACGATAACGAGACCTTATTATCTTTTGGACAATTGAGTGCATTTGCGATTACGCTAAATCGCCCTGATGACCTAAAGCCGGGCACTTACAAAATTAAGGTGATTTCCGGTCGCTACACGGTTATCACCGATTCTTTTGACGTATTCTTGCCGCAGCTTAATCTTTTAATTACTTCAGGTTCTTATACTGTAAAAAAAGGAGAAAATCTGGTCATGCCAATTAGAAGCACCGAGATTTATGAACTTTTTTTCAAAGCTGACTTCGATCATTTTATGGCAATTGACAATCTTAATAACTCGTATAAGATAACAAATGCAATATTCGATGTCGCTAAAAAAACAGTTACTTTACCGATACCAGCCACTATTCAGGGTAATCAGATTAAAACACTGAAATTGATGGACAAAGATGGAAAGCTATTGTCGGAGGGAGAACAACAGATTAACCTTAACTAATTAATATGCTTCAGTAGTTATTAAACCGTGATTATCACTAATCAAACAAAGCTATTTATCATTTTTGCTTTAGCAACCATAATGGTATACAGCTGCCGCAAAGGTAAGTCTACGCCAGAAGAGCCGACGATTGTCCCTCAACCTGAAGAAACCTTACGGCAACAATATAGTAAATCGGTAACGCAATGGCCAGCCGCGGCTTGGTACGATAATATCAAGGTACGCGAACTGGCCGCTTTACCCGAAAACCCATCAAAAGATAAGGCCGAGCTTATAGCACTTGGCAAAGCCTTATTTTTCGACCCCCGTACCGGTAATGGCATGAGGACTTGCGCTTCATGTCATAATCCTGACACCTACTGGATCGACCAAAAAACAACGGCAGATGGCATTGCACTGCATCACCGCAATACACCTTCCATGGAAAATGTCTGGTATCTGGAAGGCAAGCTCTTCCACGATGGCCGCGCAAAGACTTATCGTGAGCAGATTGCCGAGGCCATCAACTCCCCCATCGAAATGGGCGGCAATACAGCTACTTTACCCGCTAAGCTGCAAGCCATACCCGGATATCTTCGTTTATATGAGGCCGCTTATGCTACGCAAACGATGACTATTGAAGGTTTACTGGATGCCATAGCAGCTTATTCAAGATCAATAAGCAGTGGTGAAACCGCCTTTGATCGCTTTATCAAAGGGGATTATCAAGCGTTAAACGATGCAGAGCTTGAAGGCCTCCATCTGTTTCGAACCAAAGGAAAATGTATCAACTGCCATAACGGTCCCTTCTTTACCGATCTCGATTTTCATAACCTGGGTTACGCAGTTACCAGCAAAGGTGCCTTGGATAATGGTCGCTTTGAGGCGACAGGCCTGGAAACAGACAAAGGTAAATTTCGTACACCGGGTCTGCGGAATGTGGTCCATACTGCGCCCTATCTGCACAACGGCAGTATAGCAAGCTTACGTGAACTGATAAACCTCCTAAGCCAGGGCATGCCCCAAAAGTCAGGGCAACAGATCAATGGCACTTTATCGCCACATATCCAAAATATTCGATTAAGTAGTAGAGAACAGGAAAATATCTTGGCTTTTTTGGAGAGTTTATCCAGTGTACCAAACAAAACAGAGCGACCTATATTACCCTGAAAAAAAAAATCCCAAAGGGGAAACCTTTGGGACATTTGAGTACTCCACAGTAGCGGAGGCATCAAAATTAAATAAATTGGCACAAAATTAGGTTTTTATATTTTAAAAAAAAAGTTAAAAATTTCAGATAATTATCCATTGTAGCGAATCAATTACAAGCATAACGAACAAAATCCGCATCATATAATGAGTCGAATCCGCCAAATAGTTGGTCTATTAGTTACAACAGCTGCTATAACAGCTTGTCAGAATGGCAGCAGAACAACAACACTGCCCGATGAACTTATTAGTCCAAAAACAGGAACGAAAAAAGAACTGACGCTCGACTCGATCTACCTCTATGCCAAACAGCTATACCGCTGGCAGGCATCTCTTCCTTCATATACGGCTTTTGATCCGCGGACGAAATATGCACAGATAGAACCCGAGCAAACGGCATATGAGCGGGCACTTTTTGCACTCAGCCAATACGCTTTGCGCAAGAAAGATAGACCTTACGAATTGTCGACAATCCCCAATAAACCCAAATATTCATATTTGGAACACCATCGTGACGGCAAGAAAAGTAGTGGTCATATGGCCAGCATAGAAACAGCATACAGGTATGCTACCCACCTGTCCTACTGGTCCGCGGGATACAAACGGATTGCTTATGTTTACATCCCCACCTTCCCCCAGCTTCATGCCGTGAAGGCCGAACTGGATCAACTTGCAGCCGAACTGGCTCAAAAGCAAGTTACTCATCTAATACTTGATCTACGTCATAACGGTGGCGGGTATGTGGAGACCGCAGAATATTTGGCCAACCTCATTAGCCCAGCCAAACTGGATAAAAAAGTTATGTTCAGCGAGCAATTTCATCCAAATGTCCAGCAAGGCAAAGCGACATTGCTACGTAAGCAACCCTATCTGGATGCCAATGGCAAAGTGGTCCAGTATAAAGGACGCCCCGCAACAATGGCAGATGTGGATTATAGTGAAAAAGCCAATACGCATTACTTTATCAAAAAGGGACATTTCAATTCTTTGCAGCAGTTGTCCTGTATCGTATCTGAACGTACAGCTTCGGCCAGTGAGCTTTTGATCAGCAGCTTCAAACCTTATCTTCCGCTGCGCCTCATCGGTCAGCAGACTTTTGGCAAACCCGTAGGCTTTTTTTCAGTCCGTATCGGAGACTTCGATGTCTACCTGGCTTCATTTCTCATCCGCAATGCCGATGGTTGGTCAGATTATTTTGACGGCATACCGGTAGATCTTTCACCCGCCCCTGCACAATCAGACTTTCATCCGGGCGACCCTAGAGAACCGTGGCTGGCCGCAGCGCTAAAGGATATTGCTAGAGAGGAAAGTATCAGATCAATTTGATCATCAGCTTACTTTCCCTTGCCTGCGGAAGAGAATTAAAACCATTTTTCATAGATGATAAGTCAGAAAACAGCATAAAATATTGGAAATAAATACGAATCTTTGTATAGAATCGTTATAAATAAAATAAAAACATGTTAAGTCAACATATCAAAGAGCATACGCACGCTGCTCACCAAAACGTAGAAGGAACGATCGTGCGCCAATTGAAAAATATCCGTTCTGAAGCAGACTATGCGGAGGTGTTAAAAGGCTTCTATGCCTATTTTCGTGCAGTCGAAGACAACATCGCTCCATATATCACCGCTGCGGTATTACCTGATCTGGCAGAGCGCCGCAATTCCGCTTACATCAAGCGTGATATCGAAGCATTGGGCGGTCGTGTTGATGATCTTCCGGAGGCTACCGCGCCTGCTGTTGGCAATGTGCTCGAAGCATTGGCGTCCCTCTATGTACTTGAAGGTTCCATCATGGGTGGTCCGTATATCGTACAGATGCTGAACAAATATGGGGTCAGCAAGGGGACATCATTTTTTGAAGGCTACGGTGAAAATAGCCACGATATGTGGGCGGGCTTCACAGCTGTGCTAAACAAATACGGATCAGATCCATCGACTTATGACCGCGCCGTAGAGATTGCTAACCAAACTTTTTATAACTTTGGTGAAGTATTCACGCCTATTGCGAGTGAAAAGTAAATCAGCAGCAATAGGATTTAATCCTGCAGATGGAGCAAAAAGACAATAAATCAAAATGGCTTAAACGCGCCGGCATAGGTGCATTCCTATTTTTTCTGGCCAAAGGGCTCGTTTGGCTCGTCGTGTTTTTCTTCGCCGCCAAGTCTTGTAGCTGGTCATTTTAAGTATAAAACAGCAACACCCAATCTTTATCAGATTGGGTGTTGCTGTTTTAATGATAGCTTATAATCTTACTTAACAGGATGACAGGTCGGAATAATCATTCCAGCCCCCTCCTTTACGTCCCCACCGAATCCGTTATAAATTTTCCAGATACCGCAAGACGACCTTTAATATTTCGCAGCTTTTGAACTCAAGTGCAATGAGTTCCAGCCAGAATATTTTTGTTACGCAAACGTAGGTTCTTCTCGTTTAATTTTAGGTGCAGCAAACGAAGATCAGATGGTTATCAAATTATACCTTTTAACATTATTTGTTCAGTGTTCGTTCAGTGCTTGCTCAGTGATTACTCAGTCTAAACTGTACAAACATTGACTGAACACTGTCTGAAAATTGATTAACAATTGTCTTTAGTTATAACTTGATTCTAGGATGTTTCCGTTTTAATGTTTATCTTTATTATTTATAAACTTAATCAGGCAATTATGGCAATCATCAAAAATGGCGTTAATGGGACTGTTTCCGGGAAAGCTGGTTCTGTTGTGTTTGTCTTAACGAAAACAGGTAATTATGTGCGTTCTCTCCCCCGCGTTAAAAAACGGGCGCCTACACCTGAACAACTGCTCAGTAGAACACGCTTCAAAATTGTGAGGTCGCATATTAGTATATTAAATCCCATCATCAATATTGGTTATAAGGCTTACAGTTATCCTAAGCGGGCATATGATGTTGCGATGTCTTATAATTTGAACGAAGCACTTGTTCAGGAAGAAAACGGTTTTGTCGTTGACTGGCAGAAATTTATGGTTGCCAAAGGAAGTCCCAATCCCATCACTTCCTACACGATGGATTTCGATCAGGAAAACCAAGTGCTTCGGGTTACTTGGGAATATGATGCCTATCTGGAGAAAAAGTTTGGCACGAGGTATTACAATTCGTTCTTAATCCTGTATAGTGCAGAGGATGATGGGGCTGAATACCCTCTTTTGACGAACGACTCGAAAGACAGCTTAATATCTGGCAAACAAAATATCATCATCCCGAAACGTACAAAGGAAGTCACCTATGAAGTGTTTATCTTTTTTGTAGAGAGTTATGGCGGCGGTAATACAGACAGTATGCACTTGGGTAAGATAACGGTTTAAGGCGTGTCATGCATATTCCGGAGTAATTTACCCCCTTGGTTATTTTGATTTATTTGGGATAAGATTTTTAAGAGTGATTCCAATGGCCGGTAAATCAAGCCCCATGAGTCAGATAAAACAATTGATAAGACTGAAACGGCAAGGCTATGCCATAAAAGCTTTGTTGCTTTCCAGTTGTATTATTTTTTGAAGAGTATTGTAAAGACATTTTGTTCGAACTTCAAAATACAATTCCAATTTATTTGATCTGTTAACTCACAGATGTAAGCTCTGATTCCGCTCGCATAGACCGCGACTTCGATGCTGCCCTCTCTTTTTTCTGGCTTATATAATTGTTAATACTGATAACGCTGGTGATACTGTGCAATCAGCTGTGCAAGTTCCTCAAATCCGATGGCGAGCTGATCTGCTGACACGGGTATGCCGTTTGTCTCAACATTTTGGTATAGGGCGGGACCAAGTGCCGGAATATCACGACGGGCGTCCCTCAATTTCAAAAAAACAAACTGTATTCCGTGTTTCTTTTCGGTCCTTAAAGATTCGATTGAACTCCACCGCAACAGGCCAACCTGTTTACCCAAGGGGGTCGCCTTGTAAGTGATGCCTTCGGCATTCAATATCAGTCCGATGCTGTCGCCATTACCCAGTTCCTTCGCTGCCTTCACCACAACATAGATCCCTAGCGCCCCTAGCATCGCCGTCATAAGACCGTGGTATAGTCTTATTTTGTCCGCGATAAAGAAAATGTAATAGGAAAAGCACAATGCGGCTATTGTGAAGATAAAGCCAACCAACAAGTTCTTAATCCGCTTCTTTTTGTCAAATTTTATAACCGTCTCTTTCATATATCTTATGATATAATTTTTATCATTTTTCCAGCTGCGTCCCCTGGCAAGAAGAAGGCGCCGTGTTCATTTGAGTACAAAATGATATTAGCTCACCAAATATAGCGACTTAATGGGTTCAAATCCCGACTTTTTACAATTCGCAGGCACTGGATTAAAAAAGCGATGTATCTCCTTCTATTATCGCTTGTACCGGCATGGCGTATCCTGGGGATCCAAATAGAAATACAATGGCCCAGCGTATGCAGATCGCCGGGCCATTACATTTAATTGCTGATGCGGGTGCTTTCTAAAACTTATAAGCGAGATTGAGCCTAAATCCCTGTGGGTTGACAACCCGCCATCCATAATGGGTATAGCGCCATGCACCGGGATAGAACCCGACATAATTGTATCGGTTGGTCACGTTGTTGACCAGCAGCGCAATATGATAGTTGTTCTTCTGATAAGAGGCTCCAAGGTCTATCGAAAATAGATCATCTGGCAGGTATTTGTGGTCCTGTACCACAGGCCAGGTCGCGCGTTTGGCCTGATATTCATAGCCGGCAGAAAACCCCAGTCCTTCGAGATTGCCATCGGCGATTGTGTACTTAATCCAGCCATTGCTGATATGCTTTGCTGTGCCGTACAGCATGCCGCCGATCTTTTGGGGGTCGTTATCCTTGGTTACTTTGGCATCGGTAAAGGCATAGTTGAATACAACATTCCAGTTTTTGCCGACCGCGCCATTGACGTCGAGTTCGATCCCTTTGGATGTAGCCTCTCCCGTCTGCTCGGACCGGCCGGGATTGTCTACTCCCGCCGCAGTAAGCATATTGGTCTTTGTCAGATGGTAGGCCGTTATATTGGTCATAAGTTTATTTTGTAGCCAGGTCTTCTTGAAACCGATCTCCTTGTTGCGTCCGTACGACGGATCCGGACTGCCGCCGTCCACAAGCAGGCCGGTCTGCTCCTGAAAGGTCTCGTCATACAGCGCGTAAACCGTCAGTGTAGGTGTAAGCAGTCCGGTAATGCTGAAGCGGGGTGTAAAGGCCTCGTTTTTCACCTCGTTGCCACTGTTGGCAGCAGATACTTTTTTCGTCGCTGTATAACGGAGCCCTGCAGCAATACGCAGTTTATCCTGCAGCAGGCGAACCTCATCCTGTACATGCACCGAACTGTACGAATAGTCAGACAGCGAACTTGCTCCGCGTTCACGCAGTGGCCGGGTACGGTCATAAGTAGGCAGCATATCCTTGGTCAGATTTCCGTAAACAGGATTATAGATATTAAAAATCACTTCGCCAGCGGCATTGACGGGTAGCCTCCTGCTCTTATCGACTATACTGCCGGCTACGCTCCAATCTGCAACGTAAAATTTCTTGCCCATATCCAGTCCAGCCAGAATGTGATGGCTGACAGCACCCGTGCTAAACCTTCCCCGCGTAAATACCTGCCCTACAGTAGAAGTGTTGAGTGCATCGTTGATGCTGACGTTACGGGTCACATCCCCTTTTTTCAATCCTTCGGATCCGTCGGCCAGCACAATACTATTGTAATTGGCATAGATAGATGCGCCTTCCATTTCCGAGCGTACATAGCCAAACTGCGCCGTCAAAAGCCAGTCGTCATCAAAATTGTGGTTAATGGTCCCATAGACGTTATGCTCCCGTGACTTCGTAGGATCCATAATCGGATCACTGAATGAAAAGTTTTTCTTCACTTCCTTAAAGCCATCAATACCATAGGCATATTTGGCGAACCCACCTTCAAAATTATTTTCAGAAAGAATATACTCAAAAATCACATTGGTATGCTCACTGGCATTATATTTAAAAGAAGGATTAATCACATACTGCTCATGATTGACATACTGTTGGAAATTGCCCTTTTTGGTGCCCATCAGGTTGAATCTTCCGAGAAACTTACCGTCACTGCTCAGCTGCTGATCGATATCAACAGCCGCCCGCAGCAGACTGTAACTGCCCAGCGTCATCTGCGCTGTCCTTCGATTGATGCCCGTAGGCTTTTTGGTGACAATATTATAAAAACCACCGGGCTGGGTATTGCCCATCATAAAACCTGCCGGACCTTTGACAAACTCCACACGCTCCACAAAAGCCATGTCCTCCCGCAGCGGACCAAAACTCCCACTGACATCCATGCCATTTCGCAGGTTGGAGGCCTGAAATCCACGCACGGCAATGCCAACGCTCCCCTCTTCTTGATGGGTGATCGTACGCACACCGCTGACATTACGTGACAGCCCCTCGGCCGTAGTCAGTATCATCTGGTCATTCAGCAGACGCTGATCAATCACCTGAATATTTTGCGGAGTCACCAGCAGGTTTTCCCCCAACCGCAATGTGGAAGATGGAATCGTCGTCTTATTGGCAACGACATTGGCTGTAGACAATGTATAGGTTTTCGTGGTATCTATCTTGACTGAATCAGCGGCAGAACTGCTCTTGCCGCTTTTTTCCCTTGCTGTACCTGTTTGCTGTGCTATGGTGGCTACCGGTAAAATCAATATGCTCCAGAGAATACTTTTCTTAAACATGACTTATTTAGAATTAATATAATTAAATTTACACCGCAAAAGTAGAGGACATTTGCTTATTCGAATTTCGAATTCGGGAGAAAAACATTAGAATATGGGAGCCAACACACAGCAGGAACTGACAGGTCAACTGATGGAATTTTATGAGCGTGATGAGCAGGACGGCACAGTCAGCCATTTAAACACGGCACTGGGAGAATTTTCAACAACCTACATCTTTGATAGCCCCGAATTTATTGTCAGAGACTATGTGTATACGTATGCCAGCGATATCACACTGTCCTACCAAACTGCAACGAAAAACTATATACAGATTGCATTTTTCCTCAATGACGAACTGCTTATAGATCGCATCAATGGGCAACAGAACATTTACCGGCCGCAGCACAACTACATCTATTTCACACCTTGTGGATCAGAGGTCGATATTTATTTTAAAAAGGGCGTAGTGTACCGCAACCTTGACATATATGTTGAATCAGACTATTTTCATGAGTTCGCAGCACAGATCCCTGCACTGGATTCATTCATCAGCGCGGTAGACAGCAACGCTTTTGTCCGGCTGGCCGAACAAGGCATTCCCATCAGTCCACAGATGCAACTCATACTCAAAGAAATGAAAGCTTGTGACAAGAAAGGATTACAGCGGCTGTACTTTATGAAAAGCAGAATACTCAATCTACTGCAGCTTTTGTTTGAATGGATTGACCTGCATGGAAATACTGATGCGCCGACATGTACCTTCAAGGAAACACCGACCGGTATCTACCATGATGTTCAGGAATTTATCGTCAATAACACATCTCAGTTCTACACCATCGAACAACTGTCCGCATTGTTTGGAATTAATGAATATAAACTGAAAAAAGGTTTTAAAGCCATCTTCGGTATGGGACTCTTTCAGTTTGCCACCAAGGTACATATTCAGGAAGCACTCTCACTATTAAAAACAACGAACCTGTCCATTAAGGAAATTGCGTTTCGTACCGGCTATTCGTCGCCGTCTTCTTTTTCTGTAGCCTTCAAAAAACATTGTGGCATCTCGCCAAACCAGATTCGACGAGATCAGGCTTCGTCCTAACTACGGCGAGCAAACCACACCCGCTTCACAACAGGCGACCATGAGCTGGATCACGCGCTTTTTTCAATAAAATTTGCGTAGCTAAATAACGACACATATATTTGAGTCAAATGATTTCACTATGAATTTGAGACGGGATGTTTTTCAGGCAATCGCTGATCCAACCAGAAGGGCCATATTGCTGCTGCTAGCTTCGCAATCCATGACTGCAGGCGCCATAGCAGCCAATTTCGATACGGCCAGACCGACAGTTTCCAAGCATCTTCAGATTCTCTCCGAGTGCGAGCTCCTGCAGGCGAGGCAGAACGGCCGTGAGATCCACTACCAGCTCAACCCGGCGAAAATGAAGGAAATAGCGGATTTCATCGAACCGTTCCGCAGGATGTGGGACGACCGCTTCAATGCCCTCGAAACCCTGATGAAGAACTATAAGGACAGTTAAAATGGAACAGAAAACAACAATACAAGCCGAGGAAGGCAAACAGGAAATCGTCATCACGCGTGAGTTTGATCTGCCTGTGCAATTGCTCTTCAGAGCTTACGATGAGGCGCCCCTGTTTGAACAATGGATGGGAACAAAGGTACTGAAATGGGAAAACCACAAACATGGTTCTTATGTTTTTGAAACAATGCGCGACAATAAGGCTGTATTCAGAGCGAATGGCACCATACACGAAATCGTCCGCAACGAACACATCACGCGCACATTCGAAATGGAAAACTCACCGCTTCCGGTGCAGCTGGAATTCCTGACATTTGAAAAAATCGGGGATCAGCGCAGCAGACTGGTCATGCAGATCGTTTTCAAATCTGCCGACCACCGCGACCAGCTGCTGATGATGCCTTTTGCTCAGGGTATCAATATGGCTCACAACAGACTGCAGGACATGCTCACCAATTTAATTAAACAAACTCAGGTAAAATGAATGTAGAAGCTGCCCATTTCTTTGAAAATTCCAACAGATGGAATGAAGAATTCAATTTGTTAAGGGAAATCGTCCTGCAAAACCCCTTGCTCAGAGAAGAGTATAAATGGATGCACCCCTGCTATACCTATGAAGGTAAAAATATCGTCCTCATTCATGGATTCAAGGAATATTGCGCACTGCTCTTCCATAAGGGGGCTCTGCTGAAAGATCCCCAGCAGATCTTAATCCAGCAGACGGAGAATGTTCAGGCTGCAAGACAGCTCAGATTTACCAACGCTGCAGATATCGAAGCGCTCAGAAGCAGTATCTCAGATTATATCCGCGAAGCCATCGACGTCGAAAAATCAGGACAGAAGGTTAGCATGCGGAGAACCGAAGACTACCCCGTACCTGAAGAGCTACAAAGGGCATTTAACGAGGATATCGCATTCAAAGATAGCTTCCAAGCGCTGACTCCGGGACGGCAGAAGGCGTATCTCTTTTATTTCAGTCAGGCAAAGCAGGCAAAAACCCGCGAATCACGAATCGAAAAATATTATCAGCAGATCCTCGATGGAAAGGGCATGGACGACGCATAATATCATACCGCCGTATAGCCGCCGTCCACCAGATAGTATCCCCCGGTCATAAAAGACGATTTGTCCGAACTTAAGAAAATGACCAGTTCGGCCACTTCTTCGGCTTTCCCCAGCCGGCCAATCGGATGTTTGCTGATCAGGGTGTCTATATGTTCTTGGTCAAGCTGGGCTAACAATGGTGTATCGATATAGCCTGGTCCGACCGCATTGCAGCGGATATTTTTTTGACCATACTCGGCGCCTATATTTTTCGTCAGCCCGACAACAGCGTGCTTCGCAGCGGTATAGGCACTCGACAGCGGAGCGGCGACCGTCCCGTGGATAGATGCCATATTGACGATGACGCCTCCGCCGTTTTTTTCCATGGCCTCAAGCTGATATTTACAGCCATAAAAGACGCCATTAAAATTAATGTCAATTACCTTTTTCCACCCGTCCAGACTATAATCTCCCGTCAGAGCGGCCTCACCGCCTATTCCGGCATTATTGCATGCTATATCCAGACGCCCGTAGGTGGCTACCGCAAAATCTACCAGTGCTTTATTGTCTGGCGCAGATGAACTATCGGCTTTAAAAAACACAGCTGCCCCGCCCTGATCTTCAATCTGTTTTACCGCTGCAGCTCCTGCTGCCTCATTGATGTCTGAAACCACCACCTTCGCTCCTTCTCTACTATAAGCCAGCGCAACAGCAAGCCCGATGCCTGAACCTGCGCCGGTAACCAACGCTACTTTATCTGCTAGTGCATTCATATCTTATAATTTTTATTACCTATACAATTTACGAAAATCAACGCAGAAGCCGGCAGAAATTGCCCCGCGGTCGTTGTAAAACGAAACTCAGATGACAATCTCTTCTCCTCCGCCCGCGCCGTGTAGAATTCTGCCGATCAATCCTGCAGCTGTGGATATTTTTGATACAGTCTGTCCAGGAAAAACCGGCCCATCAACTGGAACCTGGCCTGCGCTTCGAACATGCCGGGCCCTGGTGAAATCAGGCCGGCAGGCATGCGCTGCACGGTACCGTAATAGATGAGATCCAGTCCATTACCGTTCACATCAAGATGCATTTTTTTAGGCTTCAATCCCATAATGGAGCCCATACGCGTGACCTTTTCAGAGCTACTGATCTGCGCGGGACGGGCATCCAGGAGGGTCTCATGGTCAAAGACGAGGTGATCCCGGGCTTCGCCCTCGTCAAAAAAGATATAGTGCAGTTCCTGGTTACTGAGAATCAGATAGGAGGCATTGTCGCGTTCCTGATACTTTGCCTTTACACCTACAGCAGCCCATGCCGCTGTCTTAGCCGCTGTCGCGGCGGCCGAAGCAATCTTGTCTCCGACAGTGGCAATATAGGCGCATTGTGTAAACGCGTCAATCGGAGCCCCGTTCATCTGTTTGCTCAGTTCACTGAATTCATGCTGCAGCAAATCATCTTTAACGGCTACGGCCATGGACAGACCGGCTTCCCCTTCATACTTCTTGGCTGTATCCTTTTGCTTTTTCATCATAACGACAGAAAGAAGTACACAGGCAGCGACAATGACCACAAAAATACTGATATATAAGATCATAGTTAATTCATAATTTAGTTCATGGTTAGTATTTCAGAAACGGCCGAGAGAGTTCCTCAGAAAGAATATACCCACTCGTACACGAATGAGAAACAACAAAAATTTTGCCAAAACTTACAACATTCGGTGCGGATAGTGCTTGTTGTTTAAGGCAGTCTGATGCATGTCGACCCATATATGGCTGTACGCCTGCTCGAGCAGCCAATGTGGCGAACTGCGCATGTCAGCATCCTGATCATTATTGTATATAGCCGGAAACTCAGCTTCTTTGACCCGCAGCAGCACGATGACAGCTCCCTCCATATGCAATGGAATATCGCTCAGGACCAGGTTATAGAAACCTTCTTCGAGCAGATCAGCATTAAATCGTTCCAGACTTTCGTAACTACGCTCCAGTTTGCCGACGAGCTTTTCCAGATCTTGTGGATAATGGAGCTCCACATAGGCTTCAAACAGTCCGGCGCCCTCATTATAGGATCCTGCTTTCATCAGATTTAGCGCCTCATTACGGTATACCTGTAAAAAACGGTCGGTCGCAGGCTCCGAATAGGTTCCGCCGGCAGGCTTTCCATCCCGGCCCAACGCCCAGGCTTTGAGCTCCGCCAGCCGCGCTGTTTCTCTCATTTTGTAGTCCATTGTGATAAAATTATCTGCCCGTGGGCTCTTCTTATCTGTTAGTGTTCTCTTTCTTTAAGCTCCAGCTGCAGCAGGATGTCACGCTTTTTCCCTTCAATCAGTGATAGGTTACCGGCTACAAAAACACCTTTTTCACCGGAGTTACGGCTTATACCATATACAGTAGATTCATCCCCCGGATCTGACGCCCCTTCATAACGGTATAGGTAATCAATCTTATATTCATCTGCGTGCGCCAGGAGTTCATCAAATTCAACATTATAATCTATCGTATATCCCATACCACTTAATTTTTCCAGCGCAACACTGGCCGAAGAGTATCCATGCATTCTTTCCATAGCTGATTGTCTTAATCTGTTGTAAATCTATTTTTATTATAAAACGATTAGCCCGCGGCTTTTGTTTTCGCCAATTCCAAATAGTTTATTCGGAATCATATTTCTATTTTTGTGAAAAGAAAACGCAATCTGACATGGCAAATCTCATAGCTCCGGCTTATCAGCATACCCCACAGCTGGCATTCCAACGTTTGCTCGATGTACTCTACACATTAAGACTGGAATGCCCCTGGGATAAGAAACAGACGATGGAATCGCTGCGCCATCTTACGATGGAAGAAATGTACGAACTGACTGACGCGATCCTGGATCAGGACTATCCGGAAATCAAGAAGGAACTCGGTGACGTGCTGATGCACCTGGTGTTTTATGCGCGTATCGCTGAGGAAGAAAACAGGTTCTCGATCGTGGATGTGCTCAACGCCATCTGTGACAAGCTGATCAGCCGCCATCCGCATATTTATGGAGACGCCAACGCGGACACCGAAGAACAGGTCAAATCCAACTGGGAGACAATCAAACTTAAAGAGGGCAACGCTTCAGTACTTTCGGGTGTACCAAAAGGGCTGCCGGCTCTAGTCAAGGCTTACCGCATTCAGGACAAAGTCCGAGGGGTCGGATTTGACTGGGAGGACAAAAAACAGGTATGGGAAAAAGTGGAAGAGGAACTGGCCGAATTCAAAGCCGAATTTAATATTGAATCGACAGATACGGTAGACCATAGCCGTGCTGAAGCTGAATTTGGAGATCTGCTGTTCTCCTTGATCAACTATGCACGGCATATCGGCATCAACCCCGAAAATGCGCTGGAACGTACCAATAAAAAGTTTATCGAACGCTTCACGTACCTGGAGCAGAAAGCAGCCGAGAATAAACAGCGCCTGCAGGACATGAGCCTCGAAGAAATGGACGTATACTGGAATGAAGCAAAAACATTAAAAAAATGACAGCAGCCGATCAAAAGGCGGCCCTACATGGGCATTTTAATTCGACTTTGTCAAATTAATGCGTAAATTCGCAGGAATATGGAAACAGTTGTTAGCGGTATCAGAAGTACCGGAAAATTACATTTAGGAAATTACTATGGTGCATTGAGCAATTTCGTGAAAATGCAAAATGAATATAATTGCTTTTTTTTCATTGCAGATTTACACTCCTTGACCACGCACCCTACCCCACATGGTTTACAAGGAACTGTCCGGCAGGTTATCGTCGAATATCTCGCGGCGGGCATAGACCCCGAGAAATCCACCATTTACGTGCAGTCTGACGTCCCCGAAGTAGCCGAGCTCTACCTGTACATGAATATGAACGCTTATCTGGGTGAACTGGAACGGGCAACGGCATTTAAGGATAAAGTACGGAGCAACCCGGACAACGTCAACGCCGGCCTGCTGACCTACCCGGTATTGATGGCCTGCGATATTCTGATCCACCATGGGACCAAAGTACCGGTAGGCAAAGATCAGGAACAACATCTGGAAATGACACGCACGTTTGGCAACCGCTTTAACCGCCTGTATAATGTCGATTATTTCAAAGAGGCTTTTGCATTCTCCTATTCAGATAAGCTCGTGAAAATCCCGGGGCTGGCGGGACAGGGAAAAATGGGTAAATCGAATGGTGAAGCAGACTGTATATACCTTTCGGACAGCGCCGACGTCATCCGTAAAAAAGTGATGCGCGCAGTATCTGATTCGGGACCGACAGAAATGAACCAAGCTAAGCCCGAAGCCATACAGAATCTTTTTGATCTGATGAAAGTCGTTTCGGCCCCGGATACATTACAGCACTTTGACGATCTGTACAATCGATGTGAAATCCGTTACGGAGACTTCAAGAAACAACTGGCCGAAGATATGGTGCTGGCAACAAATGATGTCCGCATGCGCATCGAAGATATCGCCAATGACGATGCGTACATCGCCAAAGTCGCTAGACTGGGGGCCGAGAAAGCGGGTGAGTCTGCACGAAAAACACTGAAAGAAGTGCGCGAGATTATTGGTATTAAAAGATTTTATTAAGCTTAAAACATATGCATATAGCTATCGTCGGAAATATAGGTGCCGGAAAAACTACATTGACCGAATTATTGGCAAGCCACTTCAAATTCGAACCGCAATTTGAAGCCGTCGACAACAACCCTTATCTCGAAGACTTTTATTCGGATATGAAACGCTGGGCATTCAATCTGCAGATTTTCTTTTTAAACAGCCGTTTTCGTCATATCGTCAAACTGCAGGAGACGGGTATCGATATGATCCAGGACCGTACCATCTATGAGGATGCGTATATCTTTGCAGAAAACCTGTACGATATGGGGCTGATGAGCGCGCGGGACTTCGAAAATTATAGCAATATCTTTCAGAGCATCATCCACTACATCAAACCTCCGGATCTGCTGATCTACTTAAAGGCGTCGGTACCGACATTGGTCAATAACATCCAAAAAAGAGGCCGCGATTATGAGACGGCAATCCGTCTGGATTATTTATCCAAATTAAATGATAAATACGACAAGTGGATCAACAATTACAAGGAGGGTAAAGTGCTGATTTTAGATAAGGATAATCTGGATTTTACAACAAACCCCGAAGATCTGGGCAGCATCATCCAAAAAGTAGAAGCTGAATTGTTCGGTCTGTTTGATTAAACAGACCAGAAAGAACAGAAGGCCTGTAAACTACCATATTTACAGGCTTTTGACATTAAAAACGTTAGCGTAAATGAAATTTTTAGGTATTATTCCTGCACGATATGCTTCGAGCAGGTTTCCGGGCAAACCTCTGGTGGATATCAAGGGTAAGACCATGATCCGTAGGGTATACGAACAGGTGCAGCAGTCAGCAAAAATAGATAAAGTTGTCGTCGCCACCGATGATCTGCGGATACAGCAGGAGGTGCTCTCCTTTGGTGGACATGTGGCCATGACCGCAGCTACGCATGAATCGGGCACAGACCGCTGTGCTGAGGTAATCGCGAAAGAACAGGGATATGATGTTGTGATCAATATCCAGGGGGACGAACCCTTTATTAACCCTGAACAGATTGATCTCCTGGCCAGCTGTTTTGAGTCGCCCGAAACGAAAATCGCCACCTTGGTCAAAGCGATCACCGCACAGGAGGAGCTATTCAATGTCAATATTCCGAAAGTGGTACGGAATTTAAAGGGCGAAGCGCTCTATTTCAGCAGACAGACCATTCCGTTTTTAAGGGGCATAGCGCCTGCAGCGTGGCTGCAGCATCAGCAGTATTTCAAACATATTGGCATTTATGCATATACCACCACGACACTACGCGAATTAACACAGCTCCCGGTCTCTGACCTGGAGAAAACCGAAGCGCTCGAACAACTGCGCTGGCTGGAAAACGGCTATGCCATCCAAACGGCCATAACGCCGCATGAGACCATCGCTGTGGACACGCCAGAGGATCTGGATAGGATACTGAGCTTGTTTTAACAGCTAATTTAACGGCCTAACGGTGTTCGGTATAATACATATTCCGGACACCTTCGAGCAGCTCCTTCCTGCTCAGCTCATCGAGCGCAGCGATCTGTTGCTTGGTTTCGATCAGTTCATCCAGCTGAAGCGGAGTGCTTACTCCCACTGCTGCGGTAGCCACCGCCGCACTGCTGAGCACGTACGACAGCGCTGCTGCCGCCCGCGTTTTGCCAGTCCGTTTAATGGCCTGATCCAGATTGCGGAGTATATGTGCCACCTCTCCAGAGCTATATTGCAGATAGGCTCCAGCAGGTTTGTTTACCAACATCCCTTTGGCCAACGATCCCCTGGCTATAATACTGACGTTGTGCTTCGACAACAATTCAACCATCTCTTCCTCTGGCCTTCTGTCCAAAAGACTGTATTGCATCATGACGCTCGCAATCGACGCCCTGGAGATATAGGTTTTGATGACGTTGGGCCGTATCGATGAGAGACCATACGCCCGGATCTTGCCCTGCATTTGCAATAGCTCGAAGGCCTCAATGATCTCCTCTACCGGATCGTCGATAGTCCCGCCGTGCAACTGATACAGATCAATATAGTCGGTTCGGAGCCGCGAAAGAGACCCTTCTACGGCTTTGATGATGTATGTTTTTGACGGTGTCCAGTCCCATCCGGAGCCATCGGCCCGCCAGGCGTTGCCCACCTTGCTAGCCAGTACCACGTCTTTCCGAAAGGGCTGTAGGGCCTCTCCCACGATCGTCTCATTCTGCCCCTTGTCATAAAGATCGGCAGTATCAAAAAAGGTAATACCATTCTCGAAAGCCCGGCGCAGGATATCTTTGCTCTGTTTGGGCTGATTAGCCTTCAACGACATACAGCCCAGACCGACTGCCGAAACCTGAATGGAGCTCTTGCCTAAATTACGTTGTTCCATTGGCAGTAAAATCGAGCAGTTCCACCTCAAAGATCAGTGTACTATGAGCAGGGATATCATTGCCCTTGGCCTGCGCTCCGTAGGCCAGCCGGCTCGGTATGTAAAACTTGTATTTTGCGCCTTTAGACATCAGCGGTATACCGATCTGCCAGCCTTTGATGACCTGTTGTAGAGACAGTTTCAGCGGTTCGTTGCGATCATAGGAGCTGTCAAACTGCTTTCCATCGAGCAGTGTACCCCTGTAATGTACGGTCACCTCGTCAGTAGCTGCAGGTTTGGCACCATCGGCATCTTTCAGAACGAGATACTGTATACCTTCGGCGGTCGTTTTCATGCCGGCCACTTTGGCGTTTTCAGCAAAAAACTTATCTTCCTTTGCCCGGCTCTCCGCCTCTTTCTTAGTGCGCATATCCATAATCGCCTGCTGGATAACTTCCCGCGTCTGCCCTTCGTCAAGCAAGGCCTGCTCATTCTTTAAAGCAGCGGCAATCGCTTTGCCAATGACATCGGCTTTGAGATAGTCGATCTCCGTGGATTTTAACGATCTTCCGATGTCCATACCAAAGGCATAGGATACGGAATCGGCCTTAGTCGCCAACGTATTTGCTGTTCTGGAGGTATTGACTGTCTTCTTTCTGACAGCACTGACTTTTTTCTTTTGCTGGGCAAATCCAGCTACTGTAGTCAATGATAATAGGGCTAATGCAATGTATTTCATGTGTTACTTAACGGTGCTTCTGCACGATTTCATTTATAATTTCCTGTGTTATATTCGGATAATCAACTTCTACCCTCGAGCGGCTGTTAAGCCAAGCTTCGATGGCCAGCATATTTTTCTGCTTCAAGCTCGAAATGACGGGAATCCCCATTTCCTCCAACGAAGCAGCATTGAGATGCTGCTCATACTGATTTTTCATCGGGATGACCAGCAATTTCTTGTTCAAATATAAGGCTTCTGCCGGTGTTTCAAAACCTGCACCGCACAAAACTCCCGATGACGATGCCATACTTTCAATAAACGACCGGTTATTGATCGGTCTTATCGTCACATTCTTCATTTCGAAAGGCCGTGAGTTGTGTTTACTGAACACATCCCACTTCACATCGGGAAACTTCATCAGATGCTTAAGCAGGTGCGCGTCGTCGTAGGCCGGCAGGTAAACGGTGTAATGCCCGTTGTCCGTCACTTCCAGTTCACGGACTGCATTACGGATGACCGGTGGATAGATGTTTCTGGCGTATCGTTTAAAATGAAATCCGTAGGAATGTGTAGATGGTGCATAGTTCTTCATAATAAACTTGCCCAGCATATCGCTTTCCTCAGGTTTTGGGCTCGCTGGATCCAGCGCACCGATCTGGTGGCTCAACCCGATGCACTGTAGGTCCTTCGAATGGCAGGCCCACGCAGAAATAGGTTCGAAATCATTGAGCACAAGATCATACTCCTCAATCGGCAAACTTTTGATCTCACTGGTAAACTTACGTATCGTAGAACTCATAAAAGTTTTCCAGAGATCGACTCCGCCCGACTTTCCGAAAATAAAACTCAGTCCGTGAAAACGGTATTTCACCTCAAAAGGCAGAGACAGGTCTGCCTGGATGCCACTGACCAGCACGTCTACCTCACCATGGGCCCTGAGACAGGGAACAATGTCCATCGCGCGGCTTAAATGCCCGTTGCCAGTGCCCTGTACGGCATACAATATCTTCATAATTACTGTATTTGTGTCGGCAAATTAATGAATTTAAACGACTATCAATGTTATTTTATTGTTTCGTTATGTTAACAAAACATAAATTAACAGCGCCATCCGCTTAAGTTAATATGTTTTTAATTTGAATTTGTGTATATTTAAAGTTAGCAATTAATTAATAACCAATTTACTATGTTCAAGGCTCCTTTCTACTGGGGATTATCCCTGGTCGTCATATCAACATTATGCTCCTGGGGATTTTTTGCGCACAAAAAAATCAATCATTATGCAGTATTCGCTCTACCGTCAAAACTGGCGGTATTTTATAAAGCCAACATTGAGCTGATTACCGAAAAAGCTGTCGATCCCGACAAACGCTGTTTTGTGGACAGCGCCGAAGGTCCGAGACATTTTATAGACATCGAAGACTACCGTCCGGACAGAGCCGTCGACTCCATCCCCCTACACTGGTCACAGGTTAAAGAAAAATTTCGCGAACGGGAATTATTAAAAAATGGGATCATTCCCTGGCAGATCAATTTCACCTACCTGAAGCTGGTGAAGGCCTTTCAATCAAAGCATTATCCGCAGATTATCAAACATTCGGCGGATCTGGGCCACTATATCGCTGATGCCCATGTACCGCTGCACACAACCAAAAATTACAATGGTCAGCTAACGGGACAGATAGGGATACACGCTTTCTGGGAGAGCCGCTTGCCCGAAATGTTTGCGGGCCGTTACAATCTCCTGGTGGGAAGAGCACAGTATATCGAAGATCCGCTGCGCGAGGCCTGGAATATCATCAGGGAAAGCAACCTGCTGGTCGACTCGGTACTGACTATTGAAGCCACACTCAACAGAGAATTTAAATCCACCCAGAAAAACTCCTTTATAGAACGTAATAACCAGTTGATATGGACCTATTCGGACGCCTACGCTACAGCTTACCACAGCGCGTTGAACGGAATGGTGGAAAGAAGAATGCGAAAGACCATCAGCCGCGTGGCTTCCTACTGGTACTCAGCATGGATCGAAGCAGGTCAGCCAGATCTTTCCGCGGCTCCCAAAATGATGGAAGACAACAAGCAGGATACTCTGACAACATGGGGCAAAAAGCCTATCGGGCGGGAAGAATGGATGTAATAAAAAGGAAAGCATTCCGGACTACCAACATTATCAATACCGGACTATTTTATTTCTTGGTCAACTCCTTAGTTTTGTCCCGTCAAACTCTATGAAAGACGCTGTCGTTGCCGTAACTGCAATTGCACAGAAACTTGACAGCTTGTGCATAACATGGCGTCGCATATTACTTGAACAAACACAATCATGTTGAAGAAGAAAATTACATTAACAAAACTTGCTGTCGTGCTTTCCATCAGCGCTGCACATGCGCAGACCAGGGACACAACTTTATTAAATGAGGTCATGATCAACCAGAACAGGCTTCAGATTCCATTTTCAAAGCAGAGCAAAAATATTCAGATATTAACGCAGGAAGATATCCAGCGATTGCCAAACCGGTCCATCAACGAATTGTTGTCCAATATCCCCGGCGTGGATATCCGCCAGCGTGGCCCCTTTGGTTCGCAGGCCGACGTCAGTATTGACGGGGGATCATTTGAACAAACCGCCATCCTGCTGAACGGAATCAAAATAACAGATCCACAGAGTGCACATCACAACATGAATCTGCCGGTTCCACTGGAAGCCATAGAGCGCATCGAAATCATCAGGGGACCGGCTTCCCGTATCTTTGGGATCAATGCCCTGACAGGAGCCATTAACATCGTCACCAAACGTGCGGAATCTAACTTGATCAGTGCACAGGTATATGGAGGTACTTCTTTCAAGGATAATGAACAGACCAGCTCCGGAAAATACTATGGTAAGGGTGCGCAGATTGGCGCAGAGCTGCGGACAGAGCGCATGAGCCACGGGGTATATTTTGGACATGAGGATACCAACGGACAACGTTACAATACCGCTTCAAACAATGACAAATTCTATTACAACGGAACCTACGAGCCAAACGCCACTAATCAGGTAAAGGCCGATTTCGGCTATATCAACAACCGTTTTGGCGCAAATGGATACTATGCTGCCCCGACCGACAACGATGCTTATGAGCAGGTCAAAACAGCTTTCTCCTCCATACAGTCCAAACACCAGCTGAGCCCAGCTTTTGCAATCAGTCCGAGGCTGAGCAACCGCTATAATGAAGATGAGTATTGGTATCTGGGGCGGTCGACAGCAAAAGGTAGGTCAAAGCACTACAGCAATGTATTCGGCGCTGAAGTCAATATGTCATTGGAACAACATTATGGAACATTTGGACTGGGACTGGAAAGCCGCTTCGAGAAGATCAACAGCACGGCGATTGGCGCCCACACCCGGAATAACTATGGCGGATACCTGGAGTTTAAAACAGAAGCAATGGAGAAGCTTATGCTCAGCACGGGCGCCTATGTGAATTACAATTCTAAATTCGGATGGCAGGTATTTCCCGGCCTTGATCTGGGCTATGACCTCAATGAGCATTGGAAGCTGGTCCTGAGCGCCGGCTCCGCGCAAAGAGTACCTTCCTTTACCGATCTTTACATCAATCAGACAGCGAATATCGGAAACCCTGATCTATTATCTGAAAACGCTTATCAGATCGAAGGGGGAATCAAGTACTTATCAAACCGTATCGTGGCGCAGGCCAACTATTTCCACCGCAACATTACCGATTTCATCGATTGGCAGAAATCAACGGAAAACACAGAAACAGGAACAGTTGTCCCATGGAAGCCGGCCAATATCGGAAAAAATACCGTCAATGGTCTGAACGCCTCCTTCCGCTACCAACTCAACGATCCGGAAGCAGCCACAAAATATTATACGACAGTCAGCTACAACTACCTTCATCCTGAGGTGACTGTCGCTGACGGCACACTGTCAAAATACGCCATTGAAAGCCTCAGACATCAGGTCATTTTCAATTTTACAATAAATCATAACAACTGGACGCTGACAACGGCCAATCGTTTCAATGAACGCATCAGCTATAAAAGCTACTTCATAGCGGATATTCGGGCTTCCTACCAGTGGACGACTGTCGATATCTTTGCTGACATCCAGAACATTTTTGACAAAAGTTATGTCGAGGCCGCCGCTGTCCCCATGCCGGGGAGATGGTTCAGTCTGGGAGCGAAATGCAGGTTGAAGTATTAGAGGAAATCCAGGTTCGGCCGATACCTGAATGTGAAAATGCCCCGACATGGACAGCCATATCGGGGCATTTTCACATTTTCAAGGGGGCCGTTGGCCCCAAGTTTATTTTTTGGGAAGTACAGACAAAATACCACCAATCAGGTGCTGCCTAAACTCAGCTTCGTCATAGGACTCGGCTGTGTGCCCCAATCCGGTATAAAACACCTTCCCTCCATCGTAAGTATGTGACCAGGAAATCGGATGATGGTCGCCCATCTTTCCCCCCTCGTAGCTTTTTTCATCCAGATTCATCAGCACGTGCAGACCGTCTTTTACATCCTTGAAATTGTACCATTCATCTTTGTGCCACCAAACCTTGTCGAGATGTGCGGTTGCAGGGTGCTTTTGATCAAGCACATCGATTTTCGCTTTCTGTACAGCGGGATGGGATGCAAAATAAGCTCCGACCAGCCCGTTGTACCAAGGCCAGTCAAATTCGGTATCTGTCGCGGCGTGGATACCGACAAAACCTTTACCGGACTGAATAAAACGGACAAACGCTGCTTGTTGTGCACTGTCCAGGATGTCACCTGTCGTGCTCAGAAAGATAACAGCGCCATATTTTTGCAGCTCTCCGTCGGTAAACAATGCGGCATCTTCCGAGTGGTCAGACCCAATATTCTCTTTATCCAGTAGCAATTTTAGGACTTCTGCACCCTTCTCGATGCTGCTGTGTCTAAATCCCTTTGTTTTGCTGAATATCAGAACACGCCGTTGCGCGTTGGCAACGAAACCGGTTGCCAAAATGAAAAATAGTAAAATCAATAATCTGTTCATGGTATAAATGGTTATTATATCAAATTTTATCCTGCAGTCAGTTCACGGTAGAAATCAAGGCTCTCAATGATATCTTCTTCGGATACAAATATATCATACTGGCAGCTGCCAATACGGTCAAGCAGT
Organism: Sphingobacterium sp. InxBP1; assembly: GCF_026191775.1. Lineage (NCBI taxonomy): Bacteria > Pseudomonadati > Bacteroidota > Sphingobacteriia > Sphingobacteriales > Sphingobacteriaceae > Sphingobacterium > Sphingobacterium sp. InxBP1. The sequence goes on along the minus strand of NZ_JAINDX010000044.1, from coordinate 117,291 downwards.
GCGAAGCCGATCTGATTGGACAGGTTCTTTTTATCGTTGCGCATAAGTTCCAAAAGCGTGGTATCAATGGACGAACTGAAGCTATAGTCATTAAAGTATCTTCTAAAGGTAGCTATCAGATCGTCCAGATCCGTCAGCGAAAGTCCGTTCAGCTTATGAGAAAGAAATCCCTCACAGATCATGCCTACAGCAATAGCCTCACCATGCAGCAACGGTCGCTTGTCATGCTGCAGGGAATAGCCTTCGATGGCATGTCCGATCGTATGCCCAAAGTTCAGGATCTTGCGGAGTCCCTTCTCTTTTGGGTCTTCCAGAATGACCCTATTTTTGATCGAAACAGAATGCTTGATCAGGGCATTGTCAACCTGATCGATACCCAGTGTTTTCACTTGATTATAATATGCCTGGTCGAAAATAAGCCCATGTTTGATGACTTCTGCAAAGCCTGAAATGAGCTGTCTCTTATCCAGGGTCTTTAGGAAAAGGCTGGAAATAAACACGGCCTGAGGCTGTGCGAATGTACCGATAATATTCTTGACACTGCCCATATCTATGCCCGTTTTGCCGCCCACAGAAGCATCTACCTGCGAAAGTAGTGTCGTTGGGATCTGGATAAAATCCATCCCTCTCTTAAACGTGGAAGCCGCAAAACCGCCCATATCAGTGACGACCCCGCCGCCCAGATTAATTAACAGGGAATGTCGATCAGCACCAAAATCAAGCATATTTTGCCAAACACCGATACAAAAGTCGATGTTTTTATTTTCTTCCCCGGGATCTACTTCGATAACATCATAGTTGGATAAACTGGGCAGGGCCTGCTGAAATAAAGGCAGGCAATTATCCAACGTATTCGTATCGACCAGAACAATGATTTTGGAATAATTGCGTGCAGCTAAAAACGTCTCTAGCGAGGCCAGCGTGTCATCAAAATATACCTGATAGCCCAAACTTTCTATGACTTCCATTCTATGATTCTTTAAGGTTTAAGTTTTCTATTTACCAATATTGTTTAATATTACACCAATTTTACTTCCATCCCGTCAAACTCCACCACATCTCCCGGCCGCAATTTGAGTCTTTTCCGATAATCGACCTGTCCATTGTACTTGACATATCCCTCCGACACAACCAACTGTGCCATAGCGCCATGCTCCACCCAATTTAAAGCTTTAAGTAACTGTATAAGCTGTATATAATCGCCCTCGATTTTAAATTCTTGCATTCCACAAAAATAACGGTTTCGGGGAGGAATACAAGAAATATCATCGTTTTAATGCACACTAAATTGCTACATTTGCCTTATTGCAAATAAAGATTATGATTGAGAATTCCGAGCCCAGAACATTGTCCTTTGATAATACAGAGATCGCTTTTAAAAGCAAAAGCGATAAGGATCTGGAAAGAGCGTATTGGTTATTCAAAATAATTGCGAATAACTTTCTGACAAAAGTAGGTCCATCAATGACCAACTTTGCCCTGAATATCGGATTGCCGATCCAGGGTATCATCCGCAATACAATATTCAAGCATTTTTGTGGCGGAGAAACAATTGAGGGTTGCGAAGCCGCCATCAACGAATTGGGTGAGAATGGCGTCGGCACAATACTCGATTATTCTGTCGAAGGGGAAGAGACCGAAAGTGCCTTTGATGCTTGCTGCAACGAGGTCCTCCGCACGGTAGTGGCTGCCAGCAAAAATAAATATATTCCGTTTTCGGTCTTTAAGCCTACGGGACTCGGACGTTTTGAGCTATTTGAAAAAGTCAACGCAAAAGAGACGCTGAATGAAGCCGAGCAAGCCGAATATCAGCGTATGCTCGACCGTACTGACCGCATTTGCAGAGCCTGTTACGATGCTGGTGTCAAAGTACTGATCGACGCCGAACATTCCTGGATACAGGATGCCATCGATGATATCGCGCGGGAGATGATGGAAAAGTACAATGTGGAAAAACCGATTGTATACAACACCTATCAATTGTACCGCAGTGACAAACTGGCTTCGCTGAAAGCGGATTTTGAATATGCCAAAGTTAGAGGTTTTCACATGGGTGCCAAAATTGTACGCGGCGCCTATATGGAGATCGAACGAGCACGTGCCGCCCAGAAAGGGTATGCAGACCCTATCCAACCCAACAAAGGAGCGTCAGACCGTGACTACAACGAAGCCATAGCTTTTATTTTGGACCATCTGGACAATTTCGGTTTGATGGCCGGTACACACAACGAGGACAGCAGTATGCTATTGGCCAAAGAAATTGACAGACGTGGCATCGACCGATCCACCGACCGGATCTACTTTGCTCAGCTCCTGGGAATGTCTGATAACCTGAGCTTCAATTTGGCTGCTCATGGCTACAACGTCGCGAAGTACATGCCCTATGGCCCTGTAAAAGCAGTCATGCCTTACTTGTTCAGAAGAGCACAGGAAAATACCTCCGTCGCCGGAGCAACGGGCCGTGAACTCGGACTGTTGATCAAAGAAAAACAAAGAAGAAAAGCTAGCCGTCGATAAAGGCTGGCTTTTTTCATGTAATGGGGCTTGCCAATCCTCCCGGTGTCCCTGCTCAGCACCCTACTGTATCCATTCCTTCGTAGAAGCTAAATGGAAAATCATTCCTTATTATTGAAACAATTATTTAAGTTTGCAAACTTTTCCGCTAAAACAAAGTTCATAGGGGAAGGGGTTCCCATGGGACAAAAGAATATACATTTGAAATGGAAGAAAAACTTAGATTATTTGATCTCGCACGCCAACAGGTCAGCAAATACCCTAACCTTGACATGTTTGCCCACAAAGTGGACGGCAAGTGGATTTATATAAAAACAGCAGATTTTCTTGAAAAAGTGGATAAACTGTCCAAAGGCCTGATCGAACTAGGTGTTAAACCAGACGAAAAAGTCGGCCTCATCGCTGGCAGCAGCATCGAATGGCATCTGATAGATTTTGCCATTCAGCAGATCGGGGCTGTGGTCGTGGCCATCTATCCCAACATCACCGACGCCGATTACCAATATATTTTCAACGATGCCGAGATCAGAGTCTGTATTGTCAGCAACAAGGGGCTTTATGACAGACTGATGAACCTTACAGAATCAATCTATACATTAAAATATATATTTTGCATCGCCGAACAGGACTCCTTGCGAAGCTGGAACGAACTCATTGATCTGGGTAGCCGATGTCCTGAAGATAAATTAACGGAGCTGCGCGACCAGATCCAGCCCGATGATCTGGCCACCCTGATTTATACGTCGGGTACCACGGGCAAGCCAAAGGGTGTAATGCTCTCCCATAGTAATATTTTCGCCAATGTGCTGGGGGCCGCAGAAATCACACCCTGTAAGGCCTATGACCGGGGACTTACCTTTCTTCCCCCCTGCCATGCGTATGAACGAATGGTGCTCTATACGTACATGTATCTGGGCTTCACAATCCATATCGCCGAATCATTTGATAAAATCGGTGACAACCTCAAAGAAGTACAGCCTCATATCATGACGGTCGTTCCCCGTATTCTTGAAAAGGTCTATGAGAAAATCATGAAAACCGGCCACGAGCTTACGGGGCTTAAAAGAAAAATATTTGATTGGGCTGTCGCTGTCGCCGAAGAATATGATCCCAATCCGGCCAAAAGGAGTTTCGCCTACAATATGAAACTCAAATTGGCCAAACAGCTTGTGCTCAACAAGTGGTATGAAGCGCTGGGGGGAAAGCTGCAGACGGTGGCCTCCGGCTCAGCCTCTTTGCACAACAAGCTGACCCGTGCATTTTTAGCGGCAGGTATCCCGTTGTATGAAGGTTACGGTATGACGGAGGCATCCCCGCTCATTTCGGTAAACCATTACCTAAAGGGCATCCGCGTGGGCACCGTGGGCCTCCCCGTCCGCTTTGTGGCAATCAAACTTGCTGAAGATGGCGAAATACTGGTAAAGGGTCCCAATGTGATGATGGGCTATTATAAAAATCAGGCGGAAACCGATAAAACAATCGTGGACGGCTGGCTCCACACGGGCGATATCGGCAAATGGGAAGACGAAAAATTTCTAAAAATCATCGACCGCAAAAAGGAAATGTTTAAAATATCGGGTGGTAAATACGTAATTCCGCAGCCGATCGAAACGAAGCTTGTGGAATCCAAATTTATCGAGCAGGCCATGGTGATCGGTGACGGGATGAAGTTTGCGTCAGCCTTTATCGTCCCGAACTATGCACATCTATTGGACTGGGCGAAACAAGATGCGCCGGAACTTGCGACTATGAGCAGGCAGGAGTTTCTGGAAAGCCCGATGGTCGTCAAAAAGGTCAATCAGGAAGTCCGTCGGGCAAATCAGCATTTTGGCAATTGGGAACAGATAAAAAAGCCGGTTATCCTAAAAGATGAATTCACCATTGAAAACGGCGAACTCACGCCGACTCTGAAAATGAAACGTAAGGTAATCCTTGAGCATCATCAGGCGGAGTTCAACCACATCTACCAAATGGAAGAAGAGTAGCAATTTATATTAAATCATATGAAATTATTAAAGGATAGGATCTTGAACGATGGCAAGAGTCTCGCTGGAGGCATACTGAAGGTCGACAGCTTTATTAACCACCAGATGGATCCGGTCTTAATGAAATCTATTGCCGTAGAGTTTGTCCGCCGCTTTGCAGATCTTCCGGTCAACAAGATCATCACGATAGAAGCTAGTGGCATAGCACCGGCAATCATGCTGGGCTACCTGCTCGAGCTACCAGTTGTATTTGTAAAAAAAGCAAAGCCAAAAACCATGGGCGACATGTACGTCAGTGCAGTTCATTCTTTTACAAAAAACAGAACATACGATATCTGTGTGAGCAAAGAGTTTCTTAAAGCAGATGACAAGGTACTCTTTATCGATGACTTTCTGGCGAATGGCAATGCCGCTTTTGGCATAATGGACTTGATCAGTCAATCGGGAGCCTCTTTATCGGGTATGGGTTTCATCATCGAAAAATCTTTTCAGGAGGGTGGCCGGCGGCTAAGGGCACTGTCCGGCATTCGCATTGAGTCCCTGGCCCGCATAAAATCACTGAAAGTCGACAGGGTAGCTTTCGAAGAAGAGTAAAACAGATAAAAAGCCTCATCTTACTTAAAAGATTGAGGCTTTTCTTCAAACAACAAGATAAAGTATATGTATTAATCCCAACGGTAATCGTTGTAAAAATCTTCGGGATGTCTGCTAATCGGCACATCTTTCACGATACGGATGTTGGCTGCCCCTAGATTGACATTCAGCATAAAGGAAGGGATACTGGCCGAAAAATTCCAACTGCCATTTCTTAAATAGACATAACCATTACGATAGGGATCATAAAATGTCTTATAATCACGGAAATATACATGGTGACGACTATCATAGCGATGTGCTCTCGCCCATGCAGGTGGGCCATGACGGTGTCTTTTCTCGTAATACTTAGCTATCTTTTTGTGGTATTTACGGTCTTCCTTTTCACGTTTCTCCCAATACTTCCGATATTCCTTGTCTCTTTTTTCCTCATACTTCCGGTATTCTTTATCGTGTTTCCATTCCTTTTCGTGCCCGCGATGCTGAGCGGCCGAGTCTTTGGGAGCGGCGAGGGTTAATCCCCCGATTGCCAATGCAAAGTATATCATCTTTTTCATAGCCACAGTATTTTAAATTTGAACTCCGTTGTTATTCTTTCTTTTTTGCTTTTAAAAGCGTTTCTATAGGTATGACCCCAAGATCTTGCTAAAGGTTTAATCACTGAACGTAATTTTGTCCGTTCTGTGATTTGTACTTCCATTCCGGCCAATTTAACGTATCTTTGCAACATGTCCAATACAGGTTATATCACTGAAGATACAATTGTCGCATTAGCAACATCCACCGGCGCGAATGGCGCCATTGCAGTTATCCGGGTATCAGGCCAACAGGCGATTACGATCACAAATGACATTTTCAAGGGCAAAGATCTGTCGGCACAGCCTTCGCATACCATTCATTTTGGCACCATACGTGATGGCGATGAAATCATTGACGAGGTGTTGGTTTCCCTGTTTGTTGCCCCCAACTCATATACAAGGGAAAACTCGGTCGAAATATCCACACATAATTCCAAATATATTATTGAGCGCGTCATCAGTTTGCTGATCAAAAAGGGAGCACGCGCGGCACGTCCGGGCGAATTTACGCTTAGGGCATTCCTCAATGGTGGTATGGACCTCTCCCAGGCAGAAGCCGTTGCAGATTTGATTGCCTCCAATTCGGCAGCGTCCCATCAGGTAGCCATGCAGCAGATGCGTGGTGGTTTCTCCGGCCAGCTCAAGTCTCTTCGGGAGGATTTAATACATTTCGCCTCGCTGATCGAACTTGAACTGGACTTCTCCGAAGAAGATGTCGAGTTTGCTAACAGAGAACAGCTTAAGAATCTTATTACCAGGATCCAGGTGATCGTTCAAAAGTTAATCCAGTCTTTTGAGCAAGGCAACGTACTGAAAAATGGTGTGCCGGTAGTGATTGCCGGAAAACCGAATGTAGGCAAGTCCACCCTGCTCAACGCCTTTTTAAATGAGGAACGAGCAATTGTCTCCGATATCGCTGGTACCACCCGTGATACCATCGAAGATGAAATGAATATCCACGGCGTGACCTTCCGCTTTATAGATACTGCCGGTATTCGCGAGACCGCGGATATCATCGAAGCTAAAGGCGTCGAACGCACACGTGAAAAAATGAAGCAGGCGCGGCTGATTATCTATCTTTTCGACCCCATACAGGATACTATCGAAGACGTGCAGTCTCAGCTGGCCGAAGTCCGTGAGCTTCAGATACCGTTTGTTACCATCATCAACAAATGTGATCTGCTCACTGAAAATCAAAAAGCAAGCTATGAGGCACTTGCGCCACTTTATATTTCGGCGAAAAAACAGATCGGCGTTGAAGAACTGAAAGAGGAACTCATCAACCGGGTACAACTAGGCAATCTGAATACCGATGATGTTATGGTGACCAACATCCGGCATGTTGAGGCGCTACAAAAGACCTCCGACTCTCTGGAACGCGTATTATTCGGAATTGATAATCCCGTCACTTCGGACTTTCTGGCCATGGATATCAGACAGGCATTGTATCATCTCGGTGAGATCACGGGCAGTGTGTCGACAGACGATTTACTGGACAATATTTTTTCAAAATTCTGCATTGGCAAGTAAAAAATATAGACAAAACAAACTTAAACAAATCAATAATCTGATAATTAACCAATTACATTACTTTTAGTTTTGTATTAGTTGTTGTGATTTTGATTTGTTTTTTTATTTTTTGTCCCCCATTTGTCCCTCAAATTGATAATATTTTATTTTTTGAAACGAAGGAGAGATTATCTAGACCAATCTCTTGATAATCAGCGATGTTCTATATCTACTACCCATCTTTGGTAGATGGGACTAGATCATCCCTTACGTCCCTTTCAATAGATTTTATGTATAGTTCGATCACTAATAATTAGCTCAGAAATATTATATTTGCCAGATAACTACAATTCCCCCGCTAATGAAGAAAATTATTTTTTCCAGTTTATTCATTTTATCATTTCCTGTTCTATTCGCACAAACTATCAAAGGCACAGTCGAAATTAATATGAAAGATGGACTGTTCACCTGCAATTTTGAACTTCATAACATTCCGCAAAATAAAAACTACAAAATTCTCCTAAACAAAGGGATGAATATTAAATATTTTAAGGATTCGAATGGAAGTCTAGTCGATTATGACGGGCACTATGATGGTAAAACTAAAGGAGAGGCAATCGAATATACTTTACTGGACAAAAATGGCAAAACGCTTACAATACCAACCTCTTTTCAAGTTGACTATAAAGGTGCATTCCCGACATATTTTGACAATACCGAGGATTATGGACCTTTCGATTACAAAGGAGTTATTGCTTTCAATGGTAAAACCCTGCGTGCTGCCGACCAGTCAAAATGGTATCCCGTGCTTTATGATGTGGATAATGACAAAATGATTGATAAATATCCGTATGATGTGACCATTAAAGTTACAAATTCGGAAAATAATACCATCTTTATCAATGGCAATGTTCCTCAAAAAACGCTGTCGAAACATTTTATATCAACCAAACCATCGTCCTTATTTATTTTTATAGGGAATTATGATTTCATTTCCCAACCTGCTGGATATATTTTCAATTTAGATGCCGATAATAAACGCGTAGCGGATATTTTCAAGAATATTGAGGCCGTAAAGCAAAAACTTGCGAATAATCTAGGTTCGAAATTCACAGATAAAATTTATATTATTAACCACAAAGCTGTCAATCGAAGAAAACCTGGGAGCAGCTGGGCTTTTAATGACTACCCAGCAATTGCCTTTACAGATTTAAATCCAGCCAGAATGCTGAACGACAAAGGCCAGTTTGAGCCTTGGTACAGTAAATTTCTGGGACATGAACTTGCCCATAATTATTTTGGAACCCATATGCTATCTGGCAAACTATCCTGGTTTTGGGTTGAATCTTTTGCTGAATATCTCTCCTTCAACGTGACTGAAGACTTTGGTTTTAATTCATTTTTAAAAGAGTCATTGTTATCCGGAGCAAAAAATGTAGAAGGTCAAAGTTTTATTCCACTCTCCGAAATTACAGAAATGTCCCAAATTAATGAATCTTACCGCTATATACTGGCTCCCCTCATGTTGAAGTGTTTTGAGGATACTTTCGGACGGGAAAAGACAAATCGCGTCATGCAATCATTGCTAGAATATGCCAAAAAGGAAACATTAACCCTGGAACTTTTTGACAAGGCAGTTATTGCAAGTGGAATAAAGGCAGTAGATTATCAAAAATTTAAACAGACGTATATCACGAGTAAAGACTTTAAACAAAATATTATCGCTCAAATAAGAAAAGTTTATGGATAGTCCTAACAAAAATTATTAAGAGATGAAATGGCAAACCACTTGAACTAAACTTACTGTGTTTCCCTTAGTCTCCCATTTTTATACACTGATAAACAAAGTTCTGTATCGGAAAGTAACCTGATTCTGCCTATCCTAAAAAATTAATTTTCTTTAGCTTCGTTGAAGGAGCGTTATGTTCACTATATCATCATCGAAACAACGGGCACGAGATCAAGACCTAAAAATAAAGAAAACCTATGGAAGCAAAAGCAGTTAAGAATCAAGTAAAGAAAATACAGAACCATAACCTTTTTGCCTACAGAAGGCTGCGCAGGGCTATTGGCTATCTGGGCATTTTTCTTCCGATAATTCTGGTTTTCCTGTCTTTTTTCAGAGTTTTCAATACCGCTATTCAACCCTCCATTAGCCATTACTATTTCACTAACCTGAGGGAGATATTTACCGGAACTTTATGCGCTGTGGGACTTTTCCTTATCTGCTATAAAGGAAACGGCAACGCTGTCATCTGGAAAAACGACAACCTGTTGACCAACCTGGCCGGCTGCATGGCGATTGGCATCGCATTTATACCCACCGACCCCATAGGCCATAGCTGCACACAGTGCACCTTGATTACATATGGTTTAAAGGGACTTCATTATGGCTTCGCAGCAGTCCTGTTTCTTATTTTTGCCCTACTTTCGATCAACGTGTTTACAATAGGTCAAGAACGAAATACAGAAATTCCGGTCAGTGTATTTAACGAAAATAATATTTACCGGATCTGTGGCTATGGGATACTGCTTTGTATCGTTTTGATTCCGTTTAAACTCTTTGATCGTGCCACACTGGTCTTCGAGGCCATTGCTCTTTTCTTCTTTGGCACTTCCTGGCTGATCAAAGGACGTGCTTTGGGCGACAAGGGAATGATCGGCCGGAAGTTATACCGGGAAATGAATGTTGAGGATACAGAAGAGGGCCAGTAAACCACCTATTAGCGCACGTTCAACAGCCTATCGATTGTCGGCAGTGCTGGTATTTTCCTCGGGACTGAGGGGGGCCGGCGGTATCTCGGCTACATCACGCTCTATCTCCTGCGTTTCTACGTGTACTGCAAATTGCGAGGGCTCAATGGGGATACCCATGACCGTTGCATATTCTCTTGTATAGATCGCACCGAAATACAAAATTGCAGCCGTGTAATATACCCAGAGTAGAATTAATACAAAGGATCCTGCTGCGCCGTATGTATCCTGTGTGGCCGAATGCTCAAGGTAAATCCCGATCAGGTAGCGGCCCAGAACAAACAATATGGAGGTAAACAATGCGCCCGCACGCACAGTCCGCCACTGTATATTGACATCAGGAAGCACCTTGAATATAACACTGAAGAGCAAAAAGATAATACCAAAAGAAAGCGCAAAGTTAACCGCATCCACCAGCATGACTGCCATATCTGGAAAATACCGCTGTAACTGGCTGGTCAGTGCCAGTATCACTCCATTGATGATCAGCGTGACGACAAGCAGAAAGCCTAGTCCAATGACCAACGAAGATGATAACAGCCTGTCCTGAATAAGTTTTAACCAGCCTTTTTTGGGCTTTGCCCGCACATGCCAGATTTTATTGATCGAATTCTGGATGTCCCCAAAGACCGTGGTCGCACCAAGGATCAGGGTGACGCTGCTGATGATCAACGCCATGGAAGACTTACCGGACAGCTCCAGATTCTGAATTACTTCCTGGATCTGCTTTGCTGCTCCATTGCCGACCAGACCACGTAACTCTGTGAACACCTTACCTTCGATGGCATCTTCTCCATAGAATATTCCGGCCAATGCAATAATCAAAACCAATATTGGACCTATCGAAAAAACGGTATAGTAAGATAACGAAGCACTATATTTCATCGAGTCCTCATTCAGAAATCCAGCTCCCGTATTTTTTAATATCTGCCAATAGGTGTTCAGCTTGCTTTCGCTTCTCGTGTTTATATTCATAATCAATCTGATGCTTGTGTAGAATAAACCGCTTTTCGGTAAAGAAAGTTTTGGAATATCACCTAAAACTATGCAGGAGACTGTGGTCAGTGATTTAATTGGAGTAATCCTGAATGGAAGCCTGCAGGACAAGCCGCTCTGGCCCTGTTACTTTTAAACTTACGTTGATACTGGCTGCGATAGCCTTTAACGAGAGAACCGATGGCACTTTCAGCGCATCCGGCCAATCTTCGAGTTGAATGTCCGCATGCAACAGTTCATCACTCTCCCCATAACCCGTCTGGAGACCTTCAGCTGTTGACGCAGTGGAAAGTATGTTAAACGACCCTTCCTGCTTTTGAAACCACTGGTAAAAAAGTTTGGCCGGCAAATATTTGTGCAACTCTTTGTCTCCCCTGAAGCCAAGCCTCAAGTCTGGTACTTGATGTTCGTAGCGTGTCTTCTCTTCTACGGTCTCAAAATTATCATCGACGGCATAGCTGACGATGGTATCGACCTGCACAACCCGACTGTTCAGTATTTCCATATCCATATACTCACCCGTTGTGTGCGCCATAATGGAGTCTGCTGAAATGGGCAAATCACGTAGAATATGTTTTATTCGTCTTTTTAGGCGGCCATCAGGAAAATTGATCCATCCTCTGCCAATATAGTCCTTAGCCGCCAGCTTCCGCACTGTATAGGTTTTTGGAAAGTTCCAGTGCTTCGAAGTAAACTCGCCGAAAATCTCCATACGCCCACCCTTCAAATCAAACTCAATAAAGTTCTGTGTCGACATATCACTATAGCGCATGGATTTACGCGTCAATGTGCTGGGGCGGCTAATAAAGTTCTCAATGGAGATCTGCTGATCCTTGGACTGAATCAGATGCAACATTTCGGTCCGCTTCTGATCCAGACCGAAACCCAGCCCTACCAAGAGCTCCTTGCCACGCCACATAAAAGCTATCTTATTTCTTTCCTGATAAGCGTAGCTTATCCCAGGAGCAATGTCCTGTTGGATAGAGTCAATTGCCAGTCCGTCTTTCAGAAAACTCAAAAACTGCTTTTTATCGTTCAGATCAAAAAATGCGTAAAAATTTCGGGCGGTATCTTCCAGCGAAAACAAAAATACATTCGCTTTGATATCAATACCATTATTCTTCAGTTCACGCAGTTTTTTGGCGTAGTCCTGCCCTGCCTTCGGAGCAGTCTGCCATCGATCAAACAATTGGCTCAATAAAATGTCATCGAGGGAAATTGTCAGCAGTGCTTTGCTCTTTTTGTGGACAAGGGATTTATAGGATTGCTGTTGACGAATGACATAAATCCCCCATCCGGTGATAACAAACAGCATAACAATTCCTAAAAGCCAAATAGTTCCTTTTTTAATCATTTTCATGTTCATCGATGTGCTTGTCAACTTTGTTTGCTGTATCTGCTGCTATCCCGTCCAGTAACTGACTGAGTACAAACTGAAGCCCGTTTTCCACCGTTTTCGGCAGCTCAATTTCCAACTCCCCCACTAAGCTGTCGCTTACGATACCCTTGGAATACAGCGTAAATTTACCATAATTACTTAATTCTGCCAATGTGTTGCGCCACTTGTCATCGATCACGATATGGAGATCTTTAACCATTTTCGGTAGCCGCGGGATCTGAAAAGCCGCGGATAGTTTGTTACTTTTCATGAGCCTGACAAAGGTTTTGTTGGTTTTGGCTGTATAAGCACCTCGATGCTTAATTTTATGGAGTTGTGTACTGTCATTGCTGATCATGACCAAATTATCTTTAAAGAGCAGATATAAGGGAAAATCCCTGCCCCCGCCCCGCGGCAGTTGGTAAAGACCTGATGTTATACTCGCCTTGGACTCAGATACAGCAAAATCAAGGGTTTTCTTGATCACTCTTTGATCTTCTGACGTAAACATCCATACAAATGAGGGCACCATCTCCGCTTTTGTTTTCTTAATTTCCTTGAGATTGAGATCATCATCGTACTCGTAGTCAATGTAGTCCAGTCTCAGGTTGATCATGCCGTTCATGATCACCATATGGTCCCCCGGCATAATGCGGGCGACCGCTTCCTCATCGACCACTATTCCAAATCCAAGCGCAAGCAGCGGCAGAAGTTCATTCTCCGGCTCAAAGTGTCGCCTCAGATTTTTACTAAGGAAGGTGGGCATTTCTTTTAAATAAGCCGCAGTATTGAGGTTGACGTTCAAATAGCCCGCGGTTTCAGTTGTCAGATACTTCGCAAATTTTGGGTTCGGTTTTCTGGCATATAGCTTCTTCGACAGTTGCGAAAGTTCTGGACTCATGCTTATGCGGGCGCTGAGTTTGATCTTATTTTGCTTCAGATGGGCATCAACAAAGAGATCATGATATTCATCTTCCACAGAGAAACGGCTTGTATGTAAATAAGCGTCGGTCAGCGAATGAAGTGGTTGCAGTTCGGCATACACATCACTAACTCTGGAGTACCACAGCCGGGCCAGGCCCAGCTTGTCGAACAGTGCCTTTTGCTGCCGCCCATCCATCCCATCGTACTTGCCGCTCAGCAAAAGCTCCTGCTCCTGGAGTAACCATTTGTGCAGTAATACATGTTTGATTGAATCATTGCGCCTATTGCTTTGCTCGAAAGCGGTAGATAGCGAGTCGTAGTCCGTATGATCTGCGTACGAGCTTGTACTGTCGCTCACTGTTCCATACGCCTTATCGGATAACCCTTCAGTATGTGTCGTGCCCTGCGTAGCCTCACCGAAATCTGTCGCTTCCCAGCTTACTTCTGTCGAATCCTTCAATACAGAATTCATATCGGCCACCGGGGCTGACACCACAGGTATGGCGTACTCGCTGTTATCAATACCGTATCTCGCCGCTACGGAATCATTGTAAAAGTAGGTATGCCCGACTTCTCCTGTTAAGATCCGCAATTCCTTATCATTCCATGCAAAAAGGCGTCCACCTGCCGTCTTAAACCGACTATATCCGTTCATAGCAGGATAAGGGGTGCCCTTTATCCTCCACAGTTTTTTAAAAAGCGCCGTGTCCCTGACAGGAATGATCAGCTCGCTATAGGCAAGGCTGTCTTTATGCACCCTGTAATACAGAACAACCCCTGTGGCGTCCATCGCTGTATCGAAGAAATTCTTCGGCACAACAGCTGTACGATCTGCAAACTGACTAAAAAAACCTAGCTTATCAAGCAAGTTATTCAAGGTAGCGGCCTCGGTATGTGCAGAAAACTCAGCAAGATTCACCAGTGTCACCGTATATGCTTTCCGAGGTATCCGATGCGCTATACCCTGTGCACTCAGCGTACTTATAGGACAACATACAGACAATATGAGCCCGATGTATAAAGGCAATAACTGCTTACCAATAGATAAATACGTTAAACTAAACATATATGGATACTTTGTTACAATCGCTGCATCAAAAGTATCAATTGTCCAGGGCTTTTCTCCTCCCTGATTTCAGCTAATTCAACCCTCTGCTCAAGATTCACGGATCAGTCCGTATTCGATGGCTGATTTTACCGCGGCGGTCACACTTTTGGTCTGAAACTTTTCCATTAGATTTTTCCTATGGCTTTCAACAGTATGCGAACTGATAAACAATGCATCTGCAATCTGATTTGTGGTCAACCCTTTAGCGACGTATGACAGAATCTCTTTCTCCCGCCGCGTCAGCTTGGGCACCTGTTTAAGGCCTGTATCTGTTTTTTTGTTTAAAATTGCCTGCGTCTTCTCACAGATATATCGATTACCGAGCAGCACTTGAGTTATAGCAGCGATGATCTCATAACCATGCGCATTTTTCTGCAGATAAGCGTCAGCCCCCTCATTGAGAATGCTATTGATCACGGCCAGCTCATTATGCACGCTGAATGCCACAATTTTTAGATCCTTGTAGTTCTCTTTCAGGCCCTTAACCAGATCTATTCCATTGGCATCCGGAAGGTTGATGTCCAACAATAAGACCAGTGGATGGTCAGACTCTATATGATTAAATAGATCGGCTGCACTGGTATACATACCCACAACTTCGTAGTCTTCATGGGCATTGATGATGTTTTTTAGGCCCTCCAGCAATAGCGGATGGTCATCTGTGATTGCTATCTTTATCATGTTATGTTGTCATGTTAAACCATGGTTATTTCTATCTCTATTGTCGTGCCTTCTCCTACGACCGATGTTATTTTCATGTCGCCATGCAGAAACGAAAGCCTCGAGCGTACATTGTGCATACCAGCGGAATGCTGTAGATCGACAGTGTTGGTATCAAAGCCCCTGCCATCATCTTCGATGGTGAGGTGGAGACGCTCATTATAAGACGAAAGCTGTATGAGGATATTTGAAGCACGAGCGTGTTTCAGGGCATTGTTGACCAGTTCCTGGATAATCCGATATAAAGATATTTCCTGCTCGGCAGTCAGCTTCGACTCAAACTGCAGAAATTCACATTCCACCTGACATTTAACATGGCTCATGCGGGCAGCGTAGTCTTGCAAGGCCTCTTTCAGGCCATATTTAATAATCAGATCGGGCATAAGATTGTGGGCCAGACGGCGCAGCTCATCCACCGCATTATCGAGGAGGGCTATGCTTTTCGAAATACCATCTTTGACCGATGATGCCTCTGATGGACCTTCACTCAATGACGAAAGGCCGAGCTTTGCACCCGACAGCAGCCCGCCCAGCCCATCATGCAGATCGCGGGCAAGACGTGTACGTTCCTTTTCCTCACCAGCTAACATAGCCGTCAAATTCTTGATTTCATTTTGCTGATTGTTTTTTTCAATCTCGAGACCATGCAAGTGTTCTTTCTGTCGGAGCGTTCGCGATCGTTGCCAGTAAGCATAAAACAGTAGAACAACAGCAACTAAACAACTGACAAACAGCCAGATATAAATGGAATTCATGCGTGATTTAAACGCAATTTCCTTTTTTGACACATCCAGCTCCTGCATGCGCTGTTCGTTTTCCAGCCGGCTCAGTTGGAGATCCTGCTCTTTTTTGTCACGTTCCAGCTGTACCACCTTAAGCTGTTGCGTCCGGTTGAGTTCATTCAGCTTTAAGTTCTCAACCAGCTGGCTTTGCTTATCGGCCAGCGCTTTCATCAGCTTAATCTGTTGCTCCTTCTTTTCTCCCTCCAGACGAAGGCGCATCAGTTTCTGGTTTTGCAGTTCTCGTTCGAGCTTGATTTCTAACTGCTTGGTTTTATCCAGTTTATCTGAATTGAATGCCTTTTCAAAGACATTAATATACTTTTTCTGATATTTAAAGGCTTCTTCATATCGGCCTTCTTCCACGTTGATTTCGGCTAGTCTACTATAAAGACTTAAACCGAGCTGGGGATCATAATGCGGCTCGCCTTCCAATATAAAGAGGGCCTGCTGCAGATACTTCTTCCCTTTGTCTCTTTGGCCATTCTTTAATGCAACGTCCGCCAAAATACCGTAAGCGGGGATTGCAATGACGTTCTGCCCTGCCTCCTCGGCAATATCCAGCGCCTGCTCTGCGAAAGTTAAAGCTTTTTTATCATCTTCAGGGAAAAATTCGTGGTATAGATTGGCAAGATTTACCGACACATAAGCAATATCTGTTGGATTGACCAGCGATTTCCGGTTACTTCGAACCAGACTGTAGGCATCAAGATAATGCTGCTCGGCTTTCCTTAGCAGATTGCGGTCACTCTTATTGGATCGGTATTCCTCCTCAAATAAATACCCTGCCTGCATATACGCATCAAACAAGCTGGCAACGTTATTTCCAGCCTTGGCGGTCTCCAGCAAAAGACCAGTATATTTTTCCTGAAACTCGTAATTCCGCTGATTCGCATAGATTGCCGTCAGCTCTTTATAGATGGCAAGCTTCCGGGCCATGTTGCTTTCAGTTGGAACGGCTTTCTCCAAAAAAGAGAGGGCTTTGTGAAATTGAGGGACTGCCTGATCCTCTTTGTTTTGCCGGGTCATAATCCAGCCTTCACAGTAGTGAACATATCCCCTCGTGCCATTGTCATGAATGAACGGCAATACAGATTTTGCATGCTCAAGATAAAAACGCGACTTTTCAAATGCGTGATCATTAAAGCTGTTCATCGCAGCAATACAGTTGAGATAAGCATAATACTGTTTATCTGGATAGCTTTTTGCCAATTGAATATTGTCATTGAGCAGCTGGCTAGCGAGTGTTTTTTCATTGTTGAAATACAGGGCCTGCGCATACTTTCCGGTGAGAATAAAGCGTTCCTTGCTTCCCAAAGGAAGATTATAATATGATTTTTTTAGCTCCTGCAATTGCTCCTGTCCAAAAAGTAGGCAACAGCAGCATAGAGAAACAACGCATACAGCTATCGATCTGAAAACAGCATAAAGATATCCCATAAAGCCAATTGCTATCGCTGGTGGATTTGCCAAACTTAGATAAATTTACCTGCATTCGCAATGATTATCCTATAATTGTAGACAGCCTTACCAATGAGATGTAAAGCTGACCACCATTGAGCGCGGACAGGTAACCCGGTCGACAGCAGGCAAAACCATTGTTAGGCTGATCGGCAGGACGCATTCAAACGGACTGCTGACGCGCCTGCTATCATAGACATAATCCCGTGACTGTCGACATATTTGCATAGGCCCTTCCTCAAAAATGTACATACACAGAGAGATCTCGGAACTAAATTTGTACTTTTGTTTTTTAAATCATAAATCAAAAGGATACGTGTCGTTAGAGAAACTAAAATTAAGCAAGAGACTAACTGCTACCATGACCGAACTCGGTTATCTGGCTCCGAAAGAGATTCAGAGTAGATGCATTTCCAGGATTCTTGGTGGACAGGATGTGATCGCCATAGCACCTGAAGGGGCTGGCAAGACCACAACTTACGTATTATCGACCTTGACTAAATTAAAATTTACGGACGATGAGGCCCCCAAGTTCTTGATCCTGGCACCCAACGAAGAGCGCATTGACGAGATTGTTGAAAAATTCTACCAACTCAGCAAAAATAAGCAACTACGTATCATTGGCCTGCGTGCCGGCGGAAGTATGGAAGATGAGATCGAAGAGCTCGTGGAAGGCAAAGACATCGTCGTCGCAACACCAAACCGGGCCCGGACGATTTACCTGAAACTGGCATTGAACCTCAATCGTATCCAGGCCTTAATTATTGATGATGCCGAAGAAATCATCAAGCAAGGCATGCAGACCGCTGTTCGGGAACTGGCAGAAAGCTGCGGCAAAGTGCAGCACCTGGTTTTTAGTACGGTTGAACATCAAAAGCTTTATGATATGATTGATGACCATCTGAATGAGAACTATGCAGTGGTCGAAGTGGAAGAGCTTGAAAACGAAACAGTAGACACCTTGGATCTGCTATTGTACCATGTACCAAATTTTACGACAAAGATCAACTTGCTCAACCTACTGCTGGAGGATAAGGAAGTGTTTCAAAAAGTTGTGGTTTTTGTCAATTCAAAATTGACAGCGCAGAAATTAGCCAAAAGCCTATTTCATCAGAACGAGGAAGAAATCGCCATATTAAACCCTCTCTTCTATGATGATTTTGGCTTTGACAGCGTAGCGGATTTCAAAGCCAGTGACGCATCCCGTGCACTGATCATCGCCAGGGAAAATTCACCCGAGGTAGATCTGGCTGATATCCCGTTTATTTTCCAGTTTGAGTTGCCCAACGAGAAAGAACAATTCTTGCAGTACCTCGTCAAAGATAATAGCAATGCAGAAACAGTGGTGCTGACTTTTTCCACGGACCTCGAGCTTCCCATGGTCCGAAAAATAGAACAGGTCATCGGTAAACGAATGGATATTCTTGATTTACCTGAAGACCTTGTCATCTACAATCCTTCTGCTGATAATAAGAAGAGAAAAACGAACTCCATAGCTGAAAACGACGAGTCACGGGGTGGTGCTTTCCATCAAAAAAAAGAAAGTAATGCAAAAAACTACAATTACGGCGGCGGTGAAAAAGCAAAAATGAAAATGAAGAAAAAATAAAGGACATAGGGGAAGTTCAGCTTCCCCTATCCTATTTTAATATACTCTTTAACAAGTGAATATATCCATGGGCAATGCGTTCCATCCCTTGATCGTTCGGATGTGCATAGTCTACCGTCGAATTTAAATCCAAGCTCAGATCTTTAGACGGTATGAGGTAAATCTGTTCGACACCCCATGACTTCAGTTTTTCGAAGCTTGCCACTAATACGCGGCTACTCTGCTGATATTCTTCGATTTTATCCATATTAAAAACTTCGGGAATATGCCCGGAACTATGCTGTGTCAGAATGATGGGTGTCCTTGGATGCTGCTTTCGCAAAAATGTGACAGCATGCGTCAATAAGGAGTCCAACTGCCTCTCCGTTCGGGAAGTGGTAACCGACAGGTTCGGAATGCAATCCAAGATATAACAAGCTGCATTGACTTCATTCATCAGATTTAAAATCGGTTGCTCTAGCCGCCCATTACCCGAAAAACAAAGATTCATGACCTCGTTGTCGAAGGCCCGTCCAACTTGGTTTGTCCACGCAAGTCCAGGACGGCTGGCACATGCCCCTTGCCCGATGGAAGTACCGTACACTACGATCGGTTTGCTGTTAGCGACCGGAGGATATTGAATCTCCAGGCCATTGGGAACGCCGATCTCAAGCCATTTAACTGTGTTGTATAAAGGAAGATATAACCTGTACTTGAAGTTATCATGAGCGCCGATATTTTTCCAGGAATACGTGACTGTATCTGCAAAGTTGTACTGACCGTAAGCCCATTTCCAGGTTTTGGTCACCGGATCATAGGCATAAAGGTCCAAACCGCTCACTCCCGTCGTTGGCATATGTGGCATATTGAGCGGGCCTTCAACTTGATATTTAACCACAATCTCTGAGGCCGAGGTCTGGAAGTCAATATAGAGGCCGGCAGCATTCCGCCCCAATGACCATACTGGGCCCCGTACGTGTTCTTTCAAATCTTCTGGAAGCCGCTGGAAGCCGGATATTTTATGATTGTTTACACGGCCTTGCACCTGTTTAACTGCAAGTGGTGAAAACCAGCGATAATTTTCCTGGCCTTTCAATACCGATATCGCCAGCGAAAGCAAGACCACAAAAGTCATTTTGGAAAACATATACAGCTCATTTAGGTTTTGTAAAAAAGGAGCCAAATTGGCTCCTTTCTATTGCGATTTATTATTATACTATAAAATTGCTTGTCTAATACGGACCAGTTTCTCCATCAATCCTTCCAACAGATCGAGATGTAGCATATTGGCTCCATCCGACTTTGCATTCGCCGGATCTGGATGTGTCTCGATAAAGAGACCATCGGCTCCGACAGCAATTGCAGCTTTTGCAATGGTTTCGATCAATGCCGGCTTTCCTCCAGTCACACCGGAAGTCTGATTGGGCTGCTGAAGGGAGTGGGTGCAGTCCATAATGGTGGGGACATTAAACGAACGCATTTCAGGAATACCCCGATAATCAACGATCAGATCCTGGTAACCGAACGTATTGCCCCGGTCTGTCAAAAGTACCTTATCATTGCCAGATTCAACAATTTTGTCAACAGCAAACTTCATTGATCCGGCGCTCAAAAATTGCCCTTTCTTGACGTTCACGACTTTATTTGTTTTTGCAGCCGCTACCAACAGATCTGTCTGACGACATAAAAACGCCGGAATCTGCAACACATCCACGTAAGCCGCTGCCATTTCGGCCTCATGACTCTCGTGAATATCCGTTACCGTTGGCACAGCAAAAGTACGGCCTACTTTCTCCAATATTTTGAGTGCTTTTTCGTCTCCTATTCCCATAAAAGAATCTAAACGCGAGCGGTTAGCTTTGCGGTAGGATCCTTTAAAAATATAGGGAATATTTAATTTATCCGTAATCGCAACAATCTTTTCAGCAATCCGTAAAGCGATATCTTCTCCTTCAATCGCACAGGGTCCGGCCATCAAAAAGAAATTCTGCGAGGTACCATTCTTTATTTCAGGAATGTAGTTGTTGATCATAGTAATATTCAATAAAATTTAGTTGCCCAGTTCGGATAAAAATTTGATACGCATCAGCTGGAGATCTTCATAAGTATAGTCGTCGCCCCCAAGCTCTTTAAGTGCATCGTTGATTGAGTCGGTCTCAGCAGTCTTAAAATAATCATAAACTTCATCCTGCCGATCTTCATCAATAATCTCATCAATAAAATAGTTGATATTGATTTTCGTACCCGCATTCACGATGGTTTCAATCTCCTTCAGAATTTCTTCATAAGTGATTCCCTTGGCCGCAGCGATATCATCCAACGCGATTTTGCGGTCTATATTTTGAATAATTGCAACTTTCAGAGCGGATTTATTCGCTGTACTTTTGATGACAAGATCCACAGGCCGGTCGATTTCATTTTCCTCGACGTAATCTTTGATCAAAGCGATAAATGGCGCACCGAATTTGATGGCCTTACCATTTCCCACGCCCTGGATCTGTTTTAGTTCATCGATACTGACCGGATAATGTATACACATTTCCTCCAAAGAAGGATCCTGAAAAATAACAAATGGAGGCAAAGACTTACTTTTTGCAATTTTCTTACGCAGATCCTTCAGCATTCCCAATAATGTAGAGTCCAGCGCTCCCGTTCCGGGCCCAGACTCCTCGCTATTATGTTGCTCTCCTCCGTCAATCGGACGGTTTAACACGAACTTCAACGCATAAGGATTATCCAGGTACCGACGGCCGATATCTGTCAGCTTCAATAGACCGTAGTGGTCAATATCTTTTTCGATAAAATTGTCCAAGACCGCCTGGCGCAGCAACGACTTCCAATATAACGAGCCTTTATCTTTACCAGAGCCGAATAAACGGTGTTCATCATG
Organism: Sphingobacterium sp. InxBP1; assembly: GCF_026191775.1. NCBI lineage: Bacteria > Pseudomonadati > Bacteroidota > Sphingobacteriia > Sphingobacteriales > Sphingobacteriaceae > Sphingobacterium > Sphingobacterium sp. InxBP1. Next base: position 95,513 of record NZ_JAINDX010000044.1, on the reverse strand, counting down.
TTTATATGAAGATACCGGCTGGTTATTCTGACCGACCATAACGTTAATGACATGATGGTCATCAAATTTTTCTCCCTGCTCCTTGATAAAGCCCAGAACATCCTTTAAGGACTCCTCCGCGTCAAAATACTCTTTCTCCGAACGGCAGTTATCACACATATTATTGCAGCCCTGCTCATCAAAATTTTCACCGAAATAGTGAAGAATCTGTTTTCGGCGGCAGACTGCAGATTCGGAATAATCGATGACTTCTTTTAGTATCTGTGTCCCGATCTCGCGTTCGGCTACAGGCTTGTCCTTCATAAACTTCGTGAGCTTTTCCACGTCCTTTTCCGAATAGAACGCCAGACAATGCCCTTCACCCCCGTCGCGCCCAGCCCGACCCGTTTCCTGGTAATATCCTTCCATGGATTTGGGGATATCGTGATGGATGACATAGCGGACATCCGGTTTATCAATACCCATACCGAAAGCAATCGTCGCCACAATCACTTCCACATCTTCCATCAGGAATTTGTCTTGAGTCTCCGCCCTGGTTTTGGCGTCAAGCCCTGCATGGTAAGGTAAAGCTTTTATACCATTTAGGTTGAGTACTTCGCTAATTTCTTCTACTTTTTTGCGGCTCAGGCAATATACGATCCCCGTCTTGCCCGTCTTTGATTTAATAAACCGCACAATCTCCTTGACCACATCCTTTTTCGGACGCACCTCATAGTATAAATTGCTCCGGTTAAAAGACGATTTAAACAGTACAGCATCGTTCATCTGCAAATTTTTACGGATGTCTGACTGTACTTTGGGGGTGGCCGTCGCCGTCAATGCGATAATGGGAATATTCTGTCCAACCTCATTGATCACCTGCCGTATCTTACGGTATTCGGGTCTAAAATCATGGCCCCATTCTGAAATACAATGCGCTTCATCCACCGCTACAAAAGACACTGTGATCTGATGCAAAAACTCCAGATTATCCTGCTTCGCCAGGGACTCGGGAGCAACATAGAGCAACTTGGTCTTTCCAGCCAGCACATCGTCCTTAACACGTGTAATTTCGCTCTTATTCAATGAAGAGTTCAAAAAATGAGCGATACTATCTTCGCCACCGAATGCACGAAGCTGATCCACCTGGTTTTTCATTAAAGCAATCAGCGGAGAAATGACAATTGCTGTTCCCTCACTCATGAGTGCAGGCAACTGATAACAAATTGATTTTCCACCTCCTGTGGGCATGATTACAAACGTATCTTTCTTCTGAAGAATACTGGTTATTATAGCCTCTTGATCTCCTTTAAAAGTATCAAAACCAAAAAAATCCTGTAAATTGTCGAAAAGTGATTTTTCTATTTCCATTGCGCCTTGGGCAAAAATAAGATAGATAATGAAGAAATAATCCTGAAAAATAATCTATTTTTGCAATCTATTCTAATATATAAAAGTAAGAGTATTTTTTGTGAAAAACAACTACGAAATAAAAAATATAGCTGTTCAGGCTATCCAGGAAGAGGCTAAGGCAGTAGCTGCTCTGACCCAATATATTGATGATGATTTTGTTACCATAGTCAACAGTATCCTCCAGCTCCGGGGACGCGTTGTCGTAACCGGAATAGGAAAAAGCGCTATTATCGCGCAGAAAATTGTCGCGACACTCAATTCTACCGGAACGCCATCGATCTTTATGCATGCCGCAGATGCGATCCATGGCGACCTGGGCATTATACAGCAGAATGATCTCATTATTGCGATATCAAAAAGTGGCAACACTCCTGAAATCAAAGTGCTTGTCCCCTTTTTGAAACAGACCAAAAATGTGCTGATTGCAATGGTCGGAAACACCGGGTCATTCCTAGCGAAAAATGCGGACTATGTACTGAATACGACCGTCGAAAAAGAAGCCTGCCCCAACAATCTGGCGCCAACTTCAAGCACCACGGCCCAGCTGGCCATGGGCGATGCGCTGGCAGTAGCCTTACAGGAATGCCGTGATTTTACGGACAGAGACTTTGCAAAATACCATCCGGGCGGCGCACTGGGTAAAAAACTATATCTTAGAGTCGGCGACCTCTCCGATCAAAACGGCAAACCTAGCGTGCAGATGGAAGCCAGCGTCAGGGATATCATCATTACCATCACACACTTCCGGCTCGGTGCAGTGGCCGTCTTAGCGGGCGAACAGATTCAGGGCATCATCACCGACGGCGACATCCGCCGCATGCTCGAAAAGCATACGGATCTGGCCAGTATCACGGCGGCTGACATTATGGGACGGTCCCCGAAAATTATTGACAAGAAAGAACTCGCAGCAAATGCCCTTCACATTATGCGGGAAAACAATATTACGCAACTCCTGGTCTCAGACCATGGTCAGTATGACGGTGTCATCCATATTCAGGATCTGCTCAAGGAAGGCATAATCTAAGTGTAATAAAGTTGTTAGGTATAGTATAAATTGATTAGAAACATTACATTTGGCATATCTGTTGTACTATTTTTAATTAGAAAGTAAAATCTTAGAAACATGAAAAAGTATATCGCAATATTAGCAGTCATCATTTCCTTTATCGGTTTCACCTCGATGCAGGCAGGCCAAGGGGAATTCAAGTTTGAGAAAGAAACACATGATTTCGGCAAAATCCCCGCTGGGACTCCTGTATCCTATAATTTTAAATTTACGAATACGGGCAGTGAGCCCATTATCATTTCGAATGTAGTGCCCACATGTGGCTGTTCAGTTGCCGAATTTACCAAAACCCCGATCAAACCGGGAGATACGGGTATCATCAAAGTAACATATAATGCTGCGGCCAAGGCACCCTTCACAAAGAGTTTTACCGTGCAGTCCAATACCAAAACGCCAGTAAAAACATTATACATTAAAGGTATTGTTGAATAAGACAATCCCTATGGGAAAATCGAAAAAAGCCACATCACGATGTGGCTTTTTTCGTTTAATTTTGGTTAGCTTTGCACCAACTAATTTAAAAAAACTATAATGCCAGTAATATCAGAAAAAGGGCTTAATATGCCTGCATCACCGATCAGAAAGCTGACACCTTATGCTGATCAAGCAAAAAGAGACGGCAAGAAGATCTATCATCTCAATATCGGACAACCGGATATTCAAACACCTGAAATTATGCTAAATGCTTTGAAGAATATTGATTTCAAAGTATGGGCGTATACAGCTTCTGAAGGAACAGCGTCCTATCGAAAAAAATTAGCAGAATATTACAACAAGCTTCATTACAATATCGAACCAACAGATATCCTGGTGACCAACGGTGGCTCAGAAGCGATAACCATCACTATGCAGGCTTGCCTCAACGAAGGCGAGGAAGTCATTATTCCTGAGCCTTTTTACGCAAATTATAACGGCTTTGCCTGCTCCTCCGACATTGTCATCAAACCGATCATGTCTTACATTGAAAATGGTTTCGCGTTGCCTTCTATCGCTGAATTCGAAAAGGTCATTACAGAAAAAACCAAAGCAATATGCATCTGTAACCCCAACAATCCGACAGGCTACCTATACTCGAGAGAAGAACTCGAGGCTCTACGGGAACTTTGTTTGAAATATGATCTTTATTTATTCTCAGATGAGGCTTACCGTGAGTTCTGTTACGATGGACGGGAATTTATTTCACCAATGCATCTCGAAGGCCTTGAAAACAATGTTGTCATATTTGACACGGTATCAAAGCGCTATTCAGCATGTGGTGCGCGGATTGGATGTTTGATCACGAAAAATAAGGAACTCTATCAAACGGCGCTGAAATTTGCGCAGGCTCGTTTAAGTCCCTCGCTGGAAGGTCAGATCGCCGGAGAGGCAGCTGTAGACACGCCTGACAGCTATTTTGAAGCGGTCTCCAGTGAATACACTGCCAGGCGAAATACACTCGTAAATGGACTGAATGCTATAGATGGAGTATATTCCCCGAATCCGGGTGGCGCATTTTATGTTGTTGCAAAGCTTCCTATCGACGATGCGGACAAATTCTGCCAATGGATGCTGGAGGAGTTTTCATATGACAATGAAACCGTCATGATGGCTCCAGCTACCGGTTTTTACAGTACTGCTGGTGCAGGACGTAATGAGGTACGTCTAGCCTATGTGCTTAATCAAGATGAACTGAAAAGGGCGCTGGTCTGTCTTGAAAAAGGGTTGAAAGCCTATCCGGGAAGGACAAATTAGTGTCTTCCCCACCAGAGGTCGTTTTCCGTTTGCAGTGACAAGTCAGTGCACTATCAGCAACAAGATTTCAAAAAAACAAAACAAATTTTGAAAGCACCTTGTTCTTAACTATAGTGTAACTAAAGATATTGCATATGGATAAATTGAAGAAATTCCAATTGATGGAAAAAATAGCTAGAGAATTGGAAGATGTCAGAAACAGCCAGCAAGCTGTATTGGAAAAAATAGGCAAGATCGAAGTGGATAACATCGAGCTGGGTGATAAGAATATCGAAAAGACAATTCCTGACATCTATCAGCGTACAGCTGATAATTCGGACGCTATCAAAGCGCTTCTGGAGTCTTTTCAGGAACAGACGGCCGAATTCGGTGAGAAAAATAACGTTGGTAAATTGCTCGAACAGCAACAGATCAACAGCATAAAGTAGCGTCAATCTACTAAAAAAAACGAAGAAGGCCGGTTCAACACCGGCCTTCTTCGTTTTTTTTAAAGAGCTCAGTCCTGCGCTGCACGCAGGGCTTTTACCTTCACATATTCCTGTTCGACAAATTGTAGTTGCTGCTGGGGAGTCATATTCGAGTTGTCCAAAACAATCGCATCTTCTGCCTGACGCAAAGGGCTTTCCGCCCGTGTGCTGTCAATATGGTCGCGGTTGGCCAGGTTCTCCACTACTTCATCCAAAGTGACGTCCTCGCCTTTTTCTGTTAACTCCAAGTATCGTCTCGCAGCCCTGACTTTTGGATCGGCTGTCATAAAAATCTTCAGATCGGCATCCGGAAAGACAGTTGTGCCGATGTCGCGGCCATCCATGATGATATTTCTCCGGCTGCCAAGTTTTTGTTGCTGAGCCACCATGGCCTTGCGTACAGCTTTGAGAGCACTTACCTCACTCACTTTATCCGAAATATACATCTGCCTAATCTCTTCAGAGACATCTTCGTCATTGAGATGAATCTCGGTCCGGACAGCATTGGGTACAAAGTCGATATGTATATTCTGGAGTGCGCTTTCGACAGCTTCTTGATTATTCAGCTCAATGTTGTGTCTTAGAAAATACAGTGTAACTGCCCGATACATCGCTCCGCTGTCAATAAAAGCAAATTTCAGTTTTTTGGCCAGGGCCTTCGCCAGCGTACTCTTTCCACAGGAGGAAAAACCATCTATGGCAATGATGAAGTTATGACGTGTGCCCATTATTCGTTTCCTCCTATAATGACACCCGGTTTGTTCACCAAAGGCACTTTCGTCAGATTACCTTCAACAATACTCTCCGGCAAAAAGATATATTTCTTATCGTAAATGATGTTATCGATATAAAAACTCACCCAATATTCATTTGTCAGACCAAATACCTGTTCATCAATCGCTTCCACCCGGTCAAAAGATTTAGCCTCAATATTGCCGATAAAATGTCTCAGCGTGGTGGTGGTGACTTGCCGCCCATCCTTATCGCCATAACCTTTGGAACTGATTAGCACATTCTGTATAGCGACATTCTTGTCGTTGATGACGTATACGGTCCAGTTCTTCGTCTCTGCTGTCTCTCCTTCTAGAACGACAGCGATCAGGATATCCTTAACAATATTCTCCGGCAGATCTGCTTTCATGCTTTATTTAGACTTTGTTGTTTTTTTAACTGGAGCTTTTTTGGTCGCCGCTTTTTTCGCAACCGTTTTTTTCTCCGCGGCTTTTGTCTTAGTTGCCTTACCCTTAGGCGCATCCTGCTCAGCCCACTTTAGCACATCTTCGTATGTGATCTTTTCTACTTCGGTACCCTTAGGGATTTTCAGATTCTGCTTACCAAAACGGATAAATGGTCCCCAACGCCCTTGCTCAATCTGCGCTTCGGGGTTTTCATCAAACACACGGATGACTTTCTCGATGTCTTTCTGGCGCTTGTCTTTGATGATCTGTATGGCTTCTTCTTCCGTGACGTCCAAAGGCTCTACCCCTTTCGGCAAGGAGTAGAAAGCAGAATTATGGCGGATATAGGGTCCAAACCGTCCAACTGCCACCGTCATCTCCTTATCCTCGAACATACCTACTTTCTTGGGAAGCTTAAACAGTTCCATAGCGTCTTCAAAGGTAATCGTCTCAATCATCTGTCCCTTCCGTAAGGAAGCAAAGCGCGGCTTTTCTTCGTCGTCTGCCGAACCGATCTGCACCAATGGTCCAAATTTACCAATACGAACCGAGACCGGTTTCCCAGAAACTGGATCAATCCCAAGCTCACGTTCATTATTTGCGCGGTCGGCATTTTCCAATGTATCTTCGACCTCAGAATGGAACGGACCATAAAAATCGTGCAGCATCTTTGTCCATTCGGTCAGGCCATGTGCAATGTCGTCAAACTCCTTCTCTACGTTGGCGGTAAAGTGGAAATCAACAATTCCGTTAAAGTGTTCTACCAGAAAATCGTTTACAACAACACCAATGTCCGTTGGAAACATTTTGCCTTTTTCGGCACCCGTTATTTCCGTCCGGGTTACGGCTTTTACTTCTGCATTTTCTAAAGTGAGAACGCGGTACTCGCGTTGCTTCCCTTCGCGCTCTTCCTTAACCACATACCCTCTGTTTTGAATCGTCGAAATCGTAGGCGCGTAGGTAGAAGGCCGTCCAATCCCCAGTTCCTCTAGTTTTTTCACTAACGAGGCTTCTGTATAACGTGCTGGCGGTCTTGTAAATCGCTCCGTGGCCGACATACTTTTTAATGTCAGCTGCTGGCCTACAACCAGCGGTGGCAGGATAGCATTATCGCTATCTTCGTCCACAGCATTCTCCTGATCATCGTCCACAGATTCCATATAGACTTTTAGGAAACCGTCGAATTTCATTACCTCACCAGCAGCATTTAAATCCTCCGCGCGCGTTGAAATCGAAATTTTAGCCAATGTGCGTTCAAATTCCGCTTCACTCATCTGCGAAGCAATAGCCCGCTTCCAGATCAGTTCATAAAGACGCTTTTCAGACGAATCACCTTCAATAGTGTGCGCAGAAAAATAAGTCGGGCGAATGGCCTCGTGTGCCTCCTGGGCTCCCGATGTCTTTGTTTTATATCGTCTTACTTTATGATATTGATTACCATAAGCAGATTTAATTTCTTTCTCAGCAGCTTCAATAGCTGTATCACTCAAATTGACCGAGTCGGTACGCATATAGGTAATACGTCCCGATTCATATAAGCGCTGTGCTACCTGCATGGTGCGGGCAACTGAAAAGCCTAGTTTTCTGCTGGCTTCCTGCTGCAATGTCGAGGTCGTAAATGGCGCCGCAGGCGAACGTTTCGACGGCTTGGTCTCCAGATTTTTAACAGAGAATAAAGCAGCCTTACAATCTTCCAGAAATTGCGTCGCTTCGGCTTCCGTGGCAAAGCGTTGCGGCAACTCCGCCTTGAAACTGTCCTTAATTTTTCCGGTATGAAAAAACGCAACAATCTTAAAAGCCGCTTCCGGCTCAAATTTATTGATTTCACGCTCGCGGTCAACAATCAACCTCACCGCAACTGACTGCACGCGGCCGGCAGACAAGGAAGGTTTTACTTTTTTCCATAAAACAGGCGACAGCTCAAATCCCACCAGACGGTCCAATACCCGACGCGCCTGTTGCGCATTGACAAGATTATAATCTATTTTACGTGGATTCTCAATCGCCCTGAGGATAGCAGGCTTTGTAATCTCATGAAAAACAATACGCTTGGTGCTCTCCTCCTTCAGACCCAAGGTCTCAAATAAATGCCATGAAATAGCCTCTCCCTCCCGGTCTTCATCGGATGCAAGCCAAACGGTCTCCGCTGCCTTCGCCAATTTCTTCAATTCGCTTACCACAGCTTTTTTGTCTGACGGAACTTCATACTTCTGCTCGAAGTTCTTTGCTGTATTAATCGCATCATCGGTTTTCACCAGGTCACGTATGTGACCGTAACTTGATTTCACCAAAAAATCCTTGCCTAAATATCCTTCTATCGTTTTTGCTTTCGCCGGAGACTCAACTATCAATAAATTTTTCGCCATTTAATTTGAGATTTGTGCAAATAAAGGGAATTCTAAAAGGAATGACAATAATTTCTTTCAAAAAAGACAAAAAAAATAGATTTTGTCCGACCTCAACTGACTCTGGCAGCTCACCCCGGCAACATATGCGTTACCTTCCATAGCCTTTATACTGGATCTGGGCAGCCAACGATGAATACGTTGCCAATGAAATTGGGGATACAGCCGGGATTATGAAATGTGTAAAATCACATTTCTGGAGTCTTATTGTAAATTAGGATACGTATATTCGCTTTTTTGCTGGGGACGAATGAGAATCCCCTGTATGATTTAAATGTATACGGATGAAAAGAAGTCTTTTGAAAGCAGCCTTCTGGGCCTTATTATTACCAATAGCATCTTGCTCAGTTATGAAAAATTCAGCATCAACGACCGGTGGTTTCCCGAAATTAAGCTTAGAAGCCCACCGCGGAGGGCGCGGCCTATATCCCGAAGAATCCGTTGCGGCGATGAAAAATGCAATCGATATCCCTAAGGTAACGACATTGGAAATGGATTGCCACATTACCAAAGACCGAAAGGTAGTAGTTTTTCATGACGATTATCTTAACCCCAAATTTGTACTGAAGCCTGATGGCAGTGAAATTCCGGAAAAAGATAAGTCACTGAAAATCTACAACATGCTGTACAAAGATCTCATAAAATATGATATCGGATCGAAGTTTTATCAGGAATTTCCCGAACAGAAAAAACAGGTTACGCGGATTGCCAAACTCGCCGATCTGATCGACAGTACGGAAGCCTACGCTGCGTTAAAAAGAAAAGATCCCATGTTTTATAATATTGAAGTCAAAAGCAAGGAAGGTAAAGATGGCATCTACCACCCACGCGTAGAAGAGTTTGTGGACCTGATAATACAAGTGATCACCGAGAAGAAAATTGCTCCACGGACTGTGATACAGTCATTCGATATCCGTGCCGTTCAATATTTACATAAAGCTTACCCTCAGATTAAAGTATCGTTCCTGATCGATGCAAATTATACAAAGAGTCCTCAGGAGACTATCGAAGCACTGGGTTTTACGCCATTCATTATTAGCCCGCATCAGAAGCTGGTCACGGCCGAATTTGTCAAACAGTATCATAAAGCGAATATCAGGGTAATCCCGTGGACGGTCAACAGCAAGGCTGAAATCGACAAATTAAAAGCCCTAAAAGTTGACGGAATCATCAGCGATTATCCCAATCTATTTTAGGCGCTCCCCACCACAGAACTGATCCTATCATCCCGCAGTATAAGCGTTTAGACCACTAATTTATGCTGCGGGACTTCTTTAGTGCATTTTCCATATATTCTCGTCCCTTCTGCACCAAAAATGCCGCACGGTGGTAATCCCAAAGATTGCAGATATTATAGGGTATATTGACTACGACATCGGGACGGTACAAATCAATTATCATCCGGCTCATCTTTCTTCGCATCACATAATAGGATGCCTGCAGGATATCTAGTGAGTTCGAGTTTTTCGTGTCCAGCTTTTTGATCAGCGAATATTGTTTATCGGGTTTAGACTCCAGATTGACCGCAATTATTAAATTGTCTTTTTTACTGACGTGGTTGATGGGCAGCGGATTAAGTACACCACCGTCCACATAAACATGTGTTTCATCTTCAACCGCTGTGAAAACAGCTGGTATCGCAATGGAAGCACGGATCGCATCATACATGCTGCCAAAATCCAGGACAACATCCTTTTCGTAGTTTAGGTCAGTGGCGATAGCTTTAAACAGTATGGGAAAGGTTTCGATATTCGCATCAGGGATTACTGACTTCAGCGCATTAAACACCTTGATGCCTTTCATCATTCCGAGACCGCGCCAGCTGAAATCCATCATATTGAAAACAGATTTCTTGGTGAGGTTGAGCATCCATTCTTCCAGGACATCCATTTTCCCCTGTGCATAAATACCACCGACCAAAGCGCCTATAGAGCAACCCACGACCTCATCGATCTCAAATCCCTGTTCTTCAAGCTTCCGGATGACACCGATATGAACCAATCCTCTTGCACCACCGCCACCCAGGACGAGTGTGACCTTACGGTTTAAAAAATCTGTATCTGGCATATACTTAACTCTGCATGATAAATGATGTTGACATCGACAGTACAATGTATTCCGATAATCATCGTTATTATATGTATTTTTGATTACAATATACGGAGTAAAATAAGAAATATGAAAATAGAAATCTGGTCGGACATCATTTGTCCTTTTTGTTATATAGGCCTGACCAAACTGGAGATGGCTTTACAGGAATCCGAAAATCAAGTTCCAGCTGAAATTAGCTGGAAATCGTATCAGCTTAACCCTGATTTTCCTGCTGATGCGCCCGGAATGCCCACGTACGACTATCTTATCCGAAGCAAAGGCATGAGTATGGATGATGTCGTCGCCATGACGGCTCAGTTAAGCGCACAGGGTAAAGAGCTGGGTATCGAACTGAACTTTGACAGAGCCATCGTCGTAAACACCAGAAAAGCGCATCGGCTGCTTCATTTTGCACAAATACAGGGCAAGGCAACTGCTTTAAAAAAGGCATTGTTTAAAGCTCATTTTACAGATGGTCTGGATGTTAACGATTCTGCGGTACTGCTTGAACTCGCTCGTGCACAAGAGCTGCAGGTTGAAGCCATCAAAACCCTGCTGGATACAACAGCATACGATTACGAGGTCACTCAGGATATTCAGGAAGGTGTGAATCTGGGGCTTCGTGGTGTTCCATTTTTTGTTTTTGACCGAAAATATGCCATTCCGGGAGCGCAGCCATTGGAGGTCTTCCATAACACGATCAAAGACTGCGAGGCGGCCGCAGCCCTGCCCCTTCAACAGCGCGGCGAAACAGGAGCTTCCTGCGACCCAGAATCCGGAAAATGTGAATAAAGAAAGAAAAAAGTTTTAGTTTAATTTACTATTTTCGCAAGCTTATAAACGACAAACAAATTTGGTATAAATGCAATTAACCAAACTAGAAATAAAAGGATTTAAAAGTTTCGGAGACAAGATCACGATCAACTTTAACGACGGTGTCACCGCAATCGTGGGACCAAATGGATGTGGAAAATCCAATGTAGTTGATGCTATCCGTTGGGTATTGGGCGAACAGAGTACCAAGATGCTACGCTCCGACAAGATGGAAAATATTATTTTCAACGGGACAAAAAACCGCAAACCAGCCAACCTCGCTGAAGTGTCTCTGACTTTCAATAATAACAATAATATTCTGCCTACAGAATTCACGACAGTTACGGTCACCCGTAAATTATTTCGAAACGGAGACAGCGAATACCGTCTAAACGATGTAAAATGTCGTCTAAAAGATATCACTGACCTATTTTTGGATACCGGAGTTGGCGCCGACAGCTATTCCATTATCGAATTGAAAATGATTGATGAAATCATCAACAATAAAGATAATTCCCGCAGAAACCTGTTTGAAGAAGCTTCAGGAATCTCAAAGTATAAAGTACGTAAAAAGCAGACGTTGGCCAAATTAAGAGATACCGAAGCAGATCTCAGCCGGGTGGATGACCTGCTGCTTGAAATCACAAAAAATCTTAAATCGCTCGAAAACCAAGCTAAAAAAGCTGAAAAATATACGCAGCTTAAGGAAGAATATAAACAGAGTAGTATCGATCTTGCTTATTATCGAATTGCTGATTTTTCGGCCGAACTCGAGCGGCTACAGACCCAGGAGTCTAAAGTACAACAGGATGCCAATGCGGCACAGCAAGCAATTCTCCAAGCCGAAGCTGACTTGCAGGCCCTGCGACAGTCTAATCTAGAGCAGGAAAAAAACCTCTCGGTTCAACAAAAAGCGACACAGGAATTTGTTAACAAGATCCGTGGCTATGAGTCTGAGAAAAAAATCAAAAATGAAAAGGTTAAAAACCTTCAGGATAAAGAAAACCGCCTAAACCTGGATATCAATAGCGATAAGCAACAGCTCAATCATGTGCTTTATACCATCAAACGTTTGAATGAGGAGCTATTTGACGAACAGCATAAATTGGAGTCTCTAAAAGATAACCTGGAGACAAATAAATCTGAAGTAGATGCCCTACGCGGTCAGCAACAGTCCGCCAAAGGGAAACTCGATATCTTCAACAGGAGCAACGCTGAGTTACAGGCCCGTATATACAAGCTGGAAAAAGATCTGGCCGTCTTCAACATACAAAAAGAGGCATTGCTCCAGGAGGCAATCCGCAATACTGTAGATACCGAAGCCAAAGAAATAGAACTGCAGCAGTTCAATCATGCTGTAGCCGAACTTGAAGGCCGTGTCGAGGCACAACAGATTCAGTTTGAGACGGCCAACCAGCTGGAACAGGAATTACAGACACAGATCGGACAAATTCAGGCCAACCTGGAGGAATTAAAAGCACAATTAGCCAAAGCTCTTCGTCTGGTAGATGCCAAGCAAAATGAGTATAATCTCACGAAATCCCTGATCGACAACCTGGAAGGATTTCCCGATTCTATTCGTTTTCTAAAAAAGAATGCCGGATGGAAAAAACAACCGCCACTTTTCTCTGATGTCCTATTCTGTCAGGAAGATTATCGGGTAGCGATTGAAAACTACCTCGAGCCGGTCATGAACCATTATGTGGTCGACACGCAGCAGGATGCTGTACAGGCTATCCAGCTCTTGGGCGATGCCGCAAAAGGCAGGGCCAGCTTTTTTGTTCTTGATGCCATTGATTCAGTCCTGAGCCCGAAGCGTCCACCAAACGACAATCTTATGTCTGCACTGGATGTGATTACTGTAGATGACAAATATAAAGCACTTTGCACACTGCTGCTCCAGCATGTGTATATTTTAAAGCATGACGATGAAAAAGAGCTCATGCAAAAATTGCCGACCGAAGGTCAGGTGATTTTGCAAAAAAATGGTCGTTATGCCAAACATCATTTAGGACTCTCCGGTGGATCAGTCGGGCTATTTGAAGGCAAGCGGATCGGCAGAGCGAAGAACCTGGAAGTCCTTGCCCAGGAAATCAACGACCTAAACAAGGAAATTGCGCGGCTCGAAGATAAGATTACTGCGGAGTCAGTACGGCTCGAGACCCTGCGGAGTAATTCGCAGAAAGAGCTTATCGATGAACTCCGTTTCCAACTGAACAGACTTAACAATGAGCTGATCACAGTAAAAACAAAACAGGAGCAATATCAGGCATTCATCAGTAATGCCCTAACCCGTAAAAAAGATATTCAGGAAAAAATCGAAGGCATAGAAGCCGACCTAAGGATCGCAGAGCCCGAATTGCAGGAACTGCGGCTGCAAAAGGAACAAAGTGTAGCTGAACTTGCAGAACTGCAGGACCAGTTTCATGAGATATCTGAGGTGTTAAACGAAAAGTCCACAACCTTCAATCAGGAAAACATCAGCTATCATCAACAGTTAAATAAGGTTTCCAATATAACCAAAGATCTCGAGTTTAGAGAGACCCAAAAAGACGACTACGAAGCCCGATTAGAACGTAATACCGTTGAATTGACGGAAGTTCAGGAAGCGTTGCGGACAACCATTCCTTTTGAAGATGAGGAGGACCAGGATCTCATCGCCATGTATGAACAAAAAATTGCCCTGGAGGATGCTCTTAAGGAACTCGAAGATGCCTATTATGGTGACAAACAAAGAATCAATAACCTAGAAGATTCGCTGACACAACAACGCCGTTCGAAAGAACAGAGCGATTTTCTTGTTGCTGAAATCAAAGATAAGAAAACAGCACTACAAATTGACCTGAACGCATTAAAGGAACGCCTTTCAGTGGAGTTCAATATTGAACTGAAAGACTTGATCGAACGTGAGGATATGCCCGAATTGACGGAAGATCAAACGACGCTGACCAGCAAATGTAACAAGCTTAAAAAACAGCTCGACGAATTTGGTACTATTAACTTAATGGCGAAAGAAGCCTTCGACGAGATGAACGAACGCTACGACTTTATTAACAAAGAGAAGGCAGATCTAATTGAAGCAAAAAGTTCGCTGATGGCAACAATAAAAGAAATCGATGATACTGCGCAGGTACAGTTTATGTTTACCTTCAACGCCGTACGGGACAATTTTGTCAAAGTGTTCCGCTCACTCTTCAACGAAGAAGATAGCTGCGACCTGATATTGACCGACCCTAATAATCCGCTCGATTCAGACATTGATATTATTGCCAGACCGAAAGGCAAACGCCCTTTATCCATCAATCAGCTTTCTGGAGGCGAAAAAACGCTTACCTCGACGGCATTGCTTTTCTCACTGTATCTTTCCAAGCCTGCCCCATTCTGTATATTTGACGAGGTAGATGCCCCACTGGACGACACCAATATTGATAAATTCAATAATATTATCCGTGATTTCTCAAAGAACTCTCAATTTATTGTGGTCTCCCACAATAAAAAGACCATCGCAAGTACGGATATTATCTATGGTGTCACTATGGTCGAACAGGGTGTCTCCCGCGTTGTCGCGGTAGATTTAAGGGAAGTCGCCTAGCAACGAATAAAACATCTTAAGCCCGGTGATGAAGATCCCGGGCTTTTTTTTGCGCACTTAATATCCGTAGAAAATAAAAAGCCCAGAGTGGGGAACTCTGAGCTTTCGTTAGCCATATATTAACCTATTTTATGAAAAGTATTTGTAAGTAAAACGCCACTTTTCGAAGTTCATTATACGCGGCTTCAGCCTTTAACATTTTTTAACATTTAATATAGATTTGCTTAACAACGACTGCCACCTATCCTATCACAAAAAAGCCCGAAGCTGAGAACTCCGGGCTTACCTAACCAATTATTAACCTAAATTTATGAAAAGACTTATGATGAGCACACCTGCTGTATGCTTTATGTTACTAACGCATTCCGTTCACGCAATATTACAGGTTACGGTGAATTTTTATGCAATTTGACATTTTTTAACGTTTCGATGGGTAACTTTAGGAAGCAAATTTAAACCCACAGGCATATGGCAGAATATGATTTAAAAGAACTTCAGAAAATTCGTGAGAATAAGGATGTGCTCGCTTACCTTGATGAACATGGCATCGTTGACATTGATAAATTCAATGACATTTATGATTACGAAAAGACTCTCTATGATCTACAGGTGGAGTTACTAAAGCTCCAGTATGATGTCATTGAAAAAGGCAAACGTGTCATTATCATCTTTGAAGGAAGAGATGCGGCGGGGAAAGGTGGAACAATCGGGCGCGTCACCGAGCATCTGAACCCCAAGAAAGTACGCGTTGTCGCCCTTCCCAAACCAACGGAAGAGGAAACTGGACAATGGTACTTCCAACGGTACATCAGACATTTTCCAAATGCAGGTGAGATCGTGATCTTCGACCGCAGCTACTATAACAGAGCTGTCGTCGAACCTGTGTTTGGTTTCTGTACCGACAAACAGCACCAGCTATTTATGGAGCAGGTTCCCGAATTTGAAAAGCAGTTAATTGATGACGGCATTATATTAATTAAAATCTTTTTGACGATCAGCAAAGAAGAGCAGGCCGAAAGACTTAAAGAACGACAGGAGGATGTGCTCAAACGCTGGAAAATCGGCAGTCTGGATCAACAAGCACAGGAGAAATGGGATGTATACAGCAGGTATATCGAAAATTTATTCAAAGTAACGGGGACGAAAAAATCTCCCTGGTTTGAAATCAGCAAAGACAACAAGAAGAAGGCGCGGTTAGCGGCATTCCGCGTGATCATAAATGCTATTGTTGGCAAAGAACAGCAGCAGCTGGACTCCTTTGTGGATAAACACCACTAGTACCTGCTTCAAGTTCATAAACCTTTTATTGAGTAAGGAAAATGCCTCCGATTGTGACAACAATCTGGAGGCATTCTCAACCTACCAGCCAATAATTGTTATGCAAGGACCGAGTTGGCTATCCGTGGACCTGCGGCTATCACCGAAGCTGGCATGTCAGGACCAAATTTTTCGAAGTTATTGATAAAGAGCTTTGCCAGACGTGTGGCTTGCGTATCATAAGCTTCATTGTTGTTCCATAGTCCTCTCGCATCCAGAATTTGCTCGGGGACATACGCTCCGCAGCTGGTTGGATAGTCCAGACCAAATATTTCGTGCTTACTAAATTGTGATTCCAGCAGGGATCCGTCCATTGCCGCACGAATCAATGCCCGCGTATAATTCAGTTTAATACGTCTTCCTATGCCGTAAGGCCCTGCAATCCAGCCGGTATTAACCAACCAGACTTTAATCGTTGGGTGCTGTTCCAATTTCGCGCGTAATAAAGACGCATATCGAGAAGGGTGCAGTGGCAGAAAAGCCTGCCCGAAACAAGTAGAAAAAGCCGCCGTGGGTTCCTTCACTCCTACTTCTGTTCCAGCGACCTTCGCTGTATAGCCGCTCACAAAATGGTATACAGCCTGATCAACGTTTAATAGCGATATAGGCGGTAGTACTCCGAAAGCATCCGCTGTTAGAAAGAAGATATGTTCCGGCACATTTCCTATACCTGCGATCTCCGCATTTTCCATATAATCTATTGGATAAGACACCCGTGTGTTCTCCGTCTTGCTGATGTCATCGTAATCAGGTCGGTCAAGTTGATCCAGAACAACATTCTCAAGCAAGGATCCAAACCGGATGGCATGATAAATCTCAGGTTCCTTTTCTTCGGTGAGACCGACACATTTGGCATAACAGCCACCTTCAAAATTAAAAATACCACGGTCACTCCAGCCGTGCTCATCATCGCCGATCAGCTTTCTATTTTTGTCGGCCGAAAGCGTCGTCTTGCCGGTACCCGAAAGACCAAAAAACAAAGCTGTCTTACCATCTTTGGAAGTATTGGCTGAACAGTGCATCGCCAATACATTATGCTGAAAAGGAAGAATAAAATTCAATATAGAAAAGATGCTTTTCTTGATCTCACCGGTATAACCTGTACCGGCAATTAATACGATTTTCTTCGTGAAATCAATAGCAACAAAATTTTCATTGTGGATACCGTATTTTTGAGGATTGTTGATAAGCAATGCAGGGGCGGCCAATATAGACCATTCTGGCTGGCGCGTACTATCGCCATCCTGTCTTAAAAATAAATTTTTGGCAAATATACTCTGGTAAGCCGTTTCAGTAATAACCCTGATGGAAAGCTGATACAACGGATCTGCCCCTGCTGCACAGTCTCTGACATAAATTGTACGTTGGCTGAGATGGTTAGCAACTATGGAAAATAATGCTTCAAAATTGGCAGGCGTCATCGGCTGATTTATTTCTCCCCACCAAACTGTATCCTTGGTTAAAGAATCTTCCACCAAAAAGCGATCCTTGGGCGATCTTCCCGTAAATTTTCCGGTGTCAGCAGCGAGCGCTCCAGAATCAGACAATTGCCCCTCGCGATTTGCCAGCGCATGTTCGACCAGTTCTGAAACAGGCAATTGATAAAATACATTTCCTGTATGATCAATTTTCAAATATTTCAAATCAGGCGCGTTTCCAATGTTACCCTTTTTCATATTTTTTGTTTGTTTTAAAATGTGCCCAAATTTAAAGGCAAATTTCGCTAAAAACAAAACTTAAAAACCTTAAAATCAGGCTTATTGTAAAAAAAACACAGAATCAATAAACTCATTTACAATAGTTTATACAAATAAAAAAAAATGAAATTTTTAGCACATATTTTTAGCAAGGTCACGGTCTAATCCGCTCGGATATTTTATATTTTTCGTAAATTGTTCCAAGCTTTACAAATATTAATAAGATGAAATTACATGCGATCGAAACGGGATTCTTCAAGCTGGATGGTGGCGCCATGTTTGGAGTGGTACCTAAAAGTATCTGGAATAAAACAAATCCAGCGGATTCCAACAATATGTGTACATGGGGCAATAGGCTCCTGCTCATTGAAGAGAGCAATAGACTGATGCTGGTCGATACAGGCCTTGGCGACAAACAAAATGAGAAGTTCTTCAGCCACTACTATCTACATGGCGACGCGACCTTGGATAAATCACTCAAAAGTCTGGGTTATGACCGCAATGATATCACCGACGTCTTCCTGACGCACCTACATTTCGACCATTGTGGCGGAGCCATCATACGCGATGGAGAGCGGCTGTCACCCGCTTTCAAAAATGCGGATTTCTGGAGCAATAGTGACCATTGGGCATGGGCCACGAATCCTAACCCAAGAGAAAAAGCATCATTCCTGAAAGAGAATATACTACCGATTCAGGAAAGTGGCCGGTTGAAATTTGTCGAGAATGTAACGGACCCATTCGGAGAAAACATCTCCATCCGATACGCACATGGTCATACTGAGGCCATGATGTTGCCACAAATAAAATATAAAGGGAAAACGGTTCTGTACATGGCCGACCTACTGCCCTCGGTCGGTCATATTCCCATACCATACGTCATGGGATATGATATCAGGCCGCTGGTCACGATGGAGGAACGAAATAGCTACTGGAATGAAATCGTCGACAACGAATATGTTTTATTTTTTGAACATGACCCTGTTCATGAATGCTGTACCCTGCAGCATACGGAGAAAGGAATCCGCGTCAAAGATATTTTCAAACTCAACGATATTTAACCAGCTGGGGCATCTATCGCCCATCAAATGGTCAGACAATAAAAAAGCAGGCTGTTTTACTATCAACCTGCTTTTTTTATGGTCTAGAACCGGAAACCTAAGGCCCAATAGTTCTCGAAAAACCAGATTTGCTGCGAAGCCTTATCCACGCCTCTTCTACCTGTCGTACGGATATTATACAAATCGGTCCAACCAGTTTTAAAATTCCCCTGTAAATAGAGTCCCTTATAAAAACGGTAGTGTAACCCGACTTTGGCCGAAGCACCATATCCGGCAATATTCCAAAAATGGTTACCGCCTTCCCCAAAGAGATGAACGTCTGAACGGGGGATCAACAGGCCAAGATCCACTCCGGATTCCATAGTTAGTACCTGTTTACCTTTACGGTTAACAATGATATCATCATAACGTTCCAAACCCACGGAAGCAAAATTGTAGCCATCAGTATGCTCAAAAGTCAGCATAGCTGAATCAACAGTAATAAGTTCACCATTGTACTGCCCGGCTCTATTTCCGGTAGGGATGCCAGGGTTGGAGATCTCCTCGCCTATATAACCGCTAATCTTAACTTGTTGTGGGATATCCACTACATATTTCATGTGATCCCAGCCGAGGGAGATGGAATAATTATCTTTGATATAATATCCAAAATGCAAGTTAAATTGTGGAATTGTCAAACGCCCGGGATCAAAATACGTCGCACCAAATTTAGTAGGACGATCGGCGGCTTTTACATCATGGAGCGTAAAGTCGTAGTTAGGGCCTCTAAAATGAATGTCCGATTTCGCATAGGACGAGAAATTGTAGCCCCAGAAGAAGAAAAACTTCCCCTTATTGCTTTCAGTTCTTAAATTTTTTGGTTTAAAAATGCTTTTTCCGATTGTGGGAACTTCTTGTGCAAATAGTGCGGAAACACTCAGTACGAGTGCTCCGATTGTTAAAAATATTTTGTTCATGTCGCTGCTAAAAACGTTGGGCAAAAGTAATCCCATTCTAATTTAGAAGCAAATAAAATACGGCGAAATTGGCAAAATATGACGAAGATCACAGAATTCTTTCCCCCGCAAAAATAAATAAAAAAGGCTGCCTTCCTAAGGGAGGCAGCCGGTTATCATTTTAGCTGGATTTTTATTGTCCCGCCTGATTTTTACGGATAATATTCAATGCGCCTCCCGCTTTAAACCATTCGATCTGTTGTGCATTATAGGTATGATTTACCAAGATCTGTTCTTGTGTTCCATCTGAGTGATGTAAGACAAGTGTAAGTGGCTGGCCTGGGGCGAATGCAGTAAGCCCCACAATATCGATGGTATCGTCCTCCTGGATCTTATTATAGTCATCCTTGTCGACAAAAGTCAATGCCAACATTCCCTGCTTTTTGAGATTCGTCTCATGAATACGTGCAAAAGACTTCACCAAAACTGCACGTACTCCTAAATGGCGAGGCTCCATAGCCGCATGTTCGCGGGAAGAACCTTCACCGTAGTTTTCGTCTCCAACAACTATGGAGCCAATTCCACGTGCCTTATAATCCCGCTGCGTAGCCGGCACCGGTCCATATTCGCCTGTCAGCTGATTTTTCACGCTGTCTGTTTTCTCATTGAAGAAATTCACAGCACCGATCAACATATTATTTGAAATATTGTCGAGATGGCCACGGTATTTCAGCCATGGGCCGGCCATCGAAATATGGTCGGTGGTGCATTTGCCTTTGGCCTTGATCAATAGTTTGAGCCCTTTTAAGTCTGTACCTTCCCAAGCTGCAAATGGTTCAAGCAATTGTAGGCGGTCCGAAGTAGGTGATACATCGACCACGACGTTGCTACCGTCTGCCGCCGGAGCCTGATAGCCCGGATCGTCCACAGCAAAGCCTCTCGTTGGCAGCTCATCACCTGTAGGAGGATCCAACTTTACCTGCTCTCCCCTGCTATTGGTCAACGTATCCGTTACGGGGTTGAAACCCAAGTCGCCAGAGATAGCAATCGCCGCAACTAGTTCAGGCGACGCCACAAATGCATACGTATTTGGGTTACCATCAGCACGTTTGGCAAAGTTTCGGTTAAAGGAATGAACAATCGTGTTTTTCTCCTGTTTCTCGGCACCGACACGATCCCACATACCGATACATGGCCCGCAGGCATTTGTAAATATGGTTGCATTAAGATCCTCAAATGTCTTTAATAATCCGTCACGATCAGCTGTAAAACGAACCTGCTCGGAGCCCGGATTGATACCAAATTCAGCTTTGGTAATCAGACCTTTGTCAACTGCCTGCCGTGCAATGGACGCCGCACGTGAAAGATCCTCGTACGAAGAGTTGGTACATGAACCGATCAGTCCCCACTCCACTTTTAAAGGCCAGCCATTTTTTGTAGCTTCTTCACGCATGCGTGAAACAGGTGTATATAAATCTGGTGTAAACGGGCCGTTTAATGAAGGCTCGAGTTCAGATAGATTGATCTCAATCAACTGATCGAAATAATGCTCTGGGTTGGCATAAACCTCCGCATCAGCCGTTAAGTGCTGTTTGATCGCATTCGCGGCGTCTGCGACCTCGGCACGGCCAGTGGCGCGTAAATACCGTTCCATAGACTCATCGTATCCGAATGTGGATGTAGTCGCTCCGATTTCAGCCCCCATATTACAGATCGTTCCTTTTCCGGTACAGGATAAGGATTCCGCTCCCTCGCCAAAATATTCAACGATCGCACCTGTCCCACCTTTTACAGTCAGGATACCCGCGACTTTCAGAATGACATCTTTTGGAGCTGCCCATCCACTCAGTTTACCGGTCAACTTAACACCAATCAATTTTGGAAATTTCAGTTCCCATGGCAGACCAGCCATCACATCACAGGCATCAGCTCCCCCAACACCAATAGCAACCATCCCCAAACCACCAGCATTGACAGTATGCGAATCCGTACCGATCATCATTCCCCCCGGAAACGCATAGTTTTCCAGAACTACCTGATGGATAATACCTGCGCCCGGCTTCCAGAAACCAATACCATACTTATTGGATACCGAACTCAAAAAGTTAAACACTTCTGAACTCTCGTTTTTGGCACGAGCTAGATCTTTATCTGCTCCCTCCCTGGCCTGAATCAGGTGATCGCAGTGAACAGTGGAAGGAACAGCGACTTTTGGACGCCCCGCCTGCATGAATTGTAGCAAAGCCATCTGCGCCGTAGCATCTTGCATCGCTACACGGTCAGGAGCAAAATCAACGTAAGAAACCCCACGTTTGTATTCTTCGGTCGCAAGACCATCCCAAAGGTGCGCATATAAAATTTTCTCGGATAAAGTCAAAGGTTTATTCACCACCTGACGAGCCGCAGCTATGCGTTCATCATAACGGCTATAGACCTTTTTTATCATGTCTATATCAAATGCCATATCTCTCTAATTTATGTTGTTTAATCAAGTTACTAAATTCTCTATCCTTATTTCTACTTTGTCGGAATAGGGGCAAACTTCGTTAGGTTAATGCCTTCCACAGCCGCTTTATATTCGTCAATATTAGGAATTCTACCTAAGATAGCGGAGAGAACAACAACCGGAGTCGAAGCCAGTAAAGACTCACCCTTCTTGCCCTCACGATCTTCTACAACACGGCCCTGAAACAGACGGGTCGAAGTAGCCATTACGGTATCGCCTTTGGCAGCTTTCTCCTGGTTGCCCATACAAAGGTTACAACCGGGACGCTCTAAGTACATAATATTTTCATACTCCGTGCGGGCAGTACTCTTCGGCAATGCATCACTAAACTCAAATCCGGAATATTTTTGCAAAAATTCCCAATCTCCCTCTTCCTTCAGCTCGTCAATAATATTGTAAGTCGGAGCAGCAACAACCAATGGCGCTTCGAACTTAACATAACCTTTCTGTTGTTCGATGTTTTTGAGCATTTTTGAAACGATCTTCAAATCATCTTTGTGCACCATACAAGATCCCACAAAACCTAGATCTACCTTTTTGTTTCCACCATAGTACGAAAGATCTCTTATCGTATCGTGTGTATAACGTTTGGATACATCCTCGTTGTTGACATCAGGGTCCGCAATCATCGGCTCCTCAATGATATCCAGATCGATGACAACCTCTGCATAGTATTTCGCATTATCATCTGGTTTTAATGCTGGTTTTACACCCGATTTAATCTCTTCGATACGCCTATTTGCTTTTTCGATCAAACCATGAAGGACATTGTTACTGTTTTCCATTCCTTTGTCAATCATGATCTGGATACGTTTCTTGGCAATTTCCAATGATTCGATCAACGTATCGTCCTGCGAGATACAAATGGAGGCTTTTGCCTTCATCTCCGCAGTCCAGTCTGTAAAGGTAAACGCCTGATCGGCAAGTAATGTACCGATATGAACTTCAATGATACGCCCCTGAAATACATTTTCACCGCCAAACTGTTGCAACATCTGCGCCTGGGTCGCATGTACGACATCACGGAAATCCATATGCTGCTTCATGCTGCCTTTGAAAGTCACCTTTACCGATTCGGGAATAGGCATAGAAGCCTCACCTGTCGCCAAAGCCAGAGCAACAGTGCCGGAGTCAGCTCCGAACGCCACACCTTTCGACATACGTGTATGGGAATCCCCGCCAATAATGATGGCCCATTCATCCACAGTGATATCGTTCAATACCTTGTGGATTACGTCAGTCATCGAATGATATACGCCTTTCGGATCGCGTGCGGTGATCAATCCAAAATCATTCATAAACTTCATGAGTTTGGGAATATTCGCCTGCGCTTTCTTATCCCATACCGACGCGGTGTGACAGCCAGACTGGTAAGCACCGTCAACAGTAGGCGCGATCACCGTAGCTGCCATGGCTTCAAGCTCCTGAGCAGTCATTAACCCAGTAGTATCCTGTGAACCAACGATATTTACTTTCACACGCACATCAGAACCTGCATGCAATACTTTTCCCGGTGCCACGCCAACAGCATTTTTGTTGAATATCTTCTCGACTGCAGTCAACCCCTGGCCCGCTATCGTAATCTCCTTAGATGGAGCAAATACAACAGGCGCTTGAATACCTAAAGTCGCTGCCGCAAAGGTCTGAATTTTCTTACCGAATACAATAGCATAAGAACCACCGGCTCGAATGAATTCCATCTTTTGAGGTGTCAGTGCTTTTGAAATGTCAATGAGCTCCCTATCTCCATGGTATAATTTTTTTGTCTTCGTATTGATAGTCAACAAGGTACCTGTCGTCACGGAGTACACCTCTTCCAAAACCGGCTCACCTTTTTCATTGCGGACAACATTTCCATCTTCATCAACTTTTTTGACCCAGTTTTTAAGATCAATACCGATACCACCGGTGACGTCTACTGTCGTCAGGAAAATCGGAGAAATACCGTTTGTACCACCTACAATGGGAGCAATATTCACAAATGGCACGTATGGACTCGCTTGCTTACCTGTCCATAGAGCGACATTGTTCACCCCCGACATCCGCGATGATCCCACTCCCATAGTTCCTTTTTCGGCGATCAGCATCACACTTCTGTCCGGATACTGAGTCTGCAACGCGCGAATCTCCTGCTGAGCCTCCGGTGTGATCATACATTTCCCGTGCAATTCACGGTCAGAACGCGAGTGCGCCTGATTTCCCGGAGATAATAAATCTGTTGAAATATCCCCCTCGCCCGCAATGAACGTAACCACCTGAATCTCCTCTGCCACTTCGGGAAGCTTTGTAAAGAATTCAGCTCTGGCATAACTTTCTAAAATATCTTTAGCCACTGCGTTACCTTGTTCAAAAGCCGCTTTTAAACGAGCTGTATCAGCATCATATAAGAAAACTTGTGTTTTAAGAACTTCTGCAGCCTGTGTTGCTATCCCTACATCTGTACCTAAAGCAAGATCCAGCAACACACGAATAGAAGGGCCACCCTTCATGTGAGACAGTAATTCAAAAGCAAACTCAGGTGTAATTTCGGCAACAACCGATTGCCCCAAAATAATTTCCTTCAAAAATTCTGCTTTAACACCCGCCGCAGGAGTTGTTCCCGGCAATGTGTTGTAAATAAACAATCTTAAAGATTCCTCTCTATTTTCATTGTTTAAATCTTTAATCTGAGCAATTACTTCACTTAGTAATTCTGCTCCGTCAATTGGCTTGGGATGTAATCCCTGGCCAGCTCGTTCTACAACCTCTTGTACGTAATCGTTGTAAATACTCATAGATATCTGTCTTTCTATTTTAAGGGCAGCCTGGAAAATAGCATCGCTATCCTCCCACTGCGTTGTCTGTGAAAATTTAAGCTAATATAGGATAATAGCGCAATCACCTGAATCTTTCATTAGCTCTTTATAGCTCGTTTACTCCGTCAATTTATTTACCGTAAATCAACTATTAGGACTAAACACAAAAATAGTGAAAATCAAATTTTAAACGCACGCATTCCATTCTTTTCAAGCAATTTGGAATGGTTCTAAACAAACACTTGCGCATTCCTGCCATATTTTTTTCAACGCCGTTTTGTCCTAATCCATCCATAAAAAAAAGAGGCGGTTCATTCAATTAAAACCACCTCTTCATTTTTATATGCTATGAACACTTATATCGATATCTTTCAACGATTTTATTGTCTCCAACGGGTCTGCTGCATTAAAAACAAAAGATCCCGCAACCAGTACATTCGCGCCGGCCTTCAGTAACTGTGCAGCATTGCCGGTCGTAACCCCACCGTCAATTTCAATCAACAGTGCATCGTTTACCCCTTTAGCCATCGCTTTCAGCTCCTGAACCTTCGCGTACGTATTAGGTATAAACTTCTGTCCACCAAATCCGGGATTAACTGACATTAGACACACTAAGTCCAGGTCCGCTATCACATCTTTCAAAAGTGCAACGGACGTATGCGGATTTAATGCCACGCCTGCTTTGCAGCCCAATTCTTTGATCGCAGCCAATGTGCGATGTAAATGTGTACAGGCCTCATAATGAACAGTAATGATCTCTGCTCCCGAATCCTTACATACCTGAAGATATCTATCTGGGTCAACAATCATTAAATGTACATCTAACGGTTTTTTTGCATGTTTGGCTATGGCTTGCATCACCGGAAAACCAAAGGAAATATTGGGCACAAAAACGCCGTCCATAATATCGATATGAAACCAATCCGCTTCACTATTGTTTACCATGGTAATATCATGCAGTAAATTTGCAAAGTCTGCGGCAAGAACGGAAGGTGCAATTAGATGTGATTTTGTTGACATGTTGTATTTTTTCTGCAAAGATAGCAAGTATTTTTTGTTCGACACAGCATTCCGCCGGTTAAACTTTCGTGCAAAGACGAAGTAACAGAGGTCACAAAAAATAAATTTATAACTACATTTGTATATTAACTTTACATAAAAACATTGTTTGCAGTGGGTAGATTAAAAATAAAGTACAAAAGAGAACTAAATACAACCGAGAACCTCATCCGAAAAATTGGACTGATAGTCATTACGATCATATTGATTTGTATTTTTCTTCCCAAACAACCGCGTTTTCGTTATGAATTCCAAAAGGGAAAAGTTTGGAACCACGAGAACCTGATATCTCCTTATAATTTTGCAATCTTAAAAACACAGGAGGAACTGAATGCCGACAAAAAAAGTATTTTAAATACAATCCAGCCGATCTATAACGCCAATACCACAACTAGCAAAGAGCAGATCGACCAGTTCAATACGGACCTTTCAGAGAAATGGCAAAGTAGTAAGCTTGATACCACACATGAGAATATCAATGATTACAGAAGTGCGGGTAACGCTATATTGAATCACCTTTATGGAAAAGGCATCCTCTCACTGAATAACCGTTTTCAGAACCGCAACAACGACAGATCGCCGGCGTCGAGACATTACAATTTCACCCTTATTCAGGATAAGGTGGCTACGCAAAAAAACACAGCCGATTGCTACACGATCGAAAGCTCTTATGCCTACATGAAAGATTTAATGCCAAAGCTAACCAAGATTAAACAAAAAGCCTGGCTAGAAGAGACACTTAAAAACTACATTACCATTAACTATATATATAATGATCAGCAAACGGAAGCCCTCGAACAAAATGCCATTGCCAGTATTTCGGCTACACGTGGTGTTGTTCAAAAGGGCGAATTAATCGCGGAGAAAGACAAAATCATCTCCAATGAAACGTATCAAAAACTGGAATCTTTGCGTAAAGTATACGAAGATGAAGGCAAAATAAGTGGCAATCAAAGCTATGTTGCCCTCGGTCAGTTTCTCATTATCTCGCTTGCCCTCTCCATATTGATGGTATTTCTTTTCCTTTTCCGTAAAGACATTTATTTCAACAACCGGCTATTGATGATCATTATGATCGTCATTATAGGGATGCTATCCGTGCTCTCGTGGGCAATAAAAATCAAAATCCCTAATTTATATTATATTCCGTTTTGTGCTGTACCGATTATTATCCGCATTTTATTTGATACCAGGGTAGCGCTCAACATCCACCTGCTTATGGTCCTTCTGGCAGGTCTATTCGTCCCCAATAGCTTCGAGTTCGTTTTCTTGCAGTTCATGGCGGGGATCGTAGCTATCTACAGTATCAAGACCCTGGTCAAACGAGAGCAGCTATTTATTTCTTCTGCAATTATTTTAGGCACCTACTGGATTGCGTATATAGGTCTGGTGGTCACCCGCAATGGTTCGATAGATACCATTTACTGGTCTGATCTGCTTCCGTTTCTGGTTAGCGTAATGATAACTCTCCTGGCTTATCCGATGATTTATGCGTTCGAGAAACTGTTTGGCATTGTATCTGATTTAACGTTAATGGAGCTGACCAACAGCAATTCCAAATTGTTAAGGGAACTTTCTTTTAAAGCACCGGGCACCTTTCAGCATTCGTTGCAGGTGGCCAATCTTGCAGAAGCTGCGATCTATAAAATTGGTGGCAATCCATTACTGGTACGCGCAGGAGCACTTTACCACGATATCGGTAAACTAACTAATCCGCAGTTCTTTATTGAAAATCAAAAAACAGAAAAAAATCCACACGACGAACTGTCCCCAGAACAGAGTGCTCAGATTATTATTTCTCATGTGATCAAAGGCGTGGATATTGCTAAGAAACATCAACTTCCTGACGTCATCCTTGATTTTATCCGCACTCACCATGGTACAACACGCGTCGATTATTTTTATAACCTTTTTGTCAAAAACAACCCTGACAAACTGGTTGACGAGTCACTCTTTACTTATCCAGGACCTATCCCCTTCTCCAAAGAGACTGCCGTTCTGATGATGGCCGATTCGGTAGAAGCCGCCTCCAGGGCATTGAAAGAACCCTCAGAAGACTCCATCAATAACCTCGTTGATAAAATCATCGAACATAAATTAATGCGCGGACAGTTCAACAATAGTAACATTACACTGAAAGATATTACAGAATCCGCCGTTATTTTCAAGTCAATGCTGAAAAGTATCTATCACGTGCGTGTCGATTATGATTTAAGTAAAAAAACATTATAATTTTAATCGCCAAACAACAAATTGAATTTCAAACCCTTATTGTGACATTACATTTTTTTTGATACTTTTTTGCTATACAGGCTTTGCAGAATCAAATAATTGCCTTATGTTTGCAATGTCAAAACACGGAGAGGTGCCTGAGAGGCCGAAAGGAACAGTTTGCTAAACTGTCGTACTGGAAACGGTACCGCGGGTTCGAATCCCGCTCTCTCCGCCACGACAGCAACGCTATCCCATCTTACAAGGGATAGCGTTTTTTTTTGTCCCAATAGTTATTTGTTCCCATAGTTAAAGACCTCATGGTACGGGGAAGCAAATTTCACCTGGTCAATTGAATATTTTGACAGCGACATAGGTAAAGAATTATACCCTTTTCAACAACGGCGTTGGTCTGTATTTAGTCAGTCGCTGCCGTCTTATAGTATAGAATAACCGCTCCCCCACTAAAGGTCTTCACTCCCGTTAATTTAAGAATAATCCTATTGCTTATATTTTCAAATAACGACAGACCTCTTCCGGCGACGACAGGGTAGACACATAACTGATATTCGTCAATCAGTTGAAGATTCATTAATTGTACAATGAGACTCCGGCTGCCGACAATAATATCTCTACCGGGTTGCTGTTTTAATTTTTGAACCTCCTTGCCCAACTCTCCAACTGCTAACGTCGCACTCTTCCAGGCGATATCTTTCAGACTGTGTGAAAAGACAATCTTGGGTATTTTATCAATTGCGCGCGCAAAGTCATCCATCGATTTTTCACCCGAAGGATTTCTGACATAGGGTAACCAATATTCCATAAGATGAAAGGTTATCCTACCGTACAAAATAGCATCCGCCTGATTAAGCAGATCCGTATAGTGGCTATGTATTTCCTGGTCGGGAATACCTGCTGTATGATCACAAATCCCATCAAGTGTCATATTGAATGCTGCAATTATTTTTCTCATATCAGTACGACGGTTTTATTGCTCATTAAATTTAACACCTTAAATTTGCCTGGAACTTTACATAGGACAAGAATTAATATAATTTACCCGACAGCACAGTAGCGGCATCCAGCGCGTATTCAAAAATAGACTTCACGGCAAAATTGTATCATGCAGCATTGTCTATAGAAAATACCTGAAACCAGTGATTCGCGTTAACAGAAATTCGTCTATTTTTGCAGAAAAGCTCAACAGCATATGAAAGCAGTTAGGTATACCGCAATCCTTGTGAGCGCGCTTCCCGTAGTATTAAAAGCGCAGAACGTAACTTTTGACGATGAGGTTAACCTTTGGAATATACAGCTCGGTCAACAGGCTACTGTCTTTGCCGAGAATGCTTACATACGATCCGGTCCCAGTCTCACATCAGCAGTTACGGATTCCCTGCGGGCAGGTACGGAGGTGACTATTGTAAGTGCTCCACACAAAGGCGCAAATATCCGTCATTTTTATGCACCCTGGTACGAAATAACATACATAAATGACCACCAAAAAAAACATGGCTTCATCTGGCTGGGGCTACTGGCGCTCGACAAAAAGACGGATAGCCAGGGGTTTCAATATCTATTTGGCTTTGACCACTTTGTACAGACCAAAGCAATAGAGGAACAGGACCATTTTTTAACATCTATTAAACGGCTGGCCCCGGATAGAAGTTTGGTATCGAGCTACTCGTATTGCTTTCCATTTGCCGGCCAGCTTATCGCACAAGGCAAATTGTTATCTGGCATGGGACTCGAAAATGTCCAACACATCTTCCGCATGGAATTCTTGTCGGAAGCCTGTGGCGTACCCAGCGACTATTATTATGTTGCCTGGACGGGTCAGCATTTTATCTGCCTTCCGCACAGGTACTCAGTGGGCGATGCCGGTGTATTTTACCACGATGAAAAAATTCAGTTCCCCTCCGAACATAGAAAGAACAAAAACATCATTTATAAGTACATTGAGGACGGCGAGGTGCTAGACGAAGAAACCGGAAACTATAAGGTATCCAGAAGACTGGAGGCATTTAAATGGGACGGCTACAAGTTCACAAAGACACCCTTATCAGAATAAAAGCCGCAGCCTAAAATAATAAAGAAAAAAAAATTAAAATCAAGGAATGGAAGAGAGAAATATATACGACCTGTTCTACAACGGACAACTCGATCTTTTTATTATAGAAGGTGAAAATCAGCTAAAACAGGACAGTCGGGATGCTGCCCTATGGACACACTTAGCCATAGCCTATCATGATCAGGTATTCTATGACGGCCACGAAGCGGTATTCGATATCATCGAGGAAAAGATGATCCCCTATTTCCGAAAAGCGCTGGCGATAGAACCGGACAACGAGACTGCTTTGTACCATATGCTGGATTATGTCTTGAGCAACCAGACGGTATTGGAGCAGATCAACCGCCCCAAAAAGCATATCGACGAGGCCAACAAGCAGGAGTTTATTGCTTATGCACGGCAATTAATCAGCATGCCTGCTATGACTCCCTACGGTTACGGTTTTCTGACCAGCATATACGAGGGGCTCAGGGACGAGGAGTCGCTCTTGGCCGTCTTGGATGAAAGCATTAATTATTTTCAAGAAGCTTTTAAAGGTGAGCGTGAGACCGCAGATCATAACATTTCCATTTCCTGGATGAAGAAAATCTATCTTTTGGATCACAACAAAAAGCTTTCTGGAGACGCGTTGACCAAATTGATCGCAGAGCAGGTTGACCGATTTGTGAGCCGAAGTGAAATGAACTTTGTCGATCTTGCTGAAATTGCCTACGAAAATAACAACATAGATCTTGCTCTGAAGATATTGCTAAAACTGATTAAAGGAGAGAATTCCGCTGCTCACATCCATCAAGAGCTTGTCAAATGGCACAGCCGTTTTGAGCAGCTAATTGCTGATGGCTATGACAATCCGGATGTATTCTACTATCAGCTGATTATTGAACGTAACTATTCTGAAGAAATCGGCATTCCGTTCGACTATTATTATTTACACGCGTTAAAGGTAATTGACCAGCACCCAAATGTATCCTCAGGCTATCATTTCGCGGCGGCATATTTGTATGATGACGGCCAGTATGCTGCAGCCATTCCTTACCTTCAGCAATGTGGCGACAGGCGTTGGAACGCAACAGCATGGCGACGTCTTGTTGAATGTACTTTTTTGTCTACTGGCGAAATTCACGACAGTATCCCACATTTCGATGATCTGCCACGCGAACTCTATAACGAGGCTGTCTGCCTGACCAATTTTGTGGATAATCTGGATGCCTTACAACCGGAGGATGAGCTGGATTTGCGACAACTTTGTGTAGCAATGTACCGCCAAACATATGACGCCTTCGCCCTGTATTTCGAAGAGGGAAAATATCAAAGTGACTATTTCGGCGGCCTGCACAATCGTGCAATGAATTGCAACAACCTAGCGCTCGCACTAAAAAATGTTGGCAGCCTTGAAGAAAGTTACCGTATAGCGACTGAAGGTTTGTCCTATTCGGACTTCCAGGAACTCCACATGACACGTGCCGGCGTCTTGTCACAACTTGGAGATTATGACCGGTTAAAGGAAGCTACTCTACAGTACTTTGATATTTACTCAGTACATCTGGAAGAACTTTCAGTAAAACAAGAGGATGAGGAAGAGTCCATGGAAGATGGAGAGCCCACATTTCCTCTGCCCTACCTGATGTTTGTACACGGTCTTATCGCAGATTATCACCTCGGACAATCACAGGATATCGCACAACAAGCGCAATATCTTCTGGAGAATCTCTACCAGTTCTACTGCAACAACCCGAAAATAAATGATTATCATTACCGCGATTACGAAGCTTCCAAAAATCAGGTGGAAAATATTATCTATCAAATCCTCGAATCGGACGACAGGGAATCTCGCATCCATTACTATGAGGGTATGGCAAAAAGATATCCGCATGAAGCGCAACCCTATTTTGTACTGATGCAACTGCACAATGAAAAATCGGATTACAAATCCGTTATTGCAGCCGGAACAGACTACCTCAAAAACAAAAGACAGTTCATCATTAATGATTTCGATAAGGCGAAAACGCTATACCTTATACTTAAAAGCCACTACTGCCTGGGCGAATTTAAGCTGGGGGCGCAACTATTCAGCCAATACGATAGCTGGATAGCCACGGTCATGGAGCCTAATGATTATGTGCTTTGGATAAAGTTCGGTATCCTGCTGAACGCAGAAGTGGGAAACCTACAGGAATTTCATAAGTACGTCGCACTATTTAACAATTTATATACGGAGTATAACTGGAGTTACGACGACGATTCGGAATCGGTCAAACTTGCTGAAGCACTGGCCCATTATAAAAATGGCGACCTGAAAAAAGCGCATCATTTACTCAATGAGGTGCTTGCCTACGCAGACCACTCCCCTCTAGCCGATGAATATAAAAACACATGGAAGAAACCCGGTTTTCTGTCCAACTTATTCTGAGAATCTTCAAAGGAAACTGGCGTTTGACCAAAAACGCTATACGACACGTATTAAGACACACTAAAAAATGACTGGCTTCCGGGATACAGCAAAGAAACCGGGAGCCAGTTACAATAAAAGATGACTCGATTGACAAACCTAAAAAATAAAAGCTCGTTTATGAAACCAAAGTAGTATATTAGAACTGCCTTCAGGACGTGAATACAACAGAAGATCAAATTCATGGAAAAAGTAATCATCACCGGTGGAACAGGTGCTATTGGCCTTCATTTGACCCAATTGTTGGTCACAAACTTCTATGAGGTCATTATTTTTACACGAAATCCAAAAGCCTATTCGCCTCAGCCTAATATCCGTTATGTACATTGGGATCCCCGACAACAGATTATCGATACCAATTCGGTTCAGGAGGCGGATTATATAATTAACCTTGCCGGAGCCAATCTGAATGCATCACGATGGACCAAAACTTATCAGCAGGAGATTATTTCGAGCCGGGTAGAAAGCGGGCAGCTCATCGCGCAGGCATTAAAACAGATTCCTAATCAGGTAAAGGCTGTGATATCTGCCTCCGCCATTGGTTGGTATGGTGCTGATGACAGTTATCAGAGAAAACCCTTTGAAGAGGGTGATCCGCAGGGAGGCGACTTTCTATCCTGGGTGTGCAATCTTTGGGAAGGGAGTATTAAACCCATTGAAGCTCTAGACAAAAGGCTTGTTATTTTACGTTTTGGAGTCGTTATCAGTAAAGAACAAGGGCTACTCAAAGAAATGAACAGGCTGCTACAATTCCGTATCAATCCGATCCTCGGTTCGGGAAAGCAAATGCTGAGCTGGATCCATATGGAAGACCTCGCCCGCATGATGCTATTTTCGCTGCAGCAGAGCGCAATGGCTGGTGTATATAATGCCTGTGCTTCAGAGCCACTGCCGTTGCGGGAATTTACTAGACGTATAGCACGTCATAAATACGGTTTGTTTTACCTGCCCCTACCCGTCCCATCCCTGCTGATCAAATTACTATTGGGAAAAAAAGGACAGGAAATGGTACTCAACAGCACCTGGGTAAGCAACAGAAAAATACTGAACGAAAAATTTCCTTTTAAATACCCCGTATTGGACAATAATTGTTTAGACAATTTACACATTGGTTAACTGTAAAGAAGGTACCATCCCCTCCATTCTGGACAAAATCCGTATATTTGCGGCTTATGAAGATTTTTAGATATGGCGCAAAGGGCTCCGAAAAAGCGGGAGTCATTTTAAACGAAAAGAAATATGATGTTTCAGCAGGAAACTTTCAATATAACCGTGATTTCTTTGCTAATCCGGCAAGTCTGGAACGGCTTCAGCGGTATGTAAACGACAATAGTACAACACTGAAAGAGATTTCTCCAGATGAACGTATCGGCACACCGTTGGAAACACCTTCCAAAATTCTGTGTGTAGGCCTCAATTTTGATGATCATGTAAAAGAAACCAACTTGCAGCAGGCTGCCGAACCCATTGTATTTATGAAATCGGTGTCTGCCTTCAATGGCCCCTTTGACGGCATCACTTTACCAAAAAATTCGGTAAAATCAGATTGGGAAACCGAACTTGCTATCGTGATTGGCAAGAAAGCCTCGTATGTCAGCGAAGACAAGGCCCTTGACCACGTATTTGGTTACGTACTGCACAACGATGTGACGGAACGTGAATTCCAGATCGAAAGAGGTGGCACCTGGGATAAAGGAAAAGGCTGTGACACATTTGCTCCCGTGGGGCCTTTCATCGCTACAAAAGATGAGATTACAGACGTGAACAATCTGAGGATATGGCTTAAGCTGAATGGCGAAATCATGCAGGATGGCAACACCAAAGATTTTATCTACCGCGTTCCCAAACTGGTATCCTATTTAAGTCAGTTTATGTCTTTGCTTCCCGGTGATATCATCTCTACAGGCTCTCCGGCTGGCTCCGGTATGGGCAAATCACCGCAGCGGTTTCTCCGCGACGGCGATGTTATCGAGTATGGTATCGAAGGTTTAGGGTCTGGTCGCCAGAAAGTTGTGGCTTACCCCCAATCCTGACAGCTATAGGACGGTCTTGCAATCTTTCAGAACTTAGCGTCAGTTCTGAAAGATCGCCCGAAGTACTGTTTTTCGTCATTTCATTTTATTTTATCAAGTACATTTATGTACATTTATAGCAGCATCCGCTATCATCAGATAAACTAAGTAAATCCCTGAAGGGTCAATGATTCAACTAAACAACATATCCAAATCATTCAAAGTAAAATCCAAACGGATCGAAGCGTTAAAGGAGCTGTCCTTGTCAATCGGCAAAGGTGAGATATTTGGCGTCATAGGGGCTTCAGGCGCCGGAAAAAGTACGCTGATCCGATGTGTAAATCTTCTGGAGCGACCCGACACAGGCCAGGTAATAATTGAGAATGAAGACCTGATGTCCATGTCATCCAGTGACTTGATGATGAAACGCCGAAAAATCGGAATGATTTTCCAGCACTTTAACCTGCTCTCATCGCGAACCGTTTTTGACAACATCGCGTTTCCCCTGCAACTTGAGGGAAAACCTAAGGCCATTATCCGCCAAAAGGTTTCTGAATTATTACGTTTGGTAGGACTCGAAGATAAGGCAGAGAGCTATCCCGCAAATTTATCAGGCGGGCAAAAGCAACGTGTTGCTATCGCCAGGGCCTTAGCCAATGATCCCGCTATCCTTCTCTGTGATGAGGCAACCAGCGCGCTTGACCCCGCAACAACAAAATCCATCCTTGCGCTGTTAAAAAAAATCAACAAACAATTTGGTCTTACCATTTTGTTGATCACCCATGAAATGGAGGTCATTAAAAACATCTGTGACAGGGTAGCGGTACTCGACAGGGGCCAATTGATTGAAAGTGGTACCGTTGAAACTATTTTCGCAAATCCGCAGAAAAAAATCACACAGGATTTCATCCATTCTTCTTTACAGGTGGATATACCTTTAAATTTCCAGGAACGGTTAAAATCCGACGGAAATCCTCTCGTCGAAATCTATGTAACGTCTAACGACGAATCCATTGCTTTTATCCGGCACCTCGAACAACACTTTCAGGTCAGGACAAATATTATCACGGCACAGATAGATTATGTCGGCAACATGAAGTTCGGCGTTATGCTGGTCGAACTCTCGGGCCATGGCGACGGTATCGGCAAAAGTCTTTCTTATTTAATCGATAAACATCCACAAACTAAAGTATTGGGTTATGTCTGACCAGGTATTTGATTTACTCCTTGCAGGAACCTGCGAAACATTATTAATGACGTTCCTATCCGGATTTTTTGGCTTTCTGATCGGGCTTCCGCTCGGGATATACCTATTTTTAACCCGTGAACATCAGTTGCTGGAAAACAAAAGCATGCATCAGATTGTTTCGCTCATAGTCAACGTGTTTCGGTCTATTCCATTCATTATCCTTATTGTATGGATGATTCCGTTTACGCGTCAGATTGTAGGAACATCAATAGGTATGTCAGCAGCATTGGTCCCTTTGAGTATTGGCGCAGCCCCTTTCATTGCGAGATTAGTAGAAAACAGTCTACTGGAAATTCCAGGTGGCCTCATCGAAGCCGCCAGAGCTATGGGAGCAAGCAGCAGACAAGTCATAGTTAAGGTATTGCTTCCGGAAGCACTACCCTCATTGATAAACAATGCCACCATAACCCTGATCACGCTGGTAGGCTATTCAGCAATGGGGGGCGCGGTAGGCGCCGGAGGATTGGGACAGATCGGCTATCAATATGGGTATGTGGGATACGACACCTTTATTATGAACGCTGTCCTTATTTTATTAATTTTAATTGTATTCCTGTTACAGTATACAGGTGATTATATAGCAAAAAAAGTAAACCATCGTTAACATTAAATGTGTCATATGAAAAAATTGAACTTAGCATTTGCAGTCTTAGCCTTTAGTCTGATCACTATAGTAGCTTGCAATAACCGGGAGAAGAAGGAAAATACCCTGCGAGTTGGTGTTGTAACAGGACCCGAAAAGGAACTTGCGGAAACAGCTAAGAAAGTCGCAAAAGAAAAGTTCAATCTTAATGTGGAACTTGTATCATTCAATGATTACGTTGTCCCAAACGAAGCACTAAATCAAGGAGATATCGACGTCAATGTCTTTCAGCATCAGCCTTATTTACAGGAGCAATCACGGCAGCGCGGATTTACCAAGCTGACAATCGTGGGCAATACATTTGTTTTTCCTATCGTAGCTTATTCAAAAAAAATCAGGACAATCACGGAGCTTCAGCCGGGAGCAACAGTAGCGATTCCCAATGACCCGACCAATGGGGGGCGGGCGCTATTGCTGCTGCAGCGGGAAGGAATTATTGGACTAAAGGAAAATGTGGGTATACAGCCTAAAGTAACAGATATTGTCACTAATCCCAAACAGATCAAAATTATTGAAATGGAAGCACCGCAGCTTCCAAGAGTACTCGACGATCCGCAAGTCACAATTGCCATCATTAACAATAGTTTTGCCGCTCAGGCAGGACTGGATCCCGACAAAGTGGGCTTATTTACGGAAGACAAAGAATCCCCTTATGTCAATTTAATTGTCGCACGTTCTGACAACAAAAACGATGAGAAAGTTCAGCAATTTATTCAGGCGTACCAGTCTCCCGAAGTTGAGGCCACAGCGAAAAAAGTGTTTAAGAACGGTGCCATCAAAGGCTGGTAAAAAGGCTCGATTCATGATAAAAGCAAACGATGCATGCCCCTGCTGCTCTGGCAGTGCATTTAGTGAATGCTGTCAGCTGATACATCTTTCCCCAGCCAAAGCGCAGACGGCCGAAGCTCTCATGCGCGCACGCTACAGTGCTTTTGCGACTGCGGACATAGACTTCCTATACAACACATATCACCCTACCACGAGGAGATTTCAAAATAAAAATTCCATTCAACAGTGGGCCATGGAAAACAAGTGGATGCAGCTGGTTATTCTTAAATCAACTATTCACACCGTTGAATTTGAAGCACACTACCTAGACGCAAATATGGAGGTACAGGTGCACCATGAAAAATCAACATTCAAGAAACAGGGAGAATTGTGGTATTATGTTGACGGGCACTAGTGCTTGTGACAAATAAAAAAGTCGGGCTTAACTTTGTGATGTTAGGCCCGACTTTTTTTATGGAGCTCGGTCTTATGGCAGACAGTGTAAGATTACAACAGCTCTTCCGTAGATTCACGGTAAGGTGCCTCCTCATCAAACTCCCCTTCCCATTTGGCGACCACCACTGTGGCGAGGCAATTCCCAATGACGTTCACAGAAGTCCGCGCCATATCCATTAACTCGTCTATTCCCAGGATAGCGGCAATGACAAAGGTCGGCAGACCAAATTGATCTGCAGTAGCAATCAGAATAATCAGCGAAGCGCGTGGTACAGCAGCCACGCCTTTGGACGTGATCATCAGCGTGAATGCGATCATCAGCTGATGACCAAAAGATAAGTGGATTCCCGCTGCCTGAGCAACAAAAATTGCCGCTAAAGACAAATAAAGGGATGTGCCGTCAAGGTTGAAACTGTATCCGGTCGGGATAACAAAAGAAACGATTTTGCGAGGTACACCAAATTTTTCCATCGCGCTCATGGCTTTAGGCAATGCTGCATCTGAGCTCGTCGTAGCAAAAGCTATGGATACCGGCTCCTTAATCGCATTGATAAAGCGCCTGACCGGTACTTTGAGATAAAGTGCGACCGGTAATAGCACCAACGTCAGAAAACAGATTAGCGCAAAATACAGGGTTGCCAGCAACATGAACAAGTTTTTTAAAATATCTACCCCTAGGTGACCGACGGTATAGGCCATTGCTGCCCCGACCCCGATTGGAGCAAAATACATGATGATGTTGGTAAACTTGAACATGGTTTCGGACATACTTTCCGTAAAGTCAACAAGCGGTTTGCGTTTTTTTTCGTCCACCATCGCCAATCCTATTCCAAAAAGTACGGAAAAGACAACGATCTGCAGTACCTGATTGTCGGCCACAGATTTTACGATATTCTCGGGAAAGAGGTCTCTGATAAATGAGGTAAATTTATACACCGGATGAACGTGGTCGGGCAGGGATTTTAGCACATGTTCATCGAGGCTCTCTTTAGGCGCAGGCAATTCTTCATGTGGCATATGGGCCACATCCACCCCCACTCCGGCGCGGGTCAGGTTGATCGCTGCCAGACCAATAAAAATGGCACAGGTCGTCGCGCAGAAAAAGTACAACATAGACTTCCAGGCCATGCGGCCTACCTGTTTAAGATCTGAATGTCCTGCAATTCCGTACACGAGCGTCGCAAAAAGAATGGGACCGACTATGGTCTTTACCAACTTTATAAAACCTTTACTTAATGGTTGCAGTGAAATCGCAAGATTTGGAAAATCCAGCCCCACAAATATCCCCATAATCATGCAGGTCAGGATCCAGGTAGTTAGATTTTTCTTATACAGCGCATTCACCACCAAAACGGCGGCCACTATCCAACGAACAGCCATTAGAAACGTGTGTGAAAAGCCTACAATATCAAATTCATATAATACTGCAATGATACAAGCTAATGTGACTGTGATGAGGGTAATCAACCCTATTTTGGTTTTTAACATCTAAAAGATTTTAATGGTCAAAAGAACAAAAATAAAAAAATCCTGTGCTTTCGCAAATATTATTATTCTAAAGGGCCTAGTTCCGCAACAAAATACCGATTTCGTAAAATGAAATACAACGCAAGCAAGCTCTTCAACAGGACGGACATTGCCTCCGCAACGCGGCGGGCAACAGGAATACAGGCGAGAGAAGTGCCAGTCGCTCCGGCGAAATGAAAATAAAGCAAAAAAAAAGCAGGATAAACTTATCCTGCTCTATATCTTAACGGAATACGCGTTTTTATTCCGCGTGCAACCAAGCCTTTTTCGCCAATAACTCATCGTTCGACTCGCGTACATCCTCGTCATCCACACAACAGTCAACCGGACAAACTGCGGCGCACTGCGGCTCGTCATGGAAGCCCACACACTCTGTACATTTATCTGAAACAATATAATAGACTTCATTTGAGATCGCCTCCTGTGGTTCGTTGGCATCAAGCGTAACACCGTCGCCAAAATCGATAATTCCGTTCAGAGCCGTCCCATCCGAAAATTTCCAAGTTACACCAGCATCGTATATTGCATTATTTGGGCACTCCGGTTCGCAAGCACCGCAGTTAATGCATTCGTCTGTAATTTTAATCGCCATTTATAACCTCACAATTATGATAAATAAACTATTTTTGCATTATCAATATGAAAACAAAGTCTGATTTTACAATAAGGCTAGTTGATTCACGTTGATTAATGTTAACAGCACAAATATAATACAAATTTGTGTATTCATCTTTTAAAAATTTAATATTTTGACAAAGCAACAACGAATAAATGCATTTGTAAAACTCGGCCAGCTACTGCAAAACTACCCCCAGGATCTTGTACAGGTGATTGAACAGGCACAGTATAAAAATCCATGGTATACGGTTGGCTACGTCAAAAAGGCTATACAAGCCATTGCCGCCAACTTAACTAATGAAAAATTACAGCACTGGCTATCCGATTATCCCGATATGCAGTCCGAAAAAACAGTAGGTCTCATTCTGGCCGGAAATATTCCGCTAGTCGGATTTCATGATATTCTCTGCGTATTGATCAGCGGCTTCAAAGCGAAAATAAAAGTTTCCTCAGACGACGCAGGCTTAACGACTTGTGTGCTCGCTTTGCTGGCAGACATTGAGCCAGAGGTACGCGCGCGATTCGAGATCGTGGACAAACTTAAAGATTTTGATCTGGTCATTGCCACCGGCTCTGATAATACCTCAAGGTATTTTGACTATTATTTCGGTTCCAAACCACATATTATTCGCCGCAATAGGAACAGCATCGGAGTGATTACTGGTCAGGAAACACCTGAACAATTACGTGATCTGGGGCACGATATTTTTGATTACTTTGGCCTAGGTTGTCGCTCCGTATCTAAAATTTTCATCCCAAAAGATTATGCTGTATCCCAGCTATTTGAAGGGATAGCTGATTTTAAAACGATCAGCGAACATTTTAAGTACAACAATAATTACGATTATAACAAATCTATTTATCTGATCAACGGCGACAAACACTATGACAATGGATTTTTATTGCTAAAGGAAGACACGCGTACAGCATCGCCCCTCGCCGTGCTATATTACGAGGAATACAACAGCCTATCTGAACTCGAAAACGAATTAAATACGCAGCAACAGGCGATCCAATGTGTGGTCTCGGCAATCCCACTGTCCCTTGAGTCGCCTGTCTTCGGCTTCGGCGAAAGCCAGTGCCCCGCCCTAAGCGACTACGCGGATGGCGTAAATACGCTGGATTTTCTTTTTGAAAATCAGTAAACAGTCTCTTAAAATCGGATTCAAGAAATTGCATTAAAAATACTAACTTTGAAATCATGTATATCATAAAAGTAAAAGGCGTAGCCAAAATCCCTGACTATGTGCAGCTGCGGGACGATGCATTCACCTTGCTGGCATATTTCAGAGTGGACCGGCCAGACAAATCTCTCGATAAAATCGGATTGGGGGAAAAGGCTGAATATATCATGCAGCTGGTCAGAGAAATGCCTTTTGGGCAGATTAAAAAATTAGAATTGGAGCTCTCATGATTGAAAATAAAGTAATTACATTAAAAAACGTCGACATCTTCCAACAGAAGCACCTCGTATTATCCAATGTAAATTTAAGCATTGGCAAAGGTGAATTTATCTACTTAATCGGACAGTCCGGCAGCGGAAAAAGTAGTTTATTGAAAATCATTTACGGCGATCTATATATCGGTAGCGGCGAAGGAATGGTCGCTGGCTTCGACTTAAAAAAACTCCACGAAAATGACGTCCCCTTCCTACGTCGGAAATTAGGAATTGTATTTCAGGACTTCCATTTACTATCGGATAGAACGATAGAAAAAAATCTTGAATTTGCGCTCAAGGCGACCGG
Organism: Sphingobacterium sp. InxBP1; assembly: GCF_026191775.1. Taxonomy (NCBI): domain Bacteria; kingdom Pseudomonadati; phylum Bacteroidota; class Sphingobacteriia; order Sphingobacteriales; family Sphingobacteriaceae; genus Sphingobacterium; species Sphingobacterium sp. InxBP1. Next base: position 53,659 of record NZ_JAINDX010000044.1, on the reverse strand, counting down.
ATGGAAAGATAAGAAGATGATCGACGGACGGATATTGGATGTGCTGGAAAAAGTCGGACTTCGTTCCAAGTTAAAGAAGATGCCACACGAACTTTCTGGTGGGGAGCAGCAGCGGATCGTTATTGCGCGTGCCTTATTGAACAATCCGGAAATTATTCTGGCCGATGAACCTACAGGTAATCTCGATCCAGCCACTTCCGAGGAGATTGTACTGCTGCTGCGGGACATCGCCAATTCAGGAACAGCCATTCTGATGGCCACACACGATTACACAATAATTCGCAATATGCCATCCCGTATTATCAAGACTGGCGATGGAGTACTACAGGATAATGTCAGCATCTAAACGAAAAACTGACAGGACTTAGCAGTAAGCCCCTGGATTCCGACAAATTGTTAGGCTTTTTAAAGAATATCTGACAAGCTGTCGGAATTTTACTGTTTGGCAAAAAGTTTGACCAACCAGAATATAGTAATTTTTGAATCTATTTAGCATTGAAGATATGAATGAGCAAGATAATTATAATGAGGAGAGTCAAAATCAAGTAGAGAATAACCCTTCTGACCAGCAGGAACAAACAGCTGATTCCCCAGAAGAATTAACGATCGAAGAGAAATTGACTGCAGAATTGGCAGAGGCGAAGGATAAGTACATTCGTCTTTCTGCTGAATTTGACAACTATAGAAAACGTACAAGCAAAGAACGTGTTGAATTGATTCAATCAGCCGGAAAGGATGTAATTGCCAAATTATTACCTACGTTGGATGATTTTGACCGTGCGCTGCAGGCAATGCTGACAGCTAGTGATGTGGAAGCTGTAAAAACGGGAATGGAAATTGTCAACAATAAATTAAGACAGACTTTATCACAACTGGGATTAAAAGAAATGGACGCCGTCGGCCAGGCTTTTGATCCAGAATTACAGGAAGCAATTACAACGATTCCAGCACCTACCGAAGATTTAAAGAATAAAGTAGTAGACGTAATCGAAAAAGGATACTATCTGGGTGACAAAGTCATACGTCATGCCAAAGTAGTTATAGGTCAATAATAATAAGGCAATGTCAAAAAGAGATTATTACGATATACTTGGGGTCTCGCGGTCCGCAGACGAGAAGGAGATCAAATCAGCTTATCGCAAACTGGCGATCAAATATCACCCTGACAAAAATCCCGGTGATCATCAGGCTGAGGAAAAGTTTAAGGAAGCTGCAGAGGCCTACGATATCTTGAGCAATCCACAGAAGCGCCAACGCTATGATCAATTTGGCCACGCTGGAAACTCAGCCAGTGGCGGATTTGGTGGCGGAGGCATGAATATGGAGGATATATTCAGCCAGTTTGGCGATATCTTTGGCGGAGGGCATCCCTTCGAAAGCTTCTTTGGTGGTGGAGGCAGCCAGCGCGGCGGCCGCAGAGTAGCGCGTGGAAGCAACTTACGTATTAAAGTAAAGCTGACACTCGAAGAAATTGCCAAGGGAGTTGAAAAGAAAGTAAAGGTGAACAAACAGGTAGTCTGCCATACCTGTGACGGTACCGGTGCAAAAGACAAATCTTCTGTCCATACCTGTAAAACATGTGGCGGATCAGGATCGGTACGCAGAGTGACCAACACCATATTAGGTCAAATGCAGACGACAAGCACCTGTCCTACCTGTAATGGCGAAGGCGTCGAGATTACCGCTAGATGTACAACCTGTAGAGGTGAGGGATTAGAGCGGGGTGAAGAAACCATTTCCATAAATATTCCTGCTGGCGTGAGTGAAGGTATGCAACTGTCCATGAGCGGTAAGGGGAATGCAGCTCCGCGTGGCGGCATACCGGGAGACCTGATCATCCTTATAGAAGAAGTTCCGCACGAAACCTTAAAACGCGATGGATTAAATGTCATCTATGATTTATACATCAATTTCGTCGATGCAACACTCGGTACCAGTGTCGAAGTACCTACTATTGACGGAAAAGCTAAAATAAAAATTGAACCCGGTACACAAGGAGGTAAAATACTCCGTTTAAAGGGGAAAGGTATTCCCGAAGTCAATTCCTATCATAAAGGTGATGAACTGGTATATGTTAACATCTGGACACCAAAAGCAGTTTCATCCGAAGAAAAGGAATTGTTGAATAAGCTGAAAGAATCGCCGAACTTTAAACCCCAGCCCGGCAAAAGTGAGAAATCATTCTTTGAAAGAATAAAGGAATATTTCGAATAACTTACATAGTAGGATTCGCAAAAGCCATTTATCATTATTTGATAAATGGCTTTTTTTTTATTTATTCACAATAAACTGACAATTTATTACGAAAAGTCAACATTAAAATGACATTGAAAAAATAATGTATACTGCTTGACAAAATACGTAAAAAATAATCAACTGAAACACTTTATTTTACGATTTTCATAAAATATCCAGACAAAATAGTGACAATAAAATAAAGAAATTTATGGATATTTGACTATCAAATTTAAAAAGTCAGAAAGTAATTGCTGACGAATAGAAACAACTATTAAATTAAAAAGACATGAAAAAAGTTTTACTTACATTAACTGCCGTTGCAGGTTTAACAATTGCAGCTAACGCTCAGACTGAAAAAGGAAAAATTATGGTTGGTGGTCAAGTTGGCTTCGAAACTTCAAAAGTCAAAGATACTGATTATAAAAACAACTCATTCTCCATTAACCCAACTGTGGGTTACTTTGTAAGTGACAACTGGGCAGTAGGTACAGGAATTGGCTACAACTGGAGCAAAAACGAATCTGATAAAGAGAATAGCGTTAAGGTAGATGCTTTCCAAGTCGCGCCTTTTGTTAGAAAATATTCTGCCAATGGCCCATTGAGATTCTTTGCTCAATTATCAGTACCTATGTCATGGGGTAAAAACACGGTTGAAAAAGCTAATGTGGAAAGTGAATCAAAATTTGAAAACTACGGTGTGGAGCTAGCTCCTGGTTTAGCATACTTTCCAACTAACAAAATTGGTATCGAATTGAAAGTAAGAGGTTTATATTACAACTATAACAAAAATAAAACGGCTGATATATCCACAAATACATTTGGCTTAGATGCGAACTCATTAGCGCCAACACTAGGTGTACAGTTCCATTTTTAATGGGGCACAAAACGAAAAAAACGGCTATAAGTAACTTATAGCCGTTTTTTTATACGTTTACAGGTACCGCTTCACAATCCGCAGCTTATGCGAATACTTGTTCAGCTCCCGATTATATATGCCTTCATTATCCATGCGGTCCACACGGACTCTGGCCGAAGCATGGATAATAGTATCTGTATCCAGCATGATGCCCACATGTGTAATCCTTCCGGCTTCATTGTCAAAAAATGCAAGATCCCCCACTTTGATCTCAGCAACAAAGTCTACAGTTTGCCCTATTTCTGCCTGCTGATAGGCATCTCTGGGCAGCTGAATACCAAAACAGCTGTAGATCAGCTGCGAAAATCCCGAGCAATCGATTCCCCACTGCGAACGTCCGCCCCAGAGATAAGGAGCGTCCTGATAACTGCGTGCCAAGGCGGCGATACTAGCACTAAAATCTGTTCTTGACAGCGTATTCATTGTGCCTTGATAGTGCCATCGGTTACCTTCTAGATCAAAGCCCCCCTGCTCGTCGAAATATAATTTTGTACCATGACAGAGGTAAAGTTTTCTGCTCCCTTCTGTCAGGATACCTCCCTCTCTTCCCACCATACGTGCATCTCCACCAGTATAACGTGCTAATTCCACATTACTGATTTCAGTAAACTGTCCATTCTGAATCCAGCCTGTATAGCCCGTATCCAGCAGCCGAATGGAGCTCCAGTCGGATTGCTCATCCAAAATTTCGAATAGCTCACCAAACAATACTTGGGAAACCATTTCACTCCGATGGGCCTGTTCAGATCGCAAGGGAACCAAGGCTAGTGTACAAATACCATATTTCATTGGGCAAACAAAAACAAAATTGTCTAAACGCTGATTATATATTAAACAAACGAAGATAAATTAAATATAATAGATATGGAGAATACTAATTTAAAATTTAAAAGAATACTCGTTGCAGTCGATGATGCTCCATGTTCTGAGAAAGCCATTCTATATGCGAAAGAAATGGCTGATGCGTTCCATGCTTCGGTTGCTCTCGTCACGGTAATCCCCCCAACTTCACCCACTAACTTTGGTGCAGATCCCCTTCTCGGCCAGCAGCCGGTCATCGTACCCGAGGTATCTGAAATGGAACAGGAAAATGCACAGAAGTACCTGGAAAAAATAAGCCGGGAATTTAAAGATTCGAATGAAGTATATCTTTTCAACCGGATTGGTTCGATTAAAGAGGAAATTCTCGCTGCTGCACAGGAATGGTCAGCAGATCTTATTATTATGGGGTCCAATGGAAGGACAGGATTCGACCACTTTATATCCGGTTCGGTTTCGGAATCTGTCATCCGTAAAGCCACATGCCCCGTCCTGGTTGTACCCGGCAAATGTGATCAATAATCGGATTCTTGAGAATAACGCAAAAGAGCGCCTTCTACTCGATAAATGAAAGGCGCTCCTGTACAAACAATTTATTACAAAAATCACTTCTTGATCAACCTGGCGACAAACATGCTGTCTGCTCTTGCATGATATCCCTTCAGATAGTCCATACTTTCCAGTTCAAATCCATGATGGTCGATAATGTACTGAGCCACATCTTCGTTTTCTGCTTTAAATACAGAACAGGTGATATAAACCAGTGGCTTGCCCACTTTCACATGTTCAACGACACGGCTTGCAATCGTCTGCTGCAACCTGCTGTACTCGTTTATCTTAGCTAACTTAAACTGCCTTATCATTTCGGGGGTACGCCCCCAGGTACCCGAACCCGAACATGGCGCGTCCAGAACAATGCCGTCGAACTGCTCGTTACCTAAAATCATCTCGGGGTCTTTGGTTAGATCCAGGACTTTCTTCCGGTAATGCTTTATGCCCGCACGGTCAAATCGCTCATCAAGATTCCTCAAAATGCTCATACGCACATCAGATACCAGCAATTCAATGCTTGGACATGCGTCCAATAGCAAAAGGGATTTGCCTCCAGAGGCAGCACACGCATCCCACCAGGACTCTCCCTGCTCTGGTTTCATCCAATCAAGTGTACGCTGCGAAGAAAGGTCCTGAACTTCGACGAGACCATCCAAAGCCGGAAGCCGTTGCAATGAGGTTCCATTGGGCATAGCGATGCACTGTTCCCCCACCTGATCATAGGATATATTATTTTCTTCTAAGATCGCACGTACAAGCTTGTCCTTTCCACGTCTGACACGGATGTATAGGTGTGGCTGTATCAATTGGCTCTCCAAAAAAGCATTCGCCTCTATTTCAGGCGACAGCGCGGCTGTAAAAGGAAACAGATCCTGTCTACTAAGTAGCCCGTCAGCTTCTAGAAAGCTAAGTTTATCACCTAAAGGCAGAGTCATTTTTTCTGCCAGGCTGGGATCCAGCAAGCTCACGAGTGCACTTTCGGATTCACATAAAAACTCAGCTAACACCAAGCGGCGTTGCTGGGACAGCTGTAAAGCAGCGGCTCCCAGACGGAAATAGTTATAACAGAGGCGGGAGGCCCATCTACGGTCCGAAGACCCCATCTGTTTATTCAGTTTAAAAAACGAGGTTAAATAACGTGAAAATGGCTGATCCGATTCAAAATCGTCCATTGCACGCTCAAAATTACGTATCTGTTGATGGATACGCTTTGCATTCAATTCAGCCATTCAGGGTTTATTTTTTCTCAAATTTCTTATTGTGATAGACCATGATGCCTAATGCCCTATTGGCATATCCCCACTTCGGAAAAAATTCAAACCTATAATCACTATTGAGTCCCGAAAATTTTTCCTGTGTCACATGGCTTACATAATCAACGCCGTATTTATGGATCAAGCGGCCAAAATAAACCGCCGCATCGTAGCCCTTATACGAAAATTCCGAAGGATCTACTTTAAAGGCCGATTTATAATTTGATATAAATTTCTTTGTGTCGCTATCTGACTCATCAGCCAAGCTGGAAGAAGTAATGATCAGATTGTAAAAATCCATGTTCTCAAAATTCTCGAAGGAAAGTTTTGAAAAATTCGGATGTCCATACAGCTTAAATTGATTGCCCGGATTTAGAAATTTACTGTCCATCGCATCCAGTAAACCTTTCACCAGATTCTTATTGGAAGTACCAGATACGATATGATTTGTCCCAGTTAAAACCATATTGTTGTTGAGCTCGTTGATACTAAGTACAGTTTTTACCTTTGCCTGAGGATTTACTTTTGTAATTTCATTAGCAAAATTCACCAAAAACTGCTTACTATCGTCATCGCCGGCATCGTAAATCAAGATTTGGTCTCCGGTGTAGAATTGCTCTGCGATGTATTTGGCAAGCGTTTCAGCGTGCGTACGAATCGACGGAGTCATGGATACCAGATTTGGAACACTAAACTCTGAGGCCATGGTCGCCGCCAAAGGTGATACCTGAAGTACATTTTTGTTTGCAAAAGTCTGCGCAAAGCTCTTGATTTCCCTTGGATAAACGGGCCCGACAACAATTACTGCATCTTTCACATCGGCGGCTGTTCCCAAGCTCGCGTTATATGCAACATTATCACGTGAGTCTATGACCTGTAAATCGAAAAGACCACCCTCTTTGGCGATTTTGTCCAGTCCCAGCTGAAAACCTTGGTAAAAATCCAGCGCCAAAGCTGAACGCTCGACATCTTCCGTCGTCACTCTGTTGGCAATACTATTTAATTCGAAGGGCAGCAATAGGGCAATTTTATTGTTCTTGACCATATGGCCATTTACATTTTGCACATCACCGGCTTTGATTGCAGGCTTTTCTTTTTCTATAGCTGGTTTGGTTACAGCGGTATGCTGTTCGCCCTGACTGGAAGGCGAACGCAATACCGTACTTTTTTTGGTTGTGCAGCTTGCAAGGCATAATGCTGCAAGTGCCGTAACCCATATTTTATTCCCACTCAATCGTAGCGGGCGGTTTTGAACTGATATCATATACAACTCTGTTTATTCCTTTCACATGGTTGATAATTTCATTTGAAATTTTGGCTAACAGGTCATACGGCAGATGTATCCAATCGGCGGTCATTCCATCCAAGGAACCGACGGCGCGCAAGCTGACAACGTGCTCGTAAGTACGTTCATCGCCCATCACACCTACTGAGCGTACCGGTAAAAAGATGGTACCCGCTTGCCAGACTTTATCATACCAGCCCGATTCCTTTAAGTTACTGATAAAAATGGCATCCGCTTCCTGGACGATTCTCACTTTGTCCGGAGTAATATCGCCCAGAATACGGATTGCTAGCCCAGGTCCAGGAAAGGGATGTCGTCCCAAGATCGCTTGATCCACTTCCAGTGCCTTACCGACTCTCCTCACTTCATCCTTAAACAAAGTTTTAAGAGGTTCCACTACCTGAAGTTTCATAAAGTCGGGCAAACCACCCACGTTATGATGCGATTTGATTGTCGCTGACGGTCCTTTTACGGAAACAGACTCAATAATATCAGGATAGATCGTGCCTTGTCCAAGCCATTTTGCTTCAACACCTTCTGGAAGCTCTTTCTGAATTTCTTTTGCAGCCTCGTCAAAAACGTCGATAAAGGAATTGCCAATGATCTTACGCTTCTCCTCGGGTTCAGAAACTCCTGACAATCTACCATAGAATAGATCCTTCGCATTGATCCCTTTTATATTCAACCCCATATTTTTGTACGAATCAAGTACCTGCTCATATTCATCCTTCCGGAGCAGACCGTGGTCCACGAAAATACAGTGTAGATTTTGTCCAATAGCCTGATGCAACAGTACCGCCGCCACCGTAGAATCAACGCCTCCTGACAGGGCCATAATAACATGATCATCCCCCAGTTGCTCCTTTAAAGAAGCCACAGTGGTCTCGACAAAGGCGTCCGGAGTCCAATCCTGCGAGCAGCCGCAGATTCCTACCACAAAGTTTTTCAGTAAGATTGCACCATCGGTGCTATGGGTAACTTCGGGATGAAACTGAATACCGTAAGTACGTGTACCTCTTACCTGATAAGCTGCGACACGCACCTTATCGGTACTGGCTATGATCTCAAAATCCGCAGGCACTTCTTTGATGGTATCTCCGTGAGACATCCACACCTGCGACTGTACCGGTACCCCTGCCAATAATTCATTTTCACTATTGACAAATTGCAGATTCGCGCGACCATATTCACGGATTTCGGATGGCAACACCTCACCGCCCGACTTTTGAGCAATGTACTGCGCTCCATAACAAACACCCAAAAGCGGAAAACGTTCTTGAATGCTGACAAAATCAATCTGCGGAGCGTCCTCCTGCCGTACCGAATAAGGGCTTCCGGAGAATATAACGCCTTTTACAGATTCGTCAAAATCTGGCAATTTATTAAACGGGTGTATTTCACAATACACATTTAGCTCTCTGACACGTCTCGCTATTAATTGCGTGTACTGAGACCCGAAGTCTAGAATGATAATTTTTTCTGGCATGCTGCAAAGGTAAGTATTACGAACGAATTATTAAATGTCATTTCAGGAAATAATGCCCGCTTTCAATAGTTCCTTTTCCATTTCCTTTTGTAATGACAGCGCCTCCGCACGCGCACGCTCCGCAAAATCGCGTCCTTGGGAAGCATATATAATCGCCCGAGTACTATTGACCAATAAACCACAGTCTTTGTTCATACCGTAACGGCAGACATCTTCGAGCGATCCCCCCTGGGCTCCTACACCCGGTACCAGTAGAAAATGATCTGGAGCATGTTCTCTGATTTTAAGGAACGCCTCACCCCTGGTCGCCCCGACAACATACATCAAATTATCAGGCGTTCCCCAAGTATTTACTTTATCGATTACCTGTTCAAAAAGCTGTAAACCCGCATTATTTTCAAAATTCTGGAAATCCAAGCTTCCAGCATTGGATGTCAATGCCAGCACAATAGCCCATTTGTCTCCAAATTCCAAAAATGGTGTGACCGAGTCCTTCCCCATATAAGGTGCGATCGTAATACTGTCAAAGCCCAGCCCCGATGCCTGCTCATCAAAGAATGCCTTAGCATAACGACCCGAGGTATTTCCGATGTCGCCACGCTTGGCATCGGCAATACTAAAACAATCTTTTGGCAATGCCGCCCAGGTCTTCTGCAAAGACTCCCATCCTTTTACCCCATAACACTCATAAAAAGCAATATTGGGCTTATAGGCGACACACAAATCTGCAGTAGCCTCAATAATAGCTTTATTAAAACTGTAAATGGGATCCTCGTCATCCAACAAATGTTGGGGGATTTTTGTAAGATCGGTGTCTAGGCCGACACATAAGAATGAACGCTTCTCTTTGATCTGGCGAATAAGTTCTGCTCTGGTCATGCGAATATTATGAATCGTATATATGAATCGTAAGAATTATTTTATTTATCGATTAACTCCTGGATAAATGCCGTCACCTCAGGCGCGGAATAGTCTGCCATTCCTTCATGCCTCGTCACTAAATTGCCGGATTTATCTAGAATGACGGTGCTTGGAATTGATCCAGAAAGCCACTCTTGTGGAATTTCACTGTTGGGATAGCTGACCGGAAGTGTTAATTTCTGTTTTTTCATAAAAGCAGAGGCTTTTTCTTTCTCACCTTCAATTTCCACTACCAGAAACTCCACTTGGGGATTATCCTTAAATTTGTCATAAAGCACGTTGATGGAAGGCATTTCCGCTCTGCACGGCCCGCACCAGGTCGCCCAAAAATTAATAAAAACGACCTTACCTCTAAGCTCTGTCACACGAACGGTCTCGCCCGAATGGCGGATAAATGTAACATGGTCCGCCGGATCCGCGGTTCCTGTACCGCCCCTGTCTGTTTTTGGTGGAACTTCTAGTTTGGGTCTGAACAGACCTATGTTCATCAGCTGCTGCTGAAAATACGTTCGGCTTGTCGGCCAGAGCAATAGAGCAATAAGCGCTACAAATATGAAGTTTCCTACCAGCTTCTTTATCTTTGGATTCATAAAATGAAAAGATTACAACGCTTAAGCATCAAATTTATCCAACAATTTCAACAACGTAGCGAAATCTTTCGGATAAGGTGCGTCGAAAACCATTTGAACACCATTGAGTTCAAACTCAATGTGTTTCGCATGCAAGGCAAAACGTTTCATGATAGGTTGTTCTTCCTCATCTTTTGACAGGGTAAACCCTCGTTTCTTGATCTGAGAAAGGTAAACCGGTTTGCCACGATACATGCTATCTCCTACAATTGCGGCGTGTTGTGTCGCCAGGTGAATACGAATCTGGTGCATGCGGCCCGTAATCGGCTTACACTCCACAAGTGTATAGTTTTTATAATATTTAAGCGAGTTAAAAACCGTCTCTGCGGGTTTTCCATTGGCACGGTCAATAGATACATTCTTATTGCCCTGATTTAAAATAGGAAGGTCGACTAGCAGATCCTGAAAAGTATGCGTGCCACCAATGATAGCATGATAAATCTTATGCACTTTTCTTTTTTCAAAGGCAATCGACACAGAACGATATGTCTCCGGATTTTTTGCAATCAGCAAGATGCCGGACGTCTCCTTATCCAGACGGTGACAGATCTGCGCATCTGCATGGTATTTCTTCGCCAGACGGAGGATATTGACTTCCCCACCCTCCCTTTCGTCCAGGGAAGCGACAAAAGGTGGTTTATTTATAACGATCAAATTTTCATCCTCGTGGATTATTAATTCTGAAAATTTGGGAAATTTAAATAGACGGGTCTCATTTTGTATCATTCTACAAAAATACAAAACGCTTAGCAGAATATTGGTCTATGTATGATAAAAAGCTTACTTTTGACCTTACAATATAAGTTAAGATGTCTATAAACAAAGAAATAAAAAGAGTAAGCACAGCGATGCTGCAAGCGATGAAAGCGCGCAAAGAGAAGATATCCATGCTGACAAGCTATGATTACTCCATGGCCAAAATCGTCGACAGTGCTGGTATCGATGTCATTTTGATCGGGGATTCTGCCGCCAATGTATTCGCGGGCTACGAGACCACGCTACCGATCACGCTTGACAACATGATCTATCACGCCGCCGCTGTTGCCCGGGGTACCGAACGGGCCATGGTATTGGCCGACCTACCTTTCGGCACCTACCAAGGATCGCCAAACGACGCCTTTAATGCTGCTGTCCGCATGATGAAAGAATCTGGAGCACATGCCCTGAAATTGGAAGGCGGAGTAGAAATTATCGAAAATATCAAAAAGATTATCGCCGGCGGAATCCCGGTCTGCGGCCACCTGGGCTTGACTCCACAATCGATTAATAAATTCGGAAACTTTGGCGTACGTGCAAAAGAGGAACAGGAAGCAGCTAAACTTGTCGCGGACGCATTGGCACTGCAGGAGGCTGGATGCTTCGCCATCGTACTGGAAAAAATACCCGCAGCATTGGCAAAAATCGTAACCGAAAAATTGTTCATCCCAACCATCGGCATAGGCGCAGGTGCGGACTGTGATGGTCAGGTACTCGTTATCAATGATATGCTAGGTATGAATGCGGACTTTAAACCCAAATTTATGCGTCATTTTGCCAACCTGCATGAACAGATTACTGCCGCTGTGAGCAACTACATCGCCGAAGTAAAATCCATACAGTACCCCAATGCAGACGAACAGTATTAAGCTCAGCAACTGATGAAATTGTTAATTATAGGACTGCTACTGCTGATAGCCTACCTGATGATCCGGAAGAAATTTAATATCAGCGGATCATCAGATAATCACTCCAGACAGCTGCAACTCGGATTTCAGCTTATCGATGCCCCATCGACGATTATACAATCGACGTTGAAAAAGACAATCTCCGCTAGCCTGACAGGGATTCTTTTGATACTAGTTACCGTATTACTGTTTGTCAAAATTAAAATACTGCTATTTTTGTTGTTGCCGGCTTTCTTTTTAGTCGGTTACGTATTTCTGTTCAACAACCATTTTAGCAAGTTAAAAAGCCAGCAGATCTGGCATAATCCGACGACGAATGATGTTTTCGTCGAACAGATTAAAGGAGAAAACTATACCTTTAATATCTTTCAGGATATACAGGCCATACAAAAGATCGAATCCATACAGACAACCAAAGGTTTACTTTATGGGTATTATCGGATTAAGGTGAAAAGCCATATCCTGGAAATCCCTTACCTTGTAGCGGAAAATAAACCGGCCAATACGCTATTTTTTGAAACCCTCGAACAAAACTTCAGAATTGAAACCCAAAAGAGGATCTTCCCCATCATTTAACGTGCAGAAATTGTAAATACCAAAAGAATGTGCTATATTTAGGTTTATCAAAAAGATTGTTTAAACCAAAATATTTTACACTATGGGAAAAGGTGATATCAAAACCAGAAGAGGAAAAATATCAAACGGTTCTTTTGGAAAACGAAGGCCACATTTATCTAAGTCATCGCTTAAACCAAAGGTTAGCAATGAAGCCTCTGAGGTGACTGAGCAAAAAACGAAAGCAAAAAAATAGTAGACATAAGCTAGACCATGTTCTAGCTTTTTTTATATATGCTGAACTGTCCTCTTCTAAGGCGAGGATCTAACGGTTTTTCACCGCCCCCCTATCACTACACCGATTTGTAAAATCCTTTTGACAACCGGTTTCATCTACAGAATAAACCTATCTTTATCCGTCAAATCAAAAACCACAATAAGGACTACACCGCATGAACAAAAAAACAAGCATTTATATACTTTTAGCTTGCGCCGCCATTGGGGGAGGATATTTTATTCTACACTCCAAAAAAGATAAAAAAGATAGTGTCAAACCATCGGCGAAAAAGGATATGCCCATACCTGCACAGGCTATCATAGCCAAGTCTTCAGTAGCGGACCGTTCCATCAATTTGTCTGGCAGTCTGGATGCTGAAGAAAAAGTGGAAGTCAGAAGTGAGGTAAGTGGCCGAATTACAAAAATCTACTTTTCAGAAGGCCAACGGGTCCAGCAGGGGCAACCGTTGATCAAAATCGACGATATCGAGCTGCAGGCGCAGCTCAAACAAGCGCAGACGACTAATCAGCTGAATGCCGAAAACGAGCGTCGTGCAAAGCTTCTGCTTCAAAAAGGCGCCATAAGTCAGGAAGAATTTGATATGGCCAGTGCTGCTCTAAAGACATCACTGGCACAGATACAACTGATCCAGGCACAAATATCAAAAACTGCTGTTCGCGCTCCCTTCAGTGGTGTGATTGGTCTGCGAAATATCTCTGTCGGTGCTATCGTCTCCCCAAGCACCCTTATCGCTAATCTGGTAAAAGACAATTCAGTCAAGATCACCTTTGCCATCCCAGAGAAATATAGCAATGTAATCAAGTTGAATTCGGCAATTGAATTTACCGTTGCCAATGACCCAACAGTAATGAAAGCAAATGTTTATGCCATAGAACCTGAAGTGTCACTTGACACAAGAACACTCAGCGTTCGCGCAAGGGCATCTAACGATCAGGGAAGACTGAGAGCCGGCTCATTTGTCAATGTAATCGTCCCCATAGAAACAGAAAATGACGCGATTGCCATACCAACAGAAGCGATCGTGCCTATACAGGACGGCAAAAAGGTGTTTATAGTCCAAAATGGTCTGGCAAAAGAGGCGAAAGTAGAAACCGGCGCCCGTACAGATAAAGAAATTGTCATTCTGTCGGGCATAAGTGCTGGAGATACGGTACTGACCACGGGAGTCCTTGCGCTGAAAGATGGTGCAAAGGTTAAGGTATCACTAGTTAACTAATTGTACATGAATTTGTCTGCTATTTTCATTAAACGCCCTGTTTTAACCATTGTCGTCAATATAACGATCATTTTATTTGGCTATATTGGTTTCAGTTTTCTCGGGGTCCGCGAATATCCTTCCATAGACCCGGCGATCGTGTCGGTACGCACCAACTATGCCGGCGCCAATCCGGATATTATTGAATCGCAAATTACCGAACCCCTGGAAAAAGCCATCAATTCCATTGACGGCATAAGGAATATATCTTCTTCCAGCAATCAGGGATCCAGTAATATTACCATCGAATTTGATTTAAAGAAAAACCTGGAAGAGGCCGCCAATGACGTACGGGATAAAGTTTCTCAGGCGGTAAGAAGTTTACCGCAGGACATTGACGCCCCTCCCGTCGTCTCAAAAGCGGATGCCGACTCCGATCCCATCATTATCTTAACGTTACAGAGTGAAAGCAGGGATAAGCTTTCTTTGAGCGACTACGCAGAAAATGTAATTTCCGAACGGTTACAAACGATACCCGGCGTCAGTAGCACACAAATTTATGGACAGAAACGCTATGCCATGCGGCTTTGGCTAGACCCTGACCGGATGGCGGCCTATGGCATTACAGCTTCGGATATACGGACTGCCTTGAACAACCAGAACATTGAATTACCATCTGGCAAGATCGTTGGAAAGACAACCGAACTAACGGTAAAAACAGTGGGTAATCTGTCCACGCCCGAGCAATTCAACAATATTGTTCTGAAGGCCGATAGTACGCGTTTGGTCAGACTTATCGATATTGGAAGAGCGGAAATCGACGCTGAGAACCTGGAAACAAAGATGGTCAGCAATGGCAAACAGCTGGTCGGAGTGGCCATAATCCCGCAACCGGGGACTAACTATCTCGACATCGCCAACAATTTTTATGAGATGCTGGATCAGATGAAAGAGGATATCCCGCAGGATATCATGATCAATATCGCATCTGACAATACCAAATTCATCAAAAAATCTGTAGTCGAAGTGGCCGAAACACTTGTCATTTCCATTGTGCTGGTAACGCTGATCATCTACTTCTTCTTCCGCGACTGGGGAATCGCATTACGTCCATTACTGGATATTCCCGTTTCACTCATCGCGACCTTTTTCATCATGTACGTATTCGGCTTTTCGATTAATGTTCTGACTTTACTCGCGATCGTATTGGCCACAGGACTGGTGGTCGATGATGGAATTGTGGTGACGGAAAATATTTTCAAGAAAGTGGAAGAAGGCATGTCCCCGATTGAGGCGGCACTCAAAGGCTCCAAGGAGATTTTCTTTGCTGTCATCTCGATCTCCATTACGTTGGCCGCGGTGTTCTTGCCTGTCATATTTTTAGAGGGCTTTGTGGGACGCCTGTTTCGAGAATTCGGCGTGGTCATCGCTTCTGCGGTGCTGGTATCGGCCTTTGTATCGCTCACGCTCACACCGATGCTCAACGCCTATCTGATCAAAGGTGGCGGCCATAAAAAAACGAAATTCTATGAATGGACTGAACCGATGTTTGAGAAAATGAACACAGGTTACGCCGGCGCATTGAGTACATTTATGAAATTCAAATGGATCAGCTTTCCGATCTTGCTGGTCTGTTTTGCCATCATTGGTATAATCTTCTCAACCATAAAGAAAGAAACAGCCCCCTACGACGACCGGAGCAGCATTCTAGTCAGTGTCACTGGCCCCGAGGGTGCCACCTACGAATATATGGACCGCTATATGCAGGAGCTGGATAAGCTTGTCTACGATTCCATTCCTGAAAATAAAATCAGCCTCAACATTACATCCCCGGGGTTTGGTGCAAGTTCGGTCAATTCAGGGCGCATACGCATGACACTCGTAGATCCCGATGAACGTACAAAATCTCAGGACGATGTCGCAAAAGAACTGACCAACTGGACGAAAAAATATGACGGTGTCCGTGTCAATGTTTCTCAGACGCCAACCATATCGATGAACCGGCGCGGCGGGCTACCTATTCAGTATATTATCCAGGCGCAGAACTTTGAAAAACTTCAGGAAAAAATACCTGAATTTATGAATGAGGTCAACAACGATCCCACTTTTTCAACAACGGATATCAATCTAAAATTCAACAAGCCTGAACTCCACGTAGAGATAGACCGCCTGAAAGCACTCAGTCTGGGTGTATCTGTACTAGATGTCTCCCAGTCACTTCAGCTGCTATTGAGCGGACAGCGTTTTGCTTATTTTATGCGCGACGGCAAACAATATCAGGTCATTGGACAGGTGGAAAACGACAGGCGAGCCACTCCCACCGATCTGACATCGATTTATGTACGGAACAATATGGGACAGCTCATCCAGCTGGACAACCTGGTCAACGTGCGGGAGGAAAGCAGTCCGCCGCAGTTATATCACAATAATCGTTATATGTCTGCTACAGTCTCTGCAGGCCTGGCTCCCGGCATGAGTATGAGTGACGGGATTGCTGCAATGGATCGTATAAAAGAGAAAGTCCTCGACCATAGCTTCACAACAGATCTTAGCGGCGAATCCCGCGATTTCGTGGAAAGTAGCTCCAATACGCTTTTTGCCTTTGGACTGGCACTCCTACTGATATATCTGATCTTAGCGGCTCAGTTTGAAAGCTTTCTAGATCCATTTATTATCATTCTTACCGTGCCTATGGCTGTGGCCGGCGCATTGATCAGTCTCTGGTTATTTGATCAGACCTGGAATATATTTAGCCAGATCGGAACGATCATGCTGATCGGACTGGTAACCAAAAATGGTATCCTGATCGTCGAGTTCGCCAACCAGATGCGGGAAGAAGGCATGGAGAAATTCGAGGCCATCATGCATGCTGCTGAATCCCGCCTTAGACCCATCTTGATGACCAGTTTAGCGATCGCCCTCGGTGCTCTCCCTATTGCCATGTCCTTGGGAGCAGCGTCTACCAGCCGCATTGGGATGGGTGTTGTCATCGTGGGCGGTACAATATTCTCCCTTATATTGACTTTGTTTATTATACCTGCTATTTATTACATGTGGTCCAGACAAAAAAAGCATAGGCCCGAATTTGATCAAATTACTAGTTACGAATAGAGATAAGATATGAAGAGATATACCATCATCATGCTGCTGTTTTGCACTATACTATTCCAGGCACATGCCCAGCAGACGCTGACGTTGGAAGAAGCGCTGACCACTACCCTTGCCAACAATTTCAATATTCTTCTGGCGAGAAACGACAGCAAGATCGATATGGAAAACACAAGCCTGGGGAGTGCAGGCATGCTTCCAGCAGTCACAGGGAACTTCAACCGGAGTAACTCTGTCCAAAATTCCCGACAGGTCCGTGCTGACGGCCAGATACAACAGGTCTCCAACGCAAAAAATGACAACATGTCCTATGGAGTCAATCTCAACTGGACGATATTTGATGGCTTCGGCATGTTTGCACGACGGGATAGATTTAAGGAAATACAGCGCCAGGGCGAAGCCGAAATCAAATTTGAAGTCATCAGCCAGCTCAGCGAAGTAATCGCAACCTACTATAATCTCGTCCAACAAAAACGGCTGTTGGATGCATTGGATACAACAATCACCCTCTCCCAATACCGGGTAGCGTTAGCCGAAAATAGGCTCGAAATCGGAAAAGGTTCAAAGCTGGATCTATTAAATGCAAAAGTAGACTTGAACACTGATCAGACCAACTTGCTCCGGCAGCAGGAAAGTTTCAAAAACACCAAGACCTACCTGAACCAGCTGATGACCCGTGACCTAGACTTGGATTTCGGGGTAGAAGATGAAATGGAGCTGGATCAGAACCTCAAGCTTGGCGATTTGCTTACACTTGCGGACCAACAGAATCCGCAAATTCAACTGGCAATTATCAATAAGCGAATCGCTGAACTGAATCTAAAGTCCGTGAAAGCCGAACGGTATCCTAAAATAGGCCTCAACACAGGTTACAATTGGAATGAATCGCATTCTTCTCTCGGCTTCTCGACGGAAAACAAAAATCGGGGCCTCACCTATGGCGTCAGTGCCTCAGTCAATATCTTTAACGGATTTCTACAAAACAGAAATGAACGTATAGCCAAATTTCAGCTACAGAGCAGCGAACTCTTGATCCAACAGCAAAAACAGGATATACAGGCTCAAGTCAGAACACTTTTCCAAACCTATGTCACCAACATGCAATTGGCAAATGTGGAAAAAAAGAATGAAGAACTTGCCAAAGAAAACCTGAACATTACGATGGACAAATTTCGGATCGGGACAATCACCACACTGGAGGTCAGAACGGCACAGGTCAATTATATCAATGCGATGACCCGAAGTTACACGGCCCAATACGAAGCCAAACTGTCAGAGATACGGCTGAAGGAATTAACAGGGGAAACCTATTGATCTGCCTATCATCCTTAAACATTACTTCATAAAAATGGCTCCTGTTTGCACAGGAGCCATTTTATTAATAATCAATTGCAATGATCGACTTGAGAGGAATCAGAACACCGCTTTTGATCTGGATATATCGATCAGTCAATGACCACACAGTGGTCTCAATGCGCTTTGGTCCAGAATCGGTTTGAAAGGCTATTTCAGTCTTGGATTTAAACTCATTCCCCAGACGCACAGCACCTTTCAATTTATCCATAAATACCGCCGACTTATCTTCACTCGCAGGGATAAATTTAAATTGAGGAATATCCTCTTTAGCTATTAATTCTCCAACCATAATACTTAGCATTTAATGTGTAAATTCAAAATGTAGCGCACTACCTAGCTATAACGCGCCAAAGCCAATCTTATTTTATCATTTTGTGCCATTGGCTTATTTAAATCTACCTAATCCTTCGATAAGAATCAATTAAATAACTGAAAACTATCATTTATTTTACAATAAAAAAACGATCTGGGCCCACTCGTCGCCGATCCTATACAGCACAACCTCACCTCAAAAAATCATATGCACTTTTTTCCCTGTTCTGTCATTTTCCATCTCGAACGTAGACAATAAGCCAGCTATATTGCTAATTTTGGAGTAAAATAAACTGCACATGGAAAAATCTGTTTTTGAGAAAGCCTGGGAAATTAATTTTACACAGTGTTACTCTAATGGCCGCATCCGTTTCTCCGACTTATCAAATATCCTTCAGCTGACTGCTGGAGATCACGCCACGCTTGCTGGATTTGGCTTCACCGAAATGGCTAAACATAACCAGACTTGGGTATTAAGCCGGATACGTATAGAAATCAACAGATTGCCCAAATGGATGGATATCGTTCAGGTCAAAACTTGGGTACAGGAGCTGGAGGGTGCTCGCTCTACACGCAATTTCGAACTTACAGTCAACGGACAGCTGTATGCCACGGCAACGAGCTATTGGGCTGTGATCAACACGGTCAAAAGAAGCTCGGAGACTTTAGCAATTTCAGCAGCAGAATTTACCACCTATCCCGACCGTCGCGCAACCCAAAGACCGTTCTCCAAACTGGATATCTCGCAGAGCGTCAAAAATATGGATCAGTATATCGTTAAGCTATCCGATCTGGACATAGTGAACCATGCGAACAACGTCAAATATCTGGACTGGTGCATGGATCGGCTCCCCATTGAACTCGTTTTGACCAACCAGATCAAATCATTGGAAATGAATTATCTTCGGGAATTGCGGCACAACGATGCCGTAGAAATTAATGGTGAGTCTACAAATACAGGTTATTTTATGACTGTCACAAAGCGGCAGCGCATCCATTTCGCCCTCGAAGTAGAAACCCGATGAACAGATAGACCCCGGCAACAAAAAAAGGAGGCTATAGCCTCCTTTTTTCTGCATTTCGCATACCCTATGCAAACGCTTTGTCACCTTTCTTGTAAGGTAAATTGCCATCGTATTTTCCGGGGATTTTCACAAAGCGCAGCGCTTTCGTACAGCCGAGCTCAGAATTGAAGAAACCTGTCAACGTCAGCTGCTTGAACATGGTAAACCAATGAGGTGGATCGTTTTCCACATAATTGTACAACTGATTTTGCTTCTCCCGATTCTTCTCGATAATATCCTTTTGCTCTTCAGCCTGTTTTTTATTGAACTCATTCGCTTCTTTATCGAGCGCAGCGGCAACTGCTGTCCTATCTTCAGGCGAAAGCTCGAGGAACGCTTTTCCTTTAACTTCTTTCGCTTTATCATCCAAAGTAGCCAAGCCATCCAAAAATGCTTTCTGCTGCTTCTCTGTATAACAGTCGCGTACCATGACCGGAATAAAACTTCCAACCCCAGCTTCTTTGGCGCCCGGAGTGGCTGTCTTCGGTAAAATAGCCTCCGCTAGATCACCCAGTAAGTCAGTCGTTTTTGCTTCGAATAAAGCTTGTACGTCTTTTGTTGCAGAGCGTGTACAGCCCTCCAGAAATAAATTGGCGCCAATAACGGTACCTCCTAAAATCAAGGCAACGCGTTGTAATGCTTCTCTTCTATTCATGCTACTATAAAATATCTTAATTTTAGAAATTATACTTCACTTCCCAGCCCTGTCTGTAATTGCGTTTTACAAATTGATTAACATGATCAAAATTGGTCACACGCATATTGTCGTTATCCCACAACAGCTTTAGATTGCGCCCCGGATATTTTCCGTCTATACGCAAATCAGCACCACGGATAGCCAGATTTGCCATCAGCAAAGCTTCTGTCAACGGTCCAGCAATCTCGAACGGGGAACTCACCTCTTTTTTGCCGTAACCAGCTTGACATGCCTCAACCCATTGTGCATAATGCCCGCTTTCCTGTCCCGGTACACGCGCATATTTCTGGGCAACCTGGTCTTTTCGGGAGGTAGGCAATAGGCGTGCATTCTGACCATAAGTATCTGCCAGAATCTTTCCTTTTGTACCAACCAATAGAATACCGTTACCGCCATCACCAAAGATTTCATTCGGTCCTAGCTCATCCGGACGTGCAGGCTGAATACCGCCGTCCATCCAGTGTAGAGTCACAGGTCCATTTGTACGTGGCGTCTTAGGGAATGTCAATGTCGCATGGCTCGATGGCGGACAGCTCTCAGGGAAATATCCACGTTTGAATTCATCCACATAGACTGAGCCAACGGTTGCCTGCACGTCCTGTACATAGGTTAACCCCAAGGTGCTAAAAGGAACTTCCAGCAAGTGACAGCCCATATCACCCAAAGCGCCGGTACCATAGTCCCACCAGCCCCGCCAGTTGAAAGGCACCAATTTGTCTACGTACTCTTTATAAGGAGCTGTACCCAACCAAAGGTCCCAGTCCAACTCTTTAGGAATTTCTGCTTTGCCTGTAGGCCATGGAATACCTGAAGGCCATACAGGACGATCCGTCCAGCAGTATACAGTATGTACATCACCGATTAGACCAGCTTCGTACCATTCGCGGACAAAACGAGGGCCATCATTTGAAGCGCCCTGGTTACCCATTTGTGTAACCACCTTATACTTTTTGGCAGCATGTGTCAGGGCTCTCGCTTCCCAAACATCATGTGTCAATGGTTTTTGAACATACACGTGCTTGCCCAATTGCATGGCTGCTAGGGCCTGAATGGCATGCTGATGGTCTGGAGTAGAAACAGAAACGGCTTCGATGCGTTTATGTTCCTTATCCAGCATTTCACGATAATCTTTATAGTATTTCGCCTTAGGATACCGTTTTAGAGCACCGGCAGCACGTCTGTCATCCACATCACACAAAAAGGCCAAATCTGCTTTGCCCGAATCATGGAAGGCGTTAATATCACTGAATCCCTTACCACCAACACCTATACCTGCAATTTGTAATTTGTCACTAGGAGCTGTAAAACCGTTCCCGCCTAATACGTGGCGCGGAACGATCATAAAAGCTGCCGCCGCTGTGGCTGCCGTCTTTATAAAATCTCGTCTGCTCGGCTTATTTGAGTTATTTTCCATTGTTATCAATCTTTAGCTAATTAGATATTACCTTTTTTCAATTCACTAACCGCAAAATCGACTGCACGCGCAGTAAGTGCCATATAGGTAAGCGATGGGTTCACACAGCCGGCGGAAGTCATACATGCGCCATCTGTTACAAATACATTCAATGCATCCCAAACTTGATTATTACCGTTCAGCACCGATGTTTTTGGATCACGCCCCATCCGAGCTGTTCCCATCTCGTGAATACCTTGGCCAAAGCCATAGACATTATCATACGTATACGTATCTTTCACTCCGATGCTCTCCAGCATTTCCTTCATTTCGTTCTGCATGTCCGAACGCATCTTCAATTCATTGTCCTTAATTTCAGCATCAAAAGAGAGTACAGGTAACCCCCATTTATCTTTTTTGTTTTTGTCAAGGGTAATTTTATTTTCATGATAAGGCAATGTTTCTCCGAAAGCAGTAAAGCCTACACTCCAGTCACCGGGCTCACAGATGGCATCTTTCCATGCTCCGCCGACTTCCATTTCGGCAACGGCACCCGACCAGCGGCCACGGCTTGCCGCCCCTTGATATCCAAACCCACGAACGTAATCGCGTTTCTTGGTATCACCCTCAACGTTCACAAAACGAGGCACATATAAACCTGTAGGCCGGCGTCCAAATACATAGCTGTCCAAATAGCCCTCTACACGGCCTCCAGCGCCACAACGGAAATGATGATCCATTAGATTGTGACCAAGCTCGCCGCTGCTGCTGCCTAAACCGCCTTCCCATACATCCGTGGCTGAGTTCATCAACACCCAAGTAGAATTCAACGCCGATGCACAGACAAAGATCACTTTAGCGAAAAATTCATATGTCTTATTGGTTTCGGCATCAATGATTTCAACTCCCTTCGCTTTTTTGGTGTTTTTATCGTAAATAATCTTTGTTACAATAGAAAACGGACGTAATGTCAGATTTCCAGTTTTGGTTGCCGCTGGCAGCGTTGCAGATTGCGTACTAAAATAAGCACCAAAATTACAACCTAACCAACATTGATTCTGATATTGACAATTCACGCGGCCCTCATGCGGCACAGTGATATTAGCTGTACGCCCCATGATGAAATGACGTTTACCTCCGTATTGTTTCTTCAACCGCTCCGCCAGATCTTTTTCAACAATGTTCATTGGCATTGGCGGCATGTAATCACCATCAGGAAGCGATGGCACACCGTCTCTATTACCGGAGATGCCGGCAAATTTTTCTGCATAGCTGTACCAAGGAGCAATATCTTTATAACGGATAGGCCAGTCGACCCCATGTCCATCTTTTAAGTTTGCTTCAAAGTCGAGATCCCCCAGGCGGTAAGACTGTCGGCCCCACATCAGGGAACGGCCTCCAACATGGTATCCTCGGTACCAGTCAAAACGTTTCACCTCTGTGTATGGGCTCTCCTTCTCGTTTACCCAAAAATCCAGGTTCTTTTCATTCAATGGATAATCTCTGCGCAGTACAGGATAATCTTCGATCATCTTCTGCGTACGTCCGCCAGCATGTGGCCATTCCCAGGGATTTTTGTTTGGAGCAGTATAATCCTTAATATGTTCGATATTACGACCACGCTCTAACATAATTGTCTTTAGACCCTTTTCAGTCAGCTCTTTCGCTGCCCATCCACCACTTATCCCAGAACCGATTACAATCGCGTCATAAGTATTTGTTGCCATCTCTCTTCTAATTATTTGTTTTTTAAATAGTTATTTTTTCTCGTTAATGTGCAGTTTGACTACTTTCCACCTTTTCATCTTTGAAAAGGGCCAAAAAGATGAAAAATACAACTGCCGCGATGATTGCAGGAACGACCCATGTATGATTCCAAAAACCTGCTAAATCTGTTGCTTTTAATTCTTTATACTTGTCGCCTACGTAACTTGCTACCCAAAATCCGATCAACTGCCCGACACCATAGGTCGCTAAAGTAATCAGTCCTTGCGCCGCGGATTTATACTTTATACCTGCTTTGCTATCGGTATAAATCTGTCCGGAAACGAAAAAGAAGTCGTAACAGATACCGTGTAACGCAATGCCGATCAGTAGCATAAAGGAAAGTTCACCCGCATTACCGTATGCAAACAGCAGATAACGGATTACCCAGGCCAACATACCTACCAAGATGGTCTTTTTAAAACCAAATTTTGTGAAGAAAATCGGAAGTGCCAATAAAAACAACACCTCAGATGCTTGACCAATCGTCATTTTACCCGTCGGATTTTCTAGTCCGATCTCCGTTAGAAATAAATTAGCGTTGGAATAATAGAAGGCCAAAGGAATACAGATCAATACTGACGAAATGAAAAAAATCAGGAAATTCTTGTCCTTTAACAATTTGATTGCATCCAGTCCGATAATCGAGGCAAAGGAAGGTTTTTCACCGGCATCCAATTTGACCGGTGGCGTTTTGGGCAAAACAAATGAAAATACACCCAGGACCAATGAAGCAACACCCGACATCAAAAAGGTGTTTTTCAACGCCCCCTCAGACGCGGCAGCGTCCCATCTGAAGATGTAACTAATTGCTAGACCAGCAACAATCCAACCAATTGTGCCCCAGATACGTATTGCGGAAAACTGCTTTTCAGGGTTCGTCAGCTGCCGGAAAGATACTGAACTCGCCAAAGCCAATGTTGGCATATATAAAATCATATAAGCCAGTACATAGGGATAAAAGGTAGACATATCAGCCGCGGAATACATTTGATACATCAACACCGCCCCGACCAAGTGCAAAACACCCAATATACGCTCGGCATTAAAATAACGATCCGCAATCATACCCACAATGAAAGGAGCGATAATTGCCCCCAGGGATTGGGTCGAAAAGACATTAGCCATCTCAAAATCCGTCGCTTGAAGATTCTTGCTTAAAAAAGTGCCTAATGTGACAAACCATCCTCCCCAAATAAAAAACTCGAGGAACATCATGAAGGATAGTTTAAATTTTATTGTTGATGAAATCATAAAAAAATGGTGTTTTACAATACTACTAATTGGTTTTACCAGCTCAATTTAAGAAATTAAATCTAATTGTCAATAGTACACTATTAAAATATTACAAAAAGCTATCGACCTCGCGGTAAGCAGCCACCAATCTGTCCTCTCCTTCTTTCCCCGGTCTGGAATTTCCATGTTCCATTCCCATCACACCTTTATACCCTTTGTCGTAGATATGTTTGAACACATTTTTATAGTTGATCTCCCCTGTTGTGGGCTCCTTGCGGCCTGGATTATCGCCGATCTGGATATAAGCAATCTCGTCCCAGCAACGGTTCATATTAGCGATCAGGTCACCTTCTGTACGTTGCATGTGATAAATGTCGTACAGAATTTTACAAGAAGGGCTGTTGACAGCCTTGCACATGGCGTAGGTCTCATGGGTCTGTTGCAAAAACAAGTCCGGTGTATCACTCAAGGTCTCCAATACCATGACAAGACCGTGCGGTTCAAAGATCTCCGCGCCTTTGCGCAATGCGGCAAGAATATTGCTGAATTGATTTCCCCAAGGGAGTCGACGTTCATAAAATCCAGGAACCACAGTCAGCCATTTCGCATTACAGCGTTTTGCGGCCTCTACAGACCGGTGACAGGTCTCGATAAATTTATCCACGAATTCCTGCTTACCCGTAGCCAATGACGGCATCCAGTTTTGTCCGCCATCCACGACAAAAACACCCATAGTCATGCCCAACTTGGTCAATAACTCACCTATTTTCTTTTGCTCATCGAGTGTACGTCCCAGATAGCCGTTGTCTTCAATACCCCGAAACCCCAGATCATACATATAGCGTATTTCATCTAGAAAATTGTCACCGGCATGATGCTTAAACATCCCCTGATGGGGTGCATAATTGAGGTTGAATGTCTTTCCCTTGTCCATGGTTTTACTTGTATTTTGGCTGGCTGACGCAAAGGTATGCCCCGATAGCCCCGCGCCAGCGGCTAAAAGGCTACTCTTAATAAAATCAGATCGCTTCATGTTTTATTTATAATTGATTATTTCTTCAACAATTTAGTAAATCCATCCGAATAAACGGTACAGATAGATTCATTTTTATCTTTATAGATGACAAATACAGCCACATCTTTCATCTTCTGAACGGCAGCGATGATTGCCTTCGGTTCCATGCCCATCAGGTAGTTGTCGAGCGCATCCGCATCCATGGCGGTATTGGCATGCACGGTCACGCTTAACACACATGTTGTATAAGGAAAACCGGTCAGCGGATTAATGTGGTGCCCAAGTTTTCTATCCTTATATCTAATGTATTTTTCGAAACTGCCTGCCGTTGTCAACGCTCCTTTATTAAGTTGCACTACTGCCGTCATGATATCCGCTTCCTTACTTTCGTCCGGTTGGACAATGCCGATGGAAAATCCCTGCTGTCCCGGCGGGGATCCCAGTGTTCTAATCTCACCGCCAACTTCGACCATATAATTGGTAACTCCGCGCTGCTCCAGATAATCCGCAAGCAGATCGACAGTATACCCCTGCGCAATTCCATTAACGTCGATTTTAATCCCCGGTTTCTTTTTGATCAGCTGCTTACCCACAACCTTTACATGCCGCATGCCGACCAATTGTTTAGTCTGAAGCACTTCGGCTGTATCCGGTATCGCTACGCGCTTTTTCACACCAAAGCCCCAGAGATCGACCAATGGGGCTATGGTAATATCAAACTGGCCTTTGGATAGCTTATTGTATCTGAACGAGGCTGCAATGACCTTCGCCATATGTGGGTCCATCTCAATATGCCTGACAGTGTCCCTGTTAAATATGGAAATGTTTGAATCTTTCCTGTAAATAGACATGGAGAAGTCAATCACCTGCAGGATACTGTCTATTTCTGCTCGTTTGACAACACTATCAGCAGCGAAGTAAGTGATATGAAACTGCGTGCCCTGCGCGGGGCCTTCCAAGCGGATCCTGTTCGATTCTCTCAAAACTGTCTGGGCCTTCAGTCCAGGTCCACACATCAAAAAACAGAAAATTAAACAAAACTTGCTATTAAGCCCCATCACCTTGCCTTGCTATGCTTATATATACAGGTTTGTATTTTGACCCGGATTTGCAACAGCATAGAAACCATTTGCATCTGGCAATAATTTCGGATTTGCATCCCAGGCAAGCACCTCAGGCCCCAATTTGATGGTTGATTTCAGCGCTTCATCCCATTTGATAACCTTACCCGTATAGCAGGCAATGCGGCCAATGATGCCTGTCAGTGTACTGTAAGCGCCATACTCAGCATTTTCAAATTTATATTCGCCCTTTGCAATAGCATCAAAGAGTTCCTTATGCTCCTGTTGATAAGGGTTTGGATTACCTTTCGCATCATGACGGTAGATTTCTTTTCCCTTCCAGTCATATAGTATGGCCTGGCCTCCCGCCGATAGGTATACGCGTCCTTTGGTGGCCTGAAATTGTTCGTCGACACGGTTCTGTATTCCTTCAAAATGACGGCACTGGCTGTATACTACGCTGTTATCAGCATAGGTGAGCTCCAGAGCAAAGTTATCGTAGATCTCACCATACTCCTTGCCAGTTCGATGCGCCCTACTTCCAGTACCCTGTATGGAAACCGGATACGAACCTTTCACCCAGTTGGCAATATCAATGTTGTGCACGTGCTGTTCAACAATATGGTCACCACAAAGCCAGTTGAAATAGTACCAATTGCGCATTTGATATTCCATTTCTGTCTGCCCGGGTTTACGCGGACGCACCCAGACACCCCCCGAATTCCAATACACTTGTCCTGAAGTGACATCACCTATAGCGCCATCATGAATGCGCTTGATGGCCTCCCTATAGTTGGTCTGGTAACGACGTTGGAGCCCGACAACCACATTCAATTTTTTTCGTTTGGCTTCTGCTGCCGCACGGATCACCTGCTGTACTCCAGGGATATCCACTGCGACGGGTTTTTCCATAAAGACATGTTTCCCCTGACGCACGGCCTCTTCGAAATGAGCAGGCCTGAAGCCCGGAGGCGTCGCCAAGATAACGACATCGGCCAATTTGATTGCGTCTTTGTACGCATCAAATCCGATAAATTTATGGTTGTCGCTCACGTCAATCTTATCCTGCCATTTCTCTTTAAGGGTATTATATGTGGCATCTAAATTGTCTTTAAATGCATCAGCGAGCGCCACCACCTTTATATTTGCTCCTGTACTTAGCGCATCAAACGTCGCTCCGGTACCTCGGCCTCCACAGCCTATTAACGCAACTTTTATCACATCGGATCCGGCAGCATATGCTCCCGACAAGGGGAGTGAACTTAGCATCGCACCACCTGCAACCACAGCGGAAGTTTTAATAAAATCTCTTCTTTCTAGATTTTTCATAACAGTTTTATATTGATTATTTTATTTTTAAAAATCTTTGATTGGTTTTTTATCATAGTACGCCATAATCTCCTCATGGCTAGGTGGATTTAATGGTCTCACCAGGCGCATTCCAACGAAAGGAGCTTCCGGAAACCACCAGTTGCTTTTAGGAACCTGAGGGTCCAGCTGTTTCCAGACAGGATCCGAAGCGCCACGGGCTGCCGAACGAAGGTCCGCCGCCTGACTGTCAAATGCTCCACCACGGACTACATGTGGATATAGGTTCGTTGGCACAACAACTGGATTGTTCAGCACCTTACCTTTGCCTTCCCCATAAGCATCCGCTTTATATTGGTCATAAGTCCATTCCGCTACATTTCCATAAATATCATACAGACCCCAAGGATTAGGCTTCTTTTGGCCCACAGCATGTGTCTTCTGCTCCCCATTTTCCTGATACCAGGCATAATCGTTCAACTTCGAGGCATCATCACCGAAAAAATAAGCGGTTTTTGATCCCGCACGAGCAGCATACTCCCACTCCGCCTCCGTTGGAAGGCGATAAAAAACGCCTGTACGAACGTATAACCATTTGCAGAACTGGATCGCATTGTAATTGGTCATCGCCAAAGCAGGATGCCCCTCTTTGCCAAAACCAAAAGTCATATCTAAATAGGGTTTGGTCGGTCTGGTTACAGCATCAACTTCTGGCGAAACTTTGCCATCTTTGCTTTTTGCAATTTCATAATCCTTGTATAAGAAAGGTTCGAACAAATCCCAGGTTACCTCGTACTGCCCCATCCAGAACGGATCCAGTTTTACCTGATGCGCAGGTTTTTCATCGTCCTTACCTCCAGACTCCGTTCCCATCATGAAGCTTCCACCGGGGATGGCCATCATTTTGAAGGAAAGACTTGTCCCCTCGATAGCCTGCTCATAATGATCAAATTTTGTCTGGGCAAAGGCTTGCACACCAGCAAACAGAAAAACAGGTATAATGAATTTTTTAAACATATTTAGGTTTCTATTTAAAGACTAAAATATAAAATATGGTGTACACTTTACACTCAGGCAGTATAACTTTTTTATTACAGTTTTATTTTAATAAAATAAATTATTTTTATAACGGTTTAGCAACCAGTTTAAAAACAGCCAATCCTTCACTAACACAAACCTGTGCTATCGTATTATGCAACATGAGTGTGAACTATAAGCATGGTTCTATTCCCGAAGTATACCACCAACAAAAAAGGTTTCCCAGCCGATGGAAAACCTTTTTATCGCAATGCCACTTCCTTACAGAAGGATTTTTCGGCTCACGGTCTTATCTATCGTGATATACCCCGGATAAAATATCGATTGACCGGCAATATTGATTGAAGGTTTAATTTTTAACGTAAAAATTCCTTTTTTATTCTGATCACTGGACATTAAAAAATCCTTTAAGTCTGAGTTCATCAGCAGATCATATATGTTAGTCGCAATTCGGACATTTGCGACAGTTGATGCCCCGGGGTCAATCTGCAGTGGTTGATTGACAATACCCTCGACAAGCTGTTGCTTACCGTAGAGGATTATATACTGAAACTTGTTGATAGATGCTTTTTTTAATGTCGGGTTATCAATTTTCAACCGGATGACAGCATCCAACGGAATATCCTTCCGTAAATAGGCCAATGCTAGACCGGGTGCCGCCCCAAGGTCTATTTCATTGTTTTTGATCAGCCGGTCCAAGGAGGTTCCCGCCAGGCGGATGCTATCCACAGACTCTACATCAAATTTGCATTTCGCCAGGTTTTCAATCTGTGCCTTTTGTCGGTTGACGCCGCATGCGGAAACAAACAAACTCAATAACAGCAGGTACCCAAATAAAATTTTCTTGCTCATAAGCTCTATTTTCCTCCAAATTTATACAAAACTCCCAGTGTAAACAACGGGTAGCCTGCTTTTAAATACTCGTTACTTTTGAAGCCAAAAACCATACCGTTTGTATACTGCAATTTCCACCCCTTACCCAAGCCCATTCGGGTATAAAAAACCGGTTCTACAAGCATATTATCTTCCTTTGACGCAGGTATACCATCAATAGCGAAATTTTTCATCCGCATATTGCTGAGCCTGATAATCGTGCCGTAGTCGATATCATGTCTGTTGCCGAACAATTTTAGTGCATCCTTCTTTTCAGAAGAGAAGTTGACCTGCACAAACACCTTGTCAAAATCCATGTCGCGCGTCTCAACGACCGCCTGACCAATGGTGGAAGACCGTTTGTCAACGATGTGCGTATTACCAAGGCCGTACCCACCATACACTTCAAATACCCGATTATTTTTCCGTCCAAAACGCGTAAAATATCCAAGACCCGCCTCAGCCATTTTCTGCGCATGATCCTTGGTGTTAGACCGGTTATCCATATAGGATCCGTTGGCGATAACGGCAACGTGGTCCGTAATAGCAACCCCCAGATTTGCGGACGCGTTCGCCTTTGTATTGATGTTGCCGGAAACGTAGACCTCACCTGCGCCTGTAAACATCGGCGCCGAGGGAACATTGGGCATGTACATCGAACTGCATGAATAGCATGAAACGGCAAACAGTCCGCCCCACAGCACATATCCAAACTTCTTGTAATTCATAAATCGGTATTTATCTTAAAACACATATCCTTTATAAAAATTGTACCAAAGCAGTTACATTTAACAGAAAATAACACATAAGATGTCAGCTTTACGGATTGTGCACAAAAAAAGGCATCAATTGCTTGATGCCTTTCCCAATATTGTTACAAACCTTATGCTTGCTCTGTAGGAATTACAGAAACATAAGATTTATTGTTCGCTTTCTTACGGAAAACTACTTTACCGTCTACTAAAGCGAACAATGTGTGATCTTTACCAATACCGACGTTAACATCAGGATTGTGCTGCGTACCGCGTTGGCGAACAATGATGTTACCTGCGATTGCTTGCTGACCACCGAAGATTTTGATACCTAAACGCTTGCTATGTGACTCACGGCCGTTCTTAGAACTACCCGCACCTTTTTTGTGTGCCATTTCTTTATCTTAATTTAAGACTATTGTCTGATTAAAAATTCAATTATAACGTAATACCAGTGATCTGGATTTTAGAAAATTGTTGACGGTGACCGTTTTTCTTTTTGTAGCCTTTACGACGTTTTTTCTTGAAAACGATAACTTTATCGCCTTTTAAATGAGACAAAATTTTAGCTGAAACTTTTGCACCAGCAACGCTAGGTGTACCAATGGTAAATTTACCACCGTCTTCTGCTAACAATACATTGTCAAATTCAATACTAGCGCCTTCATCTCCTTGTAAACGGTGTACAAAAAGGAACTGGTCTTTTGCAACCTTAAATTGCTGTCCTGCTATATTTACTATTGCGTACATTGTTAATTAATTAAATTGTTATTAAATGAAGGGCAAAAGTAACGAGTTTTTATCACAATTCAAAACAAATATACCTTTTTCCTTCATTTTAACAAAAGTATTGCCTTGTCCCAATAACAGGAAACCGAACAATAAACGCTTACCAGACCAGAATCCTCTTCTCCGGGGCAACATACATTTTTGACGTTGGCTGTACATCAAAAGCCTTATAGAATGCTTCCATATTGTACACTGGTCCGTTGACACGGAATTGCTCTGGGCTATGTGGATCTACTTTGAGACGCAAACGCATACGTTCATCACTGTTTTTGACCCGCCATACTTGTGCAAAGCTCAGA
Source organism: Sphingobacterium sp. InxBP1 (assembly GCF_026191775.1). NCBI lineage: Bacteria > Pseudomonadati > Bacteroidota > Sphingobacteriia > Sphingobacteriales > Sphingobacteriaceae > Sphingobacterium > Sphingobacterium sp. InxBP1. The sequence goes on along the minus strand of NZ_JAINDX010000044.1, from coordinate 21,783 downwards.
AAGAACCGTTGGTCTGGCGTGAAGCCGTCAATTTTGTCACTGCTTTGCCCCTGCTTCGTCAGCTTGAACGCATCGTACGCAATATTTAGCCCCCCGATATCAGCTAGATTCTCTCCTAAAGTAAGTTCTCCATTCACATGCTGATTATCCAATAGCGTGAAACTTCCGTACAATTTCGCGACCTGATTTGCCCGTTCAGTAAACTGTTTGGCATCCACCGCAGTCCACCAGTCGTTCAGATTACCAGCCTTATCATATTGCCTTCCCTGATCATCAAAACCATGCGTCATTTCATGACCGATCACAGCACCAATTGCACCGTAATTGATGGCGTCGTCCGCATTGGCGTCAAAGAACGGAAATTGTAATATCCCTGCCGGGAATACAATCTCATTGTATGGAGGATTGTAATACGCATTTACAGTAGGTGTTGTCATCAACCATTCTGATTTGTCCACCGGCTTGCTGATCTTACCAACCATTTCTTTGTAAGCGTGCTTTGCGGCCGACTGCAAATTGGCATAATAAGTATCCTTAGCGATCTGCACATCACTGTAATCTTTCCACTTTTCGGGATAGCCGATTTTCTTGGCAAAAGCTTCTAATTTTTCGATAGCCTTTTTCTTTGTTTCTGGAGTCATCCAATCCAGTTTTTCGATCCGGCTTTTATACACTTTTTGTAGATTATCGACCAGCTCAAGCATGCGACGTTTCGCTTCGGGTTTAAAATAATCGTCAACGTACAATTTACCGACTATTTCTCCCAGATGCTCGTCGGCAGCGCTCACGATTAGTTTCCAACGCTCCTTTTGCTGTTTTTGTCCATTGAGGGTCTTACCAAACAAATCGAACTTGGCATCCCGGAACTCTTTGCTGAGCGCACTCGCTGATGCATTCGCCAGATCCGCTTTTAGCTTTGTCTTCCATGCATCCAGAGACGCTGATTTCAACAAGTGGTTAAGAGCTACATAAAACTTTGGTTGCTGTACCAAAATGGTGTCAGTCTTGATCTGAAGACGTTCCAATATATCTTTCCAGTTCAGATCTGGTGTCTGTTTCTGGAACTCGGCAACGGCAAACTTATTATAATTTTTGATCGGATCACGCAACTCAACCGGAGTGAGGTGTGATTTAGCAATTTCCGTCTCAAGACGCAGCACTTCTTCAGCAGCCTTCTGGGCGTTGGCTCCTTCTCCGATTAAGCCAAACAACTTAGTCAGATAAACAACATAGGCCTGCCGGATTCTCTTTGCTTTATCATCTTGATCCAGATAATAACTCGCCTCAGGCAGATTCAGTCCGCCTTGGAAGAACTGCAGTGCATTCTTATTGCTGATTCGGTCATCAGCGCCAACATAGAAAGTGAAAAGGTCACCTTCACCGTTTTTAAAACCATCTGCTGCATAAGCGATCAGTTCATCCGTGCTCTTCAGATTGTTAATCTTTTGTATAGCAGCTTCTATCGGCTTAGCACCAAGTTTGTCAATCGTTATAGTGTCCATGCCACTCGTATAGAAATCTCCTGCTTTCTGCTGATCAGATCCCTCTTGGCTGTTTGATTGTGCCGCATTCTCCAGGACAGTCCTCAACTTCTGCAAATTCTCATCTGCAAGAATATAAAACGAGCCCCAGCCCGTTTCAGAAGCTGGAATCTGTGTATTTTTCATCCAGTTACCATTTGCGTACTGGAAAAAATTATCGCCGGGGCTTACCGTTGTATCCATGCCAGATACATCAAAAAAGCTGGTCCTGGTCTCCTGTGAGCTTTCTTTGCTCGTGCGGGACTGACACGACATCATCACTGAGAGCAGAGAAAGCGTCCCCCATTTGATTTTTTGTATCATACTTTATTAGATTAAAGAATATAGTTAAAGCTAAGCATATTTTAGAACCTCCCAAAAACACGGTTCTTTTATTTCAAAAGTTTTACTTCATACAGGTCTTTTCTTCTGTCTTTCTTCACTTTGACCGTACCATATTCGTGAAGATCACGCAGTGCATACAGATCAACGTCTGCAATCAGCACCATTTCTGCATTGGGTGTAGCTTCTGCCTTTATAGCGTTGTTTGGAAATGCAAAATCAGAGGGCGTAAATACTGCCGACTGAGAATACTGAATGTCCATATTATTGACACGCGGCAGATTGCCCACCGAACCCGCAATGGCGACATAACACTCATTTTCTATTGCGCGCGCCTGTGCACAAGTTCGCACCCGAATATAACCATTCTGTGTATCAGTCATAAAAGGCACAAAAAGAATCTGCATCCCCTGATCAGCTAAAATGCGGCTCAACTCCGGAAACTCCACGTCATAACAAATTAGCAATCCTACCTTTCCGCAATCCGTGTCAAACACTTTTACCTCGCTTCCCCCCACCATACCATAATACTTAAATTCGTTTGGCGTAATATGGATTTTTTTGAACTGATCAAGTTTACCATTACGGTGGCAAAGGTAAGATACATTATAAAGCTTTTTATTTTCCACCAACGGCATGGACCCCGCTATAATATTCACGTTGTAAGATACAGCAAACTGCTGGATCCGGTCGATAATTTCGGCGGTATGCTGCGCGAGCCGCTCCATTGCCAGTCGCTCGGGAAGATCATTATAAGGGCTCATCAACGGTGTATTAAAAAACTCAGGGAACATAATAAAATCCGTCCCGTAATCGCTGACCGTGTCCACGAAAAATTCAATCTGATCATAGAAAGCGTCAATATTATCGAAAAGGCGCATCTGCCACTGCACAAGTCCCAGTCTAATCGTCTGCTTTGTGGTCGAAATGGATCGGGTATCTGCTTCATAATAGATATTATTCCATTCCAGAAGAGTGGCAAATTCCATGGACTCAGCATCCTCTGGCAGATAATGCTTCAAGATTTTTTTGACATGGAAATCATTGGAAAGCTGAAACGTCAGCGTAGGATCATAAATTTCCTTCCGCTTCACTTTTTCAATATATAACCTCGGGCTCATTTTGTCCGCATAATTATGATAATTGGGAATCCTGCCACCAGCAATAATACATTTCAGATTCATCTGCTCACAAAGTTCCTTGCGGGCGTCATACAACCGCCGCCCTAGCCTCAGTGCCCGATGATCCGGATGTACGAATACCTCAATACCGTAGAGTGTATCGCCATCATCGCTATGTTTACTGAACTTACCGTCGTCAATGATTTCATAGTAACTGTCATAAATATTATTTTTCTTGGAGTTAAGAATAATGGACAGCGCACACGCGACCACATGCCCATCGATCTCCACACAAAACTGTCCCTCAGGGAACAAGTCGATAAGATCCTGAATATTCTCTTTTGACCAAGTATCCCCGACACCATCGTAAGCTTTCTCCATTGATTTTTTCAGATCGACATAATCTTTCTTCGTCAAGTTGCGCACTTGAATATCCATATAAATCTCCTTTTGTATTTAGTTTTTCATAAAGTTAGCAAAAGCTGGGCCCAAGACCAAGCGTAGCTGTAGTTTCACAACCACATACAGAGACAAAAAAAGGCGCCGAATGTTTCATCGCCGCCTAAAATATCCGTATTTTTTTCTGTTGATTATGCTTGACCTTGAGGAGTTCCGAAAGGAAATGCTACCGTAGGATCACCACCTTGCTGTGGCTGCTCGGCAACACCTGCATCTAGTTTGATTGGACCGTTCAATGCTTCAAAACGGTTCACGTTGTCAACCAATGCACCCAAAAGACGTTTTGCGTGCTCTGGAGTCAAAACGATTCTTGATTTCACTTTTGCTTTTGGCACTCCTGGCATCACACGGATAAAGTCAACCACAAATTCAGTATTAGAGTGAGTGATAATCGCAAGATTTGAGTAGATTCCTTCCGCTACTTCTTCTGTCAGTTCAATGCTCAATTCGTTTTGATTTTGGTTATTTTCCATAATAATTCTAAATGATAAGTTAATATAATCCTATTTTTTATTTTGTAAAAGTTCTAAAGTCCTGTCCATCTTCGATATGCAGTAAAGTTTGATAAATCAGACGGATCACATTGTCAACATCCTCTTTATGCACCATTTCTACCGTTGTATGCATATATCGTAGAGGTAGCGAAATCAACGCCGAAGGCACCCCCCCGTTGCTGTATGCAAAGGCATCCGTGTCTGTACCCGTATACCGCGAACAGGCCTGACGCTGGAAAGGAATATTATTTTGCTCAGCCACCTGGACCAGCAATTTGTTTAAATTAACCTGTACCGCTGGCGCATACGACAATACAGGCCCCTTTCCGGAAGATAAATCTCCCTGTGTGATTTTATTAATCATCGGTGTCTGCGTATCGTGCGTTACATCCGTCACAATAGCCACATTAGGTTTGATACGGTCGGCAATCATCTCAGCTCCCCGCAATCCGATCTCTTCCTGCACCGAATTTACGATATATAATCCAAACGGCAATTTCTTTTTATTTTCTTTCAGCAGGCGGGCTACCTCCGCGATCATAAAACCGCCAGCGCGGTTGTCCAGTGCCCGACCGACATAATAACGATCATTCAGAATAGAGAATGTGTCCTCGTAAGTAATGACACAGCCCACATGAACCCCGAGTGCCTCCACTTCTTCCTTTGAGCTGCAGCCACAGTCCAAAAATATATTTTTCAAAGAAGGGTTTTCTTCTTTCTCGCCAGCACGTGTGTGAATGGCAGGCCAGCCAAACACAGCCTTCACAATACCCCTATCAGTATGGATGTTGACACGCTTGGACGGTGCAATCTGATGATCTGAGCCTCCGTTACGCACCACGTAAATCAAACCGTCTTTGGTAATGTAGTTCACAAACCAAGAAATCTCATCCGCATGCGCCTCAATGACCACTTTATAAGCAGCTTTCGGATTGATTATACCGACAGCAGTGCCATAATTGTCTACAAACGTCTCGTCGACATATGGCTTTAGATAATCCAGCCACACACGCTGTCCATCCCACTCAAATCCTGTGGGCGAAGCATTGTTTATATATTTTTCGAAAAATAAAAGCGAATCTTTTGTTACGACAGCAGCCGTTTTGGGTTCTTTTTTCTTATTCTTTTCAGCCATCTTTCCTTTCTGTTTACTTTCGTCAAAATATGAAAATTTCGATGAAATGCAAAAGTAAAAATGTTTTTTAGAATATTATCCCGACAATTCAATTTGATTTTATTGAAAAATAAGATTAAACCTTATCTTTACCCTGATAATTTTAAATAGACTTATATCATATGAATTTTATACCAAGTGCCATACACTGGAATATTGATCCCGAGATGTTCAACTTCGGGGCATTCGCCCTGCGTTATTATGCCTTATGCTGGCTCCTGGCGTTCTTTATTTCCTATGTAATTATGCTGCGCATTTTCAAAAAAGAAGGACGTACGCAGGAACAGCTGGACCAGCTTTCTATCTATATCTTCCTGGGCACTTTAATCGGCGCCCGCCTTGGACATTGCCTGTTTTATGATTTTGATTATTATAAAGACCATATCTTAGAGATCTTCCTTCCCTTTAAATGGGATAAAACAGGTTTCCACGTGACCGGATTTGCGGGACTCGCATCCCACGGTGGCGCCATCGGTATCCTTGTGGCCCTTTATCTATTCTGCCGTAAGACCAAAACAGATTTTTTATGGCTGGCAGACCGACTGGTAGTCGTAGTCCCGATTGCGGGCGCTTTAATACGTATTGGGAACTTTTTCAATTCCGAAATGGTAGGCACTCCTTCAGATCTTCCCTGGGCAATCGTTTTCGAACGCCATGACAACATTCCACGACATCCCGGACAGCTTTATGAGGCTGTCGCCTATATCATTATATTTCTTATCATCACCTCATTGTTTAAGTCAAACGCCAACCGTAAAAAAGGCTGGCTGTTCGGAGTATTCATGGTCTTGTTGTTTGGTGCACGCATGGTGCTTGAGCACTTTAAAATCGATCAGGAACCTTGGGAGCAAAGCATGTTTTTAAATATGGGTCAGCTCTTGAGTGTACCCTTTATTTTGGTGGGTCTCTATTTTATCTTTCGCAAATCAAAAGCTTAAAAATTAAAGGTGGATTGATTTGCTGATCGCTTCAGTAATGGATGTGCAATCCCCCGACATTCGGCCGAGACTCCGTCATAGTGAATCCGAAGTGAGTCCATGATGAGTCCGTGGTGAGTCCGAGTCAATCACGTATTCAATATACACTGAGCTACCTCTAATAGCGGTCATATCTCCACGAAGAGGCGAAGTATACGACATCCAAAATACTACAACATATACCTTAAATCTTACAAAGCGATGTGGGATTAATTTGTGATTTTTGGACTTAGATTTGTAACTTGTAATAAAAAACAGATGAAACTTGCTATAAAGAACATGGTCTGCAATAGATGCATTATGGTTGTTGAAAATGAGCTTACCAAAATGGGCCTCCATATTAAACATATATCTTTAGGACAAGTTGAAATTGAAGAAACACTTAATAAGGATCAAACCGATCAGCTGGCAGGCAGCTTTTCTGCCCTAGGCTTTGAACTCATTGATGACAGACGTATGGTACTGATCGAGCAGGTAAAACACCTTGTTCTGGATCTAGTAAGAAAACAGCATAATAATACCAACATGAACTTGTCGGAGATCATCAGCAAACAGGTCTACCATGATTACAATTATATTTCGAATTTATTTTCAGAAGTGGAAGGCTTAACAATTGAAAAGTATTTTATTGGCCAAAAAATAGAGTATGTAAAAGAGTTGCTCGTATACGATGAGCTCACACTGAGTGAAATTGCTTATCAGCTCAACTACTCGAGTGTTGCGTACCTGAGCAATCAGTTTAAAAAAGTGACCGGCCTGACGCCAAGCCATTTTAAACATATAAAGGAAAATAAACGCAAACCACTGGACAAAATCAACGGCCCAGGATAACTAAGCTGCTCGCTCGGACAGCCATCCGGAATTCTGAAAGATATTCGAGCGGGCAAACGTCAAAAAACAGAAAAGGCTTCCGGGAGGAAGCCTTTCTCTTTAAAATTGCCCTTTCAAATTAGCAACCCTTATCTTAAATATCTCCAGTTCCTTTTGCTGCTGTTTGATAAAAGAATTCTCTTCCAGCTTTCCAACGACGATATCGCGTTCCTCGTCATTGGCATATACCATATTTTTGAACGGATTTTTATAATCCTTAGCCCGCGATTTATAAATCTGCTCGCCTATCCAAATACGATGTTCCAAAGCCTGATTCAACAAATGTACGATTTTATCTTCAGATAATTCAAGACCTTCAAGAGTCAATATCTCAACCAAAGACAGGAGTGCATGTCTGCGTTTATCAGACGGATATTCTTTACTTTTTTCGTGGTACAATTCATGGATATCATCCCATGTACTCATCTTTTCGGATCTGATATCTTCAAGCAGCTGCTGCAGCGCGCCGCTTTCGATAAGCTGACCACCGATGTTTTCCCACTCTGTACGCTTGCCGTCCGCAAGATCCTTTAGAATAGCACTAAGCGAATGACCCTCTTCCAGCGCATCCATCAGGTGCAATGTGCCATAGTACTTGATAAAAGAACAGTAGAGCTGGTACGCTTCCCCCACTTTTTGAATGACAGTAGGCCGCCGGGAGTTCTCAGCATCGGTCCAAATAATCGTTTTATCTTTTAGATCAGCCGGTTTAGCGAGCAGTTTACGCCCTGCTTCAATCCGTTCAGCCCGGGTGCCCTGTACTCCCGGGTTCAGGGTATCGGCCACGGCAAGAGCTAAGATATCGAGTCCGGCAAACATTTCATTGACGGTATCTGGAGCCAGCATATCATATTCGAAATACTGATTTTTGAAATGCCTGTTGTCACGCGCCTCATATTTATTCGCATTACGTACCAAGGCGTACATATTGTACATAAACCAATAACCGGGGATCAACACCAGCCTATCATGCTGCACATCGTTGCTAACTAATGTAAACGGCAACTGAATATCAAGTTCGTATAGAAAATCCCCTTTTACAATAAGACAATACGATGCAAATCGCGAATTATGCTTAAGACTGACACAGAGCCCGGGCCAAAAGCCCCTACCTGCTATAATCTCCCCATCTGCGGCCCTTGAATTGTGATTGGATCCCACTGTTGCGCCAGCAGCCATATTGCTTTGCCCCATGACCAGCGCAGCGCACAAAAATGAGTTATTGTGATGCTGCTCATGCGCAGGAAAAATCAGTGAATTTAAAACCTCACAGCACGAGATGGTCGAATTGTCACCCAGATAAGAATTAATCAAACGGGCGCCGTACTTGAGCTGCGAATAGGAAGCCAGGATAAAACGCACCGCTTTGACCCCATAAAAAATACGGCAGCCGTAACCGATGATACCGTTGACCAGCTCACATCCTTCTCCGATCTGTGTATAGGATTCCTGCGAAGAGTTGACCGTAACATTTTTTAATTTATTGACCCCTTTGATATATGCATCAGTTCCGATCTTAACGTTTTTGATGGTAAATGTGTTCTTGATCACGCAGCGGTCGCCGATCTGACTGTAATAACCACGCTGGGTACCAAATTTCTGATCGGTCAGTTTCTCAAATCGTTTCTGCAGTATAACATCATGCCGATTGCGGGTCCATAAATAAACATCAGCTGCCTGCATCCCGTCAAATGGGTAAACAGACCGAGCTCCGTTTTCATTGCAAAGCTCCAGCTGTATCCGTTTTTCGGGTTCTTCACCGTCACGCAAAATTCCGTTTCCAAACTTGGCAGTACTACCAGTTTCCATCTCCTTGATCTGGCTTAGTAATACTTCATTACCGATAATGAAGTAAGACAGGTAACCTACATGGTGAACAGCGACGTCATCACCGAAGTCCGAACTAATAATGGTCGAGTGATACAGCCCTATAGGAAGCTGTAAGTTACGGTATTCCAAATAACTTGGACTGAGGTTGCCAATACGCACCAGGCCGTAAAATTTACAGTTCTGAATTTGATTGGGGTTAAAAATTGCTGACACTTTAATTTTAGACCAGTCGCTCGCCCAATTGCCATTGGCTACAAGCTGCTCGATTTCTGTTGCAGTGAGATCTCTGTAATCACTGCGCGGATTTTGCTGAAAACGCAACGTATACTCGTCCTGCCCCTCACGAAGAAACTCACTTGGGATAAACCCATATCCCAGTTGTTCCAAAGGTCTCTTTTTTAATACACTCATGCGCCTCCTACTCTACGGTTACTGATTTAGCGAGATTTCGTGGTTTGTCTACGTCTAGTCCCAACTCAACCCCGATATAGTAAGAAAGCAATTGCAATGGCACTACCGAGATTAATGGAGCAATGATCTCATCGGCCTCAGGGATCTCCATGAAATCGTCCGATAAATTTTCAGAAACAGCATCACCTTTCGTCACAACAGAAATAATCTTTCCTTTCCGTGCCTTAATCTCCTGTATATTGGAAACGATCTTTTCATGGTAGGCATCCTTGGTGGCGACAAACACCACCGGCAGGTTTTCATCTACCAAAGCAATTGGACCATGTTTCATTTCAGCCGCGGGATAACCTTCGGCATGAATATAGGAGATTTCTTTTAATTTAAGCGCTCCTTCCAACGCAACAGGGAAATTGTACCCTCTACCGAGAAATAAAAAGTCACGAGCGTTTTTGTATTTTTTTGCTATTTGCTGAATTTTATCGATCTGCGTATCCAATATCCACTCTACCTTTTGTGGCACATCATGCAGTTCCTGAGACAATTCCTTGAAACGGTTTTCATCAATCGTGCCTTTTAACGCTGCAATCTTTAATGCGATTAAATTCAGAACGGTCAGCTGCGCCGTAAATGCTTTGGTGCTGGCCACTCCTATTTCTGGTCCAGCATGGGTATAAGCGCCAGCATCAGACAACCTTGCAATCGAAGATCCGACCACATTGACAACACCAAGAATAATGGCCCCCTGTTTTTTCGCATTTTCCAGAGCAACCAATGTATCAGCAGTCTCACCACTCTGTGAGATGGCCAAAATGACATCTCCCGGATGAATCACAGGATTCCGGTAGCGGAACTCCGAAGCATACTCCACTTCAACATTGATACGACATAATTCTTCAATAATGTATTCAGCAATAAGTCCGGCATGCCAGCTCGTGCCGCAAGCAACAATGACAATACGGTTGGTACTGCTTATCTCTTGTGCATACTTCTCTATGCCACTCAAAATAATCTGATTGGACTGCAAATCCAGACGGCCGCGCATGGAATCATATATTGTATGAGGCTGTTCGAAAATTTCCTTGAGCATAAAGTGATCGTAACCACCCTTTTCGATTGCAGACAGTTCCATGTCCAACTTCTGGATATAAGGTGTAATCCGCTCATTTCCCAGATTTTTGAGAATTAACTCATCCGGTGTAATAATCGCAAGTTCGTAGTCATTAATATAAACAACCTCCTTGGTATAAGCCAGCATCGGCGAAGCGTCAGAACCGAGAAAATGCTCATTTTTACCTATTCCGATCACCAATGGACTCCCCTTTCTCGCTGCAATGATACGGTCCGGGTAGCCCGCTTCAAGAACAAGAATAACATATGCACCTACTACTCTTTTAAGAGCTATGCGGATGGCCTCCTCCAATGTACAGTTGTTCTGTAACTGGATTTCCTCAATAAAATTCACCAGAACTTCGGTATCGGTATCGCTCTTAAAATGATAACCTTTGTTGATGAGCTCAGCCTTTAACGACGCGTAGTTCTCGATAATGCCATTATGGATCATCGCAATGCGGCCGCTGTTAGAATAATGTGGGTGAGCGTTTCGGTCCGATGGCTCTCCATGTGTAGCCCATCGGGTATGGCCTATACCGGTCGTGGACTGGAGATCCTGACCATATACGAATTCCTCTAAATTCGCTACTTTTCCTGTTTTCTTGTAAACATCAATCTGTTCACCTTTGTGCAGAGCAACTCCGGCACTATCGTAACCGCGGTATTCTAATTTCTTTAATCCATCAATGACGATACCATACGCCTGACGGTAACCTGTGTATCCTACAATTCCACACATGCTTGTCTCAATTTTAAAGTATATATTTTGTTAATGCGGGCGCAATCTAATAAAAAAAAATCACGCAATCGATTGTTTAACCCAAAATTAACATAAAAAAATTGGGGGAACAGCTGAGCTGTTCCCCCAATTTTTTTATGCAGGTATGCTTTGTCTAATGTTCGGCGACATCAACGTGGTCGTAATCTTCCACCATCAGCGCTTCATAATCAGTCTTTTCCTTCTTACCGAAACGGCGTTGCAAACTATCAAAAATAGAATACACCACAGGCACTACAACCAATGTCAGGAACAGGGATGAGAGCAGACCACCAATGATCACAATGGCCAGTCCTCTGTTCATATCCGCACCGTCCCCTGTCGCAATTGCGATCGGAATCATACCGAATACCATGGCAATCGTCGTCATCAGAATCGGACGTAGACGTGCGTGGTTTGCGGCGACGAGCGCATCGTGCGTATTGTCACCTGCTTCCTTCCGATGGTTGGCAAAATCCACTAGCATGATAGCGTTTTTGGCCACTAGACCGATCAACATGATAATACCTAATATCGTGAAGATGTTAAGTGTCTGATTGCCCAGCGCAAGGAATAACAATGCTCCAATAAAGGACAACGGGATGGAAAACAATACGACAAAAGGTGTGATAAAACTATCGTATAATGCAACCATCACCAGGTAAACAAGGATGATGGACGCCAACAGGGCGATACCCAGCGTACCGAAACCTTCGGTTTGGTTTTCCATATTACCACCCCAGATAAACACGATTCCCGGTTTGCGAGGAAGCTTTTCAAACTGTGCCTGCCATTCCTGCGCGACCGTTCCCATCGGTCTACCAATCACCTGCCCCTGTATAGATACCGCCGGAGACTTGTCACGCCGTTCTAATAAGGTCGGCCCTGAACCGTACGTTATTGCCGCAAACTGCTCAAGAGAAATCGATGCCCCCTGATTATTAATAAATTTCAGATCGCGCACATTATCAATATTGGCACGCCCGTTTTCGCTATATCGAATATTAATGTCATATTCATTGTCACCGGCCCGGAACTTATTATCTGTATTTCCGGAAAAGGCCGTCTGCATGGTCATCCCGACTGTTGAGACATTGAGCCCAAGGGAAGTCATTTTATCCCGGTCGATCTTCACATTGATCTCAGGGTTGCCGGATTCAGAAGTCAGCTTCACACCTGCGGCTCCAGGAATCTTGCGGAGCTGATCTGCCGCTTTCTCTGCAAACTCCTGTGCATCTTCTACCGATGCTCCGATAATAGTCAATTTAAGAGGCGCTTGCTCCGCACCCATAATACCGACATTGACAGTTTTGATTTTAGCTCCTATCAGTTTATTTTCAAGCTCACGCTTTAAAGTTGCGGAGTAGACCTGCGAATTGCCTTCAAAGTTTTCCTTATCCATGATGACATGAATTTCGGATTTGTACCGCGATCCCGTGGTCGAAGCCATACCATCCGAGGACTGACCTACTGTAGTGATGATTTCTTTAACTTCGGGCTTGGACTTGATATATGCTTCTGCTTTCTGCGTCAGCAAGTTCGTCTTTTCCAACGAAGCATCTTTTTCCAGTTCAAGCTGGATAAAGAACTCTTTACGGTCTATCCCCGGGAAGAAATCCGAACCGATATAGCCTTTGGCAATCAGCATAAAGGACGCCACAAGCAAGCCTACCGCTATACCCAGAGTCGCCAGCTTGGTCATACGGGTTTTTAGTGCCCAGACCAACAGGCCACCCACCCAGTGGGTAAAACTGGTTAGACCACTTTCAAAACCATGGATAATGCGGCCAAAGAGCGAAGATTTGCTTAAGTGCTCCAGTTTTCCAAAACGCGAGTACAACCAAGGAACCACTGTAAAAGATACCAATAGAGATAGCATCGTGGAAATAATCACCGTGACGCAGAACTGGGCAAGGATGTTTGCAACAAGCCCTGTGGACATCGCTATCGGCAAAAATACAACGACGATAACCAGAGTGATGGCCGTTACGGTAAACCCAATTTCCGATGCGCCGTCATAAGCGGCCCGCACTTTATTTTTGCCCATCTCCATATGGCGGTGGATGTTTTCGATCACAACGATCGCATCATCCACTAAAATACCGACCACGAGTGATAGCCCCAATAAGGACATCAGATTTAAAGTATACCCCATCAGCAACAAGCCGATAAACGTTGCGATTAATGATAATGGGATCGCCACCATCGTGATCGCCGCATTACGCAGACTCTGCAAGAAAAACAGCATAATGAAACCAACCAATGCAATAGCGATCATTAAGTCGTGGATTACATTATCCGCAGCATTCAACGTAAAGTCCGTCGAATCATTCGCGACCAAGATCTTGATATTATTGTTGGTATAGTCCTTTTCTACTTGCGTGATCGTTTTCTTGACTGCTTCCGACACTGCCACTGCATTTGCATCAGATTGTTTGAAAACCTGTAACAGGATGGTGTTCTGACGGTCTAAACGCGCTACCTTTTCAATCTCCTTGATACCATCCTGAACGTCTGCAATATCGCGCAGATAGATCTGCACACCTGCAGGTGTCATGATCGGCAGGTTACGTAATTCCTCAATAGAAGTCACCTTACCTGCAAGGCGGATGGTTGTTCTATTGTCGCGTGTACTGACATTTCCCGTTGGAAAGTCCAGGTTGGAGGCTGCAACAGTCTGTTGCACCTGCGCAATGGAGAGACCGTAGCCCTCAATTTTCTTGGGATCAACAGAAATCTGGATCTCCCGTTCCTCACCACCCACCATATCCACTTTGGCAACACCATTGATACGCGCAAATACAGGCTGAATTTTGTTGTCCAATAGGTCATACAGCTCTTTTTCCGACAAGTTTGACGTTACTGCCAAACTCATGATGGCCACATCATCCAAAGAGAATTTGGACAGCGAAGGCGTTTCTACGTCATCCGGAAGATCGTTGATGACCGCATTGATCTTTCGCTGGGCGTCGGTAAGCAAGAAATTGACATCCGCACCGTTATTGAGGGTAATCATAACGATGGACACTCCCTCTAGCGATGTGGACTCAACCTTTTTGATACTTTCAAGAGAGGAGATGGCGTCCTCAATTTTTTTGGTAACAGAACTCTCAACCTCCGCCGGAGACGCCCCCGGATAGACCGTCTGCACCGTGATTACGTTGATCTCAAACTTAGGGACCAACTCGTACCCCAGCTGGGTATAAGAAAACAACCCACCTAATGTAAGTATTATAAATAATACGATGATTATACTGGGACGTTTTATCGATATTTCGGTAATTTTCATTAGAATTATTCGTTTTTAATGGCAATGAAACCACAAATTCATTGATACGATGATATAGCTGGCATTACTTGATAATCTCAACAGGGCTCTGATCAAACAAATTGATCTGACCAGAAATAATCACCTGGTCGCCGTCTTGCAGTCCGCCTAAGATCTCAATATAATCTCCAAAGTTTCTTCCGGATTTCACATTCGTTTCTACAGCCTTTCCATTTTTGAGCACAAATATCTTGTTGTCGCTAACACTACCCACAAATGCCGTACGAGGCACAATCAAGGTATTGCTGGCAACTCCTTCACCGAATATTGCCGTTCCATACATCCCCGCCCGCAACTGATTGGAGGAATTATTCACTTCAATTTCAACGGGAAAATTCAGACTACCATCAGATTTCGGTGCAATAAATGTAATCTTACCGGTAAATCGCTGATCAGGATAAACGCTGGCTGTGACATCAACAGACTGACCAACTTTAAGTGTTGCCACATTTTTCTCATCGACATTTACACGTAACTTAAGCGTGCCAACATTGACGATATCAAAAGCAGCCGCGCCGACATTTAAATAGGTACCGGGCTCAATTTTACGCGCATTTACAACGCCCGAAACTGAGGTCTTTATGGTCACGTCGCCCGCGTTCAACTTGGATGCCCTTAAGTTGTTTTTTGCATTCTCATACTGTAATTTGACCTGGTCCAGCTGCTGTTTGGTAACGCCACCTGTTGAATAGGCGCTTTCAAAGCGCTGTAAATCCGCCTGCGCATTGGTAAAAGCAGCCTGTGCGTTTGCAACATTCACATTTAACTTGTCTCCCTCAATGATCGCCAGTGTCTGACCCGCGCTCACATGTGACCCCTCATCAACTAATACCTTCACAACTCTACCCGCCGTCTCAGCAGAAACTGTCACCTCCTGTTTGGGTGCAAAAGTCCCATTTGCAGTGTAACGCAAATCCATCGAACTTAATTTTGCCGTATCGATCCGTACCGCAATTGCTGCGTTGGTTTTAGCCACTTCTGCTGTCTCGGCTTCATTTTTCTTTTTATTCTTATTTAACACAAAAAATATTCCTGCCAAGCCGGCAGCAATAATAAGTAGGGTAATAATTCCGCGTTTCATATTGTATTAGTCAATTATTCGTTAATTAGAGATTTAAGATTTCCGTTTGCTTTGATCAGCTGCACTTCCGCAATTTTATAATCGAGCAAAGAGGTATTCAGGTTGTTTTGCGCATCCGCATAAGCTTTTTCGGCATCCAACAGATCAGTCAACGTTGCCAAACCATTTTTATAATTGTTATTGGTGTCTTCCAATACGGATTTAGCAAGCTCCACATTTTTGCGATTTGACTCGATAGTCAATAAGCTATTTTTGATCTGAACCCTCGAATTTTCAGCCGCGAGGTTAAGTGCCAATTTAGTATCGGCAATATCAACCTGTAATTTGTCGATATCAATCTGAGCCTGACGAACCTTCGACCTGGTCTGGAAGCCATTGAAAATTGGAACTGTTAAATTCAGACCGATGCCCGAGAAACTAGACCAGTTGACGCCTTCTGCTTTTGAGAACAATGGAAAAACCGGACCCAGCCCTTGACGTCCATAGTTCGCAGTGAATGAAAGCGTTGGATAATATTTGGAAATTTCAGCTTTCTTATTTAGTTCTAATAGCTCGTTCTGCTTACTTAGCACCTGTATTTCTGTCCGGTTATTAACATCTATAGGATCATATACTGCATTAAGTGCTACAGTCTCGAAAGTCGAACTAGGCATAACAAATTGCTCGGACATTGGCATCCCAATCACAAATTTGAGCGCATTCTCCTTTAGTTCAACCGCATTAATCAGCTGTTGCCGAGATGCTTTTAGATTAGTAACGGCAACATTCGTACGATCCAAATCGATCTTCTTGGCCAGGCCATTGTTGTACAATCCCTCTATAACATCCCTCGTTTTGGTAGTGCTTTCAAGATTATTTTCAACCGTCTTAAGCTGCAGCTTGGATTGATAAACATCGTAATAACTATTTGCAACTTTTTCGATCAGCTGTTCATCAGTCAGGGCCTTATTAATAATATAAAATTCCCTGGTGGTCTTTGCCGCTTTTAGTCCGGTGAAAACTGTTTGATTAAACAGTTGCTGATTGAGACTAATGGAATTGGTCGATTGCCATTTCTGACCAAACGCAGCCATAACGGTTGTACCCGGCTGACCGATGAGTTCTCCGGGAAGCGCTACTTTTTGGATCAACGGATTATACGTTATTCCACCATTGAAATTTACCTGTGGCAACGCACCTGATTTGACCTCAGCAATCTTATGTTCCGCGTTGGCTACATCGAGGCTTGCTTTCTTAGCGTCCGCCTTGTTTTGCAACGCAAACTTGATCGCATCACTTAAGCTTAACTGCTGCTGTGCATGGCTCTGGAAAACCATCGTACCCAATAACAGGCTGGCTAGTATTCTGATTGTTTTCATTCCTAAATTATTTATCCTAATTTTATATCTACTTTTTATTTATACCATTAAAAAACAGCTTTGTAGCCAACTTTTGTTTCTGTAATACTTCATCAAAACGATCTTGATTGGGAATCCCCGAAATGATATCCGAAATATTGCACATCAAGGAAAGGCTTTTCATCAGCTCTACATAAATCTCTGCTGTCTCATACAGATGTTCGTCATTGAGTTCCCCCTTTTCTACTCCAGCCTGAAAAATTTCGTAAAGTGCCTTCACATCTCTATTATGCAGACACTGAAAGAAATCCTGCATCGACAGACCTTTGATCCATTCAAGATTCTCATTCATATGCAACATATAGTATTTGCGCACAAATGCATCCCTCAATTCCAATATCTTCATGATCAACTCATAGGTCGACCCCTCATGTACACTCACCATCTGCTCTTCCTCCTGACGGTATTCATCGGTTAAGCGAATCAGAACATCCCGTATCAGCGCATTCTTCTCTGAGTAATAATAATACAAGTTGGCTTTCGTAATTTTTATGTCCTCCGCAATCTCATTCATGGTTGTCTTACTAAAACCGTAGTGCATAAAGCGTCGTATCGCGGCCTCAATGATCTGATCTTTTCTATCTTCCATTCTACAAAAAACTCCTTTCTACTTTCTGACTTTTATCAGAAATTGTTCAAAAATATAAAAAGTAGTCTCCAGTGCAAAATATATTTTGAAATCCCTATTAATTTGATGTTTAGCTGACAACAAAAAAGGCAAACTTCAAAAGCTTGCCTTTATTCTATTAAACTTGGATTCTGCTAAAACGCTACATTGTTCTGAAAATGTTTTAAGAACTTCCGCTTATCCAGTTTGTAAAGCCTTGCCGCACGGTAGGCAACTCCTGTTTGCACCTCGTCCAATTCTTTTAAGAACCCGTAGTTTTGCATTTTCTTCCTAAAATTACGTTTGTCCAAAGTTTTGTTTAAGATACTCTCATAAACTAGTTGCAATTGCGTGAGTGTAAATTTCTCGGGAAGCAATTCAAAAGCAATTGGTTTATAAGCCAGGCGACGCTGCAATCTTTCCAGACATAGATCCAAAATCTGCTTGTGGTCAAAGGCTAGCTCAGGCACATTGCGCACAGGAAACCATTTGGCCTGTTTCATATAGTTTGTAACGGGCTTGGTTTTCAGCTTCGTATTGTCCAGTTGGATCAAGGCATAGTATGCAACGGTCAGAATACGACCCTTCGGATGTCTTTTCAATCCAGCAAAAGAATGCAGCTGGTCCATAAACACATCCTTCAGACCTGTATTTTCATACAAAATTCGCTTCACAGCATCTTCCATCTCTTCATCATTGTCAACGAAAAAGCCTGGCAATGCCCACCAATCCTTAAAAGGATATTCATTTCTTTCTGTAAGTAGAACTTTGAGTTCTCCTTCATGAAAGCCTAATATGACGCAGTCTACTGTAAAATTACTATACAAAACTTCTAAATTTATTTATGTGCACTATTTGAGCTAAATTTATCGGCTACTAATCATCGGGTTACCTGTAACAATTATACGCTTCCT
Source organism: Sphingobacterium sp. InxBP1 (assembly GCF_026191775.1). Lineage (NCBI taxonomy): Bacteria > Pseudomonadati > Bacteroidota > Sphingobacteriia > Sphingobacteriales > Sphingobacteriaceae > Sphingobacterium > Sphingobacterium sp. InxBP1. Next base: position 3,391 of record NZ_JAINDX010000044.1, on the reverse strand, counting down.
AAACGTGATGCGCAAAAAAATAATGAAAAATTTATTCACAGTGTAGAATATACACTATAAAAATCCTATATTCGTAAAACCTAAAATATAGAGTGTGATAAAAGAAATAAAAAAAATAGGCGTATTGACATCTGGCGGTGACGCACCCGGCATGAATGCCTGCATTCGTGCAGTTGTCCGCACTGCTCTTCACAAAGGGCTTCAGGTAACCGGTATTTATCATGGTTATCAAGGTCTTATCGATGCAAACTTTAAGGAAATGGACACCCGTTCTGTTAGCAATATTATTCAACGGGGAGGCACAATATTAAAAACCGCACGCTGTCTGGAGTTTAAGACAGTTGAAGGACGCAAACAGGCGTATGACAATTTAAAGACTGCCGGAATTGATGCTTTAATCGTTATCGGAGGGGATGGAACATTTACTGGGGCCAACTTCTTTTCCAAAGAGTTTGAGGTACCTATTGTAGGTATCCCCGGTACGATTGACAACGACTTATATGGATCGGATTATACGATTGGCTACGACACGGCCAATAATACGGTGATTGAAGCCATCGACAAAATCAGAGATACTGCGGCATCCCACGAGCGCCTTTTCTTTGTAGAAGTCATGGGAAGAGATTCGGGCTGCATTGCACTGAACGCCGGAATTGCGGGGGGGGCTGAGGCCATTCTACTTCCGGAGAAAGAAACAGCCATCGATGATCTGATTCATCACCTTGAAGATGGGGCCATCAAAAAGAAATCTTCATCAATTGTAATTGTTGCTGAAGGTGATCAGAATGGCGGGGCCTATTATGTCGCAAAAAAAGTAAAAGAAAAATTTAATCATTACGACACGAAAGTTAGTATATTAGGGCATCTGCAACGTGGTGGAGCGCCAACAAGCTTTGACCGCGTGCTAGCTAGTCGATTGGGCTTTGCTGCAGTCAATGAAATTCTGGCAGGCAATACTCGGGTTACTGTTGGCCTCCGTGGCAATGAAATCAAGACTACTCCAATCGAAGAAGCAATCAGCAATAAGGAAATTAAGCTTAGCCCTGATCTGTTGGAAATGGCTGAGATTTTATAATACACAATTAAAGCAGTTATGATAGCAGTAGTATATAGTGGTTCTCGATTTTCGGACTGGCGACTGGCCGACAAAGGCAGGATAACCACTGGATTCCGGATGAACGGCATCAACCCCTACCTTCAGGATGAGCGGTCCATACTACAGCATTTAAATAGAAATACCAATTTGATCAACAATGCCGAAAAAATAAAACGGATTTATTTTTTCGGAGCTGGTTCCTCATCAAAGGAACGGAAAGATAAGGTCAAAAATGTTTTCGAGCGTTTTTTTGTCAATGCCAAAGTTAAGGTAGAGCATGATGTGATTGCTTCGGCAATTTCAACTTTTGGTGATGAAAAAGGCATTATCGGTATTATCGGCAGCGGTTCAAACGCGGCTTATTACACCGGAAAAAAAATAATCGAAAATAACTATGGCTTGGGGTATATCCTTGCCGACGAAGGGGCAACCAACTGGAATAGTCAGCAGCTGCTAAAACATTATATGACGGATACGCTTCCGTTGGATCTGAAAGAAAAATTAGAGAAGGAATTTACACTCGACAAAAAGATGGTACTGGAAAAGGTATACATCGCTCCGCAGCCTACTAATTTTTTGAATTCATTTACGGATTTTGTCCTTGCGAATAAAGATCATCTTTTTATCAATCAGCTGATAAAAAATGGATTGCGCACATTTATGAAAACGTATATCAAACCTTTAATGAAAGAGTATCCGGACAGTGATGTAAACTTTACAGGTTCTGTAGCGTTTAACTATGAGCACATACTGCGGGAGGTTGCCACAGAGGAGTTTAATATCGGTATTGGCACTGTAGTAAAAGAGCCGATACACAATTTAATTAAATATTATATCAATAAAAATTAAGAATATGAAAATTGGAATTAACGGATTTGGCCGCATTGGTCGTTTAGCATTCAGAGCTGCTATCAATCGCCCAGAAATTGAAATTGTTGGTATCAATGACTTAGTTGAGCCTGATTATATGGCATATATGTTGAAATACGATTCAACACATGGCAAATTTGATGGTACTGTAGAGGTAAAAGATGGTCACCTGGTTGTCAACGGCAAGACTATCCGTGTTACTGCCGAGAAAGATCCCGCTAACTTGAAATGGAATGAAGTGGGCGCTGAGGTTATCATTGAGTCTACAGGTTTCTTCTTAACACAAGAATTAGCACAAAAACACATCGATGCCGGTGCAAAAAAAGTGGTTATGTCGGCACCTGCAAAAGATGATACACCGACATTTGTTATGGGTGTAAACCACAAAGAACTGAAAGCTGATCAACATATCGTTTCAAATGCGTCTTGTACAACAAACTGTTTAGCTCCTATTGCCAAAGTCTTGAACGACAAGTTTGGTATCGTTGAAGGCTTAATGACGACAGTACATGCGGTAACAGCTACCCAAAAAACGGTGGATGGACCTTCAGTAAAAGACTGGAGAGGTGGCCGTGGTGCTTATCAGAACATCATCCCTTCTTCTACCGGTGCAGCGAAAGCCGTAGGCTTGGTTCTTCCTGAGCTCAAAGGTAAATTAACAGGTATGTCTTTACGTGTTCCTACTGCAGACGTTTCTGTTGTTGACTTGACTGTTCGCTTAAATAAAGGTGCTTCTTACGAAGAAATCAAAGCTGCGATGAAGGAAGCTTCTGAAGGGGAATTGAAAGGCATTCTAGGATATACTGAAGACGAAGTCGTGTCGACGGACTTCTTAGGTGATTCCCGTACATCGATCTTCGACGCTAAAGCTGGAATTTCGTTGAATGACAACTTCGTCAAAGTAGTATCTTGGTACGACAACGAGTGGGGTTATTCAAACAAAATCGTTGATTTGGTACTTGAAGTCGGTAAATTATCTTAATAATTATCACGAAGACTATTTCCAAGGGCTATTCGACGTGAATAGCCCTTTATTTTTTCCTATTAGGAATCAATCAATTGCCGATTAAACACAAAAAAAAGACTGTGTGCTTTTCATAATTCGGTTCAAAGCGTCTATATTTGCAGCATCAATAAGGCAAAGGGCTAACATTGAGGTGCCATAGCTCAGTTGGTAGAGCAAAGGACTGAAAATCCTTGTGTCGCTGGTTCGAATCCAGCTGGCACCACCTAGATAAGCAGAACGCGAAGTTCCTGCTCATTGAAAACATAAAGAATTCCAATGCGAAAATAGCTCAGTTGGTAGAGCACAACCTTGCCAAGGTTGGGGTCGCGAGTTCGAATCTCGTTTTTCGCTCACCTGCCTAGGTGGTGGAACTGGTAGACACGCAGGACTTAAAATCCTGTTCGCCCTAAAGCGAGTGC
>NZ_JAINDX010000038.1:0-301725 GCF_026191775.1 Sphingobacterium sp. InxBP1 | reverse complement strand
GCACTTAATCATCCATACCACCTATCATCGGGGACAGATCGTAACCATCGGGCACCATGTAGGTGTTATAAAAGCTCCAATGATGGACTATAATTTCTGGAACGTGATGCGGCAGCAAGCTAAATAGTAGTATTTTCATTTTCTCACACATCCTTGCAGTTCAGTTGTCTTGAGAGATGGGATAGACAGTAGATTTCAACGTAATGAGAATTCAAATGCGCTCTATAGGAGAGCTGGGCGCACACTTAATCCATTTACGTCATGGTAAGAACAATTTATTATTATATTTTTTTCTTTTTAATAGTTTCATGTTCTGTTCGTCGGCAACTTCCGACATTGCAGCTGAAAGAAAATGTTAGTGAAAGACTTTTGTTGAATGGATATTATTATACTAAGTTTAATCGCGTTTTATTTGATGTTATCTTCTTGTATAAAAATGGAATAGTCTATAAAGGCGGGAATCCGGATATCAAAGACGGTTTTAAGAATATTGAGGAAACTTTTTCGAAAAGTTATATTAATGACAAAAAGACGGGATATATCTGGGGATTATATATTGTTGACGGAAATAATATCACGATAGAACGATACTTAACCCCAATCTATGCTGAAAAATATCAAACCTATGTTGATAAAGGCCATATAATAAACGAAAAACAGTTTATCATAACCTCACGAAAATACATCAAGACTGGAAAGCTGGAAGCAAGACGAGATACGTTTAATTTTAGGCCGTTGTCTACAAAGCCCGATAGTACAAATAATTTTATTCATAGAAACTAACTTTACGTGAGAACCTAAGTTAACAACCTAGGTCCTCTATAATTTTAATTTATTGAAACAGAAAATAGAACTTTTGATACTTGGTTTTTTACAATCAAGTATTATTTTGATCTTGTTTTTTTACTCGTTGGATCGGAGATAACTTCAAATAGAGTTACTTTGCTGGAACAGCTTAATATCTTTCTAATATGCTTATGTACAGCTTTGTTTGAGGAAATCGTATTTAGGTATTATTTGATAAACGGTTTACTCAGATTTTTTAACAAGAAAAATTCAATGATGATTTCCTCCTTGTTATTTGCGGCATGTCATTTAGCAAACTCTCATGTTACTTTCATGGCGTTTGTTTCCCATTTTTTAGGGGGTATCATTTATGCCAATGCTTATATGCGTTTAAAATCTATATATTATGCTGTGGGGTTACATTTCGGATGGAATTATCTTCAATGGCAATTTTCGCGTCCAATGAGCGGAACCCTAAAAGACGGTTTGTATAGCCTTATTTTACCAGCCAATGATTATTGGTTTGGAGGTAGTTATGGAATAGAAGGCGGAGTGGCAAGCCTTCTCCTTAGATTTATCTTATTTAGTATCGTTTTGTTTACCGTATATAAATATAAAGGAAATCCATTAATGAAATGAAGGCGAGGTAAGAATCATTAATGAGCACCTCAAAAGGTATTCAAAGAAAGGAACTTGAAGAAGGTTCAGTTATCCGGAATTTCCGGATAACTGCATCTGATGGTAAACATTACAACGCGCAACACGATAACCTTTCGGCCATTGTCGCTTTCGGATATACGGTCAATCTGAGTGTTCGGTACTCTGAGAAGAAGTGGTATGTCGGAAATACCGACATACCACTTGGCACGGCGCAATTGAGGATAAATGCATATTACCCGCAGACGATTCATTGTACGTTCAATTGTAACAGGATAGTTATTTGATGAATTAAATATTTTATTTATCTTAAAGCTATCAATCAACGGTCAAATTAAGATTTGAGATTGACGTATAACCAAATTTAGCCAGTCATAATCTTTTAGCTAACAGTTTTCAAACCCGTTATCGATATGAACCATATGCCAACAGATCAACATTCAATCTTACAAGTTTTTCTTAGTGATAAGCCAGAGTTACCAACGCTTGTGTGGATTCTAATCATATTTTATGCTGTTAGCAGATTCATTGATCGTCGCCGCTCAAAATCCTTTTGAAAAAGTGAGGAAGCAAATATGAAAAAGAAAAAGAAAACCAAAGCTCCAGTTAATACTGCCAAAGAGACACGAGAAAGATATCATGCTTTTACAAAGTCGATGAAGCTACTTTTCGAAAAGATGGTTGGTCCAGGTTACTTTGAGATGCTTTCCCCTAAACTATTGGCACAGTTTTATAAAAACCGTTATCCGGCGCCAAAGATCATCGTTGATGAAGGCGTTTTCCCCGATACTCAGAGCAGGGAAAACTATCGGGCAAGTATCACGGGCTTTATGAAAAAATGCATGTTGACCTTGCCAACGGGTGAAGAAATATCCTTTCCAACTTTCTTTACGGATTTAGCGCTAATTGTTCATTTCGTCGAGCTCGTTTCTATCCATTGTATTGAAGAACATGTCAAGATGAGGGCTGCTTTTGCACCCTATTTCATCTCTGGCGATTGGCTTTTACCAACGAAGCATCAGGCTTTTTGTACATTGAGCTTTACGAATGAGCAGTTTTACGATCCTGTTAAAGGTACCTTGCAGTTTGATGTATCCGATCTCGCTCTGACGAAGCCCGGGGGGCGAAATCAGATCCGTTTGCGCCGGCTGAAAAACAAATTAGATAAGCAGGAGATCGATGGCATCACACGACCAATTGTGGCGATCGGCGACGCTTCGGTTTTCGTAGGGGACTGGACACAATGGATACAATTCGATCCCGCGCGGTTCAGTATCACACATATTTCCGATGCAGAAGCCAAACCCCTATACATACAGCACCATGCGCTCAATCGTTTTGAGGAGCGTACCTATAGTCCCAAAGGTTACGTGCAGGTTTATCTTGCTAAGACCTTTATTTACAATACGCCGGAGGTAATTGTATATCGTGGACAGGTGCTCATCGCCTGTTATTGTGCCAGACACAAGATTGGCTATTTTCTCGTGAGCTATCATGGTGATAAATGGGTGATACGTACCTTTCTTTTTCTGACGAATGAAGGTACTCCCGAAGGTACAAAGCTCAAAGAGCTAGTAGGGTTGGAAAAAGAAGACGCTAAATATCTAATGATAGACCGAGTCACCGCATTTTTAGATTATGATATTGAGCATGATCAGCGACTTCGAGAACTGTTTGAAACTGCCGGCTGCGGTTCCCTTTTCGGATATATCAAGCTTTTTGTACGCCCAGAAGACAGTGTCAAAAATAGCGCATCAATCGCTAATTACCTTTTTGGTAAAATGGACTATTTCGAAGAATTTATACAGATATGAGAGGTGATCCAAGGGGGCTTTCTGAACGGCTGAAAGTTAATTAATGGCAAGAAATTTTGCCCTGAATGCTGATGGCGTTTCACCCGATTTCTGCATAAATAGCCTGCTGAAGTAAGCCGGGTCTTCATATCCCAGTTCATATGCAACTTCTTTTGCAGTCAGATTGGTGTGTACCAGCAGCCGTTTTGCTTCTAACAAAATCCTGTTTTTAATCACATCATTAGGCTGTGGCAGATTGAGCCTTTTAAACTTATGGCTAATCGTTTTTGGAGCCATAAAAAGCAGTTCGGCATAATCGGCGACATGGTGCTTTTCCTTATAATGTTCGTCAACCAATAACGTAAACTTCCTGAAAAACTCCAGATCGCTGTTTTGTTCGGTAAGTTCTTTACCCAGGTTTTGTATTTTCCACAAACGTACGGATTTAATGAACAATTGTTTGAGATAGGTACGAAGCATCTCTTCCAGTGAGGTATCGTTTAAACCGAACTCATCCGTCATTTGTCTGAAAATATAGTCAAAGAAAGGAATTTCGCTATTGTCCAATTCCACTATTGGCATATTGTAGATATTGCTGAATAGCAATCCGTTACAGGCCACTTCCTCATCATGTATCTGAATACAGTAAAAATCGCGGTTGTAAAAAATGAAGTGCCCCTCTTCTTTTCCCAGCTTCTTTATATGAAGATGCTGATTGGGACTTACAAAAAATAGGGATGGCTGTTTTACGCAATATTCAGCGAGATCAACCTGTAATTCAGCTCCCTTTGAAAGAAGCAATACTTTTATGTATTGCTTGTAATCCGCGCTATTAATGGAATCCACATTTCCTTCATATAACGATATAAGTCCTATGGTTTTCAGGTTGCTCCGAAATACTTTTTCACTTGCCATATTGGTAAACTGGTGGGGTTAAAAATACAAATCTTAGTTTAAATACAAACAGGAGAACACAATATTCATGCTCCCCTGTTTTGCAATTCATCATGATTTTGCAAATTTCTCCAGCTCGGTATTGAATTTTTCCAGTTCTTCTACAAACAAGGCATGACCACTGTTTTCAAACCGGATAAGCGTTGCATTTTTTATACCTTTTTGTAATTGTTCGGCCCAAATAAGTGGGCAATTTTTGTCATATACTCCCTGAAATATGGTAACAGGAATATTGATTTTTGAAAGCTGTGGGCGTAGGTCCAAATCTCTGAGTGCGGTGATCGATTCTGTAATGGCATAAGGAGAGGCCTGCAAGTTGATACTTTCCAACCATTTTTCTACGTTTTTAGAGATATTGCCTTCTTTCGCCGGGAAGCCTGCACCAAAACTTGCTATCAGATCCTGCCTTTGTATTTTGGTAGCGTTTATCAATTCTTCAACAACCGCATCTGGCAATCCGTCAGGAAAACCTTCACGTTGTTTCCACGACGGTGCGGCTGCCCCAAACAATGCCAGCTTACTTACATGGGCGGAGTTATATTTTGTTACATAATGCAGCACGACTGCACCGCCAAGAGAAAACCCTCCAAGTGTAGCATTTTTTATGTCCAGTTTTTCCAGAATCACTTTTATATCATCAGAAAAAACATTAAAGTCATACCTTCCGTAAGGTTTATCTGATTTTCCAAAACCACGAAGTGTAATTCCAATCACTCTGAAGCCTTTGCGGGATAGATATTGGTATTGGTATTCGTACATTTCATCGCTTAATGGCCATCCGTGAATCAGTACGATAGGTTTTCCTTCGCCAAGGTCGGTTACGTGGAGTTTTACTCCCTTTTCTACTTCGATGTATTCTGCTCTTCCTGCGGAAGCTGGTACTCTTTTCCCTTGTGCAAAAATAGAAGTGCTCAATAAAGTCATGACTAAACTGATTGTTGCAATAATTGTTTTCATTTTTTTGATGTTTAAATTGTTTTAAAGTACTGATACAAAGGTAGAGTCAGGTTCATTCGAAAAGAATGGATAATGGTGGATATGTATTGTACTTTTTTCCCTAATAAGGGATTTAAGGGCAATAGCGGCGAATGGAGATGTTTGGCAAATAACCATTTCTGACTTACCGAGACAGGATTAATCTGCTTATTGACCGTGGGCTCTGAAAATGTGCCAGTTATTTGGATGAAGCACAAATGAATATTAATAAGTAATGACAAATTAAGCGCAGCCCAAAATCACGTCGCTGCCAATGACCTATTGAAGTGTACCATTTTGATAATTTGGATATAAATAAAGTACCTTTGTACTGATAAAAACGTAGAATTGAAATCGCGTGATTTCGGTTTTATCTTTAATAATAAAGGAGAGAAATAGTTGAAAACAATAAAATTTAACAAGACAGAATGTGGCGTGGATTTTCTGCTCAACGTACTCCCTTCTGATGAAGTCGCTGAAGCATATATTGGTCAGAAATTGTTTAACACAGATTATTTTGAAATCATTTTTATCAAGAAAGGCAGCGGTCAGCTTACACTTAACTACCAAAAAATAAATATAGAGGACAACAGTATTATTTTTATTTCCCCTTTTCAAAAACGTCAATGGGGTGTTAATGAAGATAATCTGGAATTTACGTCCTTGGTTTTTCAAGAAGATTTTCTAAATGAATTTTTCTCTGATAAACTATTTACCTACCGTTTATCGTATTTCTATCAGTTGGAGTTTCCATTAAATATGCAGGTTGAGAAAGAAAACATGGATATGTACTGTGTTTTGTTATCAGAGATTAAAGAAGAATTACGGAAAACCAGAATAGACAGTGTGCATATCATCCGTTCCCTGATCTATTACCTTTTACAGAAATTGAACAGAGTGTATGCCGAAAAGAATCAATTATCATTAAAAAATCAAGACACCAATTATGCGTTTCAATTCAAAAAACTCATAGAAACAAATATCGAACATAAACAGCGAATCAGCGATTATACAGATCTAATGGGTATCAGTCGTATTACCCTAAACAAATCGGTAAAAGAACAGTTCAATTTGACAGCAACGGATTTGTTAAAACAAAGATTGCTAATAGAAATCAAAGATTATCTCATTCATTCTGAGTTGACTATTTCTGAAATAGCTTATAAACTCAATATTTCAGAACCCAACCATTTAATGCGTTTTTTTAAGAAGCAAACCGGGATGACAACCAGCGAATTTTTAGCCAATTATCAAAATGGTATCATTTCGTAATGGTTTGGTATGATCTGTCATGACGGTGTTTGCTAATTTTGTTATTCAAAAAAGAAATGAATATGAGCAAACAGGCGTTAATTGTCATCGACATCCAGAATGAATATTTTGAAAACGGAGCACTTCCATTGGTAAACCCTGAAACTGCGAGTCTGAATGCTCGCAAGGTTCTGGACCATTTCAGAGCAAACAATTTACCTATTGCACACATCCAACATGTATCGGCTAATCCAGAAGTTATGCCAATTTTTGTTGATGGAACACCTGGTGTGGAAATCCACGAAAATGTGAAACCACTTGCTGGAGAAAAAGTTTTTCAAAAGTATTATCCGAATAGCTTTAGAGAAACTGGACTTTTGGACTATTTAAAGGAAAATGACGTAACCGAAGTGGTTATTACTGGAATGATGACCCATATGTGCGTGGACGCTACAACACGTGCTGCATTTGACTTCGGCTACAAGTGTACCGTTCTCGGCGACACTTGTGCGTCACGAGACTTGGAAATTAATGGTAAAACGGTAAAAGCGGAGGGTGTGCACCACGGATTTTTAGCAGCATTAGCGTTTTTCTATGCGGAGATAAAAAGTACCGACGATTATCTGTCTGCATAATCGTTAACGTCCGTCTTTTTCGTAGAATTTAAATTTTCTGTTCAACAGTATTCATAAAAACATTACTCCTCATGCTTAATCTTTTTTCGAGAAGCCATTCCATAGCCGATGAGGCCCAATATCATCGAAAATGCGATCTGTAAAATGATGATAAACAGCCATCCAATGATACCGTATTGGTATAGTTCTTTCTCAAATCCGTTGAAATTGGCCTCTAGGCATAATGACAGGAGCAGGCCGATTATACTATCATATAGTCCTAACCTGATAATCGACCACAGCGTTATTTTGAGGTTCTGTTTCAATCCAATTAAAAAGGCCAGACCGATATAAATAATTATTGACACGATGGAAAACCAAGCATAATCAATTTTGAACCATCTGGATAAAAGTGAGCCAACGATGGCTAATAATGTGACAGCGAATATCCCCTGTTCTAAGAGTTGTTTATAAGATTTTTTTATAGGTGTTAACTGGCTTTCCATTAGTATTAATAAATAGTAAGACAAAGATAATAAATTCACCTCCCCATTTCCTCTGTTTACCGAGTTTTCCCGTCCGTTGGTCTAAAGCTCATAGGCTGTGGTCATATTGTGCCGTAGTTTTGAGTCAACAAATAAGAACAACAGAACTAACACAAAAAATAAAGACATTATGACAACTCTAGTAAAAACATTCGCAGCAGCAGCCTTAATCGCAGTATCCACATTCACTATGGCCGCTGAAGGACCCGGTTCAAAATCAGCAAAAGCAAACGTCAATCTGTCCACAGCAGATTTCGCCCTTGACCGCTATGTTGCGGTCACCACCGAAGGCGAGTCGGCAGGCGTGGAGCAGCTGTTTGCTGTAGATTTCAGCCAGAAGGCTAATGCAGCTACCAATGGACGTAGCGCCGTTGTTAACTTCTTTAAAAAGCAAAAAGGAGAGAAGCTGGACTGTAAAGTGACCACCGATATCATCGAAGAGTCGGCTGATTATATGGTGGCCAAAGTAACGTTGAAATTTGAAAATTTCACCAAGACCGACCTGGTGACCTTGGTGCGCGAAGGTGACAACTGGAAGGTGTCCAAATCAATCCACTCCTATAAATAACTGAGCGTTTAGTCAGATATATATGGTGTAGAGCCACATCGGGAGATGTGGCTCTTATTGTTGAAAGATCTAAAGCGTCAGAGTAGATACGGGGATGATTCCCATGCTAATATCGTCATGCAGTAAAGCGTGGAAAACCACCTAGTGTCCAACTGGTTTTGCTTATGGTATATTTTCTGTTCTCGAAACTACTTCACCTACGCAAAGTGTAAAATGTATTCGGATTGTCTTCGGACCTGCTTCGGAATGCTCGCGGTCTTGGCTAATGTTTATGAAGGTATTGACCAGCCTTTAGGCAGATAATTCCTGCTTGGAGTCTGGCCGATGTCTGGCTATAGTTTGGCTTCTATCTGCTGATCATCCGAACATAGACCGGATTTAATACGAATATAATATATCAATGGCAACCACCGGCAGCTTGTCGGACTCCATAATTATGCTAACCGATCCAATCCCGTCATACACCTTCAATTCAGCTACACATATCCGTAATTCGGATCATCGGCTTGATTCCATGGTTTCTACCTTTGAAGTATAAAAATTTATACGTTATGCAAACAAAAAAATTAGGCAGTCTAGGACTTGAAATACCTTTAGTAGGACTAGGCTGTATGGGTATGACAAGCTTTGAAGGAGCCGATGTGTACGGAAAAGCAGATGAAAAAGAATCCATTGCAACAATCCATCGTTCGCTCGAATTGGGTGGAAATTTTCTCGACACGGCCGATCTGTACGGCCCACATTTTAATGAACAACTGGTCGCAAAAGCTATTTCCGGAAACCGAGATCGATACATCATTGCCACAAAATTCGGGTATGAGATAGATGATAATGGGCGGATGACCTGGAAATTAAATGCCAGTCCGGACTACATTAGAAAATCCATTGAGCGTTCGCTCAAAAATCTGAATACAGATGTTATTGATTTGTATTACCTGCACCGTCCAGACCCGAAGGTGCCGATCGAAGAAACAATTGGTGCAATGGCAGAATTGGTGCAAGCAGGAAAAATCAAATACATCGGTGTCTCTGAGATCGATGCACATTTGATCAGACGTGCACATGCTGTGGCTCCCATCACGGCAGTTCAAAATGAAGTTTCGCTATTCAGTCGTGATGTGGAAACCAATGGCGTATTGGACACAGTTAACGAATTAGGCATTGGGTTAGTAGCCTATTCACCTTTAGGCAGAGGTTTTTTAACGGGTGAATTGAAATCGCCGGAGGATATGGCAGCAGATGATTTCCGTAGACACATACCGCGTTTTCAAGGACAACAATTTTACAAAAACATTGAATTAGTAAAAGAATTGGAAAAAATGGCAGGTGAAAAAGGATACAGTACTTCACAGTTAGCGATTGCCTGGCTCATTCAAAAAGGCATTACGCCTATTCCCGGAACCAAAAGAGTGAAATATGTAGAGCAGAATATAGAGGCTACAAACATTCGACTTACGGAAGCTGAATTGCAAAAAATTGAAGAAATACTTCCTGCTCATGCAGACACAGGTAATCGTTCGTTTGATTTTCCTGAGTAAATAAACAGGTTGCAAAAGAGCTTCTTCATTAGCGGGAAGCTCTTTTGTTATATAATCACTAAATTTATATAGTTATATTATATCGTAAAATAATGGCTCAATCCAACGAAATACATATACATATCGATTCAGTAGCGTCCTATCACGAGATGATGGGCATTGAAAAACCGATGCATCCTTTATTTAGTATCATCGATTTTTCGAAAATTACGTATTCCCATCCAAAAGAAACATGCTACATCCATTCCAATTTGTACAACATCAGCGTCAAATCAGGTGCAGATTGTATTTTACAATATGGTCCGCATCACTTTGATTTTACGCAGGGAGCAATGTCCTTTTTCAAACCCGGACAAACTATCAAGGTAGATCCTAATGCTGCTATAGTGAAAGATGGTTTTACCATCAATTTTCATCCCGATTTTCTGCGTACTTTTCCTTTGGACAAAAAGATACAACGCTATGATTTTTTTGAATACAAAGTCAATGAAGCCCTGTTTCTCTCAGACGAAGAAAAAGCCCAGTGCCACGCTATTGCCAAAGGTATTGAAACCGAATACAAGAGTAAAATAGACAGTTATAGTCAGGAAGCCATCGTGAGTTTTCTGGATCTGTTGCTGGTTTACGGAAAACGTTTTTACGACCGGCAATTCATTACCCGAAAAACACATCAGCGACCTATTGTGGCTCAATTTGAAGAATTATTGGATGCATACTTTCATGAGGAGCTTCATTTGCAAAAGGGTCTGCCCAACGTGAAATATTTTGCGGAGGCTGTGCATATGTCACCCAATTATTTAAGTGATCTTTTGAGAACATCGACAGGTAAAAGTGCCCAGAGCCATATCCAAAGTAAGCTGATCGAGGTTGCTAAAACCATGCTCAGCTCCACAGTACTTTCCGTTTCCGAAATCGCCTACCAGTTAGGATTTGAACAGGCGCAATCGTTCAATAGATTATTCAAATCCAAAACCAATCAAACTCCTCTGGAATTTAGGGCAAGCTTTAATTAAGAATCGATTTATTTTGTATTTATAGCCTAATACCTATAAGAAACCTGAATGAAAGAGGTCGGTAATCGCTCATAAGTCCATCGACCAAGTGTCATTGGGCAACATGGGCTTGACCAGCGACTGTTTTACTCTTTGCGGCAACCGCCGCTTTGGCTTCCTTCTGATGTTCAATCCGATAAGCTGTATAATTGCCCACTTTTGACGAGGTAAAAAAGGACTTGGAACTATTGTTTAATAAAGTCTTTGATATGATATAATGGTATTTAATGAAACTCAAGAGGGGAAATTCATTTATGCAAGATTACAAGTCAGAAAGTCAGTAAATTTTTCATTTTTTTTTACTTTTTTTGTTAAACTAGACATGCTTTTTTAGGGCATACTTTAATTATCTGATACTACATGGAATCAATTATAGCAACGCTACTATTATTTATACCATTGGAGATACCTTACTTGTCCGGCGTTGTTATAGGGACCTTTTTGTCTTTTGTTTTGTTTACTAAAACAGATAAAAAAGTGACGGACTATATGCTTGCATGCTGGCTCGCAGTATCGACAATAATGCTGCTATCGATTTACCTACTTAAATCGGGGCTCTATCTCCAACACCCAGTACTATCAATCCAGGGATTATGGATGCCATTAGCGCAGGGACCGTTCCTCTACCTCTATATAAAATATCAGACACGCCCAATTCCCTTTAAAAAAATAGATCTATTACACTTTTTACCATTTATTTTGGGCTATTTGCTTTTCGCCCAATTTTATTGGCTTTCATTTGAAGATAAAGTGAATGTGCTTAAAAATGGTTCCATGGGATTCGAAACAGAAAATAGATGGCGGATTGTTTTAATATATCTTTCCGGTGTTATCTATATTCCTCTTTCTTTCTACAAGCTATTGTTGTTTAGGAAAAATCTTAAATACCGATTTTCAAATATTGAAAAAGTAAATTTTCTATGGCTGCTTTATTTGGTCGCGGGTATGGCGGCAATCTGGCTAATTGTCCTCATCTTCCATAAAGATCATCTTGTTTTTTCTGCTTCGGTAATCTATATATGGTGGATGGGATATTTTGGCATCAAACAAGTAAATGTGTTTAGTCAGAAGCACATTGAGGATGCGAACCTTGCTAATTATACCGAGATCGTTAATAGAGAAGACCAATCGCCGCAGAACAGTTCATATCCGCCCAAATATGCAAAATCACTACTGGAACCAGATGCTGCGAATCGGTTATACGTAAAACTACAAATTGTACTAGAACAGCAAAAGCCATATCTAAACCCAGAATTGACCCTTAACGACCTCGCAGGGATGGTTGATACGCATCCCAATTTGCTGTCACAGGTGATCAATTCCGTGATCGAAAAAAATTTTTACGAACTGATAAACGAACTGCGTGTGAAAGAATTTTTACAACGGATGACATTACCTGCCAATAAAAAATATACACTGCTAACAATTGCGTATGACTGTGGGTTCAACTCAAAAGCTTCTTTTAACCGGAATTTTAAAAAGTACACAGGCAAGTCTCCTCAGCAATATCTCAAGACAGATTTGTAAAGGTCTCAATCTTCAAATAGAGGTCTCATTTTTCATAATGATCTGTAAAATAGGTTAATATCGTTTGATCCAAAGAGGTGTCAACCTGTCGGATGAGCCTTTATGAGCTTAGATATCGCATACTTTTGTATATGCATTAAGCTAAGCAATATAAAGGTGCAATATGAAAATGTTCAATCGGATAAAAAAAATAGTCGTTATCATTATTTCTTTCATCGCTTTAGTACTGCTGGCAGGTTTCATATTTGAAAGCTGGTCTCGTGCAAAAGCTGAAAAGATTATTCCCAATGGTCACTTCGTCGAACTGGACCGCTACCGACTTCATTACCTGAAAAAGGGAACAGGCGGACCAACAATTGTCTTTGAATCGGCATTATGCCCCGAAGGTCATCTTCAATGGTATTCTATTCAACAGGAACTAAGTTTGCATACTACAACCGTTTCTTATGACAGGGCTGGTATACTTTGGAGTGAAAGAGGGGAAAATTCAAAAACCGGAGAACAAATGGCCGAGGAATTATACTTGCTGTTGGAAAAATCCAATGCACCGAAACCTTACATCCTCGTTGGCCATTCTATGGGAGGTATACTGGTCCGAATTTTCGTTGATAGATATCGGCAGGATGTAGCTGGAGCTGTATTGGTCGATAGCCAGCATCCGGACAATAAAAAATACCTTTCGCCGGGACTTTATAAATTGGTGAACAAGGGGTTACCCGCCGAATTTTTGAAGTTTGCGAATGCATTTGGTTTGGCAAGACTGATGTTCAAGGATATGTTTCCTCCTTCGAAGCAATATCAATATCAAAACTCTTTAATGCCTGCATTATTATACAAAAGCGCTGCTGCAGTTCTTGAAGAACAAGAGCAGATGGCCGTTATAAAGAGTGATGCCGCAAAAATAATATCCTTTGGCAATATTCCTCTTTACGTTATCAGTGCGACGGATACTTCCCGTTTTGATACATTGTTTAAGGAAAAAAGACTACGGGCCGAAATGGTAACAGCATGGGATAACATGCAGAAAAATCTTCTGTCTCTTTCTACGAACAGTAAACATCTTAGGGTCGCAGGTAGTGGCCACTACATCACCTTGGACCAACCGCAGGTTATTGTCGGTGCAATAAAAGAACTGATTCTTCAATTCCGCGATCCATCTCTCGTAAAAGATGACCGATAGATCGGAAAGTTAATGACCTGTTTCGATTTGATATCAATACGATTTTGATTTTTTTAACTTTTAAATGTATAATCATGAAAACAAAATGTATCCTATTTTCTGGCTTGATTGCAACAATGATCTTTGGCTCGGTATCCTGCGGCAAAGACGATGGACCTGATGAAGGCTCAGACAAGGGCTATCCAAAAAATGTAACTATTGAATACAAGTTTACTGTAGCTTCGGGTACGCCGAACAAAGTGGAACTATCTTACACGAATGAAAGTGGCGGAAGGGAAAATGTGAAAGATGTCATACTACCATATTCGAAAAAAATAAGTCGTACTGTAAATCCGTATGATGATGCATATGCTCATTTTTCGGCATTTGGACCAGGGGGAATAAAGGCGGAGGTTTACATAGACAACAAATTGATAGGCTCTAAAACTGCGTCCTCAAATTCTGCGACGGCAAGTTTTAATGATGCAGTTAGTTACATATGGCGGTAGTTTGCAGACGTATCCCTGAAAAGTGCTCAGCTTTTCAGGGATACGTCTCGAATTTCACCTCCCCATTCCCTCCATTCACCGAGTTTTCCCGTCCGTTAGTCTAAAGCCCATAGGCTGTGGACGTATGGTGTCGTAGTTTTGAGTCAACAAATAAGAACAACAGAACTAACACAAAAAATAAAGACATTATGAAAACTCTAGTAAAAACATTCGTAGCAGCAGCCTTAATCGCAGTATCCACATTCACTATGGCCGCTGAAGGACCAGGTTCAAAATCCGCAAAAGCAAACGTTAACCTTTCTACCGCAGACTTCGCCCTTGACCACTATGTTGCGGTCACTACCGAGGGAGAATCGGCAGGCGTGGAGCAGCTGTTTGCTGAAGATTTCAGCCAGAAGGCTAATGCCGGTACCAATGGACGTAGTGCGGTTGTCAAATTCTTTAAAAAGCAAAAAGGAGAGAAGCTGAACTGCAAAGTGGCCACCGATATCATCGAAGAGTCGGCTGATTATATGGTCGCTAAAGTAACGTTGAAATTTGAAAATTTCACCAAGACCGACCTGGTGACTTTGGTGCGCGAAGGCGATAGCTGGAAAGTGTCCAAGTCAATTCATTCCTATAAATAACGGAGCGTTTAGTCAGATATATATGGTGTAGAGCCACATCGCGAGATGTGGCTTTTTTGTGTTTATCGACTTTTCTCTTTTGATCTATGTATTATGCCGAATTGAATATCTTGATTGCTGTCCGGTTTTATATTGACATAAGTATCCCAGATATGTTTTGTCACGGCTTTCAATGATTTATGCTGCATGACAGGGTGGCGTCCAGGGCCTGTAAAAAATTCAACTTCATTGTCGATTTTAGAATACCAGATATTTCCAATGTCTTTTATTCCCAGCGTATCAGGCTTCGTAATTTTACGGAAATGTTCTAGTTTATCCCGATTTAATCCAATAACGGGATAAGGTTGAGTTTTATCTTGACAATCAACCTGGACATAGTTTTCGCCATTCCAGCACATGCATTCTTCCGGGAACGCTAAAATATACCATGTTATCAATAAAATGATAGTAAGTACACCAATCCCGCCAAACAGTAGTTCTCGTTTTTTCTTTTTTGGCAAAGAAGCGTTTTGTGGATTATTAATAGAAATATTCAGAGCAGATGCTGGAGAAGTAGTTTCCTCCCGCACTTCTGCAGTGTCATTTTCCTCTAGGATCACCACTTCTTCACCTTCGCTTTTAGCCCGACGGTTTTCACGCCATTGTTCGAATGGCCTTGGCTGATAATCAATAAATATAGCTAACAGTGCAATAATATTGTCCGTTGGTTTGTTAGTTTTTTCGCGAATAAAATCCTGTATGGGTCGGAATTTATCTGCAGTAGCCTTTTTTATGGCTGTTTTAATGCTTTCCACGTTGCCTTCACAATTAAATATCTTAGCTAAAACAGGCATATCATTCTTAAGCTCCCCGTTTTCTAAACGTAATAAGCACTCCTTCATCAGATCAGCTCTTGTGGCTCGCTGAAGATGTATAAGTGTTTCCTGGCCTTTCTTCTCATGAAAAGCTCTCAGTACTTCTTCATTATATAGGTCAATTTCAAACATCATTACAAAATTAAAACAGTCCGCATTCCGGAAAATACGGGAAACCGTACCGATGCACAGGGTTAAAAGAGAACGGAAATTCATCGGAGATCAAGGGTGGATGACGGCACATTACGGTAGTCCTGGGTTAAGCTGGGAAATGACGGAAATCCATGATAAAAAGGCTTTTAACGGCTATAACTTTGTTCTCGAAGTCAGATGATCATATCGATTAAAACATAAGACTAAGATACTAATCTGATTTCACAATGAGAAGATCTCGCGGTAGTCTTTAGCCGGTTTGGGAAGCAGCTTCTGCCTCCCGCGATTGACACTCCTACTTCCCAAAAAATTCAGAAGGCCTTCTGAAATCAATGCAGTAACCCCATGCGCGGTGCATGGGCCTGCCAAGGTTTTATTCTAATTTTTTGAATTATGTGGAGTTTAATATTATATTTTTTGTTTGGAATCGGTCAACCATCAAACTCACAGCCAAGTGCTGGTACACCGACAATGCAAACTACAGATGCAGACGGTGAAGACCCTGATAATGGAGGCGAGAACGGTACTGTGAGACCGCCAAAAAACTAAAAGTTTAATAAATATTATAAGGGCAGCCAATGGCTGCCTTTTTTGTTTAAAATGTAATTGTTGCTTCGTCCTGCGATTTTTTATATTTTAGGATAAAATAACCTGATGTGAAGTATTTACTGATCTTATTAACATTTTCGCTTTTTGGCTGTCAGAATGATAACAAAAAGGAACAAGGGAAAAATGTCAATCATTATTTTGAGGCGGCTTATGAATATTTGTCTTTGGGAAAGTCAGACTCATCCTATTTTTTATTTGAGAAAGCCAAAGCCCAGTTTTTAGACGATGGTGACAGTCTAGGTGTTGCTAAATGTTTGGTAAACATGGCTATTACCCAAAGGGAACAAGGTGACCTTTATGGTGCGCAGGAGACCTCCTTGGAAGCTTTAAATTATTTGGATACCACGCAAAAGTCGCATCGTATTTATGTAAGCTCTAACTATAACAACCTAGCATCAGCTACCCACAGCTTACAAGACTATGCTAAAGCTATAGAGCTATATCATCTTGCAATAGCATTTTCAGATGACTCTTTAAATTCGAATATATATCGTAACAATTTGGCTCTAAGTTATATGCATCTTCAAGATTACGATTCTGCTGTGGCAATACTAGAAAATGTCTTGAAAGGTGTGAGGGGCAATCCAAAACAATACGCTAGGGTACTCTCTAATATAGCTTTTTTAAAATGGAAGCGAGATTTGAATTATAATCCAGTTCCCGATCTTTCACAAGCTTATGAGATCCGAAAAAAGGAAAAAGATAAATGGGGGCAGAACGCCAGTTTAGCGCATCTAGCGGATTATTATGAAAAGACAAAACCTGATTCTGCATTATATTACGCTCGCCAGCAATACTCTATAGCGAAAAAGATTAAAAGTGCCAATGATATGATGAAAGGGCTGGCACGCCTGATTAAAGTAGGTCCCAGAGATTCAATAGTTTCTTACTTCAATCAATATCGGCATATCAGTGACAGCACCGAACAAGCACGTGCCGCAGCCAAAAATCAGTTTGCCCTCATCCGTTACGAAGTTGAAAAAAACAAAGCCGACAATCTGCGTTTAGAAAAAGAAAATGCCGAAAAGCAAAACCGTCTCGTCAGGCAGCGTGCTATCACCGGCGCAAGTATCTTTCTGCTTCTACTGGCTACCGGCGGCGGTACCCTCTGGTACAAACGGCGCAAGCAACGCCTCGAGCTGGAAGCGCAGAACCGGATCAAAGAAACTCAGCTCAACCTTTCCAAAAAAGTGCATGATGTTGTTGCTAATGATATTTATCGTGTTATGACTGAAGTTGAATATAAAGACGATCTTGACCGCGAAGGGCTGCTTGATAAGTTGGAAGTAATATACAATCAGTCTAGAGATATTTCACATAATGTGGAGCAGCAACCTACAATGGTGATCCCCTATAATGAGCAAGTTTCGACTTTACTCAGGTCATTTGCTACAGATCATCTCCATGTGTCAATCGCAGGTAATGATGCCAAAAAATGGGAAGATATCAACAACCGGATCAAGAACGAGGTCAAGTATGTACTTCAGGAGTTGATGGTGAACATGAAGAAACATAGTCATGCCAAACAGGTCGTTGTGCGATTTGAAAAATCAGACCAACAACTCAAAATATTTTATAAAGATAACGGGGTAGGAATCCCCAAAGAAATATCTAAGGGAAAGGGGCTTACAAATACGGTTTCCCGTATAGAAATCCTTGGCGGTGAAATTAACTTTGTAAGTGAACCGGGAAAAGGGCTGAGCATTACCGCCAATATCCCATTAATATAAGATGATTATTGTATGTTTAAAAAAATACTCATTGCCGAAGACCACGATACAGAAAATTTTGCAGTGCAAGTCACACTGCGTGATTTGGGAGTTGTTGATCCCGACTATGTTTATTATTGCGACCATGCTCTCGCTTGGATCAAAAATGCGATACGTGCCGGAGAACCGTATGACCTATTGATTACCGATATTAATTTTAAGGATGACGGTTTTACTCAAGAGATAAAAGACGGCCTTTCCCTTATCAAAGCCATAAAGTCGGTGCAGCCAGATATCAAGGTCGTCGTGATGACGGTACAGGAAATGACACCGGCAATTCACGAGATGTTTAAGGCTAATCAAATTGATGGCTATGTTTTGAAAGCGCGTAGAGGAAGAGAACATCTAAAAGAAGCTCTTCAGATGGTTTATCAAGGTAGGATATATCAATCTGCCGACAATAAGAAAACTATTCACAACCAAAATTCATTTGAATTTTCCCAACTTGATCTGCAGATTGTCAATCTATTGTATCAGGGTATTCCACAATATCGGATGCCCGAGATACTCAAGCAATTGGGCGCGAAAGCTTCCAGTCTCAGTACTATCGAGAAACGATTGAATCTCATGAAGGAATCTCTGGGTTTTACTAACAATGGACAATTAATTGCTCATTGTAGAGATGCTGAATTAATATAATCCTGACCTTACGGTTTCCCGTAAGAAGCTGTTAGTGAATCATGTTACCTTTGAACAGATAGATAAATAGCAGGGAGTTTAATCTGTCCAATATGACTAGTTGCATCTAAGAGATTAGCGCCGTATGTTAACCAATTACATGAACAGACAAAGGCTATCACCTGATAGCCTTTCTTATTTTTTCTATCTGACCTCTTCTACATTTCACTCGACATATTGTTGTTCTCCTCAGGTTTATTCGAAAATGTATTGATCGAATTCAGACTGTAATAGGCGATTCCGTTGTCCGGAAATTCTTGGAGGATCTGCTCATAAAGAGTCTCTGCTTTTTCGCCTGCATAGTTTGCGAATAGCAAAATGCAATAAGGTTAAGCTTACGGGAAACCGTAAAATCTCCTTTACGGGAATTGATACTTTTGAAATGATGAAACGATAAACACCATATAAGTCATATAACCGTATTTAACTGAAAACAAAATGAATACAGATCAATTGATCCAAGATACACTTTCCGATAGCAGAGTTATCTATGAACGTGTGAGGCAGGAGTTATCACAAGCCCGAAATGAGGTGCTGATCGCAATGGCCTGGTTTACCGATGGCGAACTGTTTGCTACGGTTCAGGGCTGCCTTGACCGACACGTGAAAGTCTCGATCATCATCTCTGACCAGCCCGACAATGAAAAGCTTGATTTCGCTTTGCTGGAAAGGCAGGGAGCCGAAGTTACCAAAGTAAAAAATGTGGGCTGGGGAATGATGAATCAGAAGTTTTGCGTCATTGACAGCGCCGTTGCCATCACTGGGTCTTATAACTGGAGCAATAACTCCAAAAGCAACAACCATGTCAGCGTTATCATCACCAATTACCCTAAGACCATTGCTGAGCTCACAGAAACCTTTCACGGCATCCGTAACAGAGCCATACGGATTAACAATGGCGAATCGCTGGAAGACATCATCGAATCTGAAAAAAACGATATATCTATGCAAATTAAGACAGAACCTTCCAGCTCCCGCTATTCGTCGGGGGCAGAGCTCAATTTTCAACAGCAATCTTTGAAAGAGTTCAAAGACGTGCTGGATAATATCATTGCCTCAGAGGTCGGCGCATTTGACAGGGATCTCGTCAAGTTGAGCGGCTATAATCGGGCAAAGGAAAATAATGGCGATCATCAGATTTTACATCAGGCGATGGACAGTCTGTACTCCAATTTTATTAACGAAATCGAAGTCATAGCTGAGAAGAAAGAGCGGCTTAAAGTACGTATCGACGAACAGCAGAAGGTGAGTTCGACAAACATGGAATTCCGGACCGAACAGGAAATCGATAAAATAAAAAATAATGCGCTCGTCGAAAAGCAGAATTTAGATTCCGACATCAATTCATTAACCGCTAAAATTGAAGAAAAGCGGCTCCAGATTGCTTCAAATAACAACACAAGAATTCCTTTTATTGAAAGTAAAATTATCGCGCTGAAGCAAAAGATCAAAGAACTGGAGGTTGAGTTTGTCAGGCCTTCTGTTAACAAACCCATTATGTTTATTCTGTCGGCGACGACTTTGTTACTGGCCCTGTATATATTCGTCTTTTACTCTTCCGTGGCCTATATCTTTATTTTTTCCAAGGAGGAGATCAATGAGATGATGCTGCTCGGCGCTGCTAATACCGAGTCACCCGAAGTCTTTAATCCGCATGCTATTTCCAAAATAGGACAAAAAGGAGCGGGCGGTATTCTGTTTCTATTTTTGTTTGTCGCCATCCCCTTGGCATTGGGCATGTACAAGGTATTCAGAGACCTTTTTGAGCCCGAACAGAAAAACGATTCAGAGCAACCGACTATCTGGCAAAAAGTCAAAGCCGCCTTTGTAAATAATCTGGGAATCATTTTGATCCTGGTGGTCGATATTTTTATCGCCTACAAAGTATCCAAAAATATAAATGATATTGAACTCCTGACCAACAAGACTGATCAGCATCTGACACTCTCCACCGTCCTCTTTGACAGTAACTTCTGGCTGGTATTTATCCTGGGTGCTCTAGGTGTTTTCCTCTTCGGTTTCTTTTTCGAAAAGTTATTGAACCAGATCAATGAACGTAATCTGTCCTTTCAACAGCAGAAAACCAAGCATATTGTACAGAGCCATCAGGCAGAGATCAACGAATATCAGGAGCAGATCAACAAAATCCGGTTGGAAAACGATGCCTTGCAGGCCGAGCTTTTCACCCTGCAGGTCACAAAAGAAGATAAGATCGCTCAGGTACAGCAGCTACCCATTCTGCAGAATGAACGTGTGGGCGGGTTGCAGCATCAGCTGCTCACATTTAAGGAACGGATCAACAACATCGCACAGATCTACAAGAGCCAGATTGATAACGATAAGTTGCCTATTTCCAAAGCTGAGATGGAAAACCGCGTCAATATCTATATGGAAGGCTGGAGTAAGTATCTTTATGAGGTATACGCCATCCTCAAAGCCGAAACTAAAACACGGGAAGCCGTTAGCGAATGCGAAACTTGGCTTTCCAATTTAGGGATGCGATCCGATATCAAACACGAACTGCTAGAAGACGTCACCGCTTTTAACAACTAATACCCTTTCCAATGAAAATCCAGTATATTTTTTCTTTGCTTACAATAGCTGTTTTTGTTGGCTGTGCCAGTGATGATTCTGTCAAACAGCAGGTTATGCTCAAGGACTATAACATCATTATTGCACCCGATCTATCCAATAGGATCAACACACAATTATATCCCAAACCAATCCATGACACGGTCCTGATCCGGGAACTTATCGGCCATAGTAGTAACCTTTTATCGCTTAGCAATCGGAGCTCCGGACAGCTGGACATTTATAAAATTGATTTTATCAATCGTGGTATATTGAATACGGCTTCATTCGATCCCAAGAAGATGACCATCGATTTTGGTCGGTTTGCAAATCATCAGCTTGATAGGGCTGGTTATATCCGAAAACAACTGAAGACAGACATGCGGATATTCTCCAATGAGGTCAATCGTGTATACGATTATTCGTTGAAAAATCCTTCAGGCGCCGATGTGTGGAATTATTTTAACGAGACAATCAAGAGCTCGCTCGTCGATGTCACTCCACAACGTATAGAAGGCAGCGGTAAAATCATCGTTGATAAGAAAAATACCAATGTGGTATTGCTCCTGACGGATGGTTACATCGAAAGCACCAACAAGGGGAGGGGATATCGTCTCGGTTCGGAGCTGGTCGCCAAGATCCGCAAAGATTTTAATGCAAGTGGTCAGCGCGACCTGACCGCTTTTATACACGCCGATTCTTCTTATGCGATCAAGAAAACCGACTATAACCTGAAGGATGTCAATATTTTTATTGCTGAACTTGTGGACCGTTCCTTAGATCCAACGGGCCAAGCAAATGAACAGCCTACGGATTTTCAGATTATCAAAGTAGTCTGGGAAAAATGGCTCAAAGATAGCGGCTGTACCAATGTTAAGGTAATTCAGGCTGTGAATACCAAAGATCAGTTTTATCAGGAGTTTGAACAATTCCTCAAAACCCTGTAGACCAAATGAAAAAGTGGATAAATATAGGGATGCTTCTTTTTTTGATGAGCTGCGGTCGTCCCGGAGATATTATTCGGGCCGGTTTTGTATCAAGCAACAAAAGTATGGGAAGCAATGGCTTAGTATATAAAGTCATTGATGGAGATACTTTTTGGATCAAAAATCATCAAGGTATTAATATTAAAATTAGATTGATTGGCATTGACGCTCCTGAAGATCGGAATGCGTTCCATAAAAAGAAGCATCCCTTTGGCAAGACTTCCAAACGTTATCTGGATAGCTTAATACTTCATAAGCAGATCCGGTTGGAATATGACGTGGATTCACTGGATCGCTATGGGCGTACTTTGGCTTACGCTTATCTCGACGATATTTTTATCAATGCAGCAATGATCAAGAATGGGTTTGCTCTTTTAATGACTGTGCCACCTAATGTCCGCTATCAATCACAGCTTGTTGTATCTCAAAAACACGCAAAGGAAAACCGCCTAGGTCTTTGGGCTCTAGGTTATAATCCTGAATTTGACTAGGCATTAATAATTGTCGGCACTGTCTTTTAAGCGTTTTCACTGAGTGGTTGTTATCTGAGATTTTAACGCAGGTCATATGCTTAATTTAGAGAAGTCGTAAAATAGAAAAGTATGAATTAATCGTCCTATTATGGGTTTCCGTAAATAACGGAGTTTTGTCAGATTTATCTTTGTATAGATTAATACTAGTATATTAAAATTTTATGAAAAATGTAATAATCTTATTTATTTCTTTCTTATTTATCGGATGTAAAAAGGAAGATACTGAGACCGATACCTATGGTTACGAAGCAGAATGTGAACAGTGCGATATCAATTACACTGATGACCTTGGAGCTACCATCTATATAAATGGTCATCAAGGAACATGGAGAAAAGAATTCCCACGGTCAATTTTTTCAGAGATGAAAGTGACTGTGACTGCTAGACAGTCAACTTCTGGCAATGTGTCTGCTCATATTGTTAAGAATGGTAAGCGTTTGGTTTCACAATTCGGTAGTTTTAGTGCTACTGCTAGACATACAGTGAAGAGTTCAGGCGCTTCAAAACCAATTTCAGGTATTTGTGGTGCTCCGACTCAAAAGGGTGGACCATGTCAGCGGAAAGTATCAGGCGGTGGAAGGTGCTGGCAGCACAGATAGTCGAACTTTATTAACTTTTAAATTTATAATTATGGCAACATCACATGAAATTAAATGTATTAACAAAACCAATCGTCAAAATGCACATGAAAGGATTGAAAAAATTGGTGGAAAAAATCCTGATGGTCAATCTTGGAAAATAACACAACAAGAAGCTATCGAAGGAATTGAAAACGGTCGTTGGAGCTTCTATGTCAATCGGGGAGGAAGAGTTATTGACGTTATAGTAGCAGTAAGCGCCGCGGGTAATAAGTATATTAAAACTCGGAACGATGGTGAACAACCTAACAATCTTCTCAGTTTACCAGAATGTTTGTAAATCTGTTTTAAGATAGATTAGGTTACTGATTGACTCTCAGCCAAATTGTTGACGTATAGCAGTTTGGCTTTTTATATTATTTCCATTCAACTTTTCATTGCACATGATTGATTAATGTGTTGAATCGTTTATTAAGTCCATTCAACATTCGATACCGTTAGCTGTTAGTCCGAGTTTTAATAATGATTAGACCTTATTCGAACCTGCTTCGGAAACTTCGCGCTGCTGGCTAATGTTTACGTGGGTATTGACCAGTCTTTAGGTAGGTAATTCCTGCTTGAAGTCTGGCCAATGCCTGGATGTAGTTTGGCTTTTATCTGCTGATCATCCGCAAATGGTACGAATTTTTTTGATACAATTTGATTCAATCGCGGACGCTGTATTGGACCGGATTGTACATACTTCTCACCGAATTGAACTTAAGGGTGAAAGTCTAAGAAAAAAAGGTGAAATTGTCAGGCTATTGGTAAAAATCCCCAGATAACCAAATCTGAGGGGTCAGTATTGCCGGAAAGGGGTCAACATCACCGGAATATGCATTATGAGACGGCTTTAAAAGATTTGATTGATAATTATTTATCAATCAAATCTTTTAAAGCCGAAATTAAGGCGTCAAAATTAGAGAGCGTCTCTCTACCGATCTTTAGCTTCTCATTTTTTAATAAAAGCTCTTGGATAGATCTATTTAATACATTTTTTGTTATTTTAGAATTTGGATAAAGATGGGTAACAATTATTTTTTTGTCATCTTCTAAAATTAAGTCTTCCATGTCAAATTTATCCCATTTGGGATTAATATCAGATAAGGTGAAAATTGACGATTTTAGGAAGTCGCCGTAGAGTTTGAGGTATCTTTCTTTTTGTTGCTTTCCTTCACGGTCATCATCTAGCAAAATAACAAATTTTGCTCCCCAACCAAGATATAGGCTAATAAGAGTTTCCATATTTGAAGCACTTGTGCTTGGCACTATTTTGGGAAGATGTTTTATGTTTAGCATCTTCCCAAAATAGTGTACAGTATAAAAATCATTCTTGCCTTCTGTAAATATAACTTTAGGTACTAATTCTAGCTGTGAAGGTTTAAAATCAAGCACTTCTAAAATGGGTTGAAAATAATTGCTTTGATTAGGATGTTTTACTGCAAACTCTCTGTACTTGCTAACTTTTATTTTAGTATTTTTTGAATTAAAGTCCTCTTCATTTTCGTAATCTATCGCTTCATTTTTAATTACAAATGTGCTTTCTAGCCATTGAGGGTTAATCAAATATTGACTGTGAGTGGTATATATTACTCCTGGAAGTTTCTCAAAGCTTTTTAGCAATTCAGACTGCGCTGAGGGATGTAGATTTGATGCTGGCTCGTCAAATAGGAATAATGCATTTTTATTTTTTTTTCTAAATGTTCTAAATTGGGTGAGCAGAATATACACGAAAAACCATCTGAATCCTAAGGATCTTTCAGATATTCTATATGTGTCTACATCATCTTTAATATTAAATTCTACATATGGTCCGCCATCATCTTCTCCAGTGATTAAAACAATTTCTTTATCAGTTTGATCTTTATTGAAAATTTGATTCCATTTTTTAAAGATTACTTGCGTGAGTAATTTCTGAAGCTTTCCAATTAAACTGTTGAGATTTCTCTTATCATTGTTATCTGATGATGTAATTCGGGCTATTAAATGGTCGTTTATATTTAAGTCGTTCTCCAAGGCATCTAATGTATCTTGAATTATTTGTTGATAAAATATATGTTTTTTATCCTCAATCGTATCATTTAGATATATTTTTTCGGGAAAATCGAATAAGAAATTCGGAAAGTAAAGAATGCTTGGGATTTTTAATCTGATGAAATTAAACACTTTGAGAACATCTTCATTTTTTAATTGTTGTTCTTTTTTACTCTTCCCTTTTCGTCCATAAATAGTATAAACCCAAAGAGATTTATCTTTTTCCTCTATATGCTTAGATTTTTCAAAATGATATTCTTGGATATATCTTATCGTATCATCTATTTTTGTGATTGTGATATCGTGTTTTCTAAATTCCTGTGTTATCTCAATTTTGTCTTCTAGATTTAGAATGACACCTGCTTCAATACCAATGTAATCATTGAAATTATCTCTCTTATTTATTGGAATTAGAGAATGAATATCTTCAACTTCATAATTTTTTAATTCTAATACATCCAACTTTTCATTTTTATGTTTGAAATAGTTGATAGCTTCCAAGATTGTAGTTTTACCACTTTCGTTTAAACCTACAAGTGTGAAAATATCACTATTTGGTGCTTTTGACAATTCGAGAGTTTCGTTTTCAATTCCCTTGAAATTTCGGAATTTAAAATATGTAAATTTCATAAAGTTTAGAAGGTTTAATAAAACTTTTGGTTATGGACTTTTACGTTAGTTCAAGCAAAATCTAATATAAATAGATTTCGCTTGAAAAGCAATAAAATTGTATAGATATGGATATGCTTTACAGCTATATTTTTCAAATGTTATGTCGGAAAACTACTCTCATGAGAGTAATATGGTCGCTAGCTTCTATCGCTAATGGTAGCTAATATTTGCTTAGCATCCACTATCGAATAGTTATTAACTACTGTATTGAAATAATGATTGTTAAACGTTAAAATTAGATTTTGAATATTGCGTTTAATGTTATCGTCTTGGAACTCTGACTTTAGTTGTTTTAATCCTTGTGTTAAATAGCTGAATGCATCTGAATTATTTTCAAGCAGCCCTTTAATATTAAAAATTATTGCCTCATAAATAGAATTGGAATTATTGTAATCTTCATAATTCCCGTTATAGTATAGCTCTTTTAACCCTTTTAACATGGATTGAATAGTTTTTTCCAAAGAGAGTTCTTTAAGATATATCGAAATGCTGTTGTTTCTACTAGTTGACAGAATATCTTCACCGACTTTTATAGATTCAGAAATCCAGATTTTGATTGCTTTATCATTTTTAGTTCTAAATAGATAATTGATCAATTTTGCTCGACGGTGTATTTGATAATTACTGATATTACCGACTAAAATATCGACAAATTGATTCGCCCAGTTATGCCCCTCTTGCAAAGCTAAATCAAATAGGTACCATTCTAATGATGTATCATCGCCATTTTCTAAAATTCGTGATTTGGTGCTTTCTTCATCTAATATATCCTCAAGGTCCCCTCCAAGTTCTAAATAGAGCTTACTCAAATGCATTTTTGACTGGGAGTCTATATCCTTTCTACTTAGTAATTCATTATAAGCGATGTCGATGATCCCCTCCATATTTAATTTCTTCCCTGCATAAAGATGATTTAATAGGATATTTGAAGGAAATTTCCTATTCTGTAAATTGAAGATTATTTTTTCTTTTAATTTCTCCATATCTCCAGTGTTTTCAATAATGAATTGTGTAATTGAATTCGAAGACACATGGGGATAGAGGTCATAAATTAAGATCTTTCTGTACATTTCATCAGACATCTCAAAACGTAGTATTTTATAGAGTTCGAATACTTTTATTTTTTTATAATTAAACTGAAAATTTCCATTTTCGTCCGCCCAGAAAAAGTCTTCAAAATCTTCAGTACCAATTTGCTGTTCACACCATTGACGGGCAAATAAAAGTAGATTATTATTAATAGGACTTGAACGATTCCTTTCTTTTAACATGTTTATAATGGATTTTATCTTGAAATTATCCCATGTTTTGTCGTTAGAATATATTTCAATAAATTCCTCCAATGTGAGACTCTTCCCTCGACTATAAAGACCTATTTCTGTTAAAGCCAATGACCTCATATATTGATCTATTTCGCCACTCTTCATAAGATCCAAGTAATCTTTAATTTCATTGGAGCCATAACATTTAAAAATATTAGATGCTTGATCGAAGAAAAGATTCCGGTCAAGCAATATCGACTGTTTTTCTTGATCTTTCACAATTTTGATATCATCGTTAGTTAGTGGCTTCTCAAAGTCGGGGATTTCGTAATGTTCGCCGTAAGGCCAATATCTTTTAATTTCATTGAATAGTTGTTCATCTTGATAGAAACACATTTTCAAGATGTTGTCGAGTGCGATTATGTCTTGCTCTGATCCTTTAGATAAGTTTTGTAGATCTTGAAGATTTTTTATTGACAAAAAAGGAACAGAAAAATGCAATGTTTTTTTCCATTTTAAAGCTTTCTTAAAAATGAAATCATTTAGGTCAAGCTGTTTGAAGAACCCTACAAAAAATGTAAAGAAAGAATTTTCGAATTCAACCAGCTCTAATTTTGTCATCAATTTATATACTAATATTATTATTTCCTTGTTCTCTTTCGCGAATGCATCAATATTTGAAAATAATGTGTTTATTTCATATGATTCAAATACAATCTTATTTGAATCTTCAAAACGATCTACTCTGTTTGGATTATTTACGAGATATCTTAGAAATTGAGATAGATCCCCAACAGTTAGAGGGGTGCAAAGAGTATCTTTTATATAGTAAGAAACTATAGAATCATATATATCTATATCTTCAGTCTCAAAAATATCTATGCTGTCCAAAATAAATTGAGTGTATCCCGAAATTCTTTCGGTCTTAATAATTGTTAGGAATGCTTCCCGGATATCAATATTTTTTGTGTCGAGGTTTGAATTTAGATAATCTTCAAAGTTTGCTTTAGATAAAATTTTACACGCATGTAAGGTTCCCAAAATCTGCCCTTTTATTGAATTACAAGTTTGGTCATCATATAACACTTTAGATAAACTTGTTCTAATAAGGGCCTTATTGGGGGGAGTGTGTTGATCATTAATTAAAAGAACTAATGCATTTCTTGTTAATCCAATATTATTTCCATTTGTAACCTCATTTAGAAGAAATTCAATTTTTTGTCTATCAATAATGCAGAAGTTTGCAATATCTTGTAAACAGAATTTGTTTGAAGAATATAGAGACAAGTCTTCTGCTTTGTATTTGTTCCAAATCTTTAAAAATATGCGATCTCTGATTTCCTTTCTTAATTTATCACTTTCAAATTTTAACAATACTTCAGGATCATGTTCAAGTAATTCTTGTAGAATTTCATTAAATAGTTTATCAGAGGTGGTCTCATTGGAAATTAAAAAAGATAAACTGTTCAATATCCTTTGATTAACTTGTTTTAACCCATTTCCATTCACAAAAATAATATCTTTTATTGCGTTGATATTAGTGGTGCCAGAAAGGATTTCTGCTGTCAAATACTCTTGGATATTTTTATGTTGAAAAGACCACTTGTCTTCGACAAAAGTTGATGTGTGTTTTTCAATGATACTCAGATTATCTAACAATTCTATATCGTCATCATCAATCTCAAATTGTTTTAATTCGGCTGTGGAGACAGCGGTCTTTCCTATTATGGATGATAGAAAGGCAATCTTTTTGGCTACTGAGAATATATGGTTAATCTTTTTTTTATTATTGTATCTTTTGATATCTCTATGGAGATTTTTTAGTGTAATTTTTTTGAGTAGTTCATTTCTATTATTCGGAAAGTTATCACTTTTATAGAGATCTATCAGATTAACTAGGTAAAAAGGGGTAAAACAGTATTCAAAAAAGTTGTGTTTTTTTAATTCATCCAAAAATATATCTGACTTTTCAGCTAACTGTAGTTTAGTGAAATTCTTTACATCGATTTCAGTCAAATTATTAAGAAAACAAAGTTGGGCATCGGAAATAGGAAGATTATTTTTATCGATAAAATTGCTTCTCACCGATAATAAGAAGTGAACTGGTCTTCGTTGAATAAAAGAGTTGAACTTCTTTATAATGATCGGGAATAATTCTGGCGAAACTTCATCTAATCCATCTAATATTAGAAATAAGCGCTCATTGGGAATATTATTGTTTAGAGCGTCTGATCCAAATAAAAAAACATCTAATTCTT
Organism: Sphingobacterium sp. InxBP1; assembly: GCF_026191775.1. Lineage (NCBI taxonomy): Bacteria > Pseudomonadati > Bacteroidota > Sphingobacteriia > Sphingobacteriales > Sphingobacteriaceae > Sphingobacterium > Sphingobacterium sp. InxBP1. The sequence continues at coordinate 272,175 of NZ_JAINDX010000038.1, read as the reverse complement.
GTCCATCATAATTTCTTAGATCAGCATATATTGGGAAAATATCTTTGTATTCCGAAATAAGGTAATTAACGGTGTGGCGTACCTCTATACTTTTACCTATTCCCGCAGAAGCAGTCAATATTAATTTTATAGCTGATGAATGAGATTTATATTTTTCTCTAATAATCTCTTGTAGTGAAAGAGAAGTGCTTGTTTGTTGGTCATCTAAAATTTGAATATTTCGAGGAATATAAAATGCTATATTGAAATTGTAACTTCTTCTTTCGGGTAAATTCAACCTTTCAATGTACTTAGCATAGGCAGGACCGTAAAATTCTACTGTGACTTCATGTCGAAAATATCGATAAACAAGTCCAATATATTGATCCGATGAATTGCTTCTGAGATGTGCATTTATTCCATCAAAATCCCATACTCTAAATTCTATTTTATTCTTTTTAAGTTTGTCTCGAACATCATTGAGTGCATTTTCGTGATTTTCTTTTGCGCTAAAATCAAACGATGTACATAAAATAAATTCCTTCGTTTTATCCCTGAATTTGCCGTCTAGGAATAAATTTACGATATCTTGAATTTCGGAAGGACTAATGTATAGTTTCTTTTTGCATTGAGCTACAATTATCTTTTCAGATTCTTCCGTTGAAGCATAAATGTCTATACCATCCTGCTTACTTCCTGTTTTGAGGTATTCTCTGGAATCCACTATACCAGTATCAAGTTTCAGGAGATCTGTGCAAAACTTTTGAAATGTTGTCCAGTCAAGAGTATTTATAGGTAAAGAATGTAATGGCATAATCCCGCAATAAAACCCTAAAATAACGAATATTTATTTGTTGACTCTAGCAAATACATTATAATTTAAAATATAAGTCATTCAGGAGAATCATCTCTCTTTTTAGAAAATATAATATTTTTCAAAGCCACCTTTTGCATTTTATAAGTCCATTAAATCCTGTGCAGTAATTTCAAAAATAGGTAATGAAAGCTGCTAACTTGTTTTCTTCGGATAAAGAACATTTGGCCGGATGATTTTATATTTATTTTCAATATTCTTGATCCAGTCCAATTTTTCGAGGACTATTTGCAAAGTAAAAAACTTTGTTTGTAATTTATCTTTCATATTTTCTTTTATAAAAATCTCCTTTTCATCCTCAGGTAATGAGGCGAAAATTGGATCGGCCTTGCTATTTTGATCAGCATAATAGGACATGAAGAAATCCATAATATTCTTGTACAAATTTTTATCATGAGCAACAACTTTTATTGTATATAGCTTACGATACATTCGTTTAACTACTTCGCTATAATTCCTAAAGACAATGTTTAATAAAAAGCTTTTGTCTTCCCAAGACAACGTGGGTTTTTCAACTATCCAGATATATAACTCAAGTTCACTACAATAATCATCTAAAAAACGTCTTGACCCATGTAAATTGTAAAATAAGCTCTCTACGGTGTCATCCAACTTTGTTAAAATACTTGAATACACATCATGTTTATCTGAATGCTTTTGTCCTGTAAACTCTAGTTGTCGATAGATATTATCCAATGCCCTGTCAAGTTCAATGTTCTTATTATTATCCTTAATCTGTGTTAAGGAGCTTTGATAGGTAGCATACACAAATATTACAGTGATGATACTAAAGGCGAGAGAGAGCAAAGCTATTACTGCATTTATGCTATTATAACCTTTGTCATCATCAATTCCGCTGCCTTTCCAATAGCTGTAAATACTAAAACCAATTACACTCGATGAAGCTAATATTAACAGTACAAGACCAGTATATAAGTAAAAAGTGTTTTTTTTCATTATTTGATCACTTCATAAATTTTTAGAATATTAAGACCCACGAAAAGTATAAGCGGTGCCCATATTAGTAGGTGATATTTAAATTTCACCAAGAAGTAGTATTTAGCCTGTCCAAAAAAGCGTTCAAAGAAGTTTAAACCATGATAATGATACTTATTCAATATAAATTTCTCGCGATCGTAAGATTTGTGGTTGTCGTACTTCCGAAGTACTAAATCATATTCGTTGCTTATCTCTCGAATTCGCTTTCTCTTTTCTTCATCAGTTTCTTGGCTTTTAGATAGACGTAGCTTATTATAGAGCTCGCCGATTTCTAGAGCGCAGCTGTGAAATTTTTCAGCTTTGACACCGTGGTCTTCGGCACTTTCTAGTTGACTATATAGTAAGATAAGAATAGAAAAAGCTGTGGAAGCGAATGCAACATCATTCGCTGTTATATTCAACTTCCAGAAACTAAGATTATATATATGTACAATATTTATGACGATCAAATATGCTGATAAAAATCCCACTGATTGCGCTGATAGTTTTTTCTGGATTAGATTTCTAGTACTAGCTTCAAATCTAGCCCCTTTTGTTGACCAAAGTTTATAATTGAGTTCTTGCTCAAAGTTGTCCTTCAACAGATATGGTGGTATCTTCTTCTTATTGCGTTTTATACTTCGAAGACGTCCTTTTGCTCTATATCTCTGGTAGAACCCATAAAACAGATAGTTGTTTTTTATGTCATCTAGTAAATTGTTCATAACTGTATTTCAAAATTATTTAAAAAGTTAGGTCTTCATCAGCTTGTTTGTATAATATTACACGTGGAGCAGATAGTGTAAAGATTATTTGTTTGCTACAATTTCAATAAGTAAATCATATGTCTTGTCTCGAGCTCCTGATTTCTCTTCCTCGTATTTGTATACCGAAGTCCCCTGATATTTTTTTTAATTCAAAAGCTATTAATTCAATTTTAAATATTTTTTAATCGGTAGGCTAAAGATACCTAGATATTGTTTGTCGGATTTTTTATTGACCTTAAGTTTATATTGTTGTCCACCCTAACCTTTTCTCTATTGCATTTCTTATTGTTGTTTGGATCTGACGTGGCGCTTTTCGTATATACTCCTGTGCTATCATCCTTTTATCTTCAGGTAACGATTCCAGGTACTTGATTACATTTTCTTCATTGTGCGATAGGTTGATTTTATATTTAAATTTTATGGAAAGATTAGTCCATATTACCGCGTCGATGTCGGTTTGGTCTATCCATTGTTTAATTTGTTTTTGCCAAGTGAAATTAGTAGGGGAGAAAGTATCATTCGATTTCTCGTAATATCCAATTGTATTTACGTTACTGCCTTCCCTGACAGCTAGGTTTAAAATAGCGTCTTTTAGGATTGAATGTGTCGAAATCGAGAATAAAGTTTGAACTTCTTTTGCCTTTGGGTCTATAACAAGAGTTAATCTGCCATCTTCAGATATTCTGGAAAACTCAAGGGGTAGGTAAGGGCCTCCACTGTTCCAATCCAGTTCTTTGTCAAAATCTAAATTTTTCGGTTGCCAAATTAGTGACCCCCAGCCCAATATTGCTATTTTCATGATATAGTTTATTCTTTGATAAAGTCTTCGACGTCAATTACATTTCCTTCCCCAAACCAGTTTGTTACTCTTTTAAGAGCAATGTTATCTATCTTAGATAACATTAATACTACTAATTGATCTTCAGCTCTAGAGCATTCAACATAAAACAGATTTCTCGTTCTAAGGGTTCTTTTTTCGCTGTCATCAGTATTGTTAAAAAAATTATTAAAATTATACTCGCTTTTCCACTCTGTATCATCTATAACAGTTAGAACGTTTCTGTACTGATCTCCCTTTGTACCGTGTTTTGTTGAAAATATAGTTTCGTTTTGGGTATGTTTCCAAAAATTTAGTATTTCGCGGTATGGTAATTCTAAAAAGGAATTATACAGAGTTTTATCTTTTTCAATTCGCTCTAGGTTTCCTTGATCTAGTTTAGTTATATCTTGATTTATTCTTTCTAAGAATATGTAATAATTTTTGGAAAATAATATTTCCTTTTCTATAGCCGATTCTAGTACATCGCTAATCTTGCTATTTTCTCTGTTGATAGCTAAATCATCTAGAAAAGTGGAAATTTCTTTCTTCTTGTAATGCTTAAAATCATTTAAAAAAGTACCATTTTTTCTAATAAATCTGATGGCTTCATTGTGGTTTTTAGATGTCCAATAATCCATTAGGTGCTCTAATCCAATTTTTCTCTCCTCTGATGATTTTTTATCAATATAGCCACAAAATAGTTTAATCAAAATATGATTTCTGTCTAATAGATTATCCTTTACTGTCAGACTGTTTCTGTTTGAAAAGATGGTATACAATCCGGAAAAACCAGCTCTTTCAGCAATTCTACTATTTGCTAACACCAGTATCTTATCTTTACTTTTAGGGTTGAAATTCCATCCATTTTTCTCTAATTTTTTTAGAAGCTTATCATAGAAACTATTTTTTATTGGTTTTAATGAGTCTTCAAAATCTTTTACTTTTTCCTTTTTTTCTTTTTCGGGATGATTCTTCCAATAGACAAATTTGACCGATCCGCAATTTTCTCTTTTAGGTATCTGTTGAATATTGGATCGAAAGTTATTTAAAAATTTTACTACTGCTTTTGACGATCTATAATTTTCTTCTTTTTTTATTAATCGGAGAATAGGGTTGTCTCCATAGTAATATGCTTCAAGATCACCTATGCCGCTATCATAAATTTTTTGATGGGAGTCGCCATAAAAACCTAGAACAATTTTTCCTTTATTGTGGTTCACTAGATTTTTAAGTAATAAACTTATCGTTTCGATCGAAGTATCTTGATACTCATCAATTAGTATAAAAGGATATTTCTGTGCTGTAATAGAGGAAATTAAAGAATAATTGTCAAAAATCATTTTTGACAATTCAATAACGTCATCGTGGTGTATTTCTCCACGTTCAAAGTCACGGAAGGAAGAATCATTATAAAATATCGCACTTATAGAATCGATACGTTCATTTAGATTACTTATATATTTAGAGGCTTTACCTTTCAAGATGTCTTCTCTTAATCTAATTTCATTAAGCTGGCATAGTTGTATTTTTAATTGTTTTTGAAATTGTTTTATGCATTGCCATAGAAACTCGTGAATTGTAAAGACATTCACAAGTTCATTATACTCAATTCTTTTTATAATCTCATTCTTTGCTACATTTGTATATGTGATACAGATGATTTTCTGCCTCCCATTTCTCAACTTTTCGGCCTGATTTTCTATCAAATGTCTCAGAGTTTGAATAAGTGCATATGTCTTACCGGATCCAGCTCCCGCTTCAACTACATAGCTCTGTTTGCTTTCTATACAAGAGATTATTTCTTCAATTGCTTGCATAATATCTTATTAATTGGATTTTATATGCTCATTGTCTGCCAACCACTCCAATGCTTCTTTAATGTATTTTGGAACATTCCAATATAATCCTGAGTTACTTTCATCAAATGTCATTAAATCAAATGTGAAATTTGTTTTTTGAACAGAAGATGGCTCTACTTCTGATTGGTTACGATTTGTGTCTAAATATATTAGTTCATCTAAATTTCTTAACTTTTTATACCCAAAGCAACTGTGAACATCCTTTTCTTGCTCTTTATTATTTTCGTCCACATATTTATATTTAGCCTTAAAGAAGCTCTGATTACAATTGATAATTGCATTTTCTAAGCTCCTTGCTACGAATTGTTCTCCTTGTTCTGCTATTTGAAATGCAACTCTAATTGTTTTGGATTCATCCAATTTATCCTCGAATTTTAAAGCTAATAAATCGTGTATTTTCTCTTTATTAGGTAGCCAATTGGATAAAGTGTAATTACTGGTTTTCGCATTAGGTTTTAAAACATGACAGCTTTGTTCATCGTTTTCGTCTATAGAATCGATATCTGTGACAATTAAAACTTTAGTATTTAAGAACTTAAAAAATTCTTTAAATTTATGAGAATATGCTCCACCGACTTCAATAATAGAAACATATTCATTTTCAAGACGTTTTGCAGCTTTTTTTATAAATAGAGGCATTAGTAATTTTTCCGTAATACCTTCAACCATGATTACTTTATCAGCAAAGAATAAATCGCATTTATGGAGGTTAAGATATTGTTTTAAAAATCGAAAGGTATCTTTGTTTGTTTCTTTATGTTTAAAGTCGTTAAAATCTTTAACTTCGACAATCGTTTTACCCTCACTGTTATATCTATTAAAATAGCGAATTCTTTCAAAGCTCCTACTGACATTTAATCCAGCTTCTGCAATCATATGAGACGAGTGTGTACTCATAATTATTTGAACTAGAATTTGATCATGAATACGAGCGTTATTGATAGTTTCGCGAATTTGTTCAACGAAAACTTGTTGCATCTGAGGGTGAAGATGAGCTTCCGGCTCCTCAATCATAATTGTTAGGATTTCGGTAGCATTATTAGCTTTTTTCTTTTTGAAATCCTCAATAAATGAAACAACTTTCAATACCAAATAAATCAAATTACTGTAACCTAAGCCATTATAATTCTCGGGAAGTTCAATCCCACCACTTATATAGAAATATTTAATGTTATTTTTAATAATATTTTCTGGGTCAAATTTAGAACGTAATATTATATCAGGAATATTAATCTGTTTATCTACTCCAAATGATTTTAATTTATCAAGAATAGTTTCTAAAACCACTTCATATTTTTGATCTAATTCACTAGATGCTTCTGCAAGGGTGCTTTTCAGGTTCTCAACATCGGTGTTGGCATCTGAATTAATGTTTTTATAATACTCTGCAAAACCTGTGGCCAACGTTCTATTAGTATCTGATTTGGTATCATCGAGCCTTCTTGATGCTTGAATCGTCTGAAAGGTTATTATTGATTTAATCTTGCTATATACACTTTCCTCTATTAGATTATCACCTCCGAAAACTCGAATTGTATAATGGTTTGAAATGTTTTCATTTAACCATTCTATCAAACCAACATCTTTTATAGGACGGTTATCAAATGATTTAAATAGGTTAAATGTGTCATTAGGTTCATATTTAAATAATAAAGTAGCATCAGTTTTACTATCATCTAGATCCGAAATAAAGTCACTGATATTAATAAGTGAGTCATTTAATTTATCATATTCAATATTTATGCTTAAAGTAATCCTAGGTATGGAATTAATTATACTCTTTTCGATATCATCAATTCTATCCTGAATGGTTTCCGTAAGTAACTCTTCCATATAAATTCGATAGCATTCCTTAAATTTCGGATAGCTGTTTAAAGAAAAGTCATGGAAAGAAATTCTGTTCTTGGTGTCAAAAAATAGATTTACGATTTCAAATAAAGATGTCTTACCAGAATTGTTTTTTCCAACAACTAATGTAATATCATCTTCAATATTAATTGTTACATCTTCCAATAGCCTAAAATTGGTTATCGTTAATTTTGTTATTTTCATACTATTCAATAGGTTCAATTTCACTTGGGGTGAAAAGATGAATATAATTGGCGTACAACCTTCGAAATATTTTATAATCGTTCTTTATTTGTTAGTAATAACTCAAATGTATCGAGATTTACAGTTATTATACTCCTCTCTTCTTAATCGGATACTTGGTTACAAATTTTTTCATTAGTTCTCCTGTTTCTCTTCCAGTAGCTTTTTCAATGAGGATGAGTTCATAAGGCTCTGGTGAACCACCGTTGTAATATATGTCAGTTAGTCTCTTCTTATCGATTCCTGTTCTGTTCAAAATAAAATCAAAACCGTTCTGGCCTTCAACCTCAACCTCATCTCTCATGAAAATCCCAAAGTTGCTTCTTTCTTCAACTTTTTCTCCGGTTTTTAGCTCTAAATTTCTATGAGTATATACGGCTTGGATAACATTTTCGATAATATCTCCCGAGTGTACAGCAATTTTATAGAAAGAATGAATCGAAACGCCTTTCTTTTTTTTATTTATTATTTTGCTTATTTCACCTTTTGCTACGTCAACCATATCTGCAAAACCGCCAATTGGCAACCCAGATTTAATTTTTCTACCTTTAACGTATTCCGCAAAATTTTCAATCTCTATTGTAAGCAGTGCCTTCTCATCCATATTATTAAAGATTTCATGGTTTCTGTTATTTTTATTTTGAATTATTGGAAACAATTTTGTATATTTGTTTAGCGATTAGACAATACGGCTATGAGCCATATTGAACGATGTTTTCTCGACCCACAAACGACTAAAATTCCATCGGGGGAACCGTTAAGATCGCCTCATGCTTAAAAAGTTTTACTACTTTTGTCAATAAAGCATGTGGGTGGTCTTGCGTATACTTTAGATGGCTGAGTCAAAATGTCTCTCGAGACATAGACGAATGGGCTAGTCACCCGTGGGTCTAAAGTGCAAGCCACCCCTTGTTTGTATAGGTGGTTTATACTTTCTGGAAACGTTGTTCTTAAATAATCAAAGAATTATGAGAACGACACCAATTAAAATTCTAACACACCAGTATCAGATCAAGGATCGGTTTACTCGGTATTCCGCTAAACAGCATTTCAAAAATTTAATCCGCGCGCCGGATTAGGTTTATCAAATACACAGCACGTGAAAGGAGAGGAGTCAATAAAAAATGGCTCGGACATATGCTATCCAAAAAGAATAGGGTCTTCCCTCCAAACGTGTCTGCCACCGACCCTACGCATCAATACATTAAAATAGAAATTGAAGGCAATGAAGATGGCTTGTACTAAATAATTGTTTCGCAGCTTAAATTTAGTCAAACTTTTCGTTGGAGACAAATTTCTGTGTAAAATATTGTTGTAACACAACAAAGGGTCGGTACTTTCTATTATTATGGATGACCGTGACGAACCATATAAAATAACCTGTAATAAAGAGTAAAACGGCATTCTGAGGTTCAGTTAATTAATTTTTTAACAGTGTGATTTATTGGGCTTTTTGATCCAATAGGGGATTTTTTTGATTCTTTTTTCAAAGGGCCTAAACCATCACACGCCCTCAAAAGCCACAAAAATGAGAGAGCTTTTTCAAAAATTGGTCGCCATTGATATGGCGATGTATGAGATCCATCATCTGGAGTACGACCCAGTAGTATGTATTAAGGAGTTCTGGGGCCGCTATGATATGGATAGCTGCCGCAACCATATGGTCGAACTCCTAGCGATTTACCTGGACAGGGAAAGGGAGGTAAATCCTGCGATCAGTACAGCTGATGTACATCATTTCACTATTGCCCTGTTTCGAATGCTGATGGCCTATTTTATCGTCCATTACCAGCGGATCGATCTGTCGGGAATTGAAATCTCCTTTCAACGGAGTAACAGGTTTATTGCTTGTGAACTTGAAAGTAGTAAGGAAATCTATGATTTTTTTTATCAGCTATCTCAAAACCACTAACAAACTAAATTATGAATACGCTAAAATTTCTAGCCTTTTTAAGGGGCTATATAACCTGTATATTTCAAGCACTCGTTAAGCACACATATAGCACAGATATAGTACTATTTACGCAACTGTTGCGTAAGCAGATTTACAAAGGAAAAACGTACTTCAAAAGTACTTGTTTGGTGCGACGAAATTGCTGGAATAAGAGGGGCTCTTCTGCCTTTCTTCTGACCAACTTCGCCCTAAGTTCTGCCCTTGTTCGGGCGGGCCATCGGTCCTGCATGCATTTTTCATCGGGATTTCTTCGGGTGGACTCGATGAAATCCCGATGCCGTCCCGATGAAAACCCGATGAACGGCCGAAGTTGGTCAGGAGTTGGTCGGTACTTAAGTATACCATTAAGCTACCGGGAGTGTACGGAAAAGGTACTAAAAAGGTACCGAAGAGCTACCAAAAAGCTACTGGAGATATACCAAAGAGGTACTAAACAGGTACATGCTTTCGGTAGCTTTCTGGTGAAGCTTGGGTATAGGCTGCGTACAGGATCCGAATCTTCTTTACCAGTAGTGTGTCGCCGATCGGTAAGCAGAGCTGATGCGTACCGTTTGAAATTTAGTGGTTTACAGACGCTCTGTCGAGTCTTGATGGTTAATGACGAGTCTTTGGCCGTTCAAAAGAAATTGAATACTCACAACGTTTTAAAATGCGTCGGGCAATTTGGTGGCTATAGAAAGGCTTTTCGCATGTCATTGGCATGTGTGTTTTTAGTTTCTATGTTTAGTTTATCGGCTCAGACGCACCGCAAGGACAGCGGGGCGGATGGGCTATCTGATCTAGTTGCGCTAAAACCGGGGGACAAGATTCCCGATGCGGTATGGAATCGGCCGCTTGAGCTGAACTATTTCAATGGCAAAAAGAAAACAATTAAGTTCGCTGAGCTGAAAGGGAAGCTGATTTTGTTGGATTTTTGGTCGACAGGTTGCCCGAGCTGCATCGAGGGGATCCCGGACATGGAGTTGGTCCAACAGCGCTTTAAGGATAAGGTACAAGTTGTCATGGTCAACAGCAAGCGCAATAAGGATACGCCTGAAAGGATAAATAAGCGTTTTAAAAAATATAAAGAGGATTTTAATTACACCCCCGTTTTGCCGACTACACTTGACGATACGTTATTTACATCTCTTTTTCCCCACAACACATTACCTACAATAGCCATAATTGATCCAAAAGGACAATTTGTCCTTAATTCATTTGCGGGCTCCATAACGGAGGATATTATCGGGGATTTTTTAAAAACGGGAATTTCAAACAGATTTATTGAGAAATCGGAAATCAAAAATCCCGAACGAATAAACACATCGCCTTTAGTGGATACAACGGGGCTTCTATTTTGCTCGGTGATGTCCGGTTATCGGGAGAATTATCTTGGCGTTTATCCAGCTGTGGTTTATAGCAAAGGCAATTCACTGTTTCAGGTGGGCAATTACTTTCTCAATACCTGCTATCAGCTGGCTTTTCCGGATGTCTTCGAAGGGTCACAATCGAGCCTTTTCGTCTTTGACGATCGGATCAATAAGGAATTTATCAATCTCATATACGATTTTAAAACAACAAAAGGACAATTTTGGTATCAGTTGTATATGCGTGATAGCATAACACAAGAGTTAGCATTCGATTATTTCAGAAAGGCATTGATTGAACGGTTTCATGTTGCTGCTGAGCGGAAAAAAGGTACTGTTGCCGCTTATAGGCTTTCGCTAGATGCATCACGTCCGCTATGGAAAACCAAAGGCGGAATGTATATCAATAGCGTGGATAAGGGAAATGAATTTTTGATCATGCAGAATGTACCCCTAAATGGCGTAATTAGTTTCATTAGGTCTATTCTGGATAAGCCGGTAATTTTTGAGAGTAAAAGTGCCGAACGGATTGATCTGCGTCTGGCGGGAAACTTTCTTGAACTTTCTGTCGAAGAGAAAATAGCTGCGCTCGAACAGTATGGCATAAAGCTGACGCCAACACAATACAACGGTGAATATCCCTATTTCTATGCAGTATCTACACAAAATACGAAGTAATGAAAGTGTGGTTGACAGCGCTTTTAACAAGCGTATTGTTTTTTATGAGCAAGGCTCAGGAAAAAATATGGATACAGGGTACAATTGTTTCAGCAAATAGTGGAAAGGAGCTGGTGGGTGCGTCCATACGAAACAAAACGTTGCATAATCAGGCAGCAAGTTCGTTAAAAGGAAAATTCGCTATTCAGGTAGGAAGTGTAAAAGATTCTTTATTGGTCAGTTGTATTGGTTATCTAGATAGGACAGTAGCAGCCGGTTTTTTTGAGAAGAATAGGGTGTTAGCCCTTTCTGTCAAAGAGACTTATCTTGAAGAGGCTATTGTCAGTACAGGTTATCAGACATTGAAAGCCAATGAGGTGACAGGTGCTATTGATGTGGTAGATAATACGATGCTCAATCAGCAGGTGGGAATTAATATTTTGGATAGGCTCAATAACATGACAACAGCAATTCGTTTCGACAATCAGCCGATTCAAAATGCCGACCTACAGAAACTGAATATTTCCGTAAGGGGACTGAGCACGATAAATGGAAATTTGGATCCGCTCATTGTGCTCGACGGTTTTATCTATGAAGGCGATATCAGTAATATTGATCCTAATAACATTGAGAGTGTATCTATCTTGAAAGATGCTGCGGCGAGCGCAATATGGGGAGCGCGTGCGGGGAACGGTGTTATCGTCATGACTTCGAAAAAGGGCGCTTTTTCCAAAGAGCAGAAGACAAAAATAACACTCTCAAATACAATAATACTGAAGGAAAATAGCGATCTGAATAAAATTTATCAGCCTCAAAATGCTGATTTTATAGCGCTAGAAAAATATCTCTTTGAACAGGGGTATTACGATTCGGAATTGTTATACCAACCGTATCTTGCACAGTCGCCGGTGATCGACCTACTGGATAGACGTAAGCGAAACCTTATTTCGCCTGCGGATTCGGCCAGTGCTATAGCTCGCCTTATGGAGCAAAATGGACGACAAAACTATATGGACGCTTTTTATAATGTGCCAATTGTGAATCAGCACGCCTTGAATATATCGGGCGGGGGGACACGCAATTCCTATGGGTTTGGCGTTGGATATACTGGGAATAAATCCGAACTGGGGGCTTTTGATAGAAAGATTAATATTCAATTGTCTAATAGTTTCAGACCTACGGACAATATACAGTTAGACCTCCAGGTGTTATATACCAATCAGGACAGCAGAAATGGCAGACCCGAATTCACATCGTTGGGCTACAGTAGTACGCAGGTTCCATATCTTCAATTTCTAAATGAAGATGGAACTGAAATCCCATTTGAAAGGGAGTATAGGAGTAGTTACTTGAAAGACAATTATACGGATGGTTATCTACCTTGGGATTACTATCCATTGTCGGAATACAGATATGCGACAGACCGGCGGCAGAATAATGAGTGGTTTTCGACCCTGAATCTTAAATATAAGGTATTGCCATATCTTCACTTGAGTGTTGGCGGGCAGATTCAGCAGCAACGTATAGAAAATAACGAGCTGAATACTTTGGAAAGTTATGAAGCGCGAAAATGGATCAATCAGTTTACCATAATAGGTACGGGTATTACACCTACAAAATATAATATTCCACTGGGTGGTATTAAACGCTATTCAGCTGCTGAGGGTAGGTCTTATACCATGCGTGGTCAAATTGATTTTAACAAATCTATTGGTCGGCATATGCTGGTGGGTATTCTTGGTGGAGAGGTGCGGGAAAACATGTCTAACACAAATTCTTATACGGCCTACGGATATAATGAGTTGCCGATGTCAAGTACTTCGGTAGATTTTGTAAGCCGTTTTCCAACCTTGCCAGATGATGGCAAAAGTCGGATACCGGGAGCGCCCCAATTTTTTAAAAATGTAAATCGATTCGTTTCGCTTTATACCAATATAAGCAATCGTTTTATGGACCGTTACGGTTTGTCCATGAGTTTACGTAGAGACGGGGCTAATATCTTTGGTGCATCGACCAATGATAAATGGTCGCCACTCTGGTCTGTGGGTGGGTCTTGGGAGCTGCATAAAGAGTCTTTCTTTAAGCTTGCGCTGTTTGACTATCTGAAATTGAGGACAACCTATGGAACAAGCGGCAATGTAGATTTACGACGATCACCTGATCCAATTGCGTATATCGGTTCGGCAACCTATACTAATTATCCAATGTACCAGATCAGTACTTTGAATGATCCCTTACTGAAATGGGAAAGAGTGGCAACAACTAACCTGGGACTGGACTTTTCATTAAGTAGGGGAAGATGGTCAGGTCGTATTGATTACTATGTGAAAAAAGGTAAAGATTTATATGGACAGAGCGAATACGATTATACAGCATGGGGCTTACAAGGAACAGTCGTTAAAAATGTAGCAGCAATGCAAGGACAAGGAATTGACATTGACTTAAATTCAAAAAATATAAGTGGAAAGATCAATTGGGATACCCGAATGATATTAAGCCTGAATAGAAATAAAACAACGCAATATTACAATCTGCAAAACAGTGTCACATCCTTTCTCTCGAGTGGAAATACCATCACACCGATCGTCGGTAAACCGCTGAACGCTTTGGCGGCCTATAAATGGATGGGGTTAAACGAATTTGGTGAAGGACAGGGCCTACTGTATGGACAGCTAAGTACAGACTATACAGCGATACGCAATCAGGCCAATGCATCGCCGGAAGGAAACGAAAGTATCGTCTATTTTGGATCCTCTAAACCTCAGGTCTTCGGGAATATAATCAATACGCTCGCTTGGAAGTCTTTAATGTTTTCTTTCAATATAAGTTATAAGGGTGATTATTACGTCAGGCGTCCCGTTACATCCTATTTTTCGCTGTTTGCCAACGGCACGGCTTACCCGGATTTTGATCAGCGGTGGCAGCAGCCGGGGGATGAACAGCGCACGCATGTTCCTGGTATGAAATATCCTATAAAATCAATGGCAGATGCATTCTATCAATATGCGGATATCAATGTTTATAAAGGAGACCATCTGAGGCTGGAATATGTTTCCCTGACCTGGCAGGGTAAGTATGCTGTCAGAAATCGCACATTTAATATGGGGCTTTCGGCAAATGTGGCTAATCTAGGAGTAATATGGCGCGCAAACAAGATTGGTCTTGATCCGGAGTTCCCATACCGAATTAGTCCACCGAAAACATTTTCAGTCGGATTAAAAATTGATTATTAAGCTTAGGACAATAATGATGAAAAGATTTGTTAAAATGATGTGGATAGGCGTATTCGTTTTCACCTTGTCCGCTTGTAAAAAATATCTGGATGTACAGTCAAACTATGGTTTGGCTGTACCCAATAGCTTGGACGACTTACAAAAGCTATTGGATGATAGCCAGATCATGAATCTGAGGTTCCCTTCTTTTGGCGAAGCTTCGGCAGATGACTATTACCTGAATCAATCTATATATGATGCATTAATTGACTATGGTCAACAGACCTATATTTGGCAAAATTATCATATGAATTATGGAAATGACTGGTCCTCCTCTTACAACACTGTTTACAATAGTAACCTCGTGTTGGACCGTATAAGGAAAATCAATCGAAATGATATCAATGCTAACCAATATGACGCCATTTATGCTTCTGCTAAATTTTATCGAGCTAGCCAATATCTGGCGTTATTATGGACCTATTCAAAAGCATACACGCAAGGTTCAAAAGCAGATATGGGCATTGTGTTGCGGAACAGTTCGGATTTTCATGAGCCATCGTATCGGTCTTCAATAGGGGAGTGTTATGAAAAAGTAATTGGAGACCTGAAAGAATGTAGTGGTATGCTGCCTGAGAAAACTAGTCATGTAATGCGTCCCAATAAGTATGCTGCTTATGCTACATTGGCTCGTGCTTACCTTTCGATGCAGGTATATGATTCGGCCCATTATTATGTTGATCTAGCCCTAAAATACAATGCTGATCTGCTTGATTTTAATAACTTATCTGAAGTAAAGATGACGGCGTCCTACCCATTTACGATTTTTAATAAAGAAACTTTATTTTATGCTGAACTATTGACAAGTATCAATTTGACAAGTTCGCGAGCATTGACGGATACGCTCCTTTATCGTTCTTATGAAAGCAATGATCTTCGGAAATTAGCTTACTTTAAAGTAGCTGCTGACGGAACGGCTACTTTCAGAGGAAGTTATGCGGACGCTTCAAAACTATTTTCAGGAATAGCAACAGACGAGCTCTATCTTATACGTGCCGAATGCAGCGTGAGAATGGGGGATGTAGATACAGGAATAGCGGACTTAAACTATCTGCTCAAGTACAGGTATAAAGTGGGTACATTTATTCCTCATGTCATAAAAGATCAAACAGAAGCACTAGCTTTAATCTTAAAAGAACGAAGAAAGGAATTACTTTTTAGGGGGCTGAGATGGATGGACCTTAAACGGCTGAATGCAGAGGGAAGAGAAGTCTTAATAGCAAGAGAACTAAATGGGCAATTGATTGTTTTACAGCCAAATTCTAACGCTTATGCACTTCCTCTTCCTGAAGATATCGTTAGATTGGCGGGAATACAGCAAAATCCGAAATAAAAAAATGTAGATAAAAAGAGTGAAGGGATAGTCTGGTCAGACTATCCCTTCTTTCATTTATCCCCTATTGATCGGAGTAAATGGTGTTGTGCTGCTACCACCAGTCCTAGATGGGATATGGTTTCCACCAGACGTTGCCGTAGCACCTAACTGAATCTTTGCCGGATTCAGCTGATCTGAAGAATTCAGATCGGATTCATCTACAACCTGTGAGCAAGCCATAACGTTTGCACTATTACAGTCCTCATCATTGGGAGTAGTTGTCCAGCGTGATTCATCAGCGACTTGAGACGCATCTTTTGGATCACCATGGAAGTAAATAGTCACAGGATCTAACTTCTTTCCTGCATAAGCCTCAGCACCTTTAAATGCCGAGAAACCGATAATCATGGCTCCTCCTAATATCATGTAGCCATAATTGTTTAGAAATTTGGTAAGCATTGCGCTTTCTCCTTTCTGTATGGCAAGCCATTAATTGATTAGTGAAATTGCTGGCTTGCATACCTCTAGTGAATATTTGCCGGTACCGTCCGCAGTACCGGTCGTATCTGAATGTCAGGCTGCCTACTATAGGCCTACTGACGTTGTAGTGTTCGGGCACTTGGTAGAGGCTGTCCGGTAGATGCCATAGATCAGTCCTCGCCATAGGTGTACTCCTGTAGGTCAAAATGCCGATCGACACAATGCCGATAAGCGCAAGTGCAATGTCGGTCCCCGCCGCTAATGTGCTGCTGCCTTTCAGCATAGGTGATAGCCGCATCTTCCATCCAAGTATGGATAGGCCCAGCAGGCCGACATTGACCAGCAGGTGGCTGCCCCAGCTGATGCGGCTCAGAAAACTGGTGCACATGCAGGGCTTCTGGGCATAGACATCCAGCACGCCCAGACCGATGTACAGGGTAAAGATGGCAATCAGCAGCGTGGAGGCCTGCCATCCCCGGACCTGCAGTGTGCGTGACGGTACCGCCAGCAGTAGTCCAATACCGATCTCGACTACCGGAAGCAGCCAAAAGAGCAGGGGGGCAAGCGGGCTGATCACGGGCTGCTGCTCCAGGGCAATCCGGAAAGCGTCCAGCTGCCAGATCTTGTCCATGCCCACATAGACCCAAAATAGGAGCATCCCCGCACGGAGCAGCCGATGTAAGTGGTTTGTAGTCTTATTGTATTCCATAGCCTGTATATTGTTGTCGCTATAATCGCTTTGTCAGTTTCAGTAACAGGGCGCTGTACCTGATCCATCTCCCGGTACAGCGGCCTGTTTAAGCGTCAGCTTCTACTTCTCGTACGCTTCAGGACAAAGATAGATCGCATATCAGGGCTACGGAGGGGTAGTATATGCTCTCGCGTGTGCCGATCAATGGGCTTTTTGGTGAATGGAGAAGGGGGGAGGGGGGAGGCTGGAGGAAATGACGTCAGTTCCGGCAGCTCGGTAAAACACGGCACAGCAAGGCGGAGAGCTGTGTTTTTGGCCTGTGAGCGCAGGCACTATGGCAGGGGTAGTGGAGGAATACCCCTGCTTTTTGAATTTTTCTGATGATTTTAACGGCTCAGCTCCGGAAATTTTTCATGTAGTTCACTGAGCATCGTCTTCAGCACCTTGCGCAGCCGGACAGCGGCAGCATATTCGGCGGCTCTGTCCATTTTGGTCAGGCTATGTGTCGACAGCAGAGTACCCTCCCTGGTCTTGATCAGTCTCGAAAATTCCTGCGCCACCTCTTTTTTTTCTGAAGACCGCGTGATATCGGCCTTGACACAGAGATGTAACCACAGTTTCAGTTCCTTCCCGTTGAAGTTGCTATGGATATACTGTTCTGCCCCTGCCGCCCCGGCGAGCTGCAGCTGCCTGTTGCCGGACTGTACATATTCGCACATCAGTTTGAGCAGGCTCCTGCGGTTGTTGTCATAGGCAAAGTCCGGGATGCAGGAAAAGTGTTTGGGATAGCGCAGCAATCTCTCCGTAAACGAGGCGTCTTCATCATACATCTCTTTCCAGCGGTTAAAGAATCCCATATGGTTAAAGTTGAGGTTGACCATCAGTACCAGAAAGCGGAAGTGCCAGTTTTTGCCCTGACGGCTATCGTCGGACAGCTGCCGCAATGCATCAATCAGGTGGGGCAGATAGTGCTGGTGATGGTACTGTATATAAGGGATCTTCCCGTCTTCAAACAGGCTATCGATGGCCGAGAGGATCTCGTCGAGGTAGACCTGCGGGATTTTCTTTCGGGCCAGTTTTTCAAAAATGCTGTGAATATGGCTGTTGACATAGTCTTTGACCTTGTCGCGGTAATGGCTGGGGAGCGTCGTACGGGGATCGATATCTTTTTTGAAGAGAAACTCAATGCGCTCGAGCAGTTCCTCGAGTGCATTTATGGCGGTACGGTCCTCAATACAGTTGTGCCTTAGGAAGCTATCGAGCTTTTGATGCAGGCGCAGCAGTTGTGCATGATAGAGCTGCACCGACTGACCGGCTGCCTCCACACTATGGGCCTGCCGGTGCGCCTGCAGGGCCTGAACAAAATTGTCCTGGCAGGCAACGGATATGCTGGATAGCCGCTCGGGGATCTCCTTGGCCTCCAGGCGGCCCAGCGTTTCTATCATGAGGGTCAGGGGATGTAGGCTTACGATCATTCGTACCTCCTTTTGATATCTTTATGGTACCAGGGCCAGCCATATACGCCGGGGTGCATGGTCAGCCTGAGGGTATCCCCCTCCTTGGTACGTTCATGTAATTGGGGATGGACGTCGATGGGGACGGTTTGCTGTTTGCCTTCAAACGTAAGTGAAAGCCATAGTTCATGGATATCGCAGCAGGCGGGGCACTTCTGCACGACGACAGCTGGGAGACGTACGGCTTTTGCATTCGGAATATGCTGGCAGTTGTTCATGATCAGCAGCATGCGTACGTACCAGGTGCATGCTGCAATCATAATCGGTAGCTGTATGCCGTACAGGCGGGCGATACTTGTTTTTTTCCTGAAGATCAGATGGACAAGCAGGCAGGAGCCGAGTGCCAGAGGCAGGCCTCTCTGTACGGCCGGCCAGAAGGGCTGTGAACTGATAAGCAGCTGGTAGGGCAGCCGGTCAAAGACCGAAATACTGCTCACCTGCAGGCAGATAAATAATAAGAGGAAGAGCTGCATGATCACCTGATGGCTACGGATTTCAAAAAAAGGGATCAGCAGTACCAGTACCCCGATGCTATACACGCGTAAATGAAATGCCGAAGCCAGAAACAGGCCATAAACAGTGGTCAGCACGGCGATGGCAATCAAAATATAATTGCGGCTGAACCGGCGAACTGGCGTATGTGATGTATTCATGTGTATACAGTTTATAATCAGTAGCTTGCTCTGTTTCAAATTTACGGAATAAGCCAGCCAATCTTTTCGGATATCAGCATTATTTCAACAAACGGTTATTTTCTGCATTTAAGGTCAGCTTTCTGCAAGGAAGGTATAAATTTTGGCAACGAGGGTATTAATTTTCTGCTTTTTGGGTAATTATTCCCGCGCCAAAAATCGGGCATGAGGGTGTAATTTCGTTATAAATGAATTGTTTATGAAAATATTGGCTAAATTTATAAGACAAAAATTCCCGATGACGGGATTTATACAGGACCTTACTTAGCCAATTTTATCTATGGGTCGGTTAGTGTATTTGTCCGCATATTTAAACAGTAAATTATGAAAGGTAATCAACTGGTCAGGTATTCTAAAGATACGGAGCTGCAGGTGCATTATCCAGACTTTATCTGGTTGTGGATCGCTTCGTTTTGCTTTGGTTTCGTGTGTTGGTACCTGGGCTATATCGGCGCCCTGATGACCTGGTTTGAAAATATGCCTTTGGTGGTCAGTTATCTGTTTTATGTGCTGGTATCGGCGGCAGCTTTCTTTTCGATCAGTGCAGTCATCAAAGTACTGGATAGAAAAATGAACTGGCTGACGGTTCCCGAAAAAAGGTTCAGCATGCAGTTTTTCTGCTGCTTCATACTCCCGGCAGTATTTTTATTTGCCGTGACTCAGCCGATTGCGTTGCCAAAAAACGAATGGCTATGGCTTCCGTTATCGGTCATCTTCGGAGCCGTACTGATGCTGAATCTGGTGTATACCTTATATTTTTACTGCATTGTGTTCGTGGTGGAAAGGCGACACAGGTTCTGGCTGCAGCAACAGGTGTGTGAACTGGAGGAAAAAATAATGGACCTCAGGAGTCAGCTTCCCCCGTACGCACAAGGTGAGCACACGGCTACCGAAATGCCCCCATCTGGGGAACTGTCAGCTGAAAGTGATCCTGCGGAAGAAATTGATGTCGCCTCTGTACGTGCATTAGATCCACAACAGGAGGCATTTTTGCTCAATAACAGGCTTTTAACAAAGAAGATTATGTATGACGAGCTGGGCATGTTCGAATATGAAAATACCAGCAACACGCCCTTGGTCAAACTGTACCTCAGAAAGGATATGACCGAGGATTTTGCCTGTGAACAGCGTAGCCTCAACGAAGTTGTGCGTGATACCGGAGGGTACGTCCAGAAGATAGACCGGCACCATGCCATACCGCTTCATATGATACAGACCTGCCAGCAGTTAAAGGGAGGGAAGCTCCGTATTGCGCTGAATGTTCCCTTTGATGGACAGCTTGAGTTTCAGGTGTCGTCCAGGATTTCGAGACGTATCAAAGAGTGGGTCATGCTGCAGGTGCCCATTGAAAAAGATAATTATATGAATCAATAAAAATATTGGCTATGGAAAATCTGATAAGCAAAACCTGGAAATGCCGTGCCACAGGTAAAGTAGCCTTTCCATCCTTAATGGAGGCAAAGTGGCGTATGTTTCAATTTAAGGTCAGGAGCCGTATCAAAAATAAACTCAACGGCAAACGGATTAAGCACCGCATGGGTAGATACGCCTGCAAACGCGCCTATTATTGTCCGTATTGTGGTGGATATCACATCACAAAATGGAAAAAGGCAGATTACGAACGTTATAGAAATCTGGTCATGGGCTGGAATATTTCTTCCTCCCCATCGGTTTCTTTCTGATAGTATTGCTATAGATGAGTACTTGCACTCCGGGCGCAGCGGGAACAAGCCTAGGCCTGTGGCAGCTTGAACGAAAAGACAGAGCCCTGGCCGGGTTCGCTTTCCACCTCGATCTTGGTACCGTGGTACTTGAGGATCTCGGCCACGATGTAGAGGCCGATACCGAAGCCCGATATGCTGGTCACTGTCTCGTTTTCTACCCGGTAAAAACGCTCAAATAATTTCTGCTGGTCGGCCGGGCTGATGCCCACGCCCTCATCCTGTACATAGATGCGCAGTGTACCATCGACCTGCTCGCAGCCGATGGTTACCCGGCCTCCCTTGGGCGAGTATTTGATGGCATTGCTGACCAGATTGTTGAGTACCTGCCCGATTTTATCGCGGTCCGCAAAGATCGTCGAGGCCGGCTCACATAGCACATGGATCTCATGATTTCTGGCCATCAGTTCGGCCTCCTCCTTCACCTCCTGCATCATCTGGCCTACCTGAAAATGTTCCTTGCGCAGCTGTATTTTGCTCTCTTCAATGCGGGCCAGACTGAGGAAGTCACGGATCATCGCAATCATCCGGTTGGCATGGTTCTCGATTTTTGATGCCATCTTCATGCCCATGGTATCATGGCTCTGGCTGCTCATCTTTTGCATCACCTGTGCCGAAAGCAGGATCGAGGTCAGGGGTGTTTTCAGCTCATGACTCACCATCGAGACAAAATCGTTCTTCTTGCGCTCCTCCTGCTTCTTCGCCGTGATATCCCGCGCGATCTTCGAGACGCCGGTGACTTTGCCGCCTGCCGAGATCGGAGAAATCGTCAGCGAAACATCGATCAGTTTGCCGCTTTTGGTGATGCGCTTGGTTTCAAAATGTTTGATGGACTCACCGGCCCGCATGCGCTGCAAAATATATTCTTCCTCCTCGTGCCGCTCTTCGGGGATGATTTTCAGGATCGGCTGCCCGATCATCTCCGCGGCCGAAAAGCCGAAGATCTGTTCCGCAGCGTGATTCCAGCTCGTGACGATGCCGTCCAATGTTTTGCCGACAATGGCGTCGTTGGAACAGTTGACGATGGCGACCAGCTGGGCATTATTGACTTCGGCCGTCTTGCGCTCGGTGACATCCAGCACCGATCCGATGATCCGGTTGATCTTGGTGTTACCCTCCAGGAGGGCTATGCCGCGGACCTCGATCCACAGGATTTTATGCTCGGGCTTAACGACTCTGCAGGTAAAATTAAAATGTTTATCGCCTGTGGTGTTTTGCAGCTGATGCATGACCTCTTCGATGACGGTCAGGTCCTTGGGATGGATCTGTTTCAATACGCCAAAGATGCTGCTCTCATCGTAGCTGAGTCCCAGTATCTGCTTGGCTTCGGTTGAAAAATAGACTTTTGAGGTGTCAAAATCCCAGTCCCACGTGCCCAGGTCGGTGGCTGCTATGGCCAGCCGCAGACGCTCCTCGCTTTTTTTGAGCAGCTGCAGGATCTTGTTTTTCCGTTCTTCCTGTTCGATCCACCGCGCTTCGTTCTCCACGGCCTTGGTGACGTCCTTGGTAATGCAGCGTGAATGGATAAACCTGCCATCGACAAACAGCGCATTGGAGCTGATCTCCACGTGTTTGAATGTCCCGTCCTTACAGCGAAGGCGGGCAGGAAAGTCCTGTATGGTCTCGTCATTTAAGAGCCGTACATAGATTTCCTCCATGGCCTTGGGATCGGCATGGAAATCCCGCATAGAATGGCCGATATACTCTTTCCGGGTATACCCCAGTAAGTCGAGCTCAGCCTGATTGGCCCATATAATAATGCCATTGCCGTTAACACGACGGAACGGTACGCACGCATTTTCAAAAAAATCGGATAGTTCGTCGTTTTTTAACCTTAGTTCATCTATTTCATCATTCATCTTTGCCAAAATCTTAGGTGTAAAAAGGCTGTGATCGTCGGTCTCTAGTTACTAACGTAAAGATACTGATAATTGTTTTAAAAAATTGGATAATTGTTTACCTAAATACATAGAAAATTAGGCGAAAACGCTTAGTCTTTGAAAGAAAGCGACGTTTGGGGCAGAAATCACACTTTTTGTGTTTAGATTTGCCCGGTATGATCAGGACAGTAGAAGCCGCCGAATACCCGGTGCTGATAAAAATATGGGAGAGTGCCGTGCTGCATACGCACGACTTTCTCCGCCAAGAGGATTTTCACTATTATAGGGAGCAGCTGCCGCTCTATTTTGGGCAGGTCACTCTGCTGGGCTACGAAAGCGGTGGCAGCCTGGCCGCCTTTATGGGCATAGCGGGCCCGAGTCTAGAGATGCTATTTGTGCACAACGACTACAGGGGGCAGGGCATCGGAAAGCAGCTGCTTGTGCACGCCATGGAGCAGCTGCAGGTCACCAGGGTGGATGTCAACGAGCAGAACAGGCAGGCCGTCGACTTTTATGAACATATGGGATTCCACGTTGTCAAACGGTCGCCGCTGGACGGACAGGGCAAAGCCTATCCGCTGCTGCACATGAGTTTATGAACGCGGGCGGAGCTACCTTGACGCTACGAAGCGGAGTTTTCCATATTGAGCACGCGGAATGCTTTTTTGATGATGGCCTTGGTATTTTCGGCCAGTTCGTCGAGGGTACAGTAGACCGACCGGACCTGCCTGCGGTCTGCGCCGGCTCCATTCAGGATCAGGTTGATGCGCAGCAGCCGCTTGCCCGAGGATGCGGGCTCCCCCAGCAGCTCGTCAAACAGTTCGTGCACAATACTGCTGCAGCTGCCCAGGTCAAAGCGGGCAATCTCGACCTGTCCGCCCCGGCAGGGCATCAGCACTTCGATATGGTAGTCTGATTTTTTCATCATATATAACCTTTCAATAGCCTGTTGAACACAATTAAAAAAGTTGGTCTCCGCGCAGGGAGACCAACTTGAGATGACAGTCTAAAGTATAGTTTATGAAATAGGAATGGTACGTGGTTCTTTCCGTTTGGCCTCTTCCTTTTTGGGGATGGTGAGCTTGAGCATACCATTTTCATAGCGGGCTTCGATATTTTCCTGATCGACCACGTCCTTCTGCAGCTCAAAGCTCCGCTGAAACGACTGGTAGCTGAATTCGCGCCTAGTATAGTTGTCCTGTTGCTCCTCATGCTTCTCCTCTTTGGCCGAGGAAATGGTCAGCAGGTTGCCGTCCAGGGTAACTTTAAAATCGTCCCTGGCCATACCGGGTGCGGCGACTTCGACCTCAAAGGCATCTCCATTTTCTTTGATATTGACCGCCGGAACGGTGGTACTTGTAGATGAGTAATTGCTGTTGCCCCAGTTTAACAGTTCACGGTTAAAATCTTCAAACATGGGCATAAACATCGGTAAATTGTTCCAGTTTCTTTTTGCGAGTTTCATCATAACCTCCTTTTTTGAAGTGAAAACAATTAATTTAATGTTCTTTACACATACAGTCCTGCGACTGTATAAAAAGTACCGCAAAAAAAATACCGATTGCCAAAAGCTGAAATTTTTTCCTGAAAACTGTCAATTTTTCGCTGAAATGCTGACAGGATGCAGAATGAGGGGCGTCCGCTAAAGCGAAGGCGATTCTGTGTGCCCGCCAGAGGACAATCCTATCGGGAAGATCAGTCGCTGAACGCGATCGGGCACTCCCGTGTGATGCATCATGCCACAATTTCGATGGGATTGCCTTCGGGGTCCAATACCACACTTTCGTAATAGCCGTCGCCGGTGGTCCGCGGTTCTCCGGCGATGCTATAGTGGTCGGCACGCAGGCGCTCGGTAAGCGCATCCACGGCCGCGGGGCCCCCCACCTGAATGGCAATATGGGTGTAGCCCTTGCTGCTGCCCCTGCTGGGCGGCGCAGCGGCGATACCGCTTCGCTGCATGAGTTCCAGCCGCGCACCCCCATCTCTGAAGGTCAGGAAATAGGAACTGAATCCTTTACTCACATTGGTATACTTCGCACTGCTCGACGTACCAAAGTAGGTCGCGTAAAATTGGCGCATCGTCTCCAGATCATCGACCCAGATCGCCAGATGTTCTATTCTCATCGCTGTTCATTTTAGATATGTTTATTTGCAATATTATGCAATTTTGCATAATATTGCAAAATTAACTATAGATAATGAGAATGGATAGAACGATACAAAAAGCAAAGACAGCGACACAGTGTATATTTTTGGTCTGCGGACTGGCAATCGCAAGCTGGGCTCCGATGGTACCTTTTGCCAAGGACCGGTTGGGCATGAATGAAGCCGAACTGGGTATCCTGCTGCTTTTTCTGGGCGGCGGGGCTCTGCTGATGATGCCCGTCTCGGGCTATCTGATCGGCAGGGTGGGAAGCCGCAAGGTGATACTGGTGTCGGCTTTGCTGTCGGCACTCATACTGCCTTTTCTGCTGCTGGTGTCGGATCCGTATCTGATGGCCCTGGTGCTGCTGCTATTCGGCGGGAGTATCGGTACGGTGGATGTGGCCATGAACGCGCACGGCGTACAGGTGCAGAATGCCTTTGGCCGGCCGGTGATGTCGTCCCTGCACGGTCTGTACAGTGTAGGTGGTCTCTTTGGGTCGATCGGGCTAGGTTTTTTAATGAAGATGGGCCTCGATCCCATCTACGCCGCCATGTTCATTTCGGCCCTGCTGATCGTCTTACTGGCTGTTCAGTATCCGCAGCTGCTGAGCCATGCTGCCGAAAAGGGCGTGATCCGACAATATTCGCATGTGGATGAGGCTGCTGCCGCACAGGGCCGTTTTCAATGGCTACGGGGCAGTGTGCTGGTGCTGGGACTGCTCTGTTTCATCACCTTCCTGTCTGAGGGGGCCATGCTGGACTGGAGTGCTGTGCTGCTGCGGGACAGCAAAGGGCTGCCGCCTGAATTTACGGGTATAGGCTATGCGGCGTTTTCGGTGGCCATGGCAGTCATGCGGCTACAGGGGGATGCGCTGA
The DNA here is from genome assembly GCF_026191775.1 of Sphingobacterium sp. InxBP1. NCBI lineage: Bacteria > Pseudomonadati > Bacteroidota > Sphingobacteriia > Sphingobacteriales > Sphingobacteriaceae > Sphingobacterium > Sphingobacterium sp. InxBP1. The sequence continues at coordinate 246,264 of NZ_JAINDX010000038.1, read as the reverse complement.
TCAGCAGGCTCAGCAGCATGGTGGTCGTCATCGGCGGAAGCCTGCTGGCTGCCCTGGGAATCTTTGTTTTGCTGTTTAGCCCCTGGATCGCCTTGTCGATGGCCGGATTTGTCCTGTTGGGCATGGGCGCGGCCAACATTGTGCCGGTATTTTTCAGTGAGGGCGGCCGCATCGACGGACTGTCGCCCACGGTGTCCATTCCCGCCATTTCCACGATCGGCTACGCAGGGCAGCTCGTGGGGCCGGCGCTGCTGGGCTTTATCGCACACCATTTTTCTTTGACTATTGCCTTCGAAACAATAGCTTTGCTCTTTGTAATGGTGGCCCTTATCTATAGATTCAAAAAGTAGCATCATGTTAAAGGAAGAACGCTTTGAGATCATCCTCCGTGAACTGAACAGCAGGGCGAAGGTCAAATTTGAGGAGCTGGCCCTGCTGCTGGGGGTATCGGAGGATACCATACGCCGCGACATCGACGTCCTGTACCGCAATGGCCTGCTTTCCAAGACACGGGGCGGTGCCATGCTGCGCGAAAAAGATCCGCTGACCTTCCATGACCGGCAGTCTTTTCTCACCCGCGAAAAGGATATTATCGCGCTGAAGGCGCAGCAGCTGCTCAAAGATGGCATGACCGTCTTTGTAGATGGCGGCACCACGGTCTGGGCGATGATCAGCAGCATGCCGCTCGAAAGGCGGATCCGCATCATTACCAACAACTTGTCGGTTGTCCCCATCGTCGAAAAGTTCAAACAGGTGGAACTGGTACTGCTCGGCGGAAATTATGAGCCGGATCTGGCCATCACCTCGGGCATGACGACCTGCGCGGAAGCGGCCAAATACATCGCAGACCTCTTTATTATGGGTACCTGCGCCGTGGATCCGCAGCTGGGGGTATCGGCGGTATCGGCTGCCGATGGTGAGACGAAAAAAGTGATGCTGCAATGTGCCAAAAGGACCGTCGCACTGGCCGCTCAGAATAAGCTTTATCAGACCGAGCACTTCAGGGTCTGCGATCTGGATGCGCTATCCGCTCTGATCACCGATCTGGATGCCAATGATCCGGCACTGGATCCCTTTCGGAAATCGGGCCTGCAGATGATGTGATGTAGATCCGGAGTCCCACTATGTTTGTCCGCACGGCGCATCGATAAAGCAATAAATTTTTGTTTATCTTTGGCTTGGATTGATCAATTACATACCTGTGAAAGCGAAACATATTATTCTTGTCTGTATCCTTGCGATAGCGAACTGTACACCTTCTTTTGCGGCAAACGTCGACTCGCTGCTGCGCGTGCTGGACGGGGCCATCAAAGACAGGCCTGCTTACCTCAGCCGCAAGATCGGGCAGATCGATGCGGTCAGGCACAAACTCAGCCGGCACTCTTCCTTGAAAGAACGGTACGACATCCAGAATCAGCTCATTTTTGAATTTCAGACGTTAAACTGCGATTCTGCCCTGGCCTACATTGAGCGCAATATTGATATTGCGGAGCAGCTGGGCGACAAGATGCTGCTGAGCGAGAGCCGCGCCAAGCTGGCCTTTGTACGGGCCATTTCCGGCCTGTTCACGCAGGCTGCAGATGTGCTGCAGCAGATCGACTACGACCGGCTGCCCAATCACCTCAAGGTGCTGTATCACTGGAGCAATATCCGCTACTACGAAAACCTGATCAAGTATACCGACAATACACGCTATACGACCGACTACGAGGGGGCCATTGCACAGTCCCGCAGCAGCCTGATGGGCCTGCTGGACAGCAATTCGGAAATGTACCTGAAAGAAAAATCCTTTGCGCTGAAGGCGGCCGGCAGATTCCGGGAATCAAAGGATATCCAGCTGCGGCTCTTTGCCGGCGAAAAGCCGGATACGCATGGCTATGGCATGGCCGCGATGGGACTGGCCCTGATCTATAAAGAGCTGGGGCAGATGCAGGAGGCCGAACAGTACCTAATCCTGGCGGCCATCACCGATGTGCGCCTGGCCATCAAAGAGAACGAATCGCTGCTCACCCTCGCGGTCTACCTCAACCAGAAAGGGGATGTCAACCGTGCTTTTACCTATATCCAGGCAGCGCTGGATGATGCAAACTATTATAACTCACGGTTCAGAAACACCGTCATCGCCCGCACTCAGCCCATCATCGAGGCGACCTACCTGGCAAAGATTGAGCAGCAGCGCAAAAATCTGCGCATGTATGCCATCGTGATCAGCGCCTTTGCGGTGATCCTGATCCTGACGCTCTATTTCCTCTTCAAGCAGATCCGCAGCGTGTCCCGCGCCCGCAAAAAGCTCAATGTGACCAATGGGCAGCTTACGCTGGTCAACCGTAAGCTGGATGAAGCCAACCTCGTGCGTGAGCGCTACATCGGATATTATATCAATCAGTGTGCGGTATATCTCGATAAGCTGGACGAGTTCCGGAAGAATGTACACCGCAAGCTCAAAAGCCGGCAGCTGGATGACCTGATGCAGCTCACCTCCTCCGGCGAATCGCTGGAGAAATATGCACAGGATCTATACACGGATTTCGACCGTACCTTTCTCGAAGTGTATCCCCATTTTGTCGACGAGTTCAACAGCCTGCTCAGGCCCGAGGAACGCTACCAGCTCAAGAAGGACCGGCTCAATACCGAACTCCGTATTTTCGCGCTGATCCGCCTGGGGATTTCGGACGTTCACCAGATCGCCGTATTTCTGCGCTATTCCATGCAGACCATATACAATTACAAGAGCAAAGTCAAGAGCAAAGCCCTCGGCGACAGCGAGCATTTTGAGGATAAGGTCCGAAAACTGGGTGCCGTACCGACAAACTGATTCCAAAACATTTACCAAATCCTGATTTTGGGATTAATGTAAGTTATTGATTTTTAGTATATTGATTGCTTTTTAGGTTTAAAATCATTTACCAGGAGCCCTACCTGCTGATTCAGGTGGGGCTCCTGCGTTATACATTTGTTCCAAGGGAAATGACGCCCGTGCAAAGACCAATTTTCATAAATCTATCACTGCGATAAACTGCCGGCGTCACAATATTAATCTTATGGGAACATATTCTAAAAAACTCTTTTTGGCGGGACTGAGCATTCTCCTCTCTGTGGGAACGGTCCTTCGTGGCCTCGGGCAACAGATCGTGCCTTTTAAAGATGGCGACCGTGTCGTCTTCCTGGGCAACAGCATTACTGATGGGGGCCATTATCACTCATATATATGGCTGTATTATCTCACCCGCTTTCCGGGACTGAAGCTTCAATTTTTCAATGCGGGCATCGGCGGCGACCGGGTGGTGGAGATGCTGCGACGCCTGGATGGTGATGTGTTCAGCAAAAAGCCCACGGTGCTGATCACCACCTTCGGCATGAATGACTCGGGCTATTTCGAGTACAATGGCGCCGAACCGCAGGTGTTTGCGGATACCAAGGTCAGGGAATCCCATGAGGCCTTTAAGGACATGGAAAAGCGCTATAAACAGCTGGTGGGTACACGGCTGGTGCTGCTGGGCAGTACGCCTTATGATGAGACTGTGCAGATCAAGGACAATACGCCGTTTAAAAATAAAAATAAGGCCATGCAGCGCATCGTCGATTTTCAGCGTGAATCGGCCCGGGCCAACGGCTGGGAATTCTTTGATTTTAATGAACCTATTACCGCCATCAATGTGCAGGGCCAGCAAAAGGATCCCGGTTTTACGATTTCGGGAAGCGACAGAGTGCATCCGGACAACAACGGGCATATGGTCATGGCCTACCTATTTTTAAAAGCTCAGGGCTTTGCGGGCCGTGAGGTCGCCACGGTGACTGTCGATGCGGCCCGGCAGCGGGTCGAGCAGGCCAGCAACTGTAGGGTGGACGGGCTGCGCCGCTCGGCAGCTGCACTGGAGTTTGACTACCTCGCGGCGGCACTGCCTTACCCGCTGGATACCACAGCACGGGGCTGGGGCGCCAGATACAGTCAGCACGATGCCGTCGGGATCGTGCCCTTCATGGAGGAGATGAACCGCGAAACCCTGCAGGTCAAAGGCCTCCGGGGCGACCAGGTTCTCTGGATAGATGACGAACAGATCGGCACCTGGTCCGCAGCGGACCTGGCAAAAGGGATCAACCTGGCCGCACAGACGCGGACTCCCCAGTACCAGCAGGCCCTCAAGGTCATGTACCTCAACGAGGAACGCTGGGAGATCGAACGCCGTTTTCGGGATCTGGCCTGGGTGCAGTACAACTTTTTCCAGCCCCGGGGACTCCTGAATGCCGACAACCGCAAGGCGATCGAAGTCATGGACCAGCACGTGGCCAACGATGGCTGGCTACGCGCCAAAAGGGACCTGTATGCCAAAGCGATGCATCCCGAAGTGCGGGCGGCCTGGCAGAGCCAGATCGAGGACCTGCAGCGCCGTATGAACGAAGTAAACCAGCCTGTAAAACATCGCATCCGCCTGGTGCCGGCAAAGAAATAAATAATGGGAGCACGACAGCGTTTTTGGACCGGGCTCTGCCTGCTGCTGGCCCCTATAGCGGGACTATGGGCGCAGCAACCTTATTTTGTGGACGGCTATCACGGTGGCATCTATGGGCATTACCCGCTCTGGGTCACCACCTTTATGCTTGACCACCTGGACAAGCAGCCGGCATGGCGTGTCGGGCTGGAGATCGAGCCCGAAACCTGGGATACCGTTAGGCTCAAGGATCCGGCGGGCTACGCACGCCTCAGGCAGTGGAGCACGGATCCGCGGCTGGACTTTACCAACCCGACCTATGCACAGCCTTACCTCTACAACATTTCGGGCGAAAGTATCATCCGGCAGTTTGCCTATGGCATGGCCCGCTACCGTCGGCATTTTCCGGATATCCGCTTTACGACCTATGCCGTGGAAGAACCCTGCTTTACCAGCAGCCTGCCGCAGCTGCTGCGGCAGTTTGGCTTTGACTATGCCGTGCTCAAATGCCCCAACACCTGCTGGGGCGGCTACACACGGGCACATGGGGGCGCCTTCCTGAATTGGGTAGGCCCCGACGGGACGGGCATATTGACCGTGCCCCGCTATGCCAATGAGGCACTGGAGCAAAATTCCACCTGGCAGACCACGGCCTGGGCCAATACATCCTCCTACTGGAAGAGCTGCTTTGATGCGGGGATCAGCAATCCCGTCGGCATGTGTTATCAGGATGCGGGCTGGGACAAGGGTCCCTGGCTGGGCGGCGGCAATGAGCTGCCAAATGGGGTGCGTTACAGCACCTGGACCGAATATTTTAAGGCCGTGGCTCCCGGACAGCCTGCTCCGGACTGGCGCCTGAGCCAGGAGGACCTGCTGGTGAACCTGATGTGGGGCAGCCAGGTGCTGCAGCAGATCGCACAGCAGGTGCGCACCGCAGAAAATAAAATGATCCAGGCCGAAAAGATTGCCGCCATGGCCTATATCGAGCGGGGCTTTGTCCCCGACAGCAGCCGTATGGACGAGGCCTGGCGGACCTTGATGCTGGCTCAGCACCACGACTCCTGGATCGTGCCCTACAACCGTCTGCACAAGGGCCAGACCTGGGCACAGGCGATCCGCCAGTGGACAGACAGCAGCATTGCTGCCGCCGATGACATTATTGCTGCCGCGGATGCAGCGTACGCCGTCGTGGCGCCGGACCGCCAGGCTCCGGGCTTTGTGAGGGTGTACAATACGCTTGCGGCGCCCCGCACAGACTTGGTGCAGGTGGCCCTGCCCGCGGCTATGGGGCAGCTTCGGGTGCTGGATAGCCGCGGGCAGCTGATCCCCAGCCGGCAGCAGCGGACGGCCCTGGGACAGCAGCTGGAATTTAAGGCGGCGGTGCAGGGCTTTGGCTATGCAACCTACCGCCTGGCTACCGGCCCCGGCCGCCAGGCTCCGCATAAGGGGGTGCAGTTTGATGCAGAGGGCAACTGCATCCTCGAAAATGATATGTACCGGATCGTGCTCGACCGAAAACAGGGCGGCACCATCCGTAGCCTGAAGGCCAAATTTGCCGGGCAGCAGGAGTTTGCCGCCCAGCAGGGGACATACCGCATGGGCGAGATCGCCGGACACTTTTACGAGGAGGGCAGATTTCATTCCTCCAAAGACCATCCGGCAGTATTCCGGATCCTCCGGGATGATGCGCTGAGCACGCTTGTCGAAATAAAAGGCCAGATCAACGGTCATCCTTTTGTGCAGCAGCTCGCGCTGGCGGCTGGCCAGCAGCGTATCGATATGGACCTGCGTATCGACTGGAAAGGCAATGTGGGCATCGGCGAATACCGGCAGCAGGAGCGCTGGACGGACAACAGACGGGCTTTTACCGACGACCGCTACAAGCTGAAAGTCATGTTTCCGGTGGATTTTGCCGGGGGCAAAGTGTTTAAAGATGCACCTTTTGACGTGACCGAAAGCCGGCTCGAGGATACGCATTTCGGGCAGTGGGACCAGATCAAAAACAACGTGGTGCTGCACTGGCTGGATCTCTACGATGCCGGTGGGCAGCGGGGACTGGCGGTGCTGACCGACCATACGGGCTCGTATGCGCAGGGCAGTGACTTTCCGCTGAGCCTGACCGCCCAGTACTCGGGCAAGGGCCTCTGGGGCATGGACTACAGCATCACAGGCCCCCTGCATATGCGCTATGCGCTGATTCCACACCGGGGAAACTGGCTCGAGGCCGATATCGCCGGACACAGCAATGCCTGGAACGAGCCGCTGGTAGCCAAGTATCACCGGCAGCTGGACGTCCACGACCGGCAGCTGGTCCGCCTGCCCGGGGGGGCGCTGGAGATTTCGGCGCTGCACCTCGATCAGGGGCAGCTCAAGCTGCGCCTGTACAACGGGCAGCCCAATGCAAGCAATGCCGGGCTGAGCCTGAATTTTCCGCTGCGTGCCCTGCGGGCGGTGCAGCTCAACGGCGCCGACCTCGGCGAGGTGGCGCCGACAAAGAAAAAACAGCAGGAAACGGCCTTCAATGTGAAAATACCGCCGTATGGCATCCAGACTTTCCTGATCAATCCTTAACCTGTAAAATGCACGAATAGATATGAATAAATTAACTGGACTGCTCACCTGTTGTATCGCCGCACTGGCACTGGGGATCGTTTCCTGTGCGAGCCGCGGCCATCTGCATGTGCCCAGTCCGACAGCTTATGTGAATCCTTTTATCGGCGCCAGCACCAGCACCGGAGCTGCGGGCGTCTACCACGGTCTGGGCAAAACCTTTCCGGGGGCAACGACACCTTACGGCATGGTGCAGGTGAGCCCCAATACGATCACCGGCGGCGACAACAGCCCCGGATACAGCTATGAGCACCGTACCATCGAAGGCTTTGCTTTCACGCAGATGAGCGGCGTGGGCTGGTATGGCGACCTGGGCAACTTCCTGGTCATGCCCACCACAGGGACATTGCATACCATCGCCGGAAAGGAGGATGGCAGCCTGCAGGGCTACCGTTCGCCCTATGATAAGCAGCGCGAAACGGCCAGAGCCGGTTATTATGCCGCCCACCTGGGGCGCTATGACATCAAGGTGGAGGCCACGGCAGCGCCGCATAGTGGCATGCTCCGCTTTACATTTCCCGAAAACAGGCAGTCGCGGATACAGATCGACCTGGCGCGCCGGGTGGGCGGCACTTCCGTGGAACAGTATGTACAGAAAGCCGACGATCATAGCATCCGCGGCTGGATGCGCTGCACGCCCGAGGGCGGCGGCTGGGGGGATGGCGACGGCAAAGCCGATTATACGGTATACTTCTACGCACGTTTTGACAAACCGCTCAAAAACTATGGCGTCTGGTCTGCCGATATCCCGAAAGACTGGAAGCGAAAGCGCGACGATGTCGTCTCACCGGCCTATCAGGCTCGCGTGGCGGCAGCAACAGTGACCCGGCACCTCGACAGCATGCAAGGGCGCCATCTGGGATTTTTCTCCGAGTTTGCCACCCACGCGGGTGAGCAGGTCAACCTCCAGGTGGGGATCTCCTTTGTGGATATGCAGGGCGCCGAAAATAATTTCAGGGCTGAGATGGAGGGCAAAGACTTTGACGGCATCCGCGCCGAAGCGGAGGCGCTCTGGGATACGCAGCTGTCAAAGGTCGATATCCGCGGCGGCACGCCGGACCAGAAGACCATCTTCTATACGGCGCTGTACCATACCATGATCGATCCGCGGACTTTTACGGATGTCGACGGCCGCTACATCGGTGGCGACCGCCGGATCCACCGGAGTGAGGGCTTCACCAAGCGCACGATCTTCAGCGGCTGGGATGTCTTCCGCTCGCAGTTCCCGCTGCAGACGCTGATCAATCCGGCGCTGGTAAACGACGAGCTGAATTCGCTGATCAGCCTGGCGGAGCAGTCGGGAAAGGAATATTTTGAACGCTGGGAGCTCTTAAACGCCTACTCGGGCTGTATGATCGGCAACCCCGCACTTTCGGTGCTGGCAGACGCCCATGCCAAGGGCATCCGTGGCTATGATGCCCACAAGGCGCTGCGCTATGCGGTCAATACCTCACGGCGTTTTGGCAATGATTCCCTGGGCTATACCGCGGGCCCCCTCAGCATATCCAACACGCTGGAGTATGCCTACACCGACTGGTGCATCGCCCAGCTGGCGGCGGAGCTCGGTGACCGGACCACGGAACAGGCTTACCGAACCAAAAGCAGGGCCTACCGCGCTATTTTTGATCCGCAGAAGGGCTGGTTCAGGCCGCGCAGGGCCGACGGCTCCTGGGAGGACTGGCCCGAGAATGCCCGCACCAAGGAATGGTACGGCACCATCGAAAGCAACCCCTACCAGCAGGGCTGGTTTGTGCCGCACGATATCCCCGGCATGATCGAGCTGATGGGCGGCAGGGACAAGACCCTGGCTGACCTGACGGAATTTTTTGAAAAGACGCCCGAAAATATGTTGTGGAACGAATATTATAATCACGCCAACGAACCGGTGCACCTGATTCCTTTTCTGTTCAATCACCTGCAGGCGCCGCACCTGACGCAGAAGTGGACACGCCTGATCTGCAACCGGGCCTACAGCAATTCGGTCGAGGGGATTGTCGGCAACGAAGACGTGGGCCAGATGTCGGCCTGGTACGTACTGGCCGCTGCGGGCATACATCCTTCCTGCCCGGGATCGACGCGCTACGAGATCACGAGCCCGCTGCTGGAGGAAGTGGTCTTTGCGCTGGATCCGGTATATTTTCCGGGAAAGGCCTTCCGCATCATCGCCCATGGCAACTCGGAGGCCAACTGCTATATCCAGCGGGCGAAGCTGAATGGTCAGCCGTACAACAAAAGTTATATTGATTTTAAAGACATGGTGGCGGGAGCCACCCTGGAACTGTATATGGGACCGCGTCCCAATAAAAATTGGGGAATCTAATAATGACACGATTAATTTATATCCTGCTGCTGCTCCTGCTGGCTGCCCCGAACAGGGCTCAGGTACCTGAGCTGTCGCTCAATAGCAGCAATACGGCCGTCCGCTGGGAGATCAAGCCCAAGGACGAAGTGCCGCAGTCGGGGCTGGAGATTTCGCAGCCCGGTTTTGTGCTGAAAGACCCCGTCAGGGGCATTGTCCCGGGGGTGGTCTTTACGGCTTATGTCAGTCAGGGTCTGGTGCCGGATCCCAACTATGCGGACAATATCTATCGGGTGGACGAAAAGTTGTTTAACCGGCCCTTCTGGTACCGGGGTACTTTTCGGCTGCCTGCGGGCTACAGCAAGGGACAGCGCATCTGGCTGCAATTTGACAATACCAACCGCTATGCGGACTTCTTCTTCAATGGGGTGAAGCTGTCGGGGACGGCAACATCAACCCGGGATGTGAGCGGACATATGCTGCGCAGCAAGTTTGATGTCACGGCATTGCTGCGCGAAGGGGCGGACAACACGGTCGCTGTGCTGATCAGCGATGCGGACCAGAAAAAGACACGCAGCGATAAGGAAGCCTTCGGGGTGACCGCGAGTCCGACCTATCTGGCGGCAGCGGGCTGGGACTGGATGCCTTATGTGCCGGGACGCCTGGCGGGTATTACGGGCAATGTGTCGCTGCGCTCCGCAGGTGCCGTCACGCTAGAAGACCCCTGGATGCGCTCGGACCTCGAGAGCAACGAATTTGCTTACCTGGAGTTTTCCACCGACATCAACAATGCCAGCGACAGCACACAGCAGGTCGAGCTGACCGGACTCATACAGCCCGGTGGCATCCCTTTCAGCAAAAAGCTGTCCATCGCAGCGCATAGCAGACAGAAGGTATACATTACCCGCAATGAGGTCAAGGAGTTGGTAATCCACCAGCCTAGGCTGTGGTGGCCCAACGGCTACGGGGAGCCGCATCTGTACAGCTGCGAGCTGACGCTGAAGACCGGCAGCCAACTGTCGGATCGGAAGCGGATCCAGTTTGGCATCCGCAAATATGAGTACCAGTATGTGCGCAACCGTGCGGGTTGGCCGGTGCTCAACTTCTTCATCAACGGCAAAAAGGTGTACCTCAAGGGGGGCAACTGGGGCATGAGCGAATACCTGCTGCGCTGCCGCGGGGAGGAATATGGCCTCAAGGTGAAACTGCACAAAGACATGAACTATAATATGATCCGCCTATGGACGGGATCGATTACCGACGATGCCTTCTACGACTATTGTGACCGCTACGGCATCATGGTATGGGACGATTTCTGGCTGTATGTGGCCTACAACGATGTCGCCAGCGATGCGGATTTCAAAGCCAACGCCCTTGATAAGATCAAAAGGCTGCGCAACCATCCGAGTATCGCCATCTGGTGCGGGGCCAATGAGACGCGCCCCAAGCCGGAGCTCGACAGCTACCTGCGCTCCATCGTGGCCCTCGAGGACCACAACGACCGCCTGTACAAGTCCAGCTCCAACCAGGATGGCCTGTCGGGCAGCGGATGGTGGGGCAATCAGCCGCCGAAGCACCACTTCGAAACCTCGGGCAGCAACCTGGCCTGGAACCAGCCGCCCTATCCTTACAGCGGCAGCTACGGCTATGGCCTGCGGACCGAAATCGGGACGGCAACCTTTCCCAACTATGAGAGCATCGTCAAGTTTATCCCCCGGGATCAGCTCTGGCCGCTACCCTCGGATGAGCAGCTGAAGTCCGAAGACGACAACGTATGGAACCGGCATTTCTTTGGTAAGGAAGCGTCCAATGCCAGTCCCATCCAGTATAAGGCGGCGGTTAATACACAATTTGGCCCCTCGGACGGACTGCCGGCTTTTGCCGAGAAAGCGCAGTACCTCAACCTGGAAGTCATGAAGGGCATGTACGAGGCCTGGAATGATAAACTCTGGGACGATGCTGCGGGGCTGCTGATCTGGATGAGCCAGTCGGCGTACCCTTCGTTTGTGTGGCAGACCTATGATTACTACTACGACGCGACCGGCGCCTACTGGGGGGCCAGACAGGCCTGCGAACCGCTGTATGTGCAGTGGAACGTGGCCAATAACAGTGTCAAGGTGATCAACACCAGCCTGCTGGACCTGGACTCGGCTTCAGTGACTGCCCGCGTCTTCAACCTGTCGGGACAGGAAGTCCCCGGCTATAGCCGCCGGGCCACGGCCTCGGTTGCCAGCAACGAGGCCCGGGAGGTATTCCGCCTCGGCCCCCTTAGCGGCGGCAGTGATCGCGCGCTGTCGGACCTGCATTTCATCAGGCTGCAGCTGTGCAGCAGCACAGGGGAGCTGCTGTCCGAAAATTTCTACTGGCACAATGGGCAGCGGGAACTGGACTACACGGCGCTCAACAGCCTGCCCCCGGCAAAGCTGCACTTCAGCTGGAGAGTAGACAGCAGCGATAGCAGCAGCTCAGGCCGGGTACTCACCGTCCGTAATGCCGGCAGCACCGTGGCCTTTGGCAACAGGCTGCGCATGCTGGACGGCCATACCGGAGAGCGTATCCTGCCGCTGATGATCTCGGACAACTACTTTACACTGATGCCGGGAGAGGAAAAAATAATCCGGATCAGCGACCTGGATCCCGCACACAATGACCTCCGCCTGCTGTGGAAGCAGTATGGGCAGGCCGAGAAGCAGGTACTGAAATGGAAAGGACGCAATCCGGATAAAAAATAGAAAAGCGATATGATGAAACTAAAATTATGGATGTTTGGGTTCCTCGTTTTACTTGCCTGCCGGTTGCAGGCGCAGGAAGCGGACCTGGTCAAGTATGTAAGTACGCTGCAGGGCACTGACTCCGAGTGGAGCCTTTCCTATGGCAATACCTACCCGACGGTGGGGCTGCCCTTTGCCGTGCATTTCTTTTCGGCACAGACCGGCAAAAACGGTGATGGCTGGAAGTACCAGTATAAGGCTGACAAGATCAGGGGCTTTCAGCAGGTGCATCAGTGCAGCCCCTGGATGGGGGACTATATGGTATTTTCGCTGATGCCCGGCAGCGGGAAGCTGCAGGTCGATGAGCAGCAGCGGGCGCTGGCCTTCAGCCATGAGCATGAAGTGGCCAAACCGCACTACTATGCGGTCAGCTTTGACAATGGCATTAAAGCCGAACTGAGCCCTGTGGAAAGGGGAGCTCATATGCGCTTTAGCTTCCCCAAAAAGGAAAAGGCATTTCTGGTGCTCGACGGTTTTCTCGGGGAAAGTGAAATCCGGATCATTCCCGAACAGCGCAAGATCATCGGTTACGTGCACAACGGCCGCTTTGTGCCGCCGCAGATGCGCAACTATTTCGTGCTGCAGTTCAGTCAGCCCTTTACGGCCTATGGCACCTGGGCGAATGAGGACGGAACGCTGCAGGCAGGACAGCCGTATGCTGCCGGCAAGGGCCGGGGCGGCTACCTGGAATTCCGCCCGGGCACAAAGGTGGAGGTGAAAATAGCGTCCTCCTACATCAGCCCGGAGCAGGCTGCCCTCAACCTGGAGCGTGAATTGGGCCAGCATAGGACCTTCGAGCAGACCAAAAACAAGGCTTTCGGCATCTGGAACAAGCTGCTCAACCGCATACGCGTCGATGGGGGCACCGAAGCGCAAAAGGCAACCTTCTACTCCTGCATGTTCAGGGCAAACCTGTTTTCCCGTAAGTTCTACGAGCTGGACCGGCAGGACAGGCCTTACTATTTCAGTCCTTATGACGGAAAGGTACACGCGGGCTACATGTATACCGACAATGGGTTCTGGGATACCTTTCGCGGGCAGTTTCCGCTCAGCAATATCCTGCACCCCGAGATGCAGGGCCGCTATATGCAGTCGCTGCTGGACGCGCAGCAGCAGGCGGGATTTTTTCCCACATGGTCCAATCCCGGGATGTCGGGCGTCATGATCGGCAACCATGCCATCTCCCTGCTCACCGATGCCTGGGTAAAGGGTATCCGCACGTTCAATCCCGACAGTGCACTGGCAGCCTATTACCATGAAGCGACCAACAAGGGCTTGTGGGGTGGCTCCAATGGACGCGAAGGCTGGAAAGACTATTTTACCAAAGGCTATATACCCTATGGCGAGATCCATGAAAGCACGGCCAAGACGCTCGAATATGCCTACGACGACTTCTGCGCCTACCAGCTGGCCAAGATGACAGGCAATAGCTTTTATGCGGATATTTTCGCGCGGCAGATGTACAATTACAGGCATGTGTTTGACCCGGCGGTAGGCTTTATGCGTGGCCGCCTCCCGGATGGCAGCTGGCGTGAGCCCTTTGATCCGGTGGAATGGGGCGGCCCTTTTACGGAGGCCAACGCCTGGCAGTACACCTGGTCGGTGCTGCACGATGTCAACGGCCTGATTAATCTGCTCGGGGGCACCGAGCGCTTCAATGCCAAGCTGGATACCTTCTTCACGATGGAGCAGCGCATCAACTATGGAACTTACAAGCAGGAGATCCATGAAATGCGCGAGATGCTGCTGGCTAAGATGGGGCAGTATGCGCATGGCAACCAGCCGACCCAGCACGTGCCGTACCTCTATAATTTCAGCGGGCAGCCCTGGAAGGCACAGAAATATAGCCGGATGGTCACCTCCGGGTTGTACAATGCGACCGAAAGGGGCTATCCCGGCGACGAAGATCAGGGACAGATGTCCTCCTGGTATGTGCTGAGTGCCATGGGCATCTACAGCGTCTGCCCGGGCACGGACCAGTATGTCTTTGGCAGTCCCCTCTTTGAAAAGGTGACCATCAGGCTCGACAACGGACGGCAGTTTGTGATCCGTGCCGACAACAACAGCGAGCAGCATGTCTACATCCAGTCGGCACAGCTCAACGGTGTGCCGTACGACAAAAACTTCATCACCTACGGCGATATCCTGCAAGGGGGCGAACTGCATTTTGTGATGGGGGCACAGCCAAATTATGAAAGGGGAACTGCTCCGGCTTCGCGGCCATTTTCACTGAGCAGCCTGCAATAGGTATCTGAAATACATCGGGCGGAGGGACCAGGTCCTGAAGCCCATAGGGATAAAAATATATTATTTTACTGTTTTATAACCAATTATGAACAAAAGCTATTTCGTGTATGCTGTGCTGGCGTTCGTTGCCTGCGCAGCCTGTAGCAAACAGGGATTTCTGGATCAGACACAGTCTTCTGACCTAAACGAAAGCGTGGTATTTTCCGACAGTACGTATACCATCAATTTCCTGTCGGGCATCTATGCGGATATTGGATTTGCGACGGCACCGCGACGTTTTGGCGGCGGGGGGCTCGATGCGAGTACGGATGAAGCCGAAGGCGCCGGACTGGGCAGCATCAACACCTTCATCCAGTTTGCCACCGGAACGGTCAATTCCAATATCATTACGAATGATGCCTGGAGGACACCCTACACCAATATTCGCAGGGCGAATATTATGCTCAAAAATCTGCCTCATGCCCGTTTTGGCAACCCGATCAAGGTGCGTGTGAAGGCCGAAACCCGCTTTCTGCGGGCCTACTATTATTTTATATTGCTGGAACATTACGGCGGAGTCCCGCTGATGGGCGACAGTGTCTACCGGGCCTCGGATGTGATACCTGCTACCCGCAATACCTTTGCGGAATGCGTGGACTACATCGTCTCCGAATGTGATGCCGCTGCGCAGGATCTCCCCTGGGAGCATGCCGGCGAGGACTACGGCCGCGTCAGTCGTGCGGCCTGCTACGGGCTCAAATCGCGGGTACTGCTGTATGCTGCCAGCCCACTGTTCAACGGTCAGCCACTGGCCTCGGATGGCCCGCTGCGGGAAGTGGTCGCCTACCCCGCACCGGACCAAGGCCGCTGGCAGAAAGCCGCGGAAGCAGCAGCCCAGGTCATCGAGTCGGGGCACTATAGCCTGCATGTCAACAACGATCCGGAGCCCGGATTTGGCTTTTACCAGGTCTTCCAGCTGCGCAAAAATGAGGAGTACATCCTGGCCAGGATGCAGGAGGCCAACCGGGAACTGGAGGGGATCTGGCATCCGCCGACCTTCGGTGTCAGCAACCCCGGAGCCTATCCCTACCTCGAGACGGTCAACGCCTTTGGCATGCGCAACGGCCTGCCGATCGATGACCCGAATTCGGGATATGACCCTAAAAATCCTTACCGCGACCGCGATCCGCGCCTGGCCAATACCGTGACGCGCGACCAGTCGCTGGTCTTCCACAGGGATGGGCTGGCCCGCCGGCCGGTCAATATCTACATCGATAAGACCAATCCCAACAACGTGACCTCAGGGCAGGATGCCATCTACCGCGGTACACCGACGGGATACTATACGTACAAGATGGTCAACCGCGAGGTGGCAGCAGACTGGTTCAATACCTATACACCGCGCTGCCTGCCTATCATCCGCTACGCCGAGATCCTGCTCAACTATGCCGAGGCCCGCAACGAATACCTGGCGGCGCCCGACCGGGAGGTGTATGCGGCGGTCGAAGCCATACGTGAGCGCGCAGGACTGCAGCCTTTTGCGCTGCCTGCCGGCCTGAGTCAGGCGGCCATGCGCGACATCATCCACAACGAGCGGCACAAGGAGCTTGCCTTTGAAGGACACCGCTTTTTTGATGTGCGGCGGTGGCGGCAGGCCGAAACGCTTGAAAACCGGCAGCTGCATGGTACAGAACCGGTGCGCACGGCCGCGGGAACGGTTTACAACACCATCAACGTACGAAAACGCGTATTTGACAAACGGATGTACCTGTGGCCGATACCACAGTCTGAGGTGGCCAAGTCGCTCGACCTGATTCAAAATCCCGGATATTGATAGATGCGGCGATGGGCGCTGCCACAGCGCTCAGCCGACGGTAAACGAAAAAATAAAATGATGAAAAAGAACACGATACGACTGCTTCCGATGCTGATGCTCCTATGCGCTGGGCTACAGTCCTGCACAGATGAGCTGGCCAAAATCCCGGCAGAAGAGCCGGCCAAAGATATTACGGGCGACTGGAAGGTGATCCAGCTGACACGCAACGGCGAAGACCTGGGCAGCCGTATGCTGCTCGACCACTTCAGGATAAGCTTTAAGGCCGATGGCACCTACGCTGTTGCCGACCAGCTGCCCTTTGTCGTCCGCGGCAGCGGTACCTACCGGCTGGAGGATCCACAATATCCTTTTCACATCGTCCTGCGGCCCGCAGACGGTCAGGAGAATGTGCTGTTAAAGTTTCAGTTTCCCATTGTTAAGGGCAGACGCCAGCTCAGCTTATCGATGAGCCTGGGCTGTGCGGGCAATTCGTACCAGTACGATCTCGAACGGCAGGACCCCGCAGATTAACAGGAGACAAGGTTATACACTATAGCAAGTTGTTTACATGAAAAAGATAAAAAAATATGCGATTTATGCCTTCTGCGCGATAGGGCTGTTTGTCACGGTCTTTCTGGTACAGTGCGGGCTTAAGGCAATTTCGGTCACGGTACCGGCCTCGGCAGCGGTCAATGAACGGGTGACCTTCACGATGCACTGCGGTGCCGAGCCGCGCATCCAGGGAGGCGGCAGCTACACCACCCAGCTGGTCGCCGGCATCATGGTGCCCAAAGGCTGGAATGCCCGTAAAAACCTGACGATGTCCTTTACCAGCCCCAAAGGCAACGGTACCATGCGGATCATTCCGGATTCGGAGCTCGAACCCGTGTCGGGCCTCAGCTGGCATCAGGCGGCACGCAAAATGTTTGGCATCGGCCCCAACCTGGTGGACGACATGGAATGGATCGTCTTCCGGAGTACCCAGGCCTATTCGTTTGTCAATAACGAGGATATTGACTTTACGGTCAAAGCGGAATGTAATGTGGGCGCCGAAAATATGCTGGTGTCGCTGGGCTTCTACATCGGTTCGTCCATCGAAAATCTGCGTCCCGAGGATACGGACTACAAAAAGTTTACCTTCTCTGCTCCCTTTGAAGTGACGGGCGGTGAGGGCGACCTGATCGACTTTATCAACCCCCAGCTGGGTACCGTGCAGCCGGTCAAAAGCCTGGACAACGATATCATCACGCTGACCTTTGACGGCGGCGTTGCCCATACCGTGCTGGATGGCGCTGAAGCGGTGTACCTGCAGGTGAAAGCCATCGACGAATCGGGCAAAGTGATTGCCGAGGTCAGCAAGCCGGCAGCGGAGACGGCCCTCAAAGATATCGGCGGCAAAAAATACCTGCTCGACATCTGGCCGAGGGGATTTTTTAAACTGGACAAGGACCTGCATATCGCCCGGCTGGAATATTTCTATACGGATGCCACCGGCAGCAAACGCGTGGGCTATGGCAATACGGACCAGCCGTTTAAATATACTTTTAGATGTGAGTGATCTGGAATTTGGCGCTGCCGAAAACAGGATCAAGTACTAACCAATAATCGAAAAACTAATGTTTGACCGTTATATAAAAATAAGTGTTGTCGGTATGGTGCTGGCCGTCTCGGACTGCTATGCTGCCCATGCCTGGCGGCAGGGCGACGCCTTGCGGACTGCGCCACTGTTGCACCGGGTCACACCGGCAAGGCTTCCGAAAATCGTGGATGAATTCGGCAAGCCGCTGGCTGGCGCGAAGATCTATGATGCAGGGCACCGCCTGCTGGGGATCAGCAATGAGGAGGGCGAGTTTGCTGCAGTGGAGACCACCACAACGGTGTTCTGGGTCGAATACCCCGGATATTACCCGCAGCAGATCAGGATAAATGAGGCTAAGCTGGTGCGCCTGGTAACCAGCGTCCTGCGCAGCGACGAGGCGCAGACTGCCCTCTACGATCAGAAGAAGGTAACGGAGCAGCTGGGTGCTGTTACCGTAGTATACAACAGCCAGATCAAGGATACGCCAACCCCGCTCTATGTGAATGCCCTGACCGGGCGGATTCCCGGACTGTACACGCAGGAGTTCAGCGGCTTCAGGTCGCCGGCCATGGCTGCGATTACCTCCAATGACCTGGCGGGATCGCTGCCTTCGGATGCTGTAAAATACCGCTCCAGCCTGAGCGACAACAGCGAAATCGGATTTAACCTGCGGGGTCAGAGCCCGGTCACGCTGATCGACGGCGTGCAGCGCGATATTTATTCCATCGATCCCGAGAGCATCGAATCGGTGACTGTCGCCAAGGACGCGCTGTCCAGCATCCTGCTCGGCCAGCGCAGCTCGCGCGGGGTGCTGCAGGTCACGACAAAAAAGGGGCGGCCGGGGCCACCGCGGATCAGCTTCACCGCGCAGACGGGCATGCAGCAGTCGCTCAAATTGCCCAAGCCGCTCGCGGCACACCAGTATGCCTACCTCTACAATGAGGCTCTGCTCAATGCAGGCCGCCAGCCGGTGTATACCGCCGGTGATTTTAAAGCGTATCAGGATGGCAGCGACCCGCTGTTTTTTCCGGATGTCAACTGGTACGATGCGCTGATACGGGATCAGAGCCCCATCAGCAAGTACAACCTCGGCGTGCAGGGAGGCATCAAGAATGCACGCTACGCCATGTCGCTGAGCTACCTCAACCAGGAAGGTTTCTTTCAATCGGACGATCAGTTTGACTATGAAACCAACCTGCAGAATAAGCGTTACCTGATCAACAGCGCCATTGATGTGGATGTAACCGACGAACTGACCATCGGGCTGCAGTTTTTCGGCAAGATACAGGACGGCAGGCAGCCGGGAGCCAGGACGGGCGAGATCCTGTCGGCCCTCTACAATACGCCCAACAATGCGTATCCGATCTTCAACCCGGATGGCACTTATGGGGGCTCGTCGGTATACAGGACCAACCTGTACCAGATGGCCACCGGTGCGGGCTACTTGCTGGACAACACGCGCGATTTACTGGCCAACCTCGACTTCAGCTACAAGCTGGACCGCTTTCTGCCCGGCCTGTATGCAAAGGGAAAATTCAACGTGTCTTCGTCTTCTTCCAGCCTGATCGACCGCAGTCGGCAACAACCGGTCTACGATCTGACTTATAACGAACAGAAAGAGCTGGTCTATGTCAGGTATGGCAACATTGCGGATCAGCCCAACTCCTTTGCCATCACCTCCACGGCCAATTTCTACTACTTCCAGGGGATGCTGGGCTACGACAGGGAACTGGGCGGCGGGCACCGCGCCGGAGCCCGCCTGTTTGTCGACCGCCAGACGGCCAACTACCAGTTTGACCTGCCCGCGATCTACAGCAACTACGCGGCCACGGCAAACTATGCTTACCGCGACCGCTATTTTGCGGAGGCAGCGGTCAACTATTCGGGCTTCAACCGCTTTGCGCCGGGCCGCCAGTATGGCGTGTTCTATGCCTTCGGCCTGGGCTGGAACATGCTCGGGGAGGACTTTATGAAGGGGCAGGCAGACTGGCTGTCGCAGCTCCGGTGGCGGGTGACGTTCGGACGGACCGGCAACAGCAACGAAGGGGCGCTGGGCTACTATAGCTGGCGTGCTTCCTATGGTCAGGATGGTTCGAATGCCTACGACTTCGGCTCGGAATATGCTCCCACCTACAGCCTGATCGAAAAGGGCCTCGCCAATATCGAGGGCACCTGGGAAAAGGGCAACAAGCTCAATATCGGCCTGGATCTGGGGCTCTGGAACTCGACGTTCAAACTGACGGCCGATTATTTTCGGGATACCTACTTTGATCTGCTGCAGCAGCGGGGATCGACCATCGAACTGATCGGTATTGGTTATCCCAACGAGAATATCGGTAAAAATAGGTATGAAGGGCAGGAACTGAGCCTGACCTATCAGAACCACTGGGGCAGCTTCAACTATTTTGTGACAGCCAATGCCAGTCGTGTCGGCTCGAAAGTGCTGTATATGAATGAGGTATTTCAGAAGTATGACTGGAACCGCCGCACGGGAATGCCGGTGGGGCAGACATTCGGCTACCTGGCGGACGGGCTGATCCAGACGCAGGAGGAGGCCGACCGCGCGCCGCTGCTGTCGGGCAACAAGGTGTCGCCGGGGGACGTCAGGCTGCTGGATCTGAATGGCGACGGCATCATCAACCAGTACGACCAGACGGCCATCGGCAATACCAGGCCGACGCTGTATTTTGGTGCTACCCTCGGCTTTCAGGTGAGCGGCTTTGATTTCAGTGTGCTGCTGCAGGGCGTGCGCAACCGCACTTACCAGCAGACGGATTATTCTTTTGGTAGCAACGGCGAGGGGCAGGGTTTTGACTATATGCTGGGACGCTGGACACCGGAGACGGCGGCTTCGGCGACCTACCCGCGGCTGACGCTGGGGCCGAGCCCGACCAATACGCAGAACGTGTCGAGCTACTGGACGCGCCAGGGTGAGTACCTGCGTATACGCAATATGAGCCTCGGCTATACGTTGCCTGCCAGCTGGACAAGGCGCGTCAGGCTGTCGGCCGTGCGCCTCTTTGCCAGCGCCCACAATTTAGTCACCTTTACACCCTACAGCCGCCTGGATCCCGAGATTTCTTCGGGTACAGCCTATCCGGCACAGCGCACGGTCAGCCTGGGGGTGAACGTAAAATTATAAACCTTTAGCTATTGACGTTATGAACTATAATCCGTTTAAATGGATCGCCCTATCTGCGGTAGCCCTCCTGGTATTTGCCTGCGAGAGCGACCTTGAAGTCGAACCTGTAGAACTGCAGACCCTGGACCAGGTGTTTGACAGCCGCGATTCGGCGGGCGTAAATGCGGGCCGCTTCCTGGCGGACTGCTACCGTTTTTTGCCGGCCCTGGGCAACCGCGTGGGCGGCGACTTTCTCGATGCGGCAACTGACGATGCGGTATCCTCAAATCCGACCAATACCTCCGTACAGCAGCTGGCAACGGGAACCTATACGGCCGACAGTTATCAGGACAACCTCTGGTCTTCCTGGTATCAGGGAATCCGCCGGACGAGTCTCTTCATCCAGCATATCGACCGTGTGCCGGTCAAGGGCAAGCTGGAAAATGGTACGCCCATGCCACGGGTGTGGAAGGCGGAAGCCCGGTTCCTGCGGGCCCTATTTTACTTTGAACTGGTCAAACGCCATGGCGGCGTGCCGCTGCTGGGCGACAAAGTGTATCAGCTCAACGACGATATAGAGCTGCCGCGGGCCAGTTTTGCGGAATGCGTAAATTATATCGTGCAGCAGTGCGACATGGCCATGGACAGCCTGCGCACGGATCCTTTCAACCTAACATTCTATGGCCGGCCCACCAAGGCGGCAGCCATGGCGCTCAAAGCACGTGTGCTGCTGTACGCGGCCAGCCCCTTGTTTAACGGTGGCAACATCGATGGACAAAATGAGCTGACGGGATACGCCAGCTATTCGGCCGCCCGCTGGCAGGCGGCGGAGAATGCTGCCCGTGCACTGATGGACCTCGGCCTGTTCAGCCTGGAACCGGCATTTAAGGATGTCTTCATCACCCGCAACCACGAGCGTATCTTTTCGAAACAGGGCGGCAACAACACCAGTTTCGAAAATAACAATGGCCCGGTAGGCTATGCCAACGGGGTCAACAATGGGCGGACCAGCCCCACGCAGGAGCTCGTGGATGCCTTTGGCATGGCCAATGGCCTGGCGATCGACGACGAAAACTCGGGCTACGACCCAGAGGATCCTTATCAGGGACGCGACAGCCGCTTTTATGCGACCATATTCTATAATGGTGCGCCCTGGCTAAACCGCGCGGTGCAGACCTTTGAGGGCGGTGCAGACAAACCGGGGGGCTCCAAGCAGCAGACCAAGACGGGATACTACCTGCGCAAGTTTATGGGTAACTTCGAAACCCTCAATAACTACAGCAACGTCAACCACGACTTTATCCTATTCCGCTATGCGGAGGTGCTGCTCAATTATGCCGAAGCGCGCAACGAGCGGCTCGACAGGCCGGATGCCGCGGTGTACAGTGCCGTGGAGCAGCTGCGGCAGCGGGCCGGACTCAGCCCTTATCTGCTGCCGGCGGCACTGAGCAGGGAGCAGATGCGCGACATCATCCACAACGAACGCAGAAAGGAACTGGCCTTTGAGGAACACCGCTTTTATGATGTGCGCCGCTGGAAGACCGCAGAGACGGCCTTCAATGCCCAGCTGCATGCCATGCGGATCTACCAGACAGGGACGGGCACCATCCGGCAGCCGGTACCGCTGCTGAAAATGGTCTTTGACAAAAAGATGTACCTGGCGCCGATTCCGTTCTATGAGGTCATCAAAAATCCGAAAATGATACAGAATCCCGGTTGGTAGCCGGTGCATCTAAAAAAAGGAAATCAGACATGAAAAAGAGCATCTATCTTTTAGTTGTAATGGTGCTATCACCATTCATCATATATGCACAGTCGGTCAGCGGGATCGTCAAAAACAGCACGGGCCCCCTGTCGGGGGTGTCGGTCAAGGAACAGGGGGGGGCTGCGACACAGACGGACCAGAACGGCCGCTTCAGGCTGGCGCTGTCGGCAGGCAGGGTGCTGCAGTTCAGCAGCGTCGGCTACAACACGCAGCAGCGGAAGGTCAGGCCCGGCGATAATATCGAAGTCATCATGCAGTCCAGCAGCCAGGATATCGACGAGGTGGTGGTCGTGGGCTTCGGCACCACAAAGAAGCTGACCAGCACGGGTGCCGTCAGTTCGGTCAAGGGTGCCGATATCCGGCAGATACCGACCTCCAGCGTGCAGAACGCCCTGACGGGCAGACTGCCGGGATTTGTGTCGGTGCAGCGCTCAGGGCAGCCCGGACGGGATGCCTCGGACTTCTTTATCCGTGGTGTCAGCTCCCTCAATTCCGAAGGCAATCAGCCGCTCATCATTGTCGATGATATTGAGTATACCTATGAACAGCTTTCGCAGATCAATGTCAACGAAATTGAGAGCATCTCCATCCTGAAGGACGCCTCCACAACTGCAGTTTTTGGGATCAAGGGAGCCAACGGCGTGCTGGTGGTCAAGACCCGGCGCGGCGAACTGGGGAGGCCCAAGATCAATGCACGGGTAGAGTCGGGACTGCAGAGTCCCGTGACCAAACTCAAATTTCTCAATGCCTACGAAAGTGCCCTGCTCTGGAATGAGGCCATCGCCAATACGGTAGGGGATAACTCCCATCAGCCTTTTACGGAAGAGGACCTGGCACATTTCCGCAATGGCGACGATAAGTATGGCCATCCGGATGTCAACTGGTACGAGCGTATTTTTAAGCCTTCCAGCCAGCAGTACAATACCAACATCGATATCACCGGTGGCGGTGAGGCGGTCAAGTACTTTGTGTCTGCCGGGGCCTTTTCGCAGAACGGTAACCTGTATCATTTTGAGAATGAGGGCGACAAGGTCAATAACAACTATTACTACCGCCGCTTTAACCTGCGTTCCAACCTGGATGTGCAGGCCACTAAAACCTTGAAGCTGCGGCTGGACTTCCGGGCCAATTTTAACCGGATCAACTCCCCGCGGGCCGGAAATATCGTCGGCGAAGTGTTTAATTTCAACAAAATAAGACCCTGGTCGGCGCCTTTTCTGAATCCCGACGGCTCTTTCGCCTATGCCAGTGATACACAGGAACTGCTGCCGACGATCAATGCGCGGCTGGCCGCCTCGGGCTACAGCCTGGACCGGCGCAATGACCTCAACATCTTGTTTGGCGGTACGCAGGAGCTCAATAGCTGGCTGCAGGGACTGTCTTTCTCGACACGTGTAGCCTATGCGAGTGTCGAGTCTAATGGCCGCGAGCAGGCCCGGGACGAAATCCCGGTGTACCGCTACGACCCCTCGACCAACGGTTATCTGTTAAAGGGCGGGGCGCCCTATGTACTGGGCAATTATACGCTGCGTGCCTATCAGGGCGATTACAACAACCGTGTGAACGTGCAGGCTAATTTTAACTATGCGCGTTCATTCGGCGACCACAGCGTGACGGGGCTGCTGCTGTACAACCGTGAGTCGTACAAGACCAAGGGTGATCAGAAGACCAACTGGATCCCGCAGAATTTTGAGGGCTACACCTTCAGGGCGGGCTACAATTACAAAGAGAAGTTTTTGCTGGATGCCACTGCGGCCTACAATGGTTCGGACCGTTTTCGGGGGGCACAGCGCTATGGGCTGTTTCCGGCCGTGTCCGCCGGCTACAACCTGGCCAAAGAAACATTCTTTAAGGATGCCTTCGACTTTGTGGAGCTGTTCAAACTGCGGGCCTCATACGGGCTCGTGGGTTCCGACAAGGTGATTGGTGACCGCTACCTCTATCAGCAGGTATACAACCAGGGGGGCAGCTATTCTTTTGGCGAGACACACCAGCCTTCGCTGATTATCACCGAAGGGAATCTGGGAAATGATAACGTGACCTGGGAAAAGCAAAAGTCTTTTGATCTGGGGCTCGATATCAACCTTTGGAAAAATAAGTTCTCGTTGACCCTGGATTACTTCAATAATATCCGCTATGATCAGCTGGTGACCTCCCAGTCGCTGTTCCAGCATATCGGGGTGGGGGTGTCGCCGACCAATATTGCGCGTGTGCGCAACAGGGGGCTGGAGCTGGAGCTGAACGTCAACAACAATATCGGGGCGTTTAATTACAATATCAAGGGGGTGCTGACCTACTTCAAGAATAAGATCCTGTTTCAGGATGAACCCGCACCGGCATTTCCCTGGCTGCGCCTGACCGGGCAGCAGATCAACCAGCCTCTGGGCTACCTGTATGACGGCTTTTATACCGAAGAGAATATTGCCGACAGCCCCAAGCCTTCGGGCGGTTATCAGGTGCAGCCGGGCGACCTCCGCTATAAGGATCTGAACGGCGATGGTATCATCGATGACTACGACCGGACGGTCATCGGCAGGCCCGATATTCCGAATACGAGTTTCGGCCTCACCCTGGGCGGCAGCTACAAGGGCTTTAGCTTCAATGTGCTGCTGCAGGGCACCACAGACTACAGCTTCAGCATCAGAGGCAGTGGTATCGAGCCGTTCCAGAGTCAGTTCCAGCCGATCCATCAGCAGCGGTGGACACCGGAGACCGCGGCCACAGCCAAGTTCCCGCGGCTGACCACCAACCCCACGACCATCAACAGCCCCTCGACCTATATGTCGGATTTCTGGCTGATTGATGCCACTTATCTGCGGCTCAAAACCGTGGAGCTGGGCTATCAGCTGCCCAATAGGTGGCTGCCGTTTAAAATCAACAATGCACGTCTGTACCTCAGCGGGTATAACCTGCTGACCTGGACCAACTATTCGCTGTACCAGCAGGATCCGGAGGTGACGGCCAACAGTGCCGGCGATGCCTACCAGAACCAGCGCGTTGTGAACCTGGGGATCCAGATCGGCCTGTAGGGCTAGATACGCATGGTGTTGCGCGAGCATCAGGCAGCAAAGCAGAGCGGCCTGCCTCCGGAGTATATTTCCGGAAGGGAGGCCGCTGTATGTAAAGGCTGCTGGTCAGCCATTGGGGCGGGGGACTTACCTCAGTCCCAGCTGCCAGGTCTCCTGGACTTTGCCCCGGCTTTTGAGGAGTTCCAGCTGTTCGCCCGTGGCCGCCGCCAGTAGCTTGGGCAGGCTACTGTACTTGTCAAATTCGGGTGGGTACTTTTCGAGCACCCGGAAGCCCTGATCGTAAAAGAACTGCTCGGCCTGGTCGAAAGACTCGAAGTAGTTGGCGTGCACGTTGTTTTTCCGGAAGAAATCGTTCCACCGTCCGTCTCTGTCGCTGCCCACGGCCTGGGTCTCATGCCGGATATAAATATCGGCGGTGGTCCAGGTGCCGCCCTGCCGCTCGAGCAGCCTGCGGATATGCTGCAGGATCTGCTTTTTGGCCGCATCGTCGAAATACAGCAGCAGCCCCTCATTGATGATGGCGAGTTCGCTGCTGGTCTCCGGATAGCTTTCGGTGTGCAGCACGTCGAGTGGCTGTAACTGCAGGTTTTGCGGGACAGCCTGCTGCATGGCCTGCAGCATTTCACTCTTCTGGCTGATGATGGCCGGCAGGTCCGTGTCGATGTAGCTGGCGTCGGGGTGCTTGCGGGCGTAGTCCAGACCGCGCAACGAGAAGCCTGCGGAAAGCTCGAGTACGGTAGGTGCTGCGGTCTTTTCCAGAAAATAATCCAGGGAGCGGTACCGCATTTCGAAGTGCAGCACGCTGGCCCAGAAACCAAAATCCTGTTGTGGAGCGGCGGGGCTTTCGATGCCAAAATAGGCGGCTACCTCTTCCGCAAAGGGAATGGAGCCTGCGGCCGCTTTGAAGGCCAGCAAGGCGCCGGCGGTATCTGTTACGTGTTTTAATCGCATGATTGTGTGTTTTTTTTCTGCAAAGTAACAGCACCCCGGGATGGCAAAATAGGAAAAAGTAGACCTACCGTTTTTTGTTGAAGGCATTGCCCAGCTGGTTGGGGGCGCGCATAAACTGCCGGGGCCGCTGTGCGAATACCTTGCGGAAGTCTTGCAGGAAGTGGGATTCGTCATAGTAAAGGTCATACAGATGGTCTTTGTTTTCCTTTTGCTGATCACGGATATAGAGGTTGTACATCGCCTGCAGGCGCACGATGGAAGCATATTCTTTCGGTGTCAGGCCGACCTGCTGCTTGAACAGCTTATTGAGATGCCGCTGCGAGCCGGGAATATTTTCGAAGACCTCCCGGATGCGGATATTGCCCTGATGCTGGTCGATGGCATCCACTGCGCTGATGACGCGCCCATCGGCTGCAAACTGTATCCGCTCGGCCAGCAGCTGCAGCAGCGAACCGATACTGTCCGCAGGCACACCAGTGCAGGAGTCCAGTACCATGCTGCCGTCCTTCTTCAGGCGGGAGATCGATGTTATCCCGTTGACCAATGTAGGCATGGCAGCACCTGCGATGGCATAATAGCCATAGGGCCTGAAGGTGATGCCGATGGAGCTGACCGGGGCAGAACCGCGGAGCACAATATTTTTGTTGTGAGGGCCCACCAGATGCAGGTCGTACAGCGGATGATGAAACACCGTGTCGTCCACGACATGCTCGTAAGTACCTTGATAGTTCCACAGCAGTACGCATTTACCGGTCGGGATCACCAGGGCCTGCTCGCGCTCGGGGAGCTGCTCCGGGCTTTCGAACGACCAGATGGACTCGATCAATGGAGATAAACTGTCAGGTACGGTATAATACTGCATGCCGGCATGTAAAAAAGCAAATATCGGAACAATGGGCCAGTCGCGCAACAGGGGCTCCGTGAATTCTGATAGCGGTAAGTTAACTTATTTTTTTTCAAACTTTTTGTGTACGGGAGATGTTCAGACCGTAGCAATCATCCCCGACAGGGGCTCTCATAAAATTAGGTAAAATGACAGCACGCCAGTTTCCCAGACTGGCGTGCTATTTTTGTTGCGCCCGTGTCACCCGGTTATTGGGCACAAACCGCCTTCGCTCAGCATGTCCTGCTGCGGGTGTTGCCGAAATCTTTATCTTTGTGTATGTCCAAAAACAAAATAATGTCCAATGCTAATTTGAGCTTGATTGCGACAGGTGCGCATATCGTTATGGCCATTGTGCTTTTTAGCTATCAGGAGAAGCTGTATGTTTACGACCTTGAGGGGGCGGTTATCACCCTGTTGTTCGTGTTGGTGATCCTGGCCCTTGCCCTGGCCATCAATTCGAGAAAGACGACGTTGGGTCTGTTGCTGCTCTTTCTGAATGCGCTTTACCTGCCGGTTTGCCTCCTGCTGCTCTATATTGGGCTGACTTTCACCTTTAGGGTATAACGGCCCCGCGGGTATCTGCTTAACTGAGGCGAATCATAATCTGCTGGCCAGCATGCGACGGACCAATCTGTACTATGTTAATGAAAGGCTGACATTGGCAAAAGTCGCGGGCAAAATAGGGTTTAGATCGGATTTAGGTAGATTTTTTATAAATTGAGCGTACCAAACAATGATGGCCAACAGCGGTTCAACATATCGGGATGTGCGATTGCCGGTTCCGGAAGAATTTTCGGACGTCTTTTCGCATTTTTACTTCGCCGCCAATCGCAGCACGGAGGCCGTGACCAAAACATTGATGCCCTCTTTCCAGACGATAATGGTCTTTAATTTTGGCAGCAGGGCCGTCCTGCATACCCGGCAGGGGACGGCGGCCGAAATGCACAGGTGTATTGTGCTGGGGCCGGTAAAGACGGCATTTGACTATACGCTGCCGCCCGGATCAGAGATTCTGGTTGTCAATTTTAAGGCTGACGCCTTTTTCCGCTTTTTCGGGCAGGCCCGCCTGTCGGACCATCTGCCGGCAGATCCCAACGATGCCTTGGCAGACGACTGCTTTGCCCGGCTATGGCATCAGCTGGACCCGATGTCTGCCGTAGCCGATCGCGTCGGTAGCATCCTGGACTTCTGCAGGCCGTATCTGAGGCCGCAGGATGGTGCTTCATCCCTGCTGTCGGGATTCGAATCGGACTCCCAAAGCGTCATCAAGTCCGTCGCCGGCAGCATCGGACAGACGGAGCGCAACGTGCAGCTGATGCACAAAAAGTACTTTGGCTACAGCGCCAAGGAGCGTGGCCGCTACGAGCGCTTTATCAAAGCGGTGGGCCTGCTGCAACAGCTTGCCTCCAGTGGCGATAAAGTGGACTGGTTTGAAATCATTGGCGCCTGCGGCTACTACGATCAGAGCCAGCTGATCCACGACTTCGGGCATTTTATGAACATCTCCCCTAAAAAATACCTACGGTTGCAGACGGATATCTGCCGGGCCACGGCCGACTAAGCTTTTCGTTTTCTTACAATTTTTCGGATCCGCCTTCCACTACTTTTGTTTCAGTCATTCAAATAAAACAAAAGAATATGAAACATCTGATTATTTATGCACATCCCAACCCAGAAAGCCTCAACCATCAGTTTAGACAGACAGCCGAAGCGGCGCTGCGCATGCAGGGACACGAGGTTGTCGTCCGGGATCTGTATGCATTGAATTTTAATCCGGTACTTTCGCTGGAGGATATGCAGGGTCAGCGGCAGGGCCGGGTGGCCGATGAGGTCCGGCAGGAGCAGGCATATATCTCCTGGGCAGATACGCTGACTTTTGTTTACCCGATCTGGTGGACGGGTATGCCGGCGATCATGAAAGGCTACATCGACCGTGTGTTTAGCTATGGCTTTGCGTACCGCTACGATCAAGGTGTGCAAAAGGGGCTGCTGAGCGGCAAGTCGGTATATGTTATCAATTCCCATGGCAAGTCGAAGTCCGAATACGGGGAGATCGGTATGGACCGGGCGCTCCGGCTGACCTCGGATCGGGGGATCTATGCCTACTGTGGTCTGGAGATCAAACAGCATTTCTTCTTTGATGGGGCGGACCGCCCTGCGGCAGCGCGTGTCGAAACATGGCTGCAGGAGATCGCTGGGGCTTATGCAATCCAGGAAGCATTTTTGTAGGACCTGACATTCGGTCAGGTTAGCAGTCCGTATTACATGTAGGCGATAAAACAAGGGCGGGGGCGGTACTGTAACGTGGAATATCCAATGGTGGATGCGAAAAAAAATCCCTATCTTCATCGAGGCTATAGGAGCCGCTGACTTTTTATGAAAACCGATATGGAAACGAACGAAACGAATGCAAGGCCATTGGGCGAATTGTCCGATGCCGAATTGCTGGAAAAAAAGAAAAAATCCCTGCCCAATAAGATTATCAATGCCTGTATCATTGGCTTCTGTTTTGGTGTGGCCGTCTACAGCGCCGTAAAAAACGGGCTTGGGTTAAGTACGATTGTGCCTCTGGTGTTAGCCTTGCTGGCTTATAAGTATCTGGGCAAAGATGAGCGGATGGTCGATGAAGAGCTAAAAGCCAGAAATCTGAAATAATTTTTTTTTAAAAAATTAAAACTATTCGCTGTTAGCGGATGTCCTGAGGGTAGTCCATTTGAAAGTAATTTAGTTAAAGGTCGGGTTTCGCATGTTCACCCGGCCTTTTTTCGTTGAAAGGGAAACTATCGCTGTGGCGTTATTGTTTATAAAATGGACGTTGCACGGCGGCGCGGGGCAAACAGCTTGCCGCGCTGGCGGACGCGTACCGTCATCATCGTATGTAGTAAAAAATAACACTATGAGAAGAGAACAAATTGAAGAGTGGATTGCTGAAGGATACAATATCCTGGATCATAAGAAGCCGAAAGTCGTCGAAGGGGATATCTGGGAATACCTCAACCAGTGTGATGGTCATGGCACGGATGTGTACGCCCTGTCCGAACTGGCACGCTGGTCTGACCGGGAACTGGCGGAGCTGGATTTACGTAAGTACACCACCGCGTACGGTCAGCTGGGCGAAAAACAGTTTCTCCGCAATGAGGCTATCCGTACCAAAGAATTTGACAAATACGAAGCGTTTTTGCGTCTATTTTTTCCCGACAGTGTCGAAAAGGAAATCGAAGAAGCACGCTTCCTGTCCGAACAGGTCAAACGGGTGACGAAAGAAGAGATGCAGCAATGGGTGGTGACCCATCATATCAATGTGCTGCTTTCGGACCTGTATTGCCTCGATGAAGGGGCGATCCTGACCGGTCTGGTACTGCCGTCGGAAGAAGTGGTCAGCTATACCGATGGCGGGCTGCAGGATACAATGGACTGCCATGTGACACCCATGGAGTTCTTTAGCCATGCCGAACACGATCATTACTGGATCGATCCCCGGGTCAAAGGGGCCTGAGATAGCACGCCGCGTTTCGCTGATTGTGCTTCCTGGACTTGTGTATCCGCTTAACGATGAGTGGCTTGTAGGTTGTATTGGGGTAAAGGGGACTGTATGGTCTGTGGGATGAAAATTCTCGCACTTGGGCAAATTTTATTTAAACGAGAAATATTGTTGACTTTGGCATAATATATGTTGCTGATGGCGTACTCAATAGCTATGGTATTATGACGATCAAACAAATTTTTCTCGCTATTACGTTGTGCATTGTGATGGGGTTCGCGCAGGCGCAGACCATGAAATTAACGCCAAATGATTTTGTCGATGCGGCGGACGAATCCAAAAATTATGTGGTTCTGAACTTTCCCGGCAAATCACAGCAGGAGCTTTACAAGGCGGTGCTGAAATTTGCAAACTCAGTGTACAACAGGCCAGAAAAAGTGATTACCAAGGTGGAGGGCGAGCAGATTGTCCTCGACGCGATGGAAAAGCAAGTTACTTCATGGGGCAGACTGCGCAAGGATCTGGATTTCTTTTACAAAATTACCATGGACTTTAAAGATGGCCGGATGCGTTTTTCGCCCAACTATAAGTATCTCGAAGGTTACGACGGTATTGAGTACCCGCTGGTCAAAAAAAGCAATCTGTGGGTAAAGACAGCGATGTTCAATACAGGTGGTAAGGTGAGAAGGGAAGCGGCACAGCAGGACCTGGAAAAGTTTATCAATGACTTTATCGTGGCCATTGCCAACAGTATCAACAGTAGCAAGACCAATGACAATTGGTGACAAACACCCCAAATAATATATAGATAATGAAGCTCTCAAATTTTTTTGAGAGCTTTTTTATTGCCCTCCTATCTGCCTATACTGCTCACTGGCAGCAAGTGTTTCGGCCTGTTGCAGGCTGACCACATCACCGATCACAATAATGGCCGGATGCCCGAGTCCCTGTTGACGGCAGGCACGCACCAGGTCCTTGACTTTGCAGGTTACCTGTCTTTGCTGGGGTAGGCTGGCATGTTGTATGACGGCTGCTGGTGTATCGCCCCTTCCGTAAAGCACGTAGGTGCGCGCAATCTCGTCCAGCTTGCGCATGCCCATGTAAATGACAACCGTGGAGCGACTTTGTACGGCCAGTGGCAAGTCTGCAGACAAACTTCCATCTTTCTTCATCCCGGTCAATGCCCAGACGCCTTCGCTGATACCGCGGTGCGTCAGCGGGATATCGTTGAGGCCTGCGCCCTGCATGCTGCTGATGCCGGGAATATAGATGACGTCTATACCCTGATCCCTGACGGTCAGCCATTCTTCAAAGCCCCGGCCAAAGAGATAGGGGTCGCCGCCTTTTAGGCGCAGTACCCGGTCGTATTGTGCGCAGTATTGTAGAATGAGTGCGTTGATCTCTTCCTGAGGTACATATTCTCCATAAGGATGCTTGCCGACATAGTGTTTTATGCAGTTTTTGGGTGCTAATTTTAGTATTTCTTCATTAATTAGGTTGTCAAATAGGATGACTTGCGCATTTTTTATCGCTTTATGCGCTTTTAATGTGAGTAATTCGGGGTCTCCCGGCCCAGAACCGACAATAAATAGCGATTTTTTCTTTAGTTTTTTCATTGTTACACTGTTTTTGTCTTGTTTTATATGTAAATGTATTAAAAAATGTGGTATAAATCATGTTTCTTTAAAATATTTTGAAATTTTTATTGAAAAAATATTACAAAAATCATGTTTTTGTTGATTTTTTAATTTTTTATTACCTAAATTAGTGTTGTTAAATCAGTAAATTGGTTTTTATATCAAAAAAACAGGAGTTATGGAAAGAAAAAAGATTGTTATTGTTGGAAATGGTATGGTTGGGAATAAGATTTGTGAAAAATTGAGGTTAAAATCAGCCGACTTGCAAATAACTGTATTCGCCGAAGAGCCAATTCGGGCCTATGATCGGGTGCATTTGACCGATTATTTCAAAATTTCATCTCTTGAAGAGCTTTTTCTCTCAAAAAATGAATGGTATGCCGAAAATAATATCAAAATTCATCTCAATGACCCTGTTGTTGACGTAAATCTGAACAAGAAAGAGGTGGTCTCCCTAAAGGGTGAGGCTGTCCCTTACGATTACCTGGTGTTTGCGACAGGTTCTGCGGCTTTTGTGCCACCCATTCCGGGTGTAGAGAAGGAGGGTGTATTCTTATACCGTACGGTGGAAGATCTGGAGCTGATCAAAGCTTATGCGGTCCGGGCCAGAAAAGGAGCTGTCATGGGCGGTGGTCTGCTGGGTCTGGAAGCGGCCAAGGCCCTGGTCGATCTGGGGATCTCGGAAACGGCCGTGATCGAGTTTGCGCCGCGTCTGATGCCCAGGCAGATTGATGACAGTGCGAGCGCACTATTGCAAAGCAAATTGGCTGGGCTGGGGCTGAGCTGTCTGCTGCAGAAATCTACCCGGGAGCTACTGGGTGACGAACGCCTGACGGGCATTGCCTTTCAGGATGGTTCGGTACTGGAGACCGACCTGTTGGTGATATCGGCGGGTATCCGTCCGCGTGATGAACTCGCCCGGAAAGCGGGGCTCAGTGTCGGCGAGCGTGGGGGCATCCTGGTCAATGCGCAGATGCAGACCTCAGATCCGGCAGTCTATGCCATCGGCGAATGTGCCCTGGTCAACGACATGATCTATGGGCTGGTGGCGCCAGGTTATGAAATGGCCGAGATCGCAGCTTCTCATATCGTAGGCGAAGAAAAGGCTTTCCATGGATTTGATATGAGCACCAAGCTCAAGCTGCTGGGGGTTGACGTGGCCAGCTTCGGGGATCCTTTTGTCAGTGAACCTTATGCACGGACCATCCTGCTGGAAGATCGCAATAAGGGAATTTATAAGCGGCTCAATGTCAGTACCGACGGTACACGTCTGCTGGGTGGTATCCTCGTCGGCGAGGCGGCGAGCTACAATATGCTGCTGCAGATGGTCAATAACAATATGCCGCTGGCCGAGCATCCTGAATTGCTGCTGCTGGGCGAACAGCGTGACAGCAAAGCTCCGGGCACAGGGCTGGAGGCACTGCCAGACCAGGCGCTGATCTGTAGCTGCGAAGGGGTGACCAAAGCACAGATCTGTGATGCTGTAATGCAGCAGGGCTGTGAAAATGCCGACGGCGTAAAAAAATGTACCAAGGCGGGATCAGGCTGCGGTGGTTGCGTGCCCATGGTCAAGGACCTGGTCAATTATACCATGAAAAAGCAGGGCAAGTACATCCGGAGCAGCATCTGTGAGCATTTTGACCTAAGTCGCCAGGAACTTTATGACCTTATTAAAATCCATGAACTGAAGACTTATGACCAGGTGCTGGACAGTCTGGGCAGGGGACATGGCTGCGAGGTCTGTAAGCCGCTTGTGTCTTCGCTGCTGGCCAGCCTCTGGAATGAAATGATCCTCGATAAAGGAAATGATGTGGCGCAGGATAGCAACGACCGCTACCTTGCCAATATTCAGAAAGGGGGGACCTATTCGGTGGTGCCCCGCATACCGGGGGGTGAGATCACACCCGACAAGCTGATCGTCATCGGTGAGGTCGCCAAGAAATATAATCTGTATACAAAAATTACGGGAGGACAACGCATTGATCTGTTTGGTGCACATCTCAATGACCTCCCGTTTATCTGGGAAGAACTCATCGCGGCGGGTTTTGAGAGCGGGCATGCTTATGGGAAGGCCTTACGGACCGTTAAAAGCTGTGTGGGGAGCACCTGGTGCCGCTTCGGGCTGCACGACAGTGTCTCCTTTGCCATCCGGGTGGAGGAACGCTACCGCGGACTGCGGGCGCCGCATAAGATCAAGTCGGCCGTCAGCGGCTGTATCCGGGAATGCGCGGAGGCCCAGAGCAAGGATTTTGGGATCATCGCCACCGAGAAAGGCTGGAACCTTTATGTCTGCGGCAATGGCGGCAGTAAGCCTCAGCATGCGCTGCTGCTGGCAGCGGATATCGACAGCGAAACCTGTATACGCTACATCGACCGCTTCCTGATGTTCTATATCCGCACAGCAGATCCGCTGACCCGCACAGCTACCTGGCTCAATAAGATGGAAGGCGGCATCGACTACCTCAGAAATGTGGTGGTCAACGATAGCCTGGGTATGGCCGAACAATGGGAAGATGACATGCAGAAACTGGTGGACAGCTACCGCTGTGAATGGAAAGTCGCCGTGGAGGATCCCAATATCCGCAAACGCTTTGTCCACTTTGTCAATGCGCCTGAGGAGAAGGATGATACGGTCCGCTTTGAAATGATGCGCGGCCAGAAAAAGGCTGCTGACTGGAACCTGAAAACGTACTAACATACTTTGAAAACCCTTTAAACAACAATCAGATGGAAACGCAATTAGACACGCAATGGCTGCAGGCTTGCCGCATCGAAGATGCCATTGAAAACGGTGGGGTATGCCTCAAATTAAACAATGAACAGATTGCCCTGTTTTATTTCGCGCGCCGCAACGAGTGGTATGCCACCCAGAACGAATGTCCGCACAAGCGGCAGATGATCCTGAGCCGGGGCATGCTCGGATCGCTGGGCGAAACACCTAAAGTCGCCTGTCCATTTCATAAGAAAACCTTTGCCCTCGATACTGGGGAATGCTTGTCTGGCGATGAATGTGCAATCAAAACCTATCCGGTAAAAGTTGAAAACGGCAGGGTGTATATTGGCATGTCAGCCTAGCTGGCAGCTGTGGAATGAGTGATAAACATTAAAAAAAAATATATTATGGATTATATCAGTCCGAAAGAAGTTGCGGGAGCAATGATGAATACCGCTATTTATAAATCGTCACTGCCGATCCGGGACCTATTGATCCGTGGCGCCTTGTCTGGTGCGCTGCTGGCGATCTCGGTGACCCTGGCACTGCTGGCTACGGGGCAGACGGGGCTCAGCCTGGTCGGTGCCTTTGTTTTTCCTGTCGGCTTTGTGATCATCGTGATCCTGGGCCTGGAACTGGTGACGGGGAGCTTTTCGCTGGTGCCGCTGGCCTGGTTTGAAGGAAAAGTAGGCTTTAAGGCGATGGCCAGCAACCTGCTCTGGGTATTTTTGGGCAACCTGATCGGCAGCGTCCTCTTTGCGCTGCTGTTTTGGGCAGCCAGTACCGAGACTGGCCAAGTCAGCCAGCTGGGAAATATCGAGCAGAGCCTGATCGCCATCAGCGAGAAGAAAACACTTGGTTACGGCAGCCACGGTGCTGCTGGCCTCTTTTCGGCTTTTGTCAAAGCCATCCTCTGCAACTGGATGGTGTGTATGGGGGTGGTGATGTCGATGACATCCAGGTCCACTCTGGGCAAAATTCTGGCTGCGGGGATTCCGA
This sequence comes from Sphingobacterium sp. InxBP1, assembly GCF_026191775.1. Lineage (NCBI taxonomy): Bacteria > Pseudomonadati > Bacteroidota > Sphingobacteriia > Sphingobacteriales > Sphingobacteriaceae > Sphingobacterium > Sphingobacterium sp. InxBP1. The sequence goes on along the minus strand of NZ_JAINDX010000038.1, from coordinate 209,951 downwards.
TCTTTATCTTTTTTGCACTGGGCTATGAGCATGCCGTGGTCAATATGTTTGTGATCCCGGCAGGTATGATGTTTGGTGCGAAAGTGAGTGTGTCGGACTGGTGGCTGTACAATCAGCTGATCGTGACGGCCGGCAATATCGTGGGCGGACTTCTGTTTACCGGAATGGCTATTTATTATACCTACCACAGCAAGGAGAAAGTTGCTGCATCTTAATCGCTGCATGATGATAAAACGGTTTACAAAAATGGTGGCACTGGCCAGTTTGCTGGTGTTCACTGTTGCTGCGCAGGCGCAGCAGGGTAGCGTCAAAGCTAGCCTCTTTGAAGGGGTTGTGGTGGCAGGATACGCGGACGCTGGTGCCTATATCAACTGTACGGGTCCCGCGGTCAAGTATACCTTTGCTCCGGGCCGCAGCCTGATGCTCGGGCTGCTGCCGACCCTGAAACTCAAGGAAGATAAGGTGGAAGAAGGAAAGCCCAAAAATGCATTTGTGACACCGACACTGGGCGTGGGCCTCACGCTGCTATTTGGGCACCTGGCCGTGCAGCTGCCTGCCTTTTACACGGCCAAGACCAGCACGTCGAACGGAAAATGGCGGCCGGGGATAGGACTGGGGTACAGATTTTAGCGTTGACGTATAGATAGGGAAATATTTACGTAGGGGAGGCAGTTGTCGCAGGGCGATATCAGCTCCCCTTTTTTATGAAGCCTGATCAGCGGAAAGCTCCTGGAGCAATTCGGCGTTCTGGATAAAAATCCGGCGCCCTTCGAGGCGGATGGCTGTCAGTTCAGACAGTTCGGCCAGCATGCGGTACAAGGTCTCGTAGGTGGTACCGATATAGGCCGCCAGGTCTTTTTTGCTGGGTGAAAAGCCGATATAACCGTCGGTCGCATCGGCGCCGAAAATACGCTGAAACAACAGCAGGCTCCAGGCCAGCCGGCTCTTTGCAGTAAGCTGATACAGATTGCACATTTTTTGTTCCGATAGCTGGAGCTCGTCGGCAAAAAAGAGCATGAGCTGGTAGCTCAGTTCGGGGTTGACGCGTAGCGTGGACAGGAAAAAGGGAAGGTCCACAAAGCAAAGCTGCGTGGTTTCGAGTGCCGTGGCTGAAATGGGGTATACTGCCGGTTCAGAGGATACACCACGATGGCCCACGATATCGCCGGGGCCTGCAAAGCGGACGATCATTTCCTTGTCGCCGAGCCGACGGTGGACTTTGACAAGTCCGGACTGTACAAAATAGATGCCTTCGGCAGTGGCGCCTTCGTGGATAAACTGCTGTCCTTTTTTTATTTTTAGAAGTTTACGGTGTAGATCTATCTGTCCGAGCCAGTCCTGCAGTACATGGCGGCACATCAGGCAGGAGTGGTCACAGGTGGTTGATTTTTTTGATTTCATCCATTTTTTGGTTTGGCAGTCATGTGTTTTTACACTTCAAAGGTATTATCTATTCCCTGAAATTCCTATCGAAAAGATTTTTTGGCCGCTTGCAACATCCGATTCTTGGTATAACATCCGATTCTCGGTATATAGTATGCCGTCGGGATGAAATATCCGCCTCGGGTATTCTCTGGTATTTTTTGCCTAACTTTATAGGGCTAGTTGATGTTCATAGAAGGTAAATAAACCAGATTAAAGGATGAAAAAGATCGAACTTATCCCGCTTGTCGGAATGCATATCGAAGACATAGGCCAGGTATCCCTGGGGGCCAGCCGGCTCGAAGTACAAGCCTTACTCGGCGCACCATCCGATGCGCTGGATGACCAGTATTATTACGATGACCTGGAGCTGCGCCTGGATTTTAACGAGGCTGGATTTCTGCAGTTTATTGAAAGCATCAATGGACCATACCCCCAAAAAACCGAAATCAGTATCTATGGGGTCAATCCGTTTCAGGTGGAAGCGGATGAGCTGCTCAATATCCTGAGCGAAAAAAATAGGGGGCCGGTCGACGACAGCGAAGCAGGTTATTGTTACGCTTTCCTGAACATATCCGTCGGCGTGTGGCGGCAGCTGACCGAAGAGGATATCGAGGAAGAAATGGAGTCGATAAAAGCGGAGGGCGATTATGAAGAAAACGCGGACATGCTGATTGAGGACCTCGAAAAATCTAAGTTTTTCTGGACCATAGGGGTTGGTGTGGAAGGTTATTACGCGGATTAGACCCAGAATCCGTATGCATAAAGATCGTAGTCTCCGCGGAGGCTTACTGAAAAGACTGCCTAAACTCTACCGGACTCTGCTGGGTGTTCTTCTTGAATACCTTGCTGAACGACTGCGGATGCTCAAAGCCCAGTTCGTAGGCAATTTCGCTGACTGAAAGTGGGCTGTTGCTGAGCCTTTCTTTGGCGTATTCGATCATTTTTCCCTGTATATGTTGCTGTGTGTTCTGACCCGTGTAGATCCGCAACAAGCTGCCCAGATAATTGGGTGAAAGGTGGAGCTGCTGGGCCAGATAAGCAACCGTTGGGATACCTTGATCCAGAAGCTTGTCCCGATCAAATTGGGCGGAAAGCAGCTGCTCAAACCGGGTGACCAGTTCCTGCGTCGATTTTTTACGCGTGATAAACTGTCGCTCGTAAAAGCGTTCAGAGTAAATCAACAGGCGTTCGATCTGCTTGATAATCAATTCGCGGCTGAACTTGTCGATATTGGACTGATATTCTTTTTCGATATTTTGGAGGATATCGACGAGTATGGCTTCCTCTTTGTCCGAAAGGAATAGGGCCTCATGAACCTCGTACTGGAAAAATTCGTAACGCTTGATCGTGTGTGCCAGTTCGCTATTCCACAGAAAGTCGGGATGGATCAGCAGCATCCAGCCGCTGGGTTCTACCTGCACCTCAGGATTGATTTCGACTTTTAGAAACTGCAGGGGTGAAACGAAGGTCAGCACGCCAGAATCAAAATCGTACTGCTGCTGACCATAATTGAAACGGGCATTTACATTCCGCTTTAATCCGATCGAATAAAAATGCTGTATCCATTTCATCTCTGTATCATTGATGGGATATTTTACCTGGCTGTAATCCACCAGGCTGATCAGGGGATGTTCGGGCCCAGGCAATCCACAAAATTGGTGGAACTCCGAAAGCGAATGAAAGCGAAATGTAGTGTCCATATACAAATTTACTGTTTTTACCGATTAGTAAGAGTGCATTAGCTGGCAGCCATAGGAGAGATCAATAACCTGTGGATACCGTATAGGATTTCCACTTCTCGACCTCATCGGCCATCAGGCTGATTTTCTTTTTGGCCATGTCATAGGCATCGGCACCCATCATAAAATGTACCGGCGGCTGTTCCAGCTTGCTGAGCTCGATGAGGACAGTGGCCGCTTTTTGCGGATCGTTGCTCTGGTTGCCGTTGATCTCCTGCAGATGTGTTGCTTCGGACTGTCTGGCGGTGACATAAGCCTCAATAGGCTGTGCCGGGGTCTGGATGGAGCCCGAACGCAGGAAGTCTGTCCTAAAATATCCGGGGTACACCAAGGTGGTGTGCACGCCAAATGGAGCCATCTCTTCTGCCAGTGCTTCTGTGAATCCGGCAACGGCAAACTTGGTCGCGCAGTACACGCCAAAAGCGGGGAAGTTGCCGGCAAAGCCGCCGATCGAGGCGATGTTAAAGATATGTCCCGACTGCTGCTGACGGAGCTGCGGGGCGATGTGGCGGATGGCATTGAGCGATCCGAAGACATTGACGTCAAAGTTGCGCCGCGCCTCCGCATCGCTGAGCTCTTCGATGGCTCCGATCTGTCCATAGCCGGCATTGTTGACCAGTACATCGATCCGTCCGAAATAATCGATAGCCGAAGATACGGCGCCTGCGACAGCTGCATCGTCGGTGAGATTGACTTCGAGCGGCAGGAAGTTGGGGTGATCGCCCACAGCATCGCTTAATGCCTGCCGCGTGCGGGAGGTCGCTACCACCTGATAACCCTGATTCAGAAGTTCTTTGACGAGGTATAGTCCCAGCCCTTTGGAGGCTCCGGTGACAAACCATACTTTTTGTGTTTCCATAACTGTTTTCTTTAAAATATTGTGTTGATACAAAAGTGATGATTTGCCCAAATGCGGATGTAGTCAGATCAACGGATCTCGTAGCAAAATCGTGGATTTGATGTTTTTTAACGATAATTGTACGTGTGAAGAGCAATCCCTATTTCGGGTTCCCACATATGCAATGCTGGAGTGTGCAGAAATAGGGTTCGTTGGGTGTAAATGAATCAACTAAACAAAAAATATGGAAAATCAAGGCGCCTCGGTTGTCATAACGCATCACATTCTGGATGACAGACAACATGAATATGATGAATGGCTGGCAGAAATTGTTCCGCTTACCAAACATGCAGCGGGATTTATCGATCTGCAGGTCATTAGACCTATTCCCAAGCTGACCTTTGTCTACACGGTGATCATTAGATTCGATACCGTGGACAATCTAAAAACTTGGATGGAGTCGGATACCCGCAAAAGAATGATCGAAAAGGCCTCTCCTTTATTCCGTCAGAATGATCGTTATCAAATCAGATCCGGTCTCGAATTCCTTTTTGAAACGCCGGAACCGACCGGTAGGGTGCCGCGCCGCTGGAAACAATACCTGGTGACCTGGTCGGCCATTTACCCGCTCTCATTGCTTATGCCCTTGCTCCTGCTACCTCTCTTTCGTGAGCTGCATATTCCGCAAAATCGCCTTTTGGATGGATTACTGATTTCGGGGAGCATCGTTTTTCTAATGGTCTACCTGGTCATGCCCAATTATACCAGGGTGATACGGAGATGGTTAAACAAGTAACGGTCCTTAGGGCGGACTGTTTCTGAGGTGGAATTGTCCGTGGCTGAGGTGCAAGGTATTGAAACGATCGTCAAGTAAATAAAACAATTTTTACTCGACAAGACTTTGTTTTATGGAACGGGGCCAATGGAGATCAGTAGGATCACCTGTGGCTCTGGAGAATGGTTGAACTTTAAATACCTTAGTATGTTACAAAAAAACGACGTGGCGCCGGATTTTACCTTGTACGCGACCCCCGATCAGAAAATCAAACTGTCTGAGTTTAAGGGAAAGAATGTTGTCCTTGCCTTTTATCCTGCCGACTGGAGTCCGGTCTGTAGCGATCAGATGGCCTTATATAATGAAATGCTCAAATATTTTAAGAAATATGATGCTGAAATTCTGGGTATTTCTGTAGACAGCAAATGGTGCCACCTGGCCTTTGCACAGTCCCGCAATCTGCATTTTCCATTGCTGGCCGATTTTGAGGAAAAGGGCGCGGTAGCCAAAAAATACGGTGTCTATGACGAGGAAGAAGGGGAATGCAAACGGGCCCTGTTTGTGATCGACAAGGAAGGGGTGATCCAATGGAGTTACTTGTCACCGACCGCGGTAAATCCCGGTGCCGATGGTATTATAGAAGCGTTAGAAAACCTTAAATCAAATTAATTATGGCACTCAGACCAAAGGTCAGCAATGCTGACCATTCGCAGGGAAATCAACAAGCTGATCTCACGATTGTCGAATATGGGGATTACCAATGCCCGCATTGTGCTGCTGCGCATGGTGTTTTGAAGCCGATGATGGCTGAGCTGGGGGAGCAGATCCGTTTTGTATTCCGTAATTTTCCACTCTCAGAAATGCATCCATATGCCCGTCCTGCGGCGCGTGCGGCCGAAGCGGCCAGCAGGCAGGGGAAATTTTGGGAAATGCACGATAGGATATATGAACATCAGGATGCGCTGAGCACCCGTCTCCTGTCCGACCTCGCTGAGCAGCTGGGGGTGGATATGGAAAAATTCAGGTCCGACCTGGAGGACGAGGGAATCGAGGAAAAGATCGATGCCGATTTTGAAAGCGGTATGATGAGCGGGGTGAATGGGACGCCGACCTTTTTCGTCAATGGTCAAAAGTTCGATGGGGGCGCCGAAGATCTTGTGCGGATGCTCAACGAAAACCGGATCTAATAGGGTTCGGTACGCTGCTGAAGAAAGGCCCAAATCCCAGTGTGGTCTGCCTATAATAATGACCGTGTTTTTTAAAATTTTGCTTCCCGAAGATTAAATTAGGGTTAAGTACACGTTGCTGGTTAGGGTTTCTTTTGGTTTCGTATGGTTATTAATTAAATATTTCTTAACATTACGGTAAATTATGAACCAAAGGAAAGCATCATCTTTGATGCTAAATTCTAAACCAGACTAAAAATGCAGAAAACACTACTAATCAGTATGGCATTGGGTCTCTCTTACCCAACATGGGCGAATGTAGAGCGTGATCATGTCAAATTGACTAAAGAGACGCAAACTATTGCAGCTCAGTCTACCGTGAAAGGGGTGGTCAAAGACAACAACGGAGCAGCCATGCCCGGGGTTACCATCACAAACCTTTCGACAGGAAAAACAACATCGACTGATGCGTCCGGGCAGTTTAGCTTACCGGCCAATGCCGGACAGAAGCTGAAGCTGACGCTGGTCGGTTATAGCGAAAAGATTGTCACCGTCTCAGGCAATCAGCTCGATATTGTGATGGAGTCCAAGGATACCGAGCTGGAGGAAGTGGTGGTGGTGGGTTATGGTACGCAAAAGAAAGTGAACTTGACAGGAGCCGTGGACCAGGTCGGGTCGGAAGTATTCGAAGGACGTGTGCTGGGCAACGCCAGCCAAATGCTGCAGGGCGTGATCCCCAACTTAAACATCACTCCGGCCGATGGTAAACCCAATCGGGCGCCGAGCTTCAACATCCGTGGTACTACTTCAATCGGGCAGGGTGGAAGTGCGCTCGTATTGATCGATGGTGTAGAGGGCGATCCGGCTTCGATCAATCCCAATGATATCGAAACCGTGACCACACTCAAAGATGCTGCTGCATCGGCTATCTACGGTTCGCGCGGAACCTTTGGCGTGGTGCTCATCACGACCAAACGAGCCAAAGCAGGCAAAACATCCATTAACTATTCGGGAAATGGCTCGTTTCAGAAGCCCATTACCTTACCCAAGTTTGTTACGGATGGTTATGAATATGCGTCACATTTCTTTGAGGCATACAATGCCTGGAATAACTACTCGTCGATCCCAAGCAAGCTAAACAAGACGCAGATCTTTACGATGGATTGGCTCAATGAGTTCAAAAGACGCAAAGAGCAGGGCATCACAGAAGAAGTAACCGTAGATGACAAGGGGAATTATGTATATTATGGAAATGAAGACTACTACGGGGCGCTGATCAAAGACCATACCTTTGTACAGGACCACAACCTCTCCGTGAATGGAAATTCAGAAAAGTTTGATTACTACATTTCTGGCCGTGCCTACGATTACAAGGGGCTGTACCGCTATAACACGGACAAATATAAGATTTACAATACACGTGCAAAGGCCGGTGTGCAGGTCAACGAATGGCTGCGCATAAGCAACAACATTGATTACAACTATTCGAAATATCGCGATCCGGTTACCGCAGGCGAAGGCGGTAACATTTGGCGGAACATTGCGGACGAGGGACACCCATCTTCGCCTATCTTCAATCCCGATGGTTCGCTCAGCTTTTCTGCCGCCTATACGGTAGGTGATTTTATCTATGGTAAAAACCGGGTAGAGACGGAAAACCGCGATCTTCGCAATACCACCTCCTTTGAAACTAAGTTTCTGAACAATACCCTGCGCATCAAGGGGGACCTGACGTTCAGAAACCGCGATCTGAACTCCGTGCGCGTACGGGTGCCTGTACCCTATAGTACGCAGGAAGGCAAAACGCTGAAACTGGAAACGGATCTCAACAACAATATCTATCAGGTTGACCAGAAGTGGAAATACTTGTTTGGAAATATCTATGGCGAATACGAAAAGACAGTGGGTGACCACTACTTCAAGGGTTTGCTGGGATACAACTATGAACAGCGTAGCATCAGCGGGACGTACATCAACAAAATAGGCCTGCTGACGGAGGATGTGGACAACATCAACCTGGCACTAGGACAGAATACGACGGCGACGGCCGAGTATAACAAATACCGTACGGCCGGAATCTTTGTGCGGGCCAATTATATTTTTAAAGACCGCTATCTCTTTGAATTCAACGGTCGGTACGATGGCTCATCCCGTTTTCCGGTAGATCAGCAATGGGCGTTTTTCCCTTCTGCTTCCGCCGGATGGAGGGTCTCTGAGGAACCATTTTTTAACGTGGATAAGCGCATTATTTCAGACCTTAAATTCCGTGCTTCCTATGGCTCTCTGGGTAACGGTGTGGTGGATCCGTATTCGTTTATGGATTTGTACGATATACGTATCATGGATCGCCTCCTCAACGGACAGAAGCCTTCCTATACTTCTGTGCCCAAGGTAATTCCGAATAATCTGACCTGGGAAACGGCCAGGACAGCCAATTTCGGGGTCGACTTTTCATCTTTAAACGGCAAATTGACCTTTACAGGTGATATCTATCAGCGCAAGACCTTGAACATGTATACACTCAGTGTGGAGCTGCCGGATATTTTTGGAGCCGCCTCCCCAAAGGGTAACTATGCAGACATGACAACCAAAGGATTTGAGTTGAGCATTGCCTATAAAGACAGGTTTGATCTGAACAGCTCCCCATTCAACTGGTCCGTGAAAGCTACATTGGCCGATTACCGATCGACGATAGACCGCTATGAAAACAAGGCTGGACTGTTGCAAAATGACCGCTATCAGCAAGATCGCTATTATGAAGGCCAGCGCTTGGGTGAGATCTGGGGTTATGTAACGCAGGGCTTGTTCCAAAACCAGGCTGAAATCGACGGGGCACCGACACAGAAAGTAATCAGATCTTCCAACTCCGGCAAAATATACCCTGGAGATGTACGCTTTGCTGATCTCAACGGTGACGGTGTCATCGACTATGGAAGCAACACCATCTATGACCATGGTGACAAGACCATTATCGGGAATTACGAACCGCGGTATATCTATGGCTTCAATATCAATATGGACTGGAAGAATATCTATTTCTCGACATTCTTTCAGGGTGTCGGCCGACAGCATTGGTACCCGAGCAACGAATCTATCTTTTGGGGACAGTATAACCGGCCATACAATAATCTGCCGGAGTGGCACCTCAACAATTATTGGACTGAGGATAATCCAAACGCATACCTGCCCCGGTATGCAGGTTACAACGAGTCCCTCAAGACGACTCCGCAAACCCGCTATCTGCAGAATATTGCCTATATCCGCATGAAAAATATCCAGATCGGATATAACTTCCCGGCAGCGGTTACATCCAAACTCAAGATCAGTAGCTTGCGTGCGGGCATATCGGGCGAAAATCTTTGGACCTGGTCGCCTTTGTATAAACGCACGAGAGATCTGGATGTCGGAAACCTGGCCAAATCGGACCCGGACGTAAACAGTACCATGCGCCTGGATGCAACAAGCGGCAACAGTGGCGACGGATTTAACTATCCTGTCATGAAGAGCATCAGTTTTAACTTATCCATCGGATTATAACAATAGTGAGAAATGAAAAGAATCTTTTTTATACCTATCATAGCACTTTTATTGAGTTCTTGTGAACTGAATGAGCTGCCAAAAGCTTCGGCAACGGAAGAGGATATCTTCGGTACGGAAAATGGGCTACGCAACTACAGCAACTCCTTCTACCGTAATATTACCTCCAGGAGCGACGCCTTTAAGGGGGATGCGATGGCCGACTATTCGGCTGTCAATAGCCTGAATGACTTTATGGTGCAGGGCGCTTATTCCCCGGAGGTCAGTTCTGGCTGGGATTTTGCCGCCCTACGCAATATCAACCAGATGATCGTCAAATGCACGAGTCCCAACCTGAGTGATGCGGTCAAAAATAACTACATCGGTATCGCCCGCTTTTTCAGGGCCTGGTTTTATTACGATAAAGTGGTGCGTTTTGGGGATGTGCCTTGGGTGGACCACCCGTTAGCGGTGGATGAAACAGATATTCTCATGGCACCGAAGGATTCCCGTGAAGTGGTCATGAAGCATATCATGGAAGACCTGGATTTTGCTTACGCGAATATTACAGATGATGGTGGCGATGGTACCTTGGTCAATAAATGGACTGCATTGGGCCTGAAAACACGTGCGGCCCTTTTTGAGGGAACATTTAGGAAATATCACAACCTCAACCTGGCCACAAAACCTGATGAGTTTTTTAGAATGGCAGTCGACGCAGGCAAGATCCTGATGCAGCAAGGGCCTTATAGGCTGAATATAGGCAGTGATCCAAAGCTGTCGCAGCGCCAGCTGTTTACCAGCAATCAGCTCGTCAAGCAGGAAGTGATGTTTGGTCTCGCCTTCAGCAAGGAGCAGGCCTTGATGAACGACGCCAACTGGTGGTGGACATCGGCAACCTACGGACCAAGACTAAGCCTGGTACGCCCCTTTATCAATAGCATTCTTAATCTGGACGGGACGCCGTACACGGATCGGCCAAACTACATGACTGAAGAATTTTATGAGGAGTGCCAGAATCGCGACTATCGCCTTGCGCAGTTGATCCGTACACCGGGCTATAAGCGTGGCGGTGCGGCAGCGCCACCCAACTTCGCAAGTTATACATACACGGGATACCAGCCTATTAAATATACACTGGATGATCCTTACTATGATAATGGAGCCTATAATATCAATGCGGTGCCACTGATGCGCTATGCCGAAATTCTGCTCAACTATGCGGAGGCAAGCCGGGAATTAGGGCAATTTAACGCAACTGACTGGGCTAATACCATCGGCGCATTGCGTGCACGCGCTGGTATTACCGCAGGGATCAATACCTTGCCGACAAAGGTGGATAGCTACCTCAAAAATACCTTCTTCCCGGATATCAATGATCCGGTACTGTTGGAAATACGTCGGGAAAGACAGGTCGAACTGGCACTGGAAGGTTTCCGTTTCAACGATCTGAAACGCTGGAAATTGGGACCATTGATGGCGACGATGCCGTGGACGGGAATCTATGTTCCTGCCCGGGAGCAGCTTATGGACCTGGACCGTGACGGTACACCTGACGTGATATTTTATGACGGAAAGAAAAAGCCTGAAGATGTTTCGGCACCCAAGGGTGTAGCGAAAGTTGCGATCGGCGGTAGTGACAAAAACTTCCAGACAATGACCGCAGATAACCACCTGGAATGGTACAAGGCCGTGCCGAGGTCCTGGGACAATAACAATAAACAGTACCTCTATCCCATACCGGCGACAGCGATTGTCAAAAACCCCAACCTGAAACAGAATCCGGGATGGGAGAAAAAATAACTAGGCTGCTTTAACTGCCTAGAATTGCAATAAGGGGCCCGGCGGAGTCGGACCCCTTACTTATTTGTACCACCACTGCCAAGAGGTTTGCGAAGACCGCAGCCCCGATCCCAAGTTTTTTAATCCGGTCTATAAGTTCAACGCGAATCTGCCGTGTTTTTTGTGTAAAAACGCTAACTTAGAGACGAAACTAGGGTTTTGTCAAATACCATTGATTACTAAATTCATGATCATGCCAAAAAACAATATCAAATCAGGAACGCAGACATGGCGGCGCGCATTCTGCTGTTGCGCTTTTCTTTTAATTGCTTTGCTAAAAGGTTTTTCTCAATCGAAAGTGACCAAAGACTATGTCGACTACGTCAATCCGTATATGGGAAATATCAGTCATCTGCTGGTGCCGACTTATCCGACGGTGCACCTGCCCAACAGCATGCTGCGCGTCTACCCCGAGCGTGGTGACTTTACTTCAGACCGCCTCAATGGCCTGCCGTTGGTCGTCACAAGTCACCGTGGGTCGTCGGCGTTCAACCTCAGCCCGATGCAGCAGCTACCTGCTCAGCTGAACCCGGTGCAGCGGTACAGCTACGATCAGGAGCAAATTACACCATATCGCTACTCGGTGTTATTGGATCAGGAAGATATCCAGGTCGACTATGCGGTAGCACATCAGTCCGCAATATATGTGTTTACGTTTGCAGGCAAGGGCACCAAATACTTACAGTTCAACTCCCGCAGTGGCGAACTGCAATGGGATGGCCGGGGCCTCTCGGGGGTACAGGACATCGGCAACGGCACGCGCGTCTATATGTATGCGGTACCCGAAGATAAGGCAATCGCGGTGAAGCGTCTGCAGGAGGGGAAGCTACAGCCTGCTACCGAAGCGAAGGGGCGCAATGCCTGTCTCCTGCTGCAATTTGACGGGCCGAACACCTCGCTCAGGATGAAATATGGTATATCGTTTATCGATGCGGCGCAGGCCAAAGCGAACCTCGAGCGGGAAATTGCCGATTTCGATCTGGACAAAGTGGCGCACAACGGACGTCAGGAATGGAACCGTGCACTGGGTAAAATTGCCGTCGAAGGCGAAAATGAATCGGACAAACAGGTGTTTTATACCTCTCTGTACCGGACTTACGAGCGGCCGGTCAACATCTCGGAGGATGGCCGGTATTTCAGTGCTTTTGATGGCAAGATCCATCAGGACGGAGGCCGGCCATTCTTTACGGACGACTGGATCTGGGATTCTTACCGCGCCCATCATCCGCTGCGTGTCCTAATGGATCCGGAAGCCGAATCGAATATCCTGCATTCCTTTGTGCGGATGTCCGAACAGATGGACAGACCTTGGCTGCCGACGTTCCCGGAGATCACGGGCGACAGCCGCCGGATGAACTCCAATCACGGAGTGGCGACCTTATTGGATGCCTACCGCAAGGGCATCCGTGGTTTCGATGTGCAAAAAGCTTACTTGGCCGCAAAGGGAGCGATCACTGAGAAAACCCTGGCGCCTTGGTCGGATAAGCCGGCCGGAAAAATGGACCAGTTTTTTAAAGAAAAGGGCTATATCCCCGCGTTGCATCCGGGTGAAAAGGAAATCTATCCGGAGGTGCATGGCTTTGAACGCCGGCAGCCGGTGGCAGTCACACTCGGCACTTCCTACGACTTATGGTGCCTGGCACAGCTGGCCAATGAACTGGGCATAAAAGACGATTATGAGCTCTTCATGAAGCAGTCCTTCAACTATAGGAATCTCTTTAACGAGCAGACTAAATTTTTCCATCCCAAAGATGAAAAAGGCAATTTTATCATGCCTTTTGACTACGTATTTTCAGGTGGCCAGGGTGCCCGTGAATATTACGGCGAGAATAATGCCTGGATATACCGCTGGGATGTACAGCACAACATCCCGGACCTGATAAAGTTGATGGGGGGCAATCAGCTGTTTGTACAGTACCTGGACGACATGTTCCAGCAGCCGCTAGGCCGTTCTAAATTTGATTTTTATGCGCAGCTCCCGGACCATACGGGCAACGTCGGCCAGTTTTCGATGGCCAATGAACCTGCACTGCATATTCCTTATCTGTATAATTATGCTGGCCAGCCCTGGATGACGCAAAAGCGCATTCATAAGCTGATCGGCGAGTGGTTCAGAAACGACCTGATGGGGGTACCCGGTGACGAGGACGGCGGCGGCATGTCGGCTTTTGTCGTTTTCTCGCAGATGGGCTTTTACCCCGTCACCCCCGGTCTGGCTTCCTACAGCATCGGTTCGCCCTTTTTCCGGAAGACACGCATCAGCCTGCCCAACGGTAAATCCTTTGTGATCAGCGCCAGGAATGCTTCGGCAAAAAATAAATACATACAGTCCGCCACACTTAATGGCAAGGTGCTGGACAAGCCTCAGCTGGATCATAACGACATCCTCAATGGTGGCACGCTAGAGTTTGTCATGGGTGACAAGGCCAATAAAAATTGGGGGAACTGATACTCCTGTATATCAAAACCAGAAAAGCCGCTGCTCCTATCAGCGGCTTTTTTGATGCTCCGACACGACACTCATGAATTGGTCGGAAGGAAAGACGAGATACAGCGCCTGAACACCAGTTTATGGGATAAAGCCGCCAGCGCAACCCGATACGCCCAGTGGCTGCACTTAACAGAAACATAATACTAAACACACACTGCCCACATATTTCTTTATGAATTTAGTGCCGTCAGCAGGATGTCCCTGCGGTACGCTGACCCTGGCATGGCCGGCGCAGAAGTATCACAATAGCTTGCTGCTATGATATGGGGGATATCCCTTGCTGGGAAGCCGACAGATAGCGACAATCGAAAACTTGACCAAGAGTGAATTATACAAACGCATCAGACCGGGAATTATTGGAAAGCTGTTGTCTGCACGATGACCTGAAAGCTTATAACGAACTTGTGGCCCGTTATTCCCCCAAGCTGTATATGACCTGTCAATTGTATCTAAACGACAGCTTCCTCGCCGAAGAGATTGCGCTGGATATCCTGTTTTGGCTCTGGAAAAAACGTCGTGAGTTTAGCATACCGGATAATCTGGGGGCATACCTTCACCGTGCTGCACGCAATGCGGTGATCAGCCAATTGCGGAGGCAGCGCCGTAGTATTGTCGAAACAGTCGCGGATTTCAGTGAAACAGCTGTCGGCGAAGAGCGTATGGCGGACTATGCGATAAGCTGCCGGGAGGGTGAAGAACAGTACCGGAAACTTCTTTCGGGACTTAGCCCACAGCGTAAGGAAGTATTTGTGATGAGCCGCGAACAGGGCTTTAGCTACAAGGAAATTGCCCAAAAGACCAACTTGTCCATCAACACAGTAGAGAATTATATCGCCGCTGCGCTTAAGCACTTTCGCAAGGGCCTGGTGTCCATTGTAGTGGTAGCGCTAATCCTGTTTTATTAAATTTTATCCCTTATTATCAGTGTTTTATAGTTTTTTTTAGCGTACCGTAGGTGGTGGTGCTGTGTTGTTGCGCCTTTATAGTTGAAGAAGCAAAAAAATGGACGAACAACTGATCACCAATGAGCTGCTGAAGCGATACCTGCAAGGAAAATGTTCTGCTGCTGAACAGCAGCTCGTCACTGATTTTCTGGACAATCCTGACAATGTGGCTCGGCTGCACAGGATCATGAGCGAAGAGACCGCTGTCCTCTGGGATCTGCCGGCGCAAGCAACACTGCACAACGAGCAGATTGCGCATTGGCAGCATCGCCTGCACGAAAGAATGGTACGCGAACAATGTGCGCCAAAGGCTAAAGAAGAGCAATCCGTACATACGCCTGCCATTTTTAAAATGCCTCCGTTAAGATATACTGCCGCAGCGCTGCTGCTTGTCGGGCTGGCTGGACTGCTGTGGTTGCTGACCCAGCAGGGAGAAGGGGGCGCGCAAGGAATGGCGCAACAGGAAAATAGTATGCCAGGGACAGATAGGGCCATTTTACAGTTGTCCGATGGTTCGACGATATCACTCTCGGACGCAGCCAATGGCAAACTGGTGGATGAGGCCGGTGTCAGCATACGGAAAACTGCTGCTGGCGAGATCATCTATACCGCCGCTGGAAAGACGGCCTCTGCCAGGTCTTTCAATAGCATCCGCACACCCAATGGGGGACAGTATCGGATCACGCTGCCGGATGGAAGCCGGGCTTTGCTCAATGCGGCTTCATCGCTGACCTATCCAGTTGAATTCGAGAAAAATGAACGGCGGGTAAAAATGACCGGTGAAGTCTATTTTGAAATCGCCAAAGTCAGCAACGACAGCAAACAGCGTGTACCCTTTTTTGTGGAGACCGATAAACAGGTGATCGAAGTGCTGGGAACCACCTTCAATGTCAACGCTTATGCCAATGAACCTTATGACTGTACAACCTTGGTGGAGGGAAGTGTGCGGCTGCTGGCTACAGGCAGTGGAAAGTCCGAGTTGCTAAAACCGGGACAGCAGGCAATGGTGGGGGCAGCTATGCAGCTCTCGACAGCAGACATGCAACAAAATCTCGCTTGGGTGAACGGCTATTTTGTGTTTCGCCGGGAGGAGCTGGGCAGCATCCTGCGTAAAATTGCCCGCTGGTATGACGTTACGGTAGAATGTCCACCGGAATTAAGCTCCATGAAATTTACAGGAAAGGTGTCCCGTAGCCAGTCCCTGGATGCGGTGGTGGAAATGATCAGCTCGATCAATAAAGTGAAGCTGGACATCAAAGAAAGGAGGATTATCGTGAAGCAATAAGTACCCAACCGACTGGCAATAACAAAAAATAAGCGGCGATGCGACCAACATCACCGCCTAAAAATAGCTAAAGTCAGTAAAAAAGATGTGTCGTCAATTTTAACATTTACTATAACTACAAGACAAAAGTATGAATTTTCATCAAGTCATGCGTGTTATGAAAATCACCATGGTATTATTAACCTGTGTACTAGCACATTTAAGTGCAGCTACATTTGGTCAGCGCCTCACTATTTTTAAAGAAAAGGTCCTTTTGGCTGATCTGATGGAACAGATCAGCACACAGACCGGATATGATTTTTTTTATGACGCAGCGCTATTTGATCATGCGCCCCGCATCAGCATCAAAGTGGTGAACGCCCCGCTGGAGCAGGTACTGGAGCGCTGTTTTGAAAAGCTGCCTTTTACCTATACGGTCAAAAATAGAATTGTCACCATTCGCCATACGGGGACCGAAAATCCGGAAGGGAAAAAGACAGTCCGTGGATCCCAGACTGTGACCATTCGGGGACGTGTGCTCGATGCGGATACGGGACAGCCGTTGCCCGGCATATCGGTGACCGTCAAAAACGACCGGAATTCAACCTCCACAGATGCTTACGGACATTTCTCTATCGTAGTCCCCGGGCAGCAGGCGGTACTCGTATTTACCTCGCTGGGATATCAGCGCATAGAGCTTGGTGTCACAGCGGCGCAGTCCGATATCACTGTACGGCTAAAGTCCCTGGCCACCGCATTGCAGGAGGTGGAGGTCACTGTACAGGCCCGTAAACGGGCTAACACGGAAGCTTCGGTACTGGAAGAACGTCGCAAAGCGTCTATCGTGCAGGATGCTATTTCCGCCCAGCTGATCGAACGGACGGGAAGTATCACCACAGCGCAGGCCCTCCAACGTGTCACTGGGGTCACGATCACAGATGATAAATATGTAGCTGTGCGCGGATTGGGCGACCGGTCGGTGATCGGCCAGCTGAATGGTGTGCGCCTGGCGTCCTCAGATCCCGACCGGAGCGCTATACCCCTGGATCTGGTACCGGCCTCTTTGTTGGACAATATCACCGTCTATAAGACCGTAACACCGGATAAGCCCGCCGATGCAGCCTCGGGTATCGTTGAACTGAAAACCAAATCCGTACCGGAGAAGATGACATTTGAAGTCATTGCGCAGACTGGTTTAAATTCGAACATTGGCATTGGAGGCCGTTATAACAGCTTTTGGAATAGCGATATGGGTATATTGGGCACAGCCATCAACAAGAAAGACTTGTCGCAGGACTTTCTGAGTCTCTCCAGACAATACCCCAATGGCCTAAGTTCGATTCAGCAACTGATCGCCTCCAGTAATTATAGCCCGGAAGTGCGTCAGGAAGTCAGCCGCATCAACGGGATCATGCAGGGCTTTGATCCAGTCCTGACCACACAAACCAGAAGGGCTCCGCTGAACCAGTTGTATTCGGCCACGTTCGGCAACAGCTATACCCTGTTTGATACACATAAGCTTGGTGTTATCCTGGGAGGTAACTATTACCGTCGCACAAGCAATATCTATGACGGAGATCTCACGCAGTATAGCATCTATCAGGGTGTCGTGACAGGAAGCCCTTACATTTATAGCCAGCGTAAGATTCCAAATTTTACCACCACAAATAACCTTGTGATGGGGAAATATCAGACTTACAGGGAAAATACGGGCGTGGAAACGCTCAATTATGGCGTGTTAGGCGGTCTGACCTATCGCTTTAACCCCAGGCATGAAGTCAGCTTCCAGTACCTGGGCAGCTGGGGCGGTGAGAATACGGCGACCAACCTCCGCGGCGGCTATTACTACGCGGGCTTGCCGGGCGAGGTGAACAGTACGACCTATTCGCTCAAACAGACCTTCCGAAGCTTGCACACATTCAACCTACAGGGCGAACACAAGTTTTTGAAAAGCGCTTATTCTCCACGGCTGAGTTATAACCTCGCTTCTTCGCAATCCAACCAGAACGATCCGGATTACCGCTTTGTCAATCTGGTGGATTACAAACCGCGAAACGGAGGCACGATTGCCCGACCCAGTATTGGACACCTACCGAATAGCGGCACTATCGAGTATGTATATACCGAACGTTATTATGCGCTGAGTTCAGGATACGTCAATGGTTTTGGCCCTTATGGCATTATCCAGGCTGATCCAAATGGACGGCGCTGGCGGAATCTGGATGAAACCAATTATAATTATAAGGCGGATCTGGCCGTCCCGTTTCAATTATTGGGCCATAAACAGGAGTTTAAAACAGGTTTCAACTACCTGAACCGGGAACGTAAATTTGGTGAAAATGTGCTGTTTCTACCAGGATCCAATTTTACTGGATATGGATCCTATGGCCCCGGCAGGTTCTCCTCCATTCCGCTATACGATGTCGAAGGTAACCTGGACCGCCTGGTCAGCAACGAGGTCGTGGGCCTGCGTATACCTACAGGTGCTGTCGGTGAGGGCGATTTTCCGGTAGGAGGCTTCCTGTACAACATTCAGAAATCACCTAACAATTATACCGGATTTTACGAAACCAATGCATTTTACGGTATGCTGGACTTAAAGCTGACGGACGAACTGCGGATCGCCGGCGGATTGCGTTTTGAGAATACCAATATTCAATCATCGGTGGATACGGCGAATGTATATCTCGACCCTTCGCTGACCGCGGCAAATGCGGATGGGACGGTAAACCTCAATCCGCAGAATCCCAACTCGGCTTACAAACAGGGGTACAAACCGTACTATTCGGCCAATGTGACCTACAGCCTCAACGATCATATGAATTTTAGGGTGGCGTTCAATACAACGCTGGCGCGGCCCGAACTGCGCGAAATTACCAATGTCTACGAGTTTGATGCCTTTCAGATGGGGCTGGTCGTCGGCAACCGGAACCTAAAAAATCAGTCGACCAAAAATTTGGATTTTCGCTGGGAATGGTTCCCCAACAGCGGCGAGGTCATTGCTGTATCGGCTTTTGGAAAAGAGATCAACGATCAGCTGGTGAAGGTATTCAGCCTGCAGACGCAAGGACTGGCAGCGACCTTTCCGGAGTTTCCGGTGATTCAGTTTCAAAACGATCCCAATCGCGGCCGTGTGTATGGGATCGAGCTGGAGCTGGTTAAAAACCTCGGCACGTTCTGGGAGCCGGCACACGATTTCTTTTTAGGCTCCAACCTGCTGCTTGCACAGAGCAATATCAGGAAGACACCCGAACGACAGGCTGCAAACTGGTCCATTGACCGGAACGCCCCGACCAATAGCCCACTTTTTGAACAGGCTCCTTATAGTGTCAATGCCTGGCTGAATTATAACAACAAAACATGGGGAACCGATATCACGGCGACCTATAATACGGTAGGTGAAAGATTGGTGCAGATTAATCTTACCGGCGAACCGGATCTCTACACCAGGCCATTTTCCATGCTGGACCTGGTATTCAGCCAAAAGCTCAACAAAAGGCTCCTGTTTAAAGGCTACGCCAAGAATATTCTCAATCCGGCGATCAAAACCGTCTATGCCAATCCGAATACAGGGGGTAAATGGTATGGCCGTGAATACCTCAACCGCAGTTATAAACGCGGAACAGAAATTATGTTTGGTTTTACCTATAACATTTTATAAGTATGAAACAGCAAGAAAGAAGGAAGCATGCACGCCCCAAAGGCATGGGATGGCTATCCATGCAGCAGTGTCTATTGCTGCTGCTCAGCATTTTTGCACTCTCCTGCAAACGGGAAAATTTAGATTATACCTTTGATTATAGGGCTAACCCAGAAGCAGACAAAGCATCCAATGTACGTTTGATCAATTTGTCCGAGAATACACAGCTGATTGCCAACGGTGATAGTCTGACCAATTTCTTTGTGCCGCCGCAGCGTCCCGGATATATTCCGCCGGAAGAGCTGACGCCGCCCGGAACCCGTTATTTTCCAAAGGACGGGCGCTTGGGGCAAAGCTGGGCGGTGCCGCAGCACCTGTTCCAGACCGACGGAACAATCGATTTTAGGGCCACATTCGTACAGATACCCAACCGGATCATAGTCTCGCATGAAGTGGATTTTACTGTCCGCGAAGCCTACGATACGCCGAAAGACTACTACCTGCTGATCAATCACGAACAACGGGTGCAGCAGCCTGATAAGCTGGTGGAAGTTCCGCGAAGCGTGACTGCGCCGACACGACCGGATCATTTTAAAATCCGCATCATCAATTTCGCGAAGAAATTGATGCCTTCAAGCTCCATGGAAGATATCACCGGAGCGATCACGTTGGCTTATGCGGATGGAACGCCTGTTAGCAAGACCACAAGTACCATTGCAGGCGACACCTGGTCAGATTATGTTGAACTGCCTTATGGTACGTATCAGTTTAAAGTGCTGACGGCGGATGGCCGGCAGATCCCGGCAGTGGGACATACGTACTACAATTATATTGACCGTTTCAATTCGACCATGGAGATGGGAGGGGCAACATTCAGCCGGATGTCGTCGGGGCTGACCTACGCGCCGATACAGACCTTTCAGCCGGGCGGCATTTACACGATTGTCGTGCATCCCAAGGAATTTACATGGAATACTGGAATTGATGATATCCGTGAGCTGCAAAATGGGTTCCAGATCATCGCCGATAGCCCCGAACCGATCAACCGCAGTTATGCACAGATACAGGTGGCCAATACCATCCCGGGACAACAGGCTGTATTGGAAGCTAAAGGCCAGAAAACAGGAGCGACAGCTTATGGAGCAGCATCGGATTATCTACGGGTAGTGGCCGGTGCGCAACAGGTTGTAATAGCGACAACCTCCGGACAAGCCCTGGCCAAAGCCGATGTGGAACTACAGGCCGGACAAAATTATACGGCATGGCTTTACCAAACGGCGGACAAAAAAATGAGCATTTTATTAGCTGCCAATAATCTGGCTGGCACAGCTTATACGGGCAAAGAGGGCAATGGTAACAATGCCAGCATAGACCGGATTCGCTCCAGTTACATGTTTAACTTTCGTTTTCTGAATTTCTGTGAGCAACTGCCGTTTGCAACCTTCACGAATGGAGAGGGGCGACCTTTCGGTACGCAGGTGATGGACAGCGGTATTAATGTCGCGCCGGCCGTCTTAAATACCCTGCAACCTTATACCTCCTTGCTATACACCGCTTCAAATGACGCTGGGGGGCCGTATCAGTTTATGGCCTACAGTTCAGATCCAACACGTATTCCCGGCGACTGGCTGGAACAGATTCAGCCACTGTCCAGCACGCAGCTTGTTGCCAATCCGGCGCTTTATACAGCCGTGGGCCGCAAAGTTCCGCTGCACGAACCGGGTGTATATTCGATCGCACTTATCGGCGATCTGAAAAGCAATGCCGCAGCTGACAAAGCCAGGTTTATGGTCGTAAAACATACAAAATAGCATTTTTATGAAATACAAGATTTTCAAGAGCCTTCTTGTTGTGGCCTACGCATCAATTTTTGCTGCCGTCATTGCAAGCTGTACAAAAACAGAATACCGTACGGTTGACAATCCGGCCTATATCCGGGTGTTCAATAACTTGACCTATACCATTACATTGGATAATAAAGAAGAGGCACAGCCCTTTTTCTGTATGTTCATCGATCCCGAATTTGACGCAACAGGTAAACCCATCGGTGGATTGACGGTAAGCGATTTTCTGGACAAAAGGAATATTTATGCTGCTCCCAATGCTGCCCATGCAGGGCTCAGCACCTCCCGCTTCAATCCGGAATATCCGGGTAAGGAGCTGGTTCCGACAGCACCGATATTGAACGGTTTTGATTTGACCAACTGGGCACAGGTGCCGGCAGGCAGACGTCGTTTTTTATTTATGACACGGCCGATCAGTAATGTCCCTTTCTCGAAGCTGCCGGATGAACAGCAACGTAAGGTTTTTCTCGACACCATTATTGATCTTTCCTCCCGTGAGGTGTATACCCTGCATGTGCTGCAGAAGGATTTCAAAACAAAGGAAAATGGCCTCTATGTACGGCAGGAAACGTTCCATAAACAGGCCTTTTCGGATACCTTGACTTATGTCAATTTCTACAACCTGAGCGCGAAAGGTTTTCAGCAGGCCGAACTGGATCTGAAACTGCCGGTGCCGCTTACATCACGTTCGCTGCGTTATGGGCTGCGTGACACGATGAATATTTTCATTACCCATATTCAGCCCAGTGTGAATGCAGCAGGAGCGACCGTGCAGCAGCGGATTCCAAATTTTAGCTTTCAATATGCCGGACAGATGCTGCGCAACGTTGATGTACCGAAAGTGAGCCCCTACTACAGCTTTCCGATCTTTCTACAGGAGAAAAATAAAGTTTATGCGAATACCTGGCAATATATCCAGTTTTTTGCACCGCCCATCGATCCGCGTACTTCCGGATCCTATCTCGAACCTCCATCGGTACCGATCGGCCTGCAGGAACCGGCGGTCAAAGATGGAACCTTTGGCTATATCCTAATGGATCATGCACAGTATGCACCGACGTATTATCTCAACACCTTTTTTCCGGGACTGACGGTCAACGTCCATTCTGGCAAAGACAATCCCCGGACATTTGGTGTGGTCAGCAGTATTGAGATCGTTAACGGCAATGCATTTTTAACCACGGTACAACGTACCTATCCGCAACCCATTTATTAATTATGACACCAGATATGCTAACCATAAATAAGCGAAAAACAGTCCGGCTCAAGGTTCATTGCCCGGGGTGGGCTGGAGCGAAAGCCATGCGGCTGCTGGCTTTGCTACTGAGCGTGCTTTGTTTTAGTGCATGCAACAATAAAGATCTTGATCTGTATGTCGAGAGTGACAACTATAGTAATGTTGCAGATTTTATTGGCAACAACTATAACCTCAGCTTGTTTTATGCGGCATTAAAACAGGCTGATTTATTGGATCTATTGAAGCAGGAAGGACCATATACACTGTTTGCACCCAATAATAAAGCATTCAACGACCTGGGCATTGTCCGCGCCAGTGACTTTGCGGAGATGAACCGGGATAGCCTAAGGCAGTCCCTGCTCTATCATATCCTGCCCCGGAGGCTGTATACAGGGGATGTTCCCGTCAACACCATCGATAATAAGTATATCAACATGGTGGATAAAGAATTGTTTATTGGCTATAAATACCAAAAGGTCTGTACAGAATGTCTGCTAACTTCGGATTTATATGTCAACGGTTCTAAATCCGTTGCAACTACACAGAATATCGTGCTGGCCAATGGCGTACTGCATATGGTGGACAAGGTCCTAAAATACCATAGGACGGTGCAGGATATTTTAACCGCAGATCCAGCTTATAGCCTCTTTGTTGCTTTCCTCAAGCGTACAGGTGACTGGGACCGCCTGGCGCAACCGGCCTTTACAACGGTTTTCGCTCCCGATAATGCAGCGTTTGAAAAAGCGGGCATTACAGCCAGCGATATCGCTGATTTGGATCCCGGTCAGTATGGCAAACGCCTGTCGCGCGTGTATCTGCTGTATAATCACTTCTTTCTTTCGGACATGAGTATTTACGGGCAGCTACCTGGATCTGGCTATTATGGAAGTCCATTTTATCGTGCCCGGATTGTAGGGGATGAACTCTACTATTTTGGCATTTCCGCCAGTACACCGATGGAACCATTTATCATTCACAGCCAGGCACCTAATCCCAACGGTCCGATCCGGATCAGCAATTTTCAGCCTCCTTACCGGACAGATCACAAAGCTGACAACGGAATTGTGCACGGTATCACGAGCCTGCTGGTATTGCCGGAAGAAGCGCTAATCAAGGAAGAAACCCATACAGATCAACGATGAAAAATAAGCTAAATCTACTTATAATAGGTGTACTATACAGTATATCGGCATTGCTTGCCGCCTGTCATAAAACCGAATTTATGCCCGAACCCGTTGGCGAACAGATCCCAGCTCCTACATACCCCGGGCTGCTGGAAGGACTGCCTGCGGAGGCAAGCCTGTTTAAAACGATGTGGCAAAAGGCCGAAATGGACGCTATACTAGCCTCTGAGCAGCCTCGTGTCAAACTGACTTTCTTGGTCCCCAGCAATGGCGCGCTCGAAAGCGCTGGATATACCGCTGCAAAAATACAGCAGCTGACCAAGGACTCTTTGCAGCAGGTGTTGCGCTATCATGTGCTCAACGGTGCAGTCAGCTCCCAGCAGCTCGCTCTGGCGGGGGGTGATCTGACGTTTTTTACCTTATTGAAGCATCCTAAATTCCTGGACGGCGAGCCCCGCGAGAGCTCATTGGTCAGGACGGTCCCTTATACCTATCGGCAGCAACTAAATATGGACCAGTCAGATCTGATTGCCGATGGGAAGAAAATCAAAATCGTGAAGGAGCTACCCGTCGCACAGGGACATGCTTTTGTCATTGAAAAAGTCCTCAACGTACCACAGCAGCAGATGTATGATTTTTTGGTAAAGGACGGCCGCTTTACCCTATATCTAAAAGCCATGGCGCTTAACAATATCGAATATGCCAATGATTTTATGATGAACATGTATCCGAGCTTTGCGGTGCCAATACGCTTTATGCTAGACTGGAACTATTATTTTGAAGGTACTTTTCACCATAGTGCGCAGCGGCCAAGGCATATCATCCATTGCACCTTGTTTGCGCCGACCGACGAAGCTTTTCACCGTGTGGGCATCTATACGGAGGCGGATCTGCGCGAACTGAATGGGAGAATTGAAACGCCGATCTATTACGAACAAAACCAGACGACACCGGTAGATAGCCTGCTAAAGTATCAGTATATCGGCAACGCAAGTATGGATATAGGCTATAACGAAGATTATTCCATGTTTGCGCTGGACGTGCAGATAAGCCGTTTTTCTAACAATCCGACCATTTTCTCGCCGATGATGGACGATCGTAAACTAGCTGATTTCAAGGATATCGGACACCGTTTTTACCGCTCAGGCAGCCGCATACAGGTCGGTCATGAGCACAGCAAGGTACCGCCGGTGGATATCACTGAAGAAAATATCAATACTGTCCAGGGACCGGTCCATGTGGTGGACAGGATCATAGTGCCGGAAGATTTCAGCATGTGGCATAAGAAAAAATAGACGCGAATAGATTAAACGATCAGAAAAACAATGAAATCACTACACTATCTATATGTTATCCTCTTTGGATTGGCCCTGGCAAGCTGTTCGAAAGATCCGGAGAATACCGGTACGGTGCCAGAGAAAAATACCCTAAACGATGTGGTTCGGGACAATTTTGGACTGACCTATCTCGCGACCGCGCTGTATAAGAGCGGTCTAAACAGAACGTTGACGCGGGAAGGCACCTATACCTTGCTTGCGCCCTCCGATGATGCTTACCGGGCAGCCGGTTATCTGAATCCGGCTGCCCTATATGCCGAGCCGGCAGGTAAGCTCGCCGAGCAGGGGAATTACCATATCCTGAAGAGCCCCGTACTGTTTACGGGGAAGGACTTAAAAATGAATCAGGAGGAAGAAACACTATTGGGTACCAAAATCTATTGGAGCCGTGTACTGCGGGGTAAGGATACTTTGACGACCATCAATGGCGGACGGCTCCTGCAGGCTGATATCACAGCGTCCAACGGTGTGATGCAGGTCCTGGACCGGTTGCTGGCACCCAACCTGCACGGCAACCTCAAGCAAGCATTGGCGGCGGAGGCTGATCTCAGCCTGTTTTATCAGGCCTTAAAGACCGCTGGACTATTGGAATCGCTGGGTGGTACCACAAGTTATACGGTATTTGCCCTGACCAATACGGCAATTAAGCAACTGGGGTACGCAGATCTGGAAGCAATAGAGAAGGCCGATGCCGCTGAACTGCGAAAATTGCTGAGTTATCATATTGCCAAGCAGCGCAAGTTTGCACAAGATTACTTCCTGCTGACGCCCGATGGGACAACAACCTATACCGAAACCATGTTGAACGAAAAGACGATCACGATCAACTTGCTTGGTCAGTATAATGTACCCAATAGTTTTACCGGGATTACGCTTCAGGGCCCCGGCAATTCCTGGCCGCTCACGCCCGTGCGTACGGATGTGCTTGCTGGAAACGGAGTCATTCATGTGATTGGCGGGGCGCTCCAATAAGTGGACAGGCACGCAATTAAAAGGTGAATATAAAAACGGTTTAGATGAAAACAATTAACAATACACTATATCGTTGGGTAGTGGTGCTTGCCGCGTTATTTTTGCTGCAGCTGCAACCAACAGACAGTCGGGCCCAGGAGACATCGGGGGCGCTGACGGGCCGGGTGCTGGACGGAGCAAAAGCGGCCGTACCGGGTGCATCCATCGAAGCGGTACATACGCCTTCGGGAACGAAATATACGCTGTCAGCTGATAAAGACGGGCGTTTTACGATCAATAATATGCGGATCGGTGGCCCATATCGTGTCAGCGCCACGGCTGTCGGCCTACAGTCGGACGTCCGGAATGATATTTTCATCCGTCTGGGGGGAGCACAGGAACTAGAACTCCAGCTGCTCGCTGCTACGCAACAGATCGGAGAGGTGCTGGTCAGCGCCCGTGCACGGGGTCAGCGCGCCGACACTTTCGGGGCGGGGCAGAATATTTCGGCCGGACAGATCCGTAATATGCCGACGGTATCGCGTTCGATTACGGATGTCACACGGCTGACGCCGCAGGGAAGCCGCGACAACAGTTTCGGAGGAACCAACTTCCGGTACAACAACGTCACGGTGGACGGGGCGATCAACAACGACGCTATCGGTTTCTCTCCCTCGTTGGGTGGGCAGACGGGTACCTCGGGCATGGCGGGAAGTTCGACACGTACCAATCCAATCTCGATCGATGCAATCCAGGACATACAGGTATATCTTGCGCCCTATGATGTCAAGATCGGTAATTTTACAGGTGGATCGGTGAATGCGGTAACCCGTTCGGGGACGAATAAAGTGGAAGGATCCGTATATGGCTTTGGACGTAATGCAACACTGACGGGAAAAGACCGCGTAGGGACACTGGGAAAGATGAACAGCGACTTCTACGATTACCAGTCCGGTTTTCGAATCGGTTTTCCGCTCATTAAAAATAAGTTGTTTTTCTTTACCAACGAGGAAGTAACCCGCCGGCAGGATCCGACGCAGCTCGTAGTCGGTACGGCAGAGACGGCCCAGATATTGAGTGTGGCGGATGCTGAAAAGATAGCTGCTACAGTCAGGGACCGCTATGGTAGTGTATTCGATGCTGGCACTGCCGGCAGCTATACCAACTGGAGCAAGTCGGTCAAGTTCTTTAACCGTGTGGACTGGAATATCAATGACAGGCACCAGCTCGCTGTCCGGAACAACAGCATCCGCAGTTCGGCCACGCATATGGACCGTGATCAGCAGGATTTTCGCTTTTCCAGCATGGCTTTTAAGCAGACTAACAACCAGAGCAGCACCGTGGCAGAACTGAAAAGCCGCTTTTCAAATACGCTGTCTGCCAATGCCGTCATAGGCTATACCGTCGTCAACGACCGCCGTGATCCACTGTCTGATCCGACTCTGCCGCAGGTGCAGATCCAGGGCCGTACCCCCGGAACGACGATTTACATCGGTACAGACCGCGAAGCGAGCATTTTTGACATGCGGCAGCGTACCTGGGAATTTACGGCCAATCTCACCTGGAATACCGGCAGGCATAAACTGCTGCTGGGTACACACAATGAACTGTACAGCATCCGTTATGGTTTTGTCAACAGCTGGAATGGGCGCGTCGACTACAACAGCATCGAGGATTTTGTCAGCAATAAGCCCTACAGGGTGCGCGGTAGCTATAACTATGTTGACAACACCCGCGGTTATATCCTGGCACATCCCGCAGCAGACTTTAACATCAATATGTATGGTCTGTATGTTCAGGATGAAATCCGTGTACACGACCGCCTGCGTATAACGCCGGGTCTGCGCGCTGATCTGGCGAGCCTGCCGGAGATGCCGCAGCTGAGCGAAAAGGTGAAGAACATCCTCTCCGATCCCAATTTTGGGACGAGCTATCAGTATACCCCACTTAACCGTTTGCGCAATGATTTTATGAACCGTGTGCAGCTGTCGCCGCGGGTGGGATTCCGCTGGGAGGTAACGGAGGACCGTAGGCTGGTTATGCGCGGTGGCGCTGGGCTGTTTACGGGGAGGATCCCTTTCGCCTGGCTAGCTTATGCGTATTACAATACCGGAAACAGTTACGGCGCTTTTGACCAACGGGCAGATCAGAAACCTTTTGCGCCGGGCAGCGATGCGATACGTCCAAGTGAACGTGGGCTGGCGGATTTCATCGCCCAAAATGGTGCTGTTGTCAATGATCCGAACAGTGGAAAGACACAGGTGGATCTGGTCGACAATGGTTTTACATTGCCACAGGTGCTCCGTGGAAGCCTAGGAATGGACTATGAGGCAGCTGGTGACTGGAAGTTTACCGTTGAGGGTATCTACACCAAGAATATCAGTGATGTGCTGTTCCAGCAGCTCAATACTCCTGACAATCCACATTGGTACGGTTATGACCGGGAGCATAAACAGCCGGTATACAGTGGTACGGTGGATAACCGTTTTTCAAATATTTATTTGCTGAGCAATACCAGCCAGGGATATAAATACAGTATTACGGGAACAGTGGTAAAGAAATATAAAACTTTGAATGCGAGTGTGAGCTACACCTACGGAATGTCAAAAGATCTCTCCAATGGGGTCCGAAACTCCATGGAATCGAACTGGCAGCTCAACCAGTCGCTGGTACCCAACAATCCGGGGCTGGCCTATAGCAATTTTGATATCCGGCATCGCATCATCGCGAGCGTGGGGTATGAAAAGCCGTGGCAACGTGCGGGACGCAGCTATGTGACACTGTTCTTTTCGGCGCAGTCGGGTTCGCCCTTTACGTATGGTATTGTGAATAACAGTATTCAGGGACTGCCGCAGCAAGTGTCGCTGGTGTATATACCGACGGTGGAGGAAGCTATTCATTATTTTAAAGATATTGCCGGAGGACAGACGGCGGCGGAGCAGGCTACTGCATTCAATACATTTATTGATGCAAACGCCTATTTGCATGGACGTCGGGGTAATTTTACCGAGCGGAATAAGGCGCGCACTCCATGGAACGTGCAGGCTGACCTGCGTCTGGCGCACGAGCTCCCAGTCAATAAACAAGGGCATGTGCTGACATTTTCGGCAGACTTGGTGAACCTGACCAATCTGCTGTACAAAAAATGGGGGCGACAGTACTTTTCACCGAATACGTTTAACTCGACAAGTTCGGTAGGTTTGACGCCAGGTCTGTTTCCTCCACAGCAAAATCAAGGAAACTGGCCTGTATTTGAGTTCCGGGATCCGGGGACTCCTTATAGTATAGATTATTTTAATTCGCGTGCTCAGGTGCAGCTGGGCTTGCGGTATTCATTTTAATCCTCAGAAAATAAGATGGACACCCTTGCCGCTTGAGATGTCAGGGGTGTCCTTTTTTAGTCCGCAAGTCAGGCCAGTGATAGCATGCCAAATGTATGATCGTTAGCTTTCAAAACATACTACATACCGTATAGATCGCGAGCTACCTCGCTTCCGCGAAAAGTGACATAAGCGTCTTTTTTTATCAATAAACAATCGATTGCGCGATTGACGCAATCGATTTCGTTGATCCGTTGTTTTTTTCCCCGTCAATATCCAAGTATTTTAACGGCCTGAACTAGTCAATCTTAAACTGAACGACTGACGCAATAATAACTAACTATTTAATTATGATTTCAAAATTTACAAGTAACCAAAAAGTAAGCCTGCTTGCTGTTGCTCTTCTTGTGACTTCTGCGCAATGCGCTATGGCAGCAGAAGCGCCTGCTGTATGGAAGTCTACAGCGACTATGGTCCAGCAAAATCCCGTCGTGGGAAAAGTGACTGCCAAGGATGGGCCGGTAGTGGGCGCCACGGTGTCGGTAAAAGGGACTTCGCTGTCGACATCAACCGATGCGAATGGTGGATTCTCAATCAAAGCCAAGTCCGGGGACGTCTTAGTTATTAGTAGCTTAGGTTATAAATCCCGCGAAATAGCGGTGACCGGAAACAGCTTGTCTATCCAATTGGAGAGCGACAATTCGGCCTTGGAAGAGGTGGTTGTGGTGGGTTTTGCCAAACAGAAAAAGGTGAATCTCACGGGAGCGGTGCAGGCCATTACCTCAAAAGATTTGCAGGACCGTCCAGTGACCAATGTGTCTTCGGCTATACAGGGAAAATTTTCCGGCGTGACGATTACGCAAAACTCTGGCCAGCCGGGTAAAGACAATGGTACAATTCGCATCCGTGGTCTGGGTACCATCAACAATGCGAATCCCTTGGTCATCGTTGACGGTATCGAAAGTTCGATGAATAATATCAATCCCAATGATATTGAGAGCGTATCGGTCTTGAAAGACGGCCCAAGTGCTGCTATCTATGGATCCAAAGCGGCCAATGGCGTTATCTTGATTACTACAAAAAAGGGGGGGAGTGGTAAGCCCCAGCTCAATTATACCGGATATGCAGGGATCCAAGATCCTACGCGTCTGCCTGAATACATGAATTCCTACGATCATGCAGTGATCTTAAACGAAGCACTCAAAAACGAAGGAAAAAGCCTTCGTTTTTCCGAGCAGGATCTCGAACTCTTTAAAAATGGTTCGGATCCTGATGGCCATCCCAATACAGATTGGTTAGGGCTATTGTACAAAGGTTCTGGCTTCCAGCAATCGCACAACTTACAGGTGAGTGGAGGCACCGAAGATGTGCAATATATGGCTTCAGGTGGATACCTCGGCCAGAAGGGAGTAATCAAGGTGGCAGGTTCAGACCGTTACAACCTGCGTACCAATGTTGGTGCTAAAATATCCGAAAGATTACGCTTTGATCTCGGCTTGGCTTATAATTATCAGCGGATTACCGAGCCCGTCAACCCGTACACCGGCGATATGGCGCAGATCTTCAGACAGGTCAACCGGATCCCGGCTTTTATACCGTATAAGTACAGTAATGGTGTTTATGGACGTGGAAGTGATGGCAATCCCATCGCGTGGATGGATCTCGAAGCTAAGGATAATATGATCTACAAGCATACGCAGGTCAACTTCGCCGGAGAGTTTAAGATCCTGGAAGGACTTAAAATCAAACAGGTGGTCGGTTTTCAGCCCATCGACAACATGTCTTCGAAGTTTGTCAAAGATATCCAGTACTATGCACCAAATGGGGACATAGGACCTAAACAAGGGGTAAATAACTTAACGGTGTACAATTTTCAGTCTGAGCGTTTAACTTTCCAGACGCTACTGACTTACGACAAGAAAATAGGAGATCACCAATTTAATTTCCTCGGTGGTTTTATGGATGAAACATTCCGAGTAGACTATTCCAGCGCCTATGCTCAAGGCTTTCTGAATAATGATTTCTCAGAATTGAATTTGGGAAGCAAAGACGGTATGAAAGTGGATGGTGGCGCCAAAAAATTAATCTTAAGATCATTCTTCGGTCGGATCAATTATGCATTTGCGGACAAATACTTGTTAGAAGCGAATGTGCGGCGTGATGGTACCTCACGATTCATAGGTGCCAACCGCTGGAGTACCTTCCCGTCATTTTCGGCCGGCTGGCGGATATCGCAGGAAGAGTTCTTTAAGGAGTCTTCCTGGTCTGAAGCTATTTCAGAGCTCAAGATTAGGGGTGGCTGGGGTAAGCTAGGCAATCAACAGCTAGCGTCGACTTCGGATAATACATACCCGACTTCTGATGCTTATTATCCTGGGCTGTTTACGATTTCTCCTGGCTACAACTATTCCTTCGGTGGCGAGATCAGTTCCGGAGGGGCTATTGTCGAATCTGCGAATCCATTATTGAAATGGGAGGCGACGACAAGTACAAATATCGGTCTGGACTTAAATTTCAGAAACAACCTCGGTTTTGTATTTGAGTATTTTGACCGCCGTACCGATGGTGTATTGTTGAAACTTCCAGTTTCGAATCTATATGGCCTTCCAGCTCCTTTTCAAAATGCAGGTAAAGTGCAAAACAATGGGGTTGAACTACAAGTCAACTACCAAAATAGTGTCGGAGATTTTAGGTACAGCATCGCCGCCAACGGCTCGTATATCAACAACCAGATCAAAAAATGGGCGAGCGATGAGCCACAGGTCAATGGAACGTTTTATATCTACGAGCAGGGCCGGCCAATCCGTTCATTTTATGGTTATGAATCGGCGGGGATATACCGCTCAGATGAGGAATACAAAAATAGTGGCATACAAGGTGTAAATGGAAATATTGGTGCTGGTGACATTATTTATAAAGATCAAAATGGCGACAAAAAGATTGATGGCAACGACCGTGTATATCTGGGCTCTCCTGATCCAAAATATATTTTTGGATTGACCACAAATATGAGTTATAAGAATTTTGATCTAAGTCTATTCTTCCAGGGGGCTGCTAAAGTGAAAGGTTATCTTTGGGGAGAAGCTATTGGCGGCATCTCCGGATCGGACAAACCGACGACCATCTTTGCAGACCGCTTTAATGCGGAGACCAATCCAAATGGATCGATGCCGAGGGCGCTGACCAGCTGGGCACAAAATAGCCCATCTAACAACCCTTCGGACTTCTGGATTCAGGATGCGAGTTACCTGCGCCTCAAAAATATCACCTTTGGCTATACTTTACCAAAGTCATTTACAGACCGTATCGGCATCAAAGGGGCCAAAATCTATTACAGTGGGCAGAATCTGCTGACCTTTACTGGCTTTGCGAAAGGCTTTGATCCAGAAGCACCAGCAGATTCCAGAGGTAACTATTATCCACAGGTAAAAACCAACGTCTTTGGCCTTAACGTAAACTTTTAATTGAACCATCATGAAACTTAGAAATATAACAATTGCATTGAGCGTGGCGGCACTGCTGTTTTCGTGTCAGAAGTTAGATCAGGAGCCTTTGGATGCTTACAATGCGGACAATTTTTGGAAAACTGAAGCGGAGACTGATTTTGCCGTTACGGGACTTTATAGCGGTACCCGGGGGAGCGACGGAAAATTAGAAGAGGGAACGGCTTGGGAAACAGGTACGCAGATTTTTTATATGGACTGTACCTCTGACAACTCGAATAGTGACTTTCCTTGGGAAGGGTTTCAGGCATTGGGCAATGGTACGGCAACGCCTACCAATTCGGGGAATGCGGAGTCCCGATATTCATACGAACATATTCGCCGGGCAAACTATATTCTGGAAAACATTGATAAATCACCTGTATCCGCAGACAAGAAAAAACGGTTGATCGCCGAAGTGCGTGTGATCCGCGCATATAAATATCTGGATATGGCGACCTTGTTCGGTGGCGTTCCTATCATCACCAAAACCTTATCGACGGAAGATGCTTTTGTTCCGGCAAATACACAGCAAGAAGTGTTTGAATTTGTTGAGAAGGAATTGAAAGAGGCGGCGGCTGATCTGCCTTTTGCCAAAGGTGGTGGACGTATGTCCAAAGGTGCTGCCCTCGGTTTGTTGGCACGATGCTATGCCTTCCAGAAAAAACATCAGGAGGTCATCAATGCCACGCAGCAAATTATTGCCTCGGGTACCTACAAGCTATTTGACGATTATGCCGGTCTTTTTGAAGAAGCAAATGAAAATAATAGCGAAGTAATATTGAATATTGAATATCTCGTCAATGTGCAGGGATATACCTCCTTGGGTATTATGTTGCCCAACTCCATGGGGGGCTGGAGTTCTATTGTGCCAACACAGAGCCTCGTGGATACATATGAGACAGCGGATGGTAAAACCATCACCGAAACGGGTAGCTACAATCCAGCGAATCCATATGAAAATAGAGATCCACGATTGGCTGCTACCATTGTGTATCCCGGAGCCCGTTATAATGGTAAGTACTTTGACCCGTTGAATCCCAAATCGGAAGATTATCCTTCTGGTCCCGACAATGCTTCCAGTACAGCTTATAATTATAGAAAATATATCCAAAATCCAAGCAGTTATGCTAACATCTGGAACGTAGGAACCAACATTATCGTAATGCGTTATGCGGAAATACTCCTATTAAATGCCGAAGCGAAAATCGAATTGGGACAGATCGACAATACCGTTTATGAAAATATAGATCTGGTACGTCAGCGTGCTAAAATGCCAAAAGTGGATAAAGCTGTGTATGGCAGCCAGGGAAAATTGCGTGAACTGGTGCGCCGTGAACTTCGTGTAGAATTGGCGGGAGAAGGCCGACGTCGCTTTGATATCATCCGTTGGGGAATTGCCAAGGATGTGATGAACGGTCCTGTCAACGGCGCCTTGTCTAAGGGAACGGTAAACCCAGAGACCGGTAAAGTAACTTATACTTCATTAACGGATCGCTTCTTTTCTGAAAATCGGACATTCAAAACGGGAAAAGATGAACTGTGGCCGATTCCGCAGGTGGTCATTGATAACAGCAAAGGTACACTGAAACAAAACCCGGGCTACTAGTCAGCAGATCGTAGCGAAGGAAACGGTTAAGCGGAATACGCTTAACCGTTTTTTTGTTTTGAGATCATCGGAATAGGCGGTCTTTCGCCAGTCACTATCGTTGTTCGCATAACCATATGAATTTAATTGCATGTGGTTTACTGGTATTGATAATCCTCGTGGTCGAAGCCGTATTCACCTCGTTGGCGTAAGTGGGTGTATGCTGATACTTTTCGCTTACTGCCTTTTGTCCAACTCTTTTTTGAATGCACTTGGCGATTGCCCGTATCGCTTTTTGAATGCCGAAGCAAAGTAGGAAGCAGAAGAGAAACCGACAGCACTAAAAACTTCACTGATGTTGAGCCCATCCGCAATCAGGTTTTTGGCCTTTGTCAGTCGCCGCTCGACAATGTATTCGTTGATACTGCAGTCTAAAAGCTGTTTCACCTTGCGGTAAAGCTGTACGCGGGAAAGGTTGAGTTCCCCGGCGATATCGTCTACACTGAGCCGCTGATCCGATAATCGGGATTCGACAATAGTCGAAAAATTGTTGAGAAACCGACGGTCATTGTCGCTGATGTGGTCGGTAGATGGCGGATCAAACTGTTCGACATTGCTGCTGTATTTTTCTTTGAGCTGCTGGCGCGATTGCAGGATATTGGCAATACGTACGCGAAGCAAGGCTGCATTGAATGGCTTGGTCATATAGTCATCGGCCTGCAACAAGCTGCCCTCTATAAGGCTCTCTTCATTGGCCAGCGCGCTGAGCAGGATGACGGGAATATGCGCGGTCTGATAGAATGTTTTGATGTCTTTGAGAATATCCAGTCCGCTGCCGTCGGGTAGCATGATGTCGGTGAGCACGAGATCGGGAAACTGCGATTTTAGTAGGGTGCTGGCCTGCTGGACGTCCCTAGCCAAAAAAAGGTTATAATCGCTTTCAAGGACTGTTCGCAGGTAATCCCGGATTTCGTCATCGTCCTCCACGACCAGTATACTCTTTGATTTGCTGGAGTGAAAGGAGCGGTCCTGCGTCAGTGGCCTGATTTCCATATCCACCAGCTCGGACTGCGCGGGAGTTGCTTTCTCATCCCGTCCATGCCGCACAAATTCTTCTGGCTGATAATGGCTGTTGCCCGTAGGCATACGCAATGTAAAGATGGAGCCATGTCCGAGCTTGCTGCTGACGGTGATCTGGCCGTGGTGCAGCTCGACAATCTGTTTTGCATAAGCGAGGCCGATGCCCGAGCCGCTGCGTACACCCGAGCCCTGATAGAATGGATCAAAGATATGTTCGATGTCACCCGGTGCGATGCCCAGCCCGTTGTCGAGAACGCGCAGGTAAAAGTAGTCCTTAAAGCTGTTTTCCTCCACGGAGATTTCAATCCGTCCACTTACCGCGGTATGTTTTATCGCATTGGACAGTAGATTGGAAAGAACCTGTTCCATCAGGTATTCGTCCATCCAGACCTCTTTGAGCGCCGATTTATTGATGTAGCTGATGGATATCCGACTTTTCTTGAGCAGGGGCTTAAAACTGTTGATCGCCTGTTGTATAAATGCGTCGACAGGAACGGAAGATACGTGCAACTTGATTTTTGCTTTGCTGATGCGGTGAATGTCGATCAGGTCGCTGACCAGCCGCTGCAATTTCTTTGCGCTTCTTTTGACGCGCGACAATTGGTCACGTATAGCCTCGGGCAGGTCCTTACGTAATTCGAGTTCTTCGATGGGCGCGAGAATCAGCGTCAGGGGTGTTTTAAACTCGTGGGAGATATTGGTAAAAAAGTTGTTTTTGATCTCTGCAGCCTGCTGAATCTGGTTATTCATCTCGACGATCTGTTTTTGCTGGGATAGGATTTCGCTGTTCTGCATTTCGAGATGTTTGTTTTTCTCCCAGTTGCTCTTGATGACAATGATGGAAATGCCTCCAAATACGACAGCCAGGACGAGACTTACAACCAGAATATTGAGCACAGACTTTTGGTTTTGGTAGATTCGATTCTGCTCGGTGATAAATTCCTGTCTTTTGTCGATATCCAGCTGCTGCTGCCTGATCTTTTGTGACTGCAGCGCGAGCAACTCTGCATTGGTTTTGTCGATCACGGAAGTCGCCAGGATGTTCTCTCGTTTATAACGCTGCTGCTTGATGATGGCCAGTGCAGTACGGATGGCTTCGGTCCCGCCGGTCGGATAAAGCATCGAAGCATACATACGGCCTTGTATAATCTGCTCAAGTCCATTTCCCGGACCCGGCAATGCGTCTACACCGATGATCTTGATCTCTTTTTTGATCTGGGCGTCGTCCAGGGCCTTTCGGACACCCATGGCCATCTGATCATTGAAGGTGAAGATGACGTCGCTGTTGGCGAACTGATCGATATGCTGTCGCATGGCGGTATAGGCCTTGTCCTTTTCCCAGCCGCCATGGACGATACCGCTGATCCGTATATCGTTGGCCGGATCTATCCCCTGCATAAACCCTTTTTCGCGTTCGATAGATGCTGAACTACCGGATAGGCCGGCCACAAGGCCTACCTGTCCTTTGCCCTGCAACAGCGCCTGAACATACTGGCCGGCGAGTTTGCCGATGGCAAGGTTGTCGGCGCCGACATAGGCGTTGTACTGGCCCGAAGAAGTCTTGCGGTCGGTCACGATAACCGGTATATTTCGCTGGAATACGGAATCGACAATAGGCGTTAAGGGTTCCGCCTCATTGGGTGAAACGATGAGAAGATCGATGTCCTCTTTGACCAGCTCCCGAATCTGATCGATCTGTACCGCATTATTGCCTTGGGCATCCCGATAGCGGAATTCAATATCGGGATTAAAGGACAGTTCCCGCTTCATCTCTTCGAGCATCGTCTGACGCCAGGCATCATTTCCAATGCACTGTGAAAAGGCTATGACCCGCTTGCGCTTTTGGCTGTCTGTCTGACAGCCCCACAATAGCAGTAAAATCAGTAAGCCATAGATGCCGTATTTTCCCATGATCGTTTCCCCTTGAGTAACCGAATATACATTATTTCGTTTTTTTTCGATAATCGGCTTTCACTTAGTGTTGTGTTTACACTAAATGCCGTAAGTCAAAATAGGTATCATTTTCTACATAATTTGTTCAAAAAATGATAGATGTTATTGTAGTGTTGTTGGTAATTAGTTGAATTTTAGGCATTTGTGTTATTTTAAAAAATGTTACATAAATAGATGTTTTTGCGCCGTCCGAATTTAAGTCAGCGTGAAGGTCATGTTAAATTTGGATTAATCAATTATAGGGAAAACATGAACAAAAACACCGTTTTAGCCTGGTCATTTGTGGTGGCGCTGGGCGGATTCTTATTTGGCTTTGATACAGCTGTCATTTCGGGTGCTGAAAAAGCAGTGCAGGCGCATTGGCATCTGAGCGAGTTTCAGCATGGACTCACCATGGCTATAGCTTTGATCGGTACCGTCGCAGGTGCAGCGCTCGGTGCCTGGCCTTCGGATCAGCTTGGCCGCAAAAACACACTATTTGTCGTGGCCGCACTTTATTTTATTTCCGCGCTGGGAAGCGCACTTGCCAACGACTGGACCATATTCATTCTATTCCGCTTTTTGGGCGGTATCGGTGTCGGTGTGTCATCGGTGACGGCGCCGATTTATATTTCCGAAATCTCCCCCGCGGGTTCGC
This sequence comes from Sphingobacterium sp. InxBP1, assembly GCF_026191775.1. NCBI lineage: Bacteria > Pseudomonadati > Bacteroidota > Sphingobacteriia > Sphingobacteriales > Sphingobacteriaceae > Sphingobacterium > Sphingobacterium sp. InxBP1. Next base: position 171,758 of record NZ_JAINDX010000038.1, on the reverse strand, counting down.
GCGGAAAACTAGTCGGACTCTTTCAGTTCAACGTGGTATTGGGGATTTTGATCGCTTACTTATCCAACTATTTTATTGGTCAGACGGGAGAGGAATCCTGGCGCTGGATGCTGGGCGTGCAATGCTTTCCTTCCTTGTTGTTCTTTGTGTTGATTTTTTGCATCCCTGAGAGCCCACGATGGCTGCTATTGCATAAAAATAAGCTGTCCGAAGCAACGGCGATTATGCAGAAGATCAATTCGGAGGGCTATGAGGCCGAAATTGCCAAAATCCGCACCTCAGCCGAAAAGGTGAATGGCGAGGGCAAATTATTCGTCCGGCAAAATGCCAGACCAATCTTATTGGCCTTTTGTTTTGCTTTGTTCAATCAGCTTTCTGGGATCAATGCAATCATTTACTATGCACCCCGTGTGTTTGAGATGGCTGGACTGGGAGCACAGGGCTCCTTGCTTTCTACCGTCGGCATTGGCCTGATCAATTTTATTTTCACGCTAGTGGCCATCAATTTTATCGACAAGGTAGGTCGCAGAAAACTCATGCTGATCGGCTCAGTGGGACTGATCGCTTCGTTGGCCTTGGTGTCACAGGCGTTCTATACGGGACAGACAACAGGATTTGCGATTACCATATATCTGATGAGCTTTATCGCCTTTTTCGCTTTCTCTCAGGGAGCCGTGATCTGGGTGTTTATTTCCGAAATTTTTCCCAATGACGTACGTGCCAAAGGGCAGACCTTCGGTAGCCTGACGCACTGGGTAATGGCGGCCATTATTACGTTCTGCTTTCCGGCACTGACAGAACTGCTGGGCGGAGGGGGCACCTTTCTCGTTTTTGCGGTATTTATGCTGCTGCAGCTTATCTATGTGCTGCGGTTTATGCCGGAAACCAAGGGGCGCTCGCTGGAGGATATGGGGCAGACCATCAACTTGCATTAGTAAAATAAGCATGCCCAATTGTGGCATAAACAAAAAATGATGACAATGAAAGATCTTAATAAATCAATTCAGGGTATTTGTTTCGGGGAGGTACTTTGGGATAACCTTCCCACAGGTAAAAAACTGGGTGGAGCACCGCTCAACGTAGCTTATCATCTCAACAAGCTTGGGGTACGTACCCAGATGCTAACGCGCATCGGTCAGGATGAAAATGGTGTGGAGCTGCTGGCGCTCTGCCGGCAACTGGGAATACCGACAGCTTTTTTTCAGCAAGATGTGCATTTACCGACTTCAACAGTGGAGGTGTCGCTGGATGCTGATCGCAACGTGCAGTATGATATCGTTTATCCGGTGGCCTGGGATCATATTGTTGCAGGTGAAGCGGAGCTGGCGGCAGTGGCTGAGGCCGACTTTCTGGTGTATGGCAGCCTGGCCTGCCGGGACGAGGTCAGCTTTGGTAGCCTCCAGGTACTGTTGAAAAAAGCTGCTTTCCGCGTGATGGATGTCAACCTGCGTGCACCCTATTTCGGTCCGGAGCGGTTGCATCAACTGCTGCTTGAGGCTGATCTGGTGAAAATGAATGCCGAAGAACTGCATATTATTTCAGAATGGAACGGTGCTATGGGCGACTATACGGACCAGCAACGGGTCGATCTGTTGCTTGAGCGTTTTTCGATCCAGGAAGCCATCGTCACCTACGGCGCTTCCGGAGCAGTATACCATCACAAGGCGGCAAATATCAGTTACCATTTTCCGGCGTTGAAAGTGCAGGTCGAGGATACCATCGGAAGTGGGGATTCATTTTTGGCCGCTTTTCTCAGCAAGCGCTTTCAGATGGCTGCCGGGATTACGCTGGAGGAGGTGCTCGAGTTTGCGGCGACGCTAAGCGGCTTTGTTACCCAGAGCAGCGGAGCCTGTCCAGCTTATAGTGAAGCCGACATTCACCGCTTTCAGTGGCTCAACCCAATTTTCGGGGAAAACGAACCCAGCAGGCGCCATTGACCGGCGGAAAACACAAATAATCAAGAAATAGCTAATCTAAATTAATAACCCATTTATAAAAACCAATTATGTTTACAAGACAGCAATTGATGTTGCTCCCGTCTGTGGCACTCTTTTCGGCTGTTGCTTTTGCGCAGCAGACCGAAATTCGGGGCCGGATTGTGGACAGTGAAACAGCAGCTCCCATTGCGGGCGCCTCGGTGATCGTCAAAGGAACCAGCCAGGCAACAAAAACGAATGAGAAGGGCGAATTTATGCTTCAAGCAACGGGTAATGGGGGCACGCTCGAAATCAGCTACATAGGCTATGCCCCGCAAACCATGCTCCTCGGCGACAGAAAATTTTTCGACATCCGTCTGCAGAGCAGTGAAAAAGGGCTTGACGAAGTCGTCGTCACCGGCTACCAGACTGAACGTAAAAAGGATCTGACTGGTGCTGTAAGTGTCGTCAACGTAACTGAGATGATGAAGGCACCGGAAAACAACCCCATGAAGGCATTACAGGGGCGTGTGGCTGGGATGACGGTCACATCGGATGGCAGTCCGAGCGGTGCCGCTACGGTACGCATGCGTGGCATCAGCTCGATCAACAGCAATCAGGATCCGCTGTATATCATCGATGGCGTGCCAACGCAGGGCGGTATGCATGAACTGAACTCCAACGACATCGAGAGCATTCAGGTCCTCAAAGATGCTTCCTCGGCGAGCATTTATGGATCGCGTGCAGCCAACGGCGTGATCGTCATTACCACCAAGAAAGGTAAATCTGGCCCCCCAAAGCTCAACGTGGATGCTTATGTAACCAGCACCCACTTTAACAAGCGCATGCAGGTGCTCAATGCACAGGAGTATGGCCGTGCCCTATGGCAGGCGACAATCAACAGCGGCGGCAATCCCAACAGCAATAACATCGGTTATCAGTTTGCCTGGCAAAATGATGCCAACGGTGTGCCACAGCTGACCTCGGTAGTAGTGCCCGAATACATTGATCGTGAGCAGACGATGTATGCCGCAGACACCGACTGGTTTGACGAGGTTTCCAAACCGGGATTATTGCAGTCGTACAATGCAACATTGAGTTCGGCGACAGACAAGTCGAGTTCGTATTTCTCTTTGGGCTATTTACACAATAATGGCACCTTGCGCTACACCAACTTTCAGCGTATTTCGGCCCGCATAAATGCTGACTACAAGCTGTTTGATGGAAAGCTGGTGGTAGGCGAAAACTTTACCGTGAACAACACGGGTGAGGTACAGGTACCCGGCGACGTACTCGATCTATCCTTAAAAGCATTACCGATCATACCTGTCCATACCGTGGATGGATTAGGCTGGGGTGGTCCCGCCCTAGGTATGAATGATCGCCACAACCCCGTGCGTCTGCTACATGATAATCGGAACAATAAGTACAATTACTGGCGTTTGTTTGGAAATGTGTATGCCGACTTGCAGCTGGTAAAGGATCTGCATCTGCGCACAAGCTATGGCCTTGATTATAGCAATCTCTATAAACGTCACCTGGAAGTCTCTTACCGCTCGGGCTTTATGAACAGCAATCGTAGCGGTGTCAATATGGAGCAGGCTCATGGCATGAAGTGGACATGGTCTAATACAGCGACATATCGGAAAGAACTGGATAGGAATACCATTGATGTGCTTGCCGGCATTGAAATGAACCGCCAGAATGACATCAATTTCAACGCCTATACCGCGGGAGATGGCGCTTTTGTCATCGAAACTCCAGAGTACATGTGGCCGGGAGTGAGCACGGGGACGGCAGCGGTGGGAGGAGGGTCCACCGGTTTTTCGTTGCTTTCGTACTTTGGTAAAGCCAACTATTCATTTGACGACCGGTATCTGGCTTCTTTTACCATACGGCATGATGGATCTTCTCGTTTTGGAAAAAATAACCGCTTTGCAACATTTCCCGCTGTCACTGCGGGCTGGCGGGTTTCGTCTGAACGCTTCATGTCGGCCACTAAGGCGTATGTGACCGATCTGAAGCTACGTGTAGGCTGGGGACAAACCGGTAATCAGGGTATTGGTAATCTGGCCACGTATGCGCTCTTTGTCCCTGAATATGGTATCGCCGATCCGACATGGAATATTGTCGACGGAACGGCGTATGACCTCATCGGAGCTGGTACGGGGACGCTACCTTCGGGCTACCGAAAAATCCAGACCGAAAATAACAACCTGAAATGGGAAACCACCACACAGACCAATATTGGACTGGACTTCACACTGTTTGGCCAACACCTCTATGGATCAGTAGACTGGTATGTCAAAGCTACAAAGGATATGCTGATCAATCCTGCTTACATCGCTGTTGTGGGCGAGGGCGGTTACCGCTGGGCGAATGGTGCGTCCATGGAAAACAAGGGACTAGATATTACAACAGGCTACCGCAGTAAAACGACCGGCGGCCTGGACTATGATGTGACCGCTGTTTTTTCCACATACAAAAATAAGGTGACCCATTTGCCGGAGGCAGTGGAAAATTCGTATGGTGGCCGTCAGGGGGATAATATTATTGGCCGGCCGCTTGGTTCGTTTTATGGGTATGTAACGGATGGCATCTTTCAAAATCAGCAGGAAGTGGATGCCCATGTCAACCAGACGGGAAAGGGAGTCGGCAGACTGCGCTACGTGAATATATACGATGCGGACAACCAAATTAACGACATGGACCGGACCTGGATCGGTAATCCGCATCCCGATTTTACCTATAGCCTGAATATAGCCTTGAAATATAAGGACTTCGATCTGTCGGCTTACTTTCAGGGCGTACAGGGTATTGACGTTGAAAACTGGCTGAAAAAACAGACCGATTTTTGGAGCGTGGACGATGTCAACTCCAATAAGGGTGTGCGCCTGCTCCATGCCTGGACACCACAGAACCCAAGTGCTACTATTCCTGCCCTACAAACGACGAACAACAATGATGAAGGAAGGCTATCCAATTATTTTATTGAAAATGGCTCTTATATGAAGTTACGCAACCTGTCGCTGGGCTACACGTTCCCGACAGCTACGGTATCGCGACTACGGATGAATCGTCTACGTATATATGTGACGGCACAGAATCTGTTGACCGTTAAATCGAAGAATTTTACTGGTGTGGATCCTGAAAATGTAGGCTGGGGCTATCCAATTCCGACAACCTGGACCGCAGGCGTAAACATCGGTTTATAGTGGAGATAAGGAACATTAAAACATACCCGCTTGAAAGCGATGGATTTCATATCGGCATACAGGACGATTTTTATTTCCATGGCCTGCTCATCAAGGGATAAAAAAAATAATTAGATGAAAAAAATAACCAATAAAATTGCAATTACCGTGATGCTTGCCGGCCTACTGTCCGGATGCACCAAGTTTCTGGATCAGACACCAAATGCTGTACTGAGCTCCGACCAAGTCAAAGAGCCTGAAAGATTGCTGACCGCTACCTACGCGGCTCTGGGCAACGACCACTATGATGTCCCCTTCAGCCTATGGCCATATGGCACCGTGCGTTCTGATGATGCCTATAAAGGAGGTTCGGGACCACAGGACATACAGGCTTTTCACTTTCTGGAAGTCTCCAATAATATCACAACGAATCTTGCAGAGGTAGATAAGCTGTGGTTTCAGCTGTATGTGGCGATATCTCGGGCCAACACCACGATCAGGACGATTCAGCAAATGGACAATTTTAACGGAAAGGAGGAAAAGCTGGCAGAGGCAAAGTTCCTGCGGGGACATTTTTACTTCATGCTCAAAATTTTGTTTAAATATGTGCCTTACGTCGACGAAAATGTTCCGATAGATGCTTACGAAACGGTCTCTAACAGAGCGCTAAGCAATGATGCGTTATGGCAGAAAATCGTGGATGACTTTCAGTACGCTGTCGATCATCTCCCAGCAGTGCAGCCGGAAGCCGGGCGTGCCAATAAAATTGCTGCTGCAGCATATCTTGCGAAAACCTATTTATATAAGGCCTATCGTCAGGACAATGAAGAACGGCATACGGTCACGGACGTTGACGCTGGCGACCTCGAAAAAGTAGTGCAGCATACGGCTGTGGTGCTCTCTTCCAGCTATGGGCTCGAAGCGGATTTTGCATTCAACTTCTTGCCCGGAAAATATGAAAACGGCAAAGAGGCTCTTTTTTCCATTCAGTTTTCGAAGGACGACGGAACAAAATTTGGTCGTGTAAACTTTTCGGACTTGCTATCCGTACCTATGGGCTTAGGCTGCTGCGACTTCAACAAGCCGAGTCAGAGTCTAGTCAATGCATTCCGTACGACCGGAAAGGGACTTCCGCTCGATAATTATAACACCTTGGCTACGTTCAGTACCTCCGAAAAATATGATCCAAGGCTCTTCCATACGGTAGCCATCCCAGGTTTACCCTATAAACACAATAGCAAACGCACCTATGAACAAAGCTGGAACCGTAATCCAGCGGAATACTCAGTATATGCCTCGCTCAAAGAGAATGTGGACCCCGACTGTGATTGTTTTGTACCCATGCCGCCGTTCTTTGCCAATACGAAAAACCGTATTGTCCTGCGCCTAGCGGATGTCCTGCTGATGCGAGCTGAAGCGCTGATAGAACTGCACCGTCCTGCCGAAGCATTGCCCTTGATCAATCAGGTGCGTATCCGTGCCAAAAATAGTATAACCATGACGGGATATGCGGCAGATCGGATGCTGATAGATACCTATAAAAATGGGGAAAATATCGTCTGGAACGAAGAGAACGCACGCCAGGCAGTTCGTTGGGAACGCCGTCTGGAACTGGCTATGGAAAACGGCCGATTTTTCGATCTGGTGCGTTGGGGAATTGCTAGTCAGACGATGAATACGTACTACGGCACGGAGAAATCACGGCGCTCTTATTACGCTAACGCGCATTTTACTGCCGACAGGAATGAGTATCTGCCGATTCCGGAAGCTCAGATCCGGCTGAGTAAATATCTGTATAAGCAAAATCCAGGATATTGATCAGCGGAATAGTCATTATCGCAATGGGATAACAGGGATGCCCCATTGGGTGTCTCAGCCATAAATGCGGTAAAATCAAAAAAGAAAAAAAAATGAAATCGCTATTTTGCTGACAGGAATGCAGCTTTATAGTAATAAACCGAATGAATGATGAATAAACTGAAAAATTTTGCGGCCGTCCTGCTGATGACAGGTATCGCTGGAGCAGTATCAGCGCAGACCGTACTAAAGAAGACTGATGATCCCGAAGAGAAATACCGGCCACTTTATCATTTTACACCCAAGCAAGGCTGGATGAATGACCCCAATGGCATGGTGTATCTCAATGGAAATTATCATCTCTTCTTCCAGCATAACCCCGAAAAGCCTGTCTGGGGCCCTATGCACTGGGGCCATGCCATCAGCAAAGATCTAATCCATTGGGAGGAACAAAAAATAGCGCTTTATCCGGATAGTCTGGGCACCATCTTCTCGGGAAGCGCTGTCATCGATAAACACAATACTGCCGGCTTCGGAAAGAATGCAATGGTGGCGATATTTACGCACCATAATCATCAGGAAGAAGATCGAAAAACGGGCTTGCATCAAAACCAAAGTCTGGCCTATAGCTTGGATCAAGGCCGTACCTGGACCAAATACAAAGGCAATCCGGTGCTTCCGAATCCCGGTATCTGGGATTTTCGGGACCCCAAAGTCATGTGGTTTGAGGCTTCAAAAAGCTGGATCATGACCTTGGCAACCAAAGACTGCATTACGTTCTACTCCTCCAAAAATCTGAAGGAGTGGAAAAAAGAGAGCGAGTTTGGGAAACATGTGGGAGCGCATGGGGGTGTATGGGAATGCCCGGATTTGATCCCGATGCACTATCAGGGGCAAAGCAAATGGGTTTTGCTGGTAAGCATCAACCCGGGGGGACCTAATGGTGGATCGGTAACGCAGTATTTTGTCGGAGACTTTGATGGTCATCAATTTGTGCCTTCAGACAACGAGATGAAGTGGCTGGACTGGGGGCCTGATAATTATGCGGGTGTGACCTGGAGCAATCTCGGAAGCCGCCATCTGATGATCGGCTGGATGAGCAACTGGCAGTATGCTAATGTGGTGCCAACAACGCGCTGGCGTTCAGCATCGACCATACCGCGTAGCTTAACATTGGAAAAGGTGGGAAAGACCTATTATGTCAGCAGTGCCGCTGCAGCAGAGGTCGCTGCAGCATTTGGTCCCATAAAAACGTATAAAGTGGAAGAAGCCAAGGAGCTGGCGGTGCCGCAGCAGCTTCCCGAGGCATTTCGCCTGGACCTCAATAAGCTCAAAAGGCAAAGCGTTGAGCTTGTTTTATCAAACAGTCTTGGAGATAAACTTGTCGTGGGCTACTCCAAAGAAAAAAATGAATATTATATCGACCGTACACAATCTGGACTGACCGATTTTAGTAGCGAATTCCCTAAGCGTAGTGTAGCCAGCCGTATATCGGACAGTGATACGCTGTCGTTGAGTTTATATGTTGATGTCAGCTCTGTTGAACTTTTTGGGGACGGGGGACTGACCACCATGACCAGTCTATTCTTCCCACGGCAGCCGATGAGCAACCTTCGCTTGGTGGGACAGCACATGCTGGAATTGCAGGAGCTGTGTATTTCACCTTTTAAGGGGAAATGAAGAATTGCAAGGAATAACGCTTGGACTGTACCTTTTCTGAAATATCGAAAAGCACAGTAGGGCTGGGCCTGCTGGAAATTAAGGATAATGCAACTGTGAGCTTGCTGATTCATCGTAGCGATCTGCTTTCTTGGGAAATGCAGATCGCTATTTTTTGTAATGGTTTTAGGGTATCAGCTTCTGCTGGTAATCCAGGAGTATTGGCATCAACGTAGGAAAGGTCCAGGCAAAGTGGTGCTTGCTGTAGATAATGGGACGGTAGGCCGACAGATAATTTTCATACGATTGGCCGGGATAGATATTTCGCATGGCTTCGAGTAAGTTAGGTGGCCAAAAGCCAGTGGCGGTCCCCGGATTGGCTACATCCGGATTGTTGTACCAAGGCCATTCGGATGGATGTTGACTGTAATAGAATAAATAGCTGATGGCCTGTCGAATCGAAGTTCCTTGCCCTGCGTTGATGAACAAGTTCTCTCCTGTGGCTTGATAAATACACCACATCGAGGCTGTCAGTGGGGCCAGGGAAAAATAGGTATACCAGAGGCCTTTTGCCTGACGTTTGACTTCCTCGATCAGGTGGCCATCGGAGGCAATTTTCTCCGGTAGATCATGTTTGATCAGTTTGATGAGGTACGAGAGTTCGTCTTTGTTATCCAAAAAAGAAGCGGAAAGCAGATTGGCATATCGCGCCCAATCTGCGGTATTGTTGTGATTTGCACGTAAGCTGTGTGCGGCTTTCTGGTACACTTCGGTCGTCCAATGTTCAAACTGTATCCGGTCGTTTTCTTGCCACAACCGGTCGTGCTTGAGCAATTCTGCAGCAATCATAAGCCCCGGCCCAGCATAAGAAAGGACCAATGGTCCATCGAGCTGAGCATAGCTTTTGTTGGTGCCCGCCCAGGAATTTAGGAAATAAATCGCCTTTAAAGCGTATTTTTTGTTGCCACTTAGTGTGTAGGCTAATGCTGTCGTATAGGCGGAAAAAGCATCTGATTGCAGGTTTTTGGCCATGGCGCGGTGGGCTTCCTTATCATCGTAAAAGCCCGGGACATTAAATTCCGGTACCGCATGCTGTGGGCTTGCCATCAGCGAATCGGCGAGCCTTATCAGCTGCTGATAAGCACTGTATACGGGCTCAGACTTCTGGCTGATTGCCTTCCTTACAAAGCTGATCTGTGCTTCTGGATGCATGAGTGAAGACTGTGCAGCACTCTTATGGTAAACAGGTAACAGCGCTAGTGCACATAAGGTATTTTTAATTAATGAGGTTAATAATGTTTGTGCTGTCCGAATGCAGCCCATACCGATTTTTATCAATGACATGTTGTATTGGAATAGTTGATTTGTAAAACAATGATAGCAATGGGGGGGGATTTGCCACTGCAAAATAATAAAACTTTCCTGCTTTTACAAACCCCAATGGTGTCGAAAATTGACGGAATCTTGCCTTCGCCGAAGAAATTGGAAGGGCACACGCTCATTGCTCAATGGAAAATGATAACCCAAAAATAAAGAGATGCTATCCCCAAAAAAAGCTAGTCTATCTTTTTTTGGAAAAATTCGATTTGAATTATTGCTATGAAGTCACTAACTTCATGGCAGAATAATCAATTATGGACTCATATCAAAACCTGCCTGAGAAAGAACTCTTGCGTCTGCTCCATTGTGGGGACATGCAGGCCTTTGATCTATTGTACCACCGATATAGTCCAACCATATATGCGAACATCCTCAAATTTATGCGAGATGAGACGGTAGCCGAAGACCTGCTTCAAGATGTCTTTGTCCGCATCTGGGAGAATAGACTGAGGATAGATCCCGAACAGTCTTTTGCGGCTTTCTTATTTACGTGTTCACGCAATATTACCTTTAATTTTAAAAGACGGCTCAAGCTGGAAATGGAGTCTGCCGTTCGTCTGGCACAAGCGGCACCTGAAGGGGAAAATACCATTGATCGCGTTTTGGAATCAAAGGAGGCCCAGGCATGGGTCGAACAGCTGCTGGATAAGCTGCCACAGCAGCGGCAAAAAATATTCCGGCTCTCTAAACTCGAAGGAAAAAGTTATCAGGAGATTGCTGAGGAGCTGGGCATTTCGGTCGCGACGGTAAGGGACCATATTGTCAAAGCCAACAAATTCATGCGTAGTGCCGCTTTCCAGGACAGCAGTTTTTCGGCGCTTCTACTTGCCCTGCTATTTCTTTCAGGCAAATAAAAAAAAATTTTGTCGGAGCAGACCTTAAATGAATCCTGCGTGTATTTACTTAAAACTTACACGCGGTGGATACCAATAAATCTAAAATAAACCAATTACTGCAAAAGTATAAAGAGGGGAGCTGCTCGGCTGAAGAAATTGCCTGGCTGCAGAAAGCATTGACCGAAGAGGGCAATGAAGCGGTGGACCGGGCCCTCGCCGAAAGTCTGTTGCAGCCCGATACGAAGGTAATCGTAGGGGAATGGCGTCCCGAAAAAACATTGGAAAATATTAAAACGAAGCTTGTTGACCAAGAAAGCCAACGTGACATAAAGCTACCCTTAAGATGGCCTTACTGGGCGGCGGCTATCACACTTTTCCTAATGCTCTTTTCGTTGTTGATCTGGAGACAGCAACAAGATGGTCATTCACTGCAAGCTACGGGCAACAATCTACAGGGGCCGCCGGCCAGTGAGGTGCAGCCGGGGGGGAACCGGGCAACTCTACGTCTCGCAGATGGTAGTCTGATACAGCTCAATGAGCAGCAGACGGGAATTATCATAGGGGATGAGATCCGGTATGCAGATGGTCAACGGTTAGCTGATGGACGGATGGGGCAGCAGGCAGCCGGTGATCTCAGCAAGGTCATGCTGGAGTTGCGGACACCCATGGGTGGCATGTATCAGATCACGTTGCCCGACGGGACTAAGGTATGGCTCAACGCAGCTTCTTCCCTAAAATATCCCGTTAGGTTTGCGCAGCAGGAACGCAGGGTACTGCTGGAAGGAGAGGCGTTTTTTGAAGTGACCAAAGATGCAGCCCGCCCATTTAAGGTACTCAGCCGAGGACAAGAAATTCAGGTACTGGGTACCGCCTTTAATGTCAATGCCTATCCCACAAATAAACTGATCAAAACCACATTAGTCAGCGGAAAGGTAAAATTATTTAATGAGGGACAGTCGACCCAGGCGGTATACTTACAGCCGGGGCAGCAGTCGAGCAATGGTGGCCAGGGTACAATTCGCATCGCGCAGATTGATCCTGCTCCTTTTATTGCCTGGAAAGAGGGCTTGTTTTATTTTGAAGAGACACCGATGACGGAGGCGCTTCAGCAGATCGGGCATTGGTACAATGTGGAGGTCAAATACGGTGACGGACTACCGCAGTCCCACTTTTATGGCCGGATAAACCGGGACAAACCGCTGCAGGATGTGCTGGACGTATTAACTGAAGCCGGGTTGCATTTTGAAATCAAAAAGACAGGTGATAAGCGTGTATTGCTGGTCACAGCCCAGCCTTAATTAGAACGATCTATGAATTATAAATCCTAAATAACCATGAAAACAAAACCAGTGATGACACCGACTTAAGCGAAGCCAGGATACATGTTGGACAAAAAAGACAGTGCTGGGGGGCACTGTCTCGGATGGATGCATGTATTTACCTTGTTGCCTGAAGGCAAAATTTTGATAACCATTTATAAATAACATACAAACCATACAAACATATGATTTTTTATTCATTTGTTAGGCTACATCCGTGGAGTTTAACGTTACGTAGTATACTGATTATGAAATTGATCATACTCATTTCCTTGCTGACTATTATGCAGGCCTTTGCAGAGGGAAATGCGCAGACCATAAACCTTACCGCAAAGCATGTCACGCTAAACCAGGTGATGCGCAGTATCCAAAAACAGAGCGGGCTAAACTTTTTTTTGAATGGCAAGGCATTGGCCCAGGCCAGGTTATCGGTAAACATTCAGCATGCCAGGCTGGAGGATGCCATGAACGCCATTGCGGCACCGCTCAACCTGGATTGGGTAAAAAAAGATGAAGTCATTATCCTCAAACCTAAACGCAGAAGCAACATGGTGCCAGCGACAGATGTAATCCAGCGCATGGTACGGGGGCGTGTCGTCAACAGCAAGGGTGAAGCGCTCACAGGAACCACAATTAGCGTGAAAGGAACCACTGTCTCTACAAATACGGATCAGGAGGGCCGCTTTTCTTTACAGTTGCCTCCCGGCAGCCAGGTGCTGGTCTTCTCCAATGTGGGCTACCAACGGCAAGAAAAGACCGTGAACGGTAACGACGAGCTGCAGGTGGTATTGCAAGAGGAAGTCAGTGGTCTGGATGAAGTGGTCGTCGTGGGCTACGGCAGCCAAAAGCGCGCTAATGTGATAGGCGCTGTATCCACTGTCAGCGGTAGCTCGCTGGAGAACCGCTCCACATCCACGTTGTCCTCATCGCTTTCGGGTCTGGCCGCAGGCGTAAACGTGCAGACCTCAACCGGAAAACCTGGCGCTGACGGCGCAAATATCCTGATCCGTGGTAGGGGTACGTTGAATAATACCTCTCCACTGGTGGTGATCGACGGTATAGTCGGGTCCATGGATGCCGTCAACCCCAATGATGTGGAATCGATATCGATCTTAAAAGACGCCGCAACGGCAGCAATCTACGGTTCGTTGGGCTCCAATGGCGTTATCCTCATCACAACAAAAAAGGGTGCAAAAGGAAAGAATAATGTGTCCTATACGGGTATGGTATCCATGCTGCGTCCCAATAATGTGCCGGAATTCGTTACCGACTATGCCCGTCATATGCGTCTGGTGAATGAAGGTTTTGTCAATCTGGGCCAGGCTCCGGTGTATACGGATGCGACGATCGGCCAGTGGGAGGAAGCAAAGAAAAACCCGGCTGCTCTCACCGAGTTTGGCATCCCTAACGAAGTCGCTTATCCCAATACGGACTGGGGAGATGTACTTTTTGGTCAGCGTAAGCTGCTGCAAAATCACAACCTTTCGCTCAACGGAGGAACGGAAAATACGCAGTATCTGTTTTCGGTGGGATACTTCAACAATCCGGGCACCATGCCAAAAACCGGGGCTGATAAGATCCGCATGCGGGTCAATCTGCAATCCAAGGTCGCTAAATTCCTGACCGTGGGTACCCAAACTTTCGGTGACATGCAGAATTTAAGTGTGGCCGATGTAGGCACGGCTTATGCTTACCTTACCCAGACAGTACCCGGGGTGTATCCGTATTATAACGGGGTGTATGGCTTTCCGGCTGCCGCTGAGGAGTCTGCAACGGCCAATAACGCCCTGGCTTCTCTCAATGGAGTAGCTGGAAAAAATCAGGTGAACCGCTTCAATACAACCATCTTTGCCAAGCTCAGCCTGATGAAAGGCCTCGAGTTTGAGTCAAAGGTCAATTACAATCACAGTTATACCGAAACCAATTCACATCAGGTGCCGTATGAGAAATGGAATTTTGCGACCAACAAGCTAAGTACGGCAGCGCTATCTCCTGGGCAGATCACCACTCAGTATGGGTTGACTAAAAGCTACAACGTCATTGTCGATAATGTACTGCGTTACAACGGTAGCTTTGATCAACACGACGTAGGCGGGATCCTAGGCTATAATGAGCAATATTTCAATCAATATACGACCGGAGCTGCTAAGCTTGGTCTTGTACATCCGGATCTCACCACTTTTAACTCGGCGACGTCGATGAGTTCGATCACTGGAGATGAGGCCGATTATGGATTACGTTCGTTTTTCGGCAGGCTCAACTATGCCTATGCCAACAAGTATCTGGCCGAAGCAGTACTGCGTTATGATGGTTCGTCCCGCTTTGGATCCGCCAAACGCTGGGGGTTCTTCCCGGCATTCTCGGCCGGATGGCGGATTTCGGAAGAACCCTTTATGGCTCCGCTGAAATCATTTTTGGATGATCTCCGCATCCGGGCATCCTGGGGAAAAACCGGAAATAATGCGTCTGGCGATTATGACCACCTGCCTTCATACGGCACCGTTAATTATTCCTTTAATAATCAGGCCGTACGCGGGCTGGCACAAACCAAGCTGGGCAACGACATGTTGCATTGGGAAACGACGGCAACCACAAACCTGGGGTTCACCGCATCGGCTCTGCAGGGTAAACTGAATGTCGAATTTGATATTTACCGTGCTTTGACAGACGGGATTCTTTATGTGCCGAATATTCCCGCCATTGTGGGTACGGCCAATGCCGCGACGATGAACATAGCCGAAGTTAGCAAGCGTGGACTGGAGCTGACTATCGGCTACCAAGGCCGGGTAAATGACTTTAAGTATAGTGTATCCGGTAATTTTGCCTACAACAGCAACCGGGTAGAGAAATACAAAGGCGCACTGTCGGAAGGCTATGTGACTGATGCGGGTGGTAACCGGGTTTATCAATCCAATATCGGTATGGTATCTGCAGGAGGTAACCAGCGCATTCTTGAAGGTCACGAAATCAACGAGTTTTATCTATACAATGTATACAAAGGGTCGGGAAATCACTTTCTCGCAGATGGTACTGTCAATAAAGAGGGCGGCCCCCGTGATGGCATGATCCGCACCGAAGCGGATATGGAATGGCTGAAAGCCATGGTGGCCGCGGGATATTCCTTCCAGCCTGCTGACGGGATAGACCCCACAAAAATCTGGTACGGAGACCTGATCTATTCGGATCTGAACGGAGATGGCATCTACGGAAATGTCTATGACCAGAAGTTTATGGGCAAACGGGCGGTACCAGCATTCAATTATGGTCTGAGCGTCAATTTGGGGTACAAAAATTTTGATGCGTCCATGATCTGGTCGGCTTCATCGGGAGTATCGTATTACTGGAATGAACTGTATCTCAATTCTTCCATCGTCGCCCAGGGCAAGTCGGTGCCGGCGCTGGTGGCAGATGACCATTATTATTACAATGCGGCCAATCCCGCCGATCCTAACAACCGGATAAATGGTTATTATCCTCGCCTCAAAGGCGTGACGGATGCGCAAAATGGCCGTACGAGCGATTTCTATTTGTACAATGCAGCCTTCGTGAAGCTGCGCAATCTACAGATCGGATACACACTTCCCGAAAGCTTGGCTAGCCGTTTTTCAATTGCCAAACTACGCCTATATGTAGCTGGTGAAAACCTGTTGACCTGGACCAAGTTTCCGGGACTTGATCCCGAGATCGGGCCAACGGCTAACTATCCGACCATGCGTCAGTATTCACTGGGATTGAACCTCACTTTTTAACTCTAACGAACATGAAAAAGATTATAACCATTGCATTGATCATCAGCTTATTCGGATGTAAAAGAGATCTGCTCGATACCTCACCTTATTCGTCGGTATCTACAGCGACAATGTGGACGACGGACAACCTGACGGATCTGGGCGTTGCCGGGATTTACAATTCCTTCAGACTGCTGATGGGGCATAGCGGCTTGATATCTCCTTATGAGCTTTACCAGTTTGACCGGTTTTCCTATACAGGACAGGGACGTTTTGATGAACCCCTGCTTACGGGAACCATCACCGCGGGGGATCCGATGTTCCTCAAGGTATGGCAAATCCAATATGAAGGTATCCAACGCGCCAACGATGCTCTGAAAAATATACCGTTAAAATCACCTTCCGCACCTGAGAAAAAAGCCCGTTATATCGCTGAAGCAAAGTTTTTACGTGCATATTTCTATTTTAGGCTCAATCAGCTGTACAAAGGGGTGCCCATCTATCTCGAGCCATTTACGGCAGTAGAAGCGGTCAAAGGACGCAGCTCCGAGGCCGAAGTATGGGATCAGATCCTGAAAGATCTTGCGGACTGTATTGCCGAACCTAATCTTCCGGATCGCTATCCTGCAGGTAACGGTAGCTATGGTCACGCGACCAAAGCTGCAGCTTATGCCTTACGGGGCAAGGTATATCTGTATCGCAAG
The DNA here is from genome assembly GCF_026191775.1 of Sphingobacterium sp. InxBP1. Taxonomy (NCBI): domain Bacteria; kingdom Pseudomonadati; phylum Bacteroidota; class Sphingobacteriia; order Sphingobacteriales; family Sphingobacteriaceae; genus Sphingobacterium; species Sphingobacterium sp. InxBP1. The sequence continues at coordinate 155,225 of NZ_JAINDX010000038.1, read as the reverse complement.
GAATGGGCGAAAGCCGCCGCAGACTTTCAGAAAGTGAAAGAAGCAGGGCATACTTTATTTGCAGATTACAAAGCACTGTTTAAAGAAGCCAATGAACAGTGTCCGGAGATGATTTTCTCTATTCAGCACCGCAGTGAGTCGGGATATGGCAACAATATGCAGCTGTTCTGCGGTTGGCCGTCCGTCTATTCCCGTGGTTGGAACTATTACATGCCTTCACCTCATCTGGTCGATCTATATGAGAATAAAGACGGTTCTAGGTTTGAGTGGGATAAGGTCATTCCCGGGTACTCCGGCTTGAGTGAAAATGAGCGGGAGGTATTTTTCCTGCGCAACAACCTGACGGAAGCCGAAAAGGCTGCGGCAGCAGCCCGAGGAGCAAAAATGGGCCTATACCTGCCACAGGGCAATGAAGAACGCATCAAAAAAGCGTATGAGAACCGCGACCCGCGCCTGCAGGCGAATATCGTGACACCCTATTCGACATTTAGGGGTGCCTACAATTTTACCAACGTCGAAAGCCTTCAATATATGCGCTGGCCATTCCGTGGGCAGGCACAGGTCGACGGTGATATTCAAAGCGATACTCAGATTAACTTTTTCTACTTCTACCGCAAGTTTGTCGCTGAAGGTGTCAACGAGATTGTAGACCGCAATTATGGCCCCATCGATTTTCCAATCTTCCGCTATGCGGATGTGCTGCTGATGTGGGCCGAAGCGTTGAATGAAGATGGAAAGCTTAACGAGGCTATCGCCAAGGTGAACGAGGTGCGCCAACGTGCGGGTGTGGCCCTCCTCAATTCAAATGCGGCAACCGCTGTGGGCGGAAAGGATGATCTACGGCTCCGCATCCAGAATGAACGTCGTGTGGAATTCCCTAACGAAGGAATCAACTATTTTGATGAGCTGCGCTGGGGCACCTGGAAAGAAAAGGTGTTTCAGCCGGGCAACGGCCGTAAACAGATTTGGGGAACCAATGCCAGCAATTATAACTATAAAGGCGATTTTCTGAATACCTGGCCTATTCCGACCTCCGAAATTCAGATGAACGTCAATCTGACACAAAATCCCGGATGGATTGATTAACTTTAGGATACTGACCGAGCTAGAGCACCGCCACCGAAGGGAGCATGCTCTGGCTCTTCCCTGATAAACCGAAAACAATATGAGACGAATACCTTTGCTGTTACTGCTTTTGTTCACTGCCTCGTTTGGCGTTGCGACCACGCGTCCAGATTCGAGCGAAATGGTGAAAAAGGCCTTTCATTTAGCTGAGCAACAATATAATCTGCTTTACGACAATCATAAGGATCTAAGCCGCTATCCACGGTCGGCCGACCCCAATGGGAAGACATCTTTCACGGCGATCAGTGACTGGACCGGAGGTTTTTGGCCGGGATGCCTGTGGTATGTTTTTGAATACACTGGGGACGACAAATGGCGGGATGCTGCATTGAAATGGACCAATTCATTGCGTGACAATCAATTCAATACCAACCACCATGATATTGGTTTTGTGATGAACTGTAGCTATGGCAATGCCTACCGGCTCACCGGAGATACCACATTCAAAGCTATCCTGATTCAGAGTGCCAAGTCCCTGCTGACACGGTTCAACCCGAAAGTGGGCGCCATCAAATCCTGGAATAGCTTCGCATCCTGGGACGGTAAACATACCTATACCTTTCCGGTGATCATCGATAATATGATGAACCTGGAGCTACTATTTCTTGCGTCCAAGCTGTCGGGAGATCCAGTGTACCGCGATGTGGCGGTACGACATGCCGAAACAACCTTAAAAAATCAGTACCGACCCGATTTTAGTTCCTATCATGTAGTCAACTACGACCCGGAAACAGGCAAGGTGCTAAGCCGCGAAACGGCGCAGGGCTTCGCGGATAACTCTGCATGGGCGCGCGGACAGGCCTGGGGTCTATACGGCTTTACCGTCATGTACCGGGAAACTAGAGATCCCCGTTACCTGGAGGCTGCGCTAAAGATGGCGGACTTCTATCGCCGACATCCGCGCTTGCCTGCCGATAACGTGCCGCTCTGGGATTTTGATGTCGATCAGCCGGGTTATCAGCCCAATTGGGATTATCGAAAGAGCGATTTCAGCGCAGTTCCCCGGGATGCCTCTGCGGCTGCTGTGATCGCCTCTGCCTTGCTTGAGCTTGTTGATTATGTACAGCCAGACCTGCAGAACACCTACCTGGATCTCGCTGGGGTAATCTTAGCGTCGCTAGGTTCTGACCGTTATTCCAGCAAAGTAGGCGATAATGGCTATTTCATACTAAAACATAGTGTAGGCAGCATCCCCCACAAAGGCGAAATCGACGTTCCGTTGGTGTACGCGGATTATTATTACCTCGAAGCGTTGCTCCGTTGGAATAAGCGTGTAAATGAATCCGAACAGCGGCTGATGCAGCAATGGAAACAAATGAATGCCAGAAAAGCGATGGCATTGGCAGACTTCAGACAACAAAAGTTTGGCATGTTTATCCATTGGGGGCTTTACGCCATTCCGGCAGGCATGTGGAACGGGCAAAAGATCGAGGAACTTGGAAGCCCTAGTGTTGCTGAGTGGATCCAATTGGTGGCAAAGATTCCGCGGGCTACTTATGCTCACCTTGCTGATCAATTTAATCCGCAGGACTTCGACGCGGATGAGATTGTCAAAATGGCCAAGAATGCGGGGATGAAGTACCTGGTGGTGACCAGTAAACATCACGACGGTTTCGCCATGTACGATTCAAAAGTGAGTACTTTCAATGTCGTGCAAGCTACACCCTTCAAAAGGGATGTTATTCAGGAGCTTTATGAGGCCTGTCTCCGTCATGGGCTGGATTTCGGTATCTATTATTCCCATAATATAGACTGGCGGGATGGTAGCGACGCGCAGTATGCTGTGACCAAAGCACACAACGATCTATTAGACAAAAAAACGGACGGCTTTGGTGCAAACCGCTGGGACCCCAGTCCAAATTCGTTTGCAGCCTATATCAATGACAAAGCGATCCCGCAAGTGCGCGAAATTATGCAGCGTTTTAAAAAGCTGAAATATATCTGGTTTGATATGCCAGGATTGATGACTGCCGAGCAAAGCTTTCGCTTTTACAAAACCGTGTACGAACTGAATCCGGATGTCATTGTTTCCGAACGCATCGGTAATGGTATGGGCGATTATGCCATACCCGGTGACAATCGGATTCCGACAGGCGACGAAAACTTCGGTAAACCTTGGGAGGCGATCGGGACATTCAATCACTCGTGGGGATATAAATCGTATGACCATGATTGGAAGTCGATCGACGAATTGCGTTACTGGTTACTAGAAATCTGCAGCAAAGGAGGCAATTATATGCTCAACATCGGTCCCGATGCAAAAGGACAGGTCGCAGAGCAGGTCAAGAAAAATCTTGGTATATTAGGGGAATGGCTGACGACCAGCGGCGAAGCAATTTATGGTAGTGTACCGTGGACGATACAGCACGAGGGGCCAACCTCCATACAGATTACGGATACCGAACAGCGTGAAAGGGAAGGGTTTACCGCAGACTTCACACCATCTGATTTTTGGTTTACGCAAAAACAAGGCTTTGTGTATGTGCTGGCAATGCGGTCATCTGCTGACGGCAGGGTCACCGTACGCAGCTTAAGCAGCAATAGGGCCCAAGTTGAGACAGTTGAGATCTTGGGAGCTGGTCATGTGAAGTTTAATCAGGACGAGAACGGCCTGCATCTGCGTCTGCCACAGAAACTGCGTAACAGTGCTTTGGGATACTCGTTAAAAATTAAGCTCGCCAAAGCTGCAGCCAGTCCGATGATAAAATGACCAAGCTGATGATATACCGAATAAAAGCAATTTTTTGCGCGTTGCTCTGCTACCTGGGTGTAAGCAGTACGGCTGTCAGAGCACAAGCCGAACCGGACCTTCCCATATGGAACGCTGCTGGCCCGGTGCTCTTCCTGGGCAATAGCATTACCTATGCTGGCCAATATGTCGCCATGTTAGAGAGTCTGATGCTGGTTACCCATCCGACAAGCAAGCCCATGTTTATCAATCTGGGACTGCCCAGTGAAACGTTGTCGGGATTGAGTGAACCGAACCACGCTGATGGAAAATTTCCGCGTCCCTGTCTCTTCGACCGGTTGGATAATGTGCTGAGCAAAATCAGTCCCGAGGTTGTGTTTGTCTGTTATGGGATGAATGACGGGATTTACCTACCATTTGACGAAGCGCGTTTTGAAGCGTATAAAGACGGAATTCTCCGCCTACAGCAGCGTCTGCTGCAAACTGGCGCAAAGCGTATCATCTGGATGACCCCACCGGTACATGACGATCCGCAGTTGCGTCTCGGAGGCTATAATCTTGTGCTGGACCGCTATGCATCCTGGCTGCTGGCCCATGCCAGCCAAGAGGGTTGGGAGGTCATCGATTTGCACTTTCCAATGAAAGATTATCTGGAGCAACAAATAAAGACCGATAGCACGTTTAGGCTGGCTACAGATGGTGTTCACCCCGGCACACAGGGGCATTGGCTGATGGCCAAGGCAATTGTTGCACATCTGCTGCCCGACATGCCCTTAGCTTCCACTTGGGAGGATCAGTGCAGGCGTTTTCCCCAACTGGAAAGGCAATATTCTTTGGTGCTAAAACGTGAGACCATCATGAAAGATGCCTGGCTGACCAGCACAGGCCACAAACGGCCGGGCATGGTCAAGGGAAAGCCGCTCTGGGAAGCGCGTAGGCTATATGACCAGCTTCAAAAGGAGATTGCGGGACATTGATGCCTGATTAAACTGAACTTTTATGTATAAACCAAACAATAATGAAAATTAACTTTTTAAGATGGAAATGTGCTGCCGTACTGGGAATGCTGCTGTGCGTGACCGAGGGTGCATTTTCCCAGACTGCAACTGAGCCGTATGAAGGTGTGCCGGGCTGGAAGGAAAGCCGGGAAAAACGTATGGCATGGTTTAAAGAGGCTCGTTTTGGGCTGTTTATCCACTGGGGGCTCTACAGCGCGGCTGGCGGCAGCTTCGAAGGTAAAAAATATCCACAACATTATGCGGAATGGATACAGACTTGGGGTAAAATACCCAGCAAACAATATGCTGCGGTGCTGAGACCCAAATTTACATTGCGTTCTTTCGAACCAAAAGCCTGGGCCCGCCTGGCCAAAAAAGCTGGCATGAAATATATGGTACTGACATCCCGGCATCATGAAGGTTTCAGCCTGTTCAATAGTCAGCAACCATATGCGCTAAAAAACGAGGTCACCGGCACGGCTAACCTTTCGCCAGCAGGCAGAGACCTGTATCGGGAGATTATGCAGGCTTTTCGTCAGGAGGGATTGAAAGTAGGCGCCTATTACTCCCTGTTGGACTGGCAGCACCCAGATTCTTATGAAGCTTTCCAGCTCAATCCGAATATGGATAATCATCAGCCCGACCATAATCGTTATAAGGACTATCTTTATGGACAGATCAAAGAGCTGGCACAAAATTACGGTACCTTGGATATCCTGTGGCCTGACTTTAGCAGCAAAAAATACCATGGAGAGTCCTGGGGCACAAAACGCATCTTGACTGACCTGATCAAGTGGCAGCCCGACATCATTATAAACAATCGCTTTTGGGAAGGGCTGGAAAACAAAAATGGAGATATCGGAACACCGGAAAAATACATTCCACCAACTGGTCTGCCAGGTATGTACTGGGAAGTCAGCCATACCATGAATGAAAGTTATGGCTATAGTGCCCATGATCAAAATTGGAAAAGCTTTCCTAAAATCATGCAGTTATTTGTCGAAACGGTCAGCAAGGGGGGCAACTTCCTATTAAATGTAGGCCCGGATGGAGATGGAGCGATTCCTGAGCCTGCAGTCCGGATACTGGAGCGCATCGGCGAGTGGATGCAAGTCAATAAGGAGGCTATCTATGGTACGAGCGCAAGTCCTTTTCAGTCACTGGATTGGGGGTATTGTACCCAGAAGCAGGGCAGACTGTACTTACATGTCTTCGACCGTCCTGCCAGCGGAAAAATCGAACTGCCGATCAAAAATAAGGTAACTGCCGCCTATGTATTGGCTCAGCCCAAAAACAAACTGAAGGTTACGCTTAATGGCGGGAGGCCGACCTTGCCTGTGGAAGCTTTTGATACTGAAAAGGGGCCTCAGGTGATTGTGGTCGAAATCCAGGGAAAACCACTTGTGGAAGAAAGCCTAACGCAGACCCAGGCCGACGGTCGCATCATCATGAATGCCAATAATGCTAAACTACAGGCGGGAAAGGGACTTAAAATTATCGGCGCGCATACGCATGATCCCAACCGGCCAAATGCTATCGGACAATGGAAAAATCCAGATGACCGAGTTTACTGGGATATCAAGATCCAGAAGCCGGGACAATACCGCGTTCTGATCAGCTACTTGCCTGATACCAGAAAACAAGGTAAGGTGACACTACAGCTACTCGGACAGCAGCTTCCTTTTGCTTTTGCCACTGAGGGTAATGGTTTTAAAGAAGTGGAACTGGGCAGGGTGGAGGTGTCTCAGCAGGTGATCGGTGAGCCCAGTACACGGGTGACACTTATCGCTAGTGCAATAGAGGGAGAATCTCTACCGGAGATTGCCACAATCTCCTTGGTACCTGTAAAAGACTAATTTATGGAAAAATGTAACAAACTAAAATATTGATCATCTGATGAAAAGAAGAGAATTTATCGCGAAAGGACTTGTCTCCTCGCTGGCTTTTACCATAGTCCCCAGGGCAGTTTTGGGGGGCAATGGGTTTCTGGCTCCCAGTGACCGTATTAACCTGGGCTTTATCGGTGTGGGTAAGCAATCCTATACCCTAATGAATGGGTTAAATAAGTGTAAGGAAATCAATACCCTGGCAGCTTGTGATGTCGACCGCAAAAAACTACAGGCATTTATCGGCAGCACCACAAAGAAGCTCGGTGAACTGGGAAAAGCGCAGGCACAGGTGGCTTCATACCATCATTATCGTGAACTTCTGCAGCGTAAGGATATCGATGCCGTAGTCATCGCGACGCCGGATCATTGGCACGCGCAGATTGCTGTGGATGCGGCCAAAGCTGGAAAAGATATCTATTGTGAAAAGCCACTCGCGCTGACCATTGCCGAGGGTAGGGCCATGGTCGACGCGACACGCAAATACAACCGCGTCTTCCAGACCGGAAGTATGCAACGTTCTTCGTATAACTTCAGGCAGGCGGCCGAACTAGTCTGCAATGGTTATATCGGAACAATCAAAGAAGTCAATGTTTCGGTGGGTGAGCCTGTCAAGCAATGTGATTTGCCATCGATGCCGGCCCCAGATTACTTAGATTGGGACATGTGGGTGGGACCATCGCCCTACCGGGGGTATAATCCAATCTTAAGCCCGCCAATTGAGGATGATAAATGGGCCTGGTGGCGTGGATACCGCGATTTCGGGGGCGGGTATATCACCGACTGGGGAGCGCATATGTTTGATATTGTCCAATGGGCGCTGGACATGGACAATTCGGGTCCCGTGCAGTTTATCCCACCCAAACAAGCGAATGCCAATAGTGGCCTTTCATTTATCTACGCCAACGGCGTGAAAGTCAATCACGTGGAATGGGGCGTGCACAACGCTATACAGTTTATCGGTGAGAAAGGTAAGATAGAAGTCAGCCGGGAGTTCATTCGTTCAAATCCCGAAACTCTGGCTAATCTGAAATTTGCCCCGTCGGACCGACGCTTATACTATAGTGACAATCATTATCAGGACTTTGTAGATGCCATCAAAAAACGGAGCAAGCCCATATGCGATGTGGAAATCGGTCACCGTACCAGCAGTGTCTGCAATGCCATCAATATAGCATATGAACTGCAGAAAGATTTGAAATGGAATCCGAAACTGGAGGAGTTCGACAATGAGTATGCCAACCTACTGCGTAGCCGGCCCTACCGCGGCGAGTGGGATTTCCGTCAATTCTAAAAAGTCGTCCAAATTCGGCGTCAGAAATAGGAAAACGTATGGTTTTCCTGTTTCTGATACGCCTTTATTCGAAGAAGTATTCCACGGGACTTTCCCAGCTAAGACCTAATGAGTTTACGTTTATTCCTGAAGGAGATCTTTTTGCCGTCGGCGTGCTGAATGACAAGTGCTGTGTTTGAGCGGATTGTGTATTCCTTCCAGCTATCAGTAGCGAGCCGACAAAAAGAAAATTTGTTATTCTGGAGAGATAATTGCTTTATTTGTATAAAACAATTATTACAAAACCAAGCTGAGGAAACCACAGTTATGTCTCAATTAACAATTGTCGATCTGGCCAAAAAATTGGGCTTGTCAAAATCAACCGTTTCCCGTGCATTTCGGGACAATGTGGATATCAATCCCGCTACAAAAGCGCGTATACTGGCTATGGCCGAAGAAATAGGTTTTTCTCCCAATGTATATGCTAGTAGCCTTAAAGCCAACAAAAGTCTGACAATCGCTATTATTATCCCCGAATTCGGGAACAAGTTTTTCTCGCAGGCTATTAAAGGAATCGAGGCCGTAGCTCGGTCGAAAGGTTATCATACCCTGATCTATGTCACCGACCACCAGGTGCAGAATGAAGCGTCTATTGTTCGGTCACTGGTCAATGGTCGTGTGGATGGAGTCATTATCTCAGCATCAGGCGAAGGCAAAGATCACTCACATATTCAGTTGCTGGAAGAACGCGGCATCCCTGTCATGTTTTTTGACCGGACCTATGAGGATTGGAAAGGAGGATATGTAACAGGTAACGATGCGGACTCGGCCTATATGGCGACAAAACATCTGATAGAGAACGATTGTAAACGGATAGCCTATCTCGCGATCAACCCTGCCATATCTATTGGTAAAGTGCGAAAAGATGGTTATGAAAGGGCATTGCTGGAGGCAGGACTACCGATTGATGTACGACTTGTATTGGATACCGTAAACGATGCCGAGCAGAATATGAAAGATATCGCAAAGCTCATTGAAAAGGAAAGACCAGATGCCATATTTGCGTCTGTCGAGCGATTAGCAATCTCCAGCATACGGGTCGCCAAAAACCGTGGGATCCGGATTCCCGAGCAGCTGAAAATAATCTGTTTCTCCTGTTTGGACATTGCCGACTTGATCGACCCCGCACTTAGTGTAGTCAAGCAGCCTGCTTACGAAATGGGAGAATTGGTGACAAAGCTTCTGTTGGAGAAGATGGATGATCCCCAAAATGAAAGATTTGCTAATTCGGTTTACCTTGATTCCCAGCTTATTTTTCAGAAATCTAGCCTCAAATAAGTGAAAAAATATTTGCTTTTTGTGTAAGCGTTCACTAGTTTTGACTAATGTTCGGGAACATTCCCGGATATAGTTAAATAATCAATTTGTATAATATTGGAAGGGCTAGAGAGTAAAATCGCGAAAAGCGATTTCTTTTTTCCTTGATTTCGGGAACGTTCCCATTATCAAAGCCAATTAAAACTAATTATCGATGGAGAAACATCTCGTTCGCTTACTGGGGTTCTTGGTGATCTCAGTTCTTCTCGCTTCCTGTGCCAACAAAAAGGACATTGTGGAAACCGAACAGCCTGCTGTGGTGGAGCAAGGGGCAGCGGGACTGATCAGTATGTCATCGCCATTTGTTTTTTGGGATCAGGAGGTCACATTGAGGTTTGATCTGTCGAAAGGAAATGCTGCCCTGAAGGGTAGTTCGTCCGATTTATATCTCCATGCGGGGCTGATTCCTGAGACAGGAGGAAGTTGGCAGAAGGTAGTGACAGATTGGAACAAAAATGACAATACCTATAAGCTCAGCTTTGTTTCCCCAGGACTATATACATTCACTTTTACCCCTTCCAAATTTTTTCAGGTAAGCGATGCTGCTTCGTTTGGCCAAATTGCTCTTTTGGTCCGAAATGGGGATGGATCCCTCGTCCAGCGCAACCGGGATGGTTCAGATCTATTTGTGCCGCTAGTGAATGGCAAGGAAGGAATCCGTTTTGTTTCTCCTATTACACAGCCCACTGATCCGATCCTAGCGGAACAGCAGTACATTGTCGGCGAGGCTGTTAAGCTAAAAGTGCAAGGCACCCATGTGGGCAAGATTAGCCTGTGGGATAATGGTGTCAAATTAGCGGAAAGCAATAGTGCACTGTCTGTTGAAAAGACGTTTGTTTTAGAGACTGATGGCTTACATCAAATGGAAGCCAAGTTGGAGATCAATGGTAAAAGCGTCGGTACCACCATGCAACTATTTGCTCAGAAAAAACCGGCTATCGCTGCTCTCCCTGTCGGAATAAACCGCAACGGAGTCACGATCGACCGAACAGAAGAACAGGTCAGTTTTGTGCTAACGGCACCACTTAAAAAGAGTGTTTATCTGCTGGGCGATTTTAATCAATATAAGGCCTCGCCAGCCTATGCCATGAGTCAGACGCCAGATGGCAAATCCTGGTGGATAACATTGTCTAGCCTAGATTTTTCCAAAAATTATACTTATCAGTTTCTGGTGGACGGGCAGCTGCTTGTGGCAGACCCATACGCGGGGCTCATCCTTGATCCGCAATATGATCCGGATATGGGATTCAAACCAGTAAATCTTCCGACTTATCCACAAGGCGCGCGTGGTATAGTGGCGGTACTTGATCTAACCTCTGCATCTTATCCATGGAAAGTAAATGTCTTTAATAAACCGAATCCGGGAGACTTGGTGATCTATGAGTTGCTGGTACGCGATTTTGTGAAGGGTCATCAGTATACTACACTTAGGGATTCGATCTCTTACTTGAAAAGGCTGGGTGTCAATGCGGTAGAACTGATGCCTATCCAGGAGTCAGAAGGGAATTCTACCTGGGGATACAATCCGTCTTTTCATCGTGCTCTGGATAAATATTATGGTTCGAAAAATGAACTGAAGGCTTACATCGATGCTTGCCATGAAAATGGTATTGCTGTCATTCTGGACGTGGTCTTCAACCATGCCTTTGGACAGTCGCCGATGGTACAGCTTTATTTTGAAAATGGCCAAGTGGCGGCCAATAGTCCCTGGTTTAATACGATCGCGAGACATCCATTTAATGTGGGCTACGATTTTAATCATGAAAGCCTTTTTACTCAAGCTTTTGTAAAGGATATGCTGGCTTATTGGTTACAAGAATATAGGGTGGACGGCTTTCGTTTTGATCTGTCTAAAGGTTTTACCCAGAAAAACTCCGGAATCGCAGAAAGTGATCTAAGCACCTGGAACGCGTATGATGCTTCCCGTATAGCGATATTGAAGCAATATCAGCAACATATCCATGCTATCGATCCTACCAGTTATGTGATTTTGGAGCATCTTGGCGGTGACCAGGAGGAAAAGGAGCTGGCTCAATCAGGCATGTTGCTCTGGAATAATATGAATACTGTTTTTAACGAAGCGGCGATGGGTTGGCACGCCAATAATGGGTCGGATCTGGGACGTCTGTTTGCTTCAGGTCATGGTATGACAAGTCCTGCTTTTGTCTCGTATATGGAGAGTCATGATGAACAGCGCCTGTTGTTCAAATGTTTGAATTATGGCAATGCGGCAGGAGTATATTCGATTAAAAATCTCGGTACTGGGCTGGAAAGGATGGCGCTATCCGCCCTGTTTTTACTGGCATCGCCCGGTCCTAAGATGATCTGGCAGTTTGGCGAGTATGGATATGATGTATCGATCGACGAAAACGGGCGAACGGGCGAGAAACCCATACGTTGGGATTACCTTCAGCAGGAAAAACGGCAGGCGCTGTTCGGCGTCTACGCTGATCTGATTCACTTTAAAACCAACAACCGTATTTTTCGGAATGGAAGCGTAGCAGAAGCGTCTGTTAAAGACGCGATGAAATATTACCTCGTGGAGGGCGACGGGCAGCAGGTTGCGGTATTAGGGAATTTTGGAGTCGAAGATCTTGATTTTATATTACCCAATGCGTTGCGGGCGATATGGAAAGACAATTTTACAGGGAATACATTGGACTGGTCGCAACAGACCAGAGTCCGATTTGGGGCAGGAGAATACCTGTTACTAAGCAAAACAAAACTAAATAAATAAACAGTTATTTTATGAACAAACAGATGTTACGTCCATTTTGGGCCTTGAACATGTTACTCGGGGTGAGTGCCACGGCATTTGCGCAGCAGGCTACGCTTCAGGGAAAGGTAATGGACCAGAAAGGAAGTTCCTTAGTGGGCGCCACATTGCGCTTTGAGGACATTCAAAAGTCACTGTCTACCAATGCAAACGGGGATTTTAGCTTGGATAGACTGAAGCCGGGTAAATTGCGATTGAAAGTAAGCATGGTGGGCTATGCCCCCTTGGATACCCTGATTGAGGTTCAGGATGGGCGTAACCCTTTGAACTTGTACCTCAAGTCCGATGCGAGCCAGTTGGAAGAAGTGGTCGTGATCGGATATGGTACGCAAAAGAAAGGTGAATTAACCGGTTCTATCAGCACCGTTACCTCAAAAGACTTTCAGAAAGGACAGATTTCTTCGCCCGAACAGCTGATCGTCGGTAAAGTTCCTGGAGTGCAGATTACCACCAGTGGTGGACAGCCGGGCGCGGGGAGTACGATCCGCATCCGCACAGGAGCATCGTTAAATGCAAGCAATGATCCATTGATTGTGGTGGACGGTGTTCCATTGGCAGGCGGATCGGTATCTGGTGTGGCCAACCCGTTGAGTCTGATCAACCCGAATGACATCGAAACGTTTACCATCCTCAAAGATGCCAATGCAACCGCTATCTATGGGTCACGGGCATCAAACGGGGTTATTTTGATCACGACAAAAAAAGGAAGCCGATCTGGAACTCAAATCAACTTTTCGACACAAAACTCGCTGGCTACGATAGCGAACAAAGTGGATCTGCTTAGTGCCGATCAGATTCGGGATTATGTCAATGCACACGGTAGCGATGCCATGAAGAAGCTGTTGGGTACGGCAAATACCGATTGGCAGGATGTCATTTATGCAAATGCATTTACCACTGATAATAACATTAATATTGCCTCAAAGGCCGGAAATATGCCTTACCGTGTGTCGGCTGGCTATATGAATCAGGATGGTGTATTAAAAAATGACAAGCTACAACGCACAACTGCCGCATTGGCCCTCACACCGAAGTTTTTAGATAATCATCTGTCCTTGGATGTGAATGTACGTGGCACCTGGTCAAAGTCGAAATTTGCCACACAAGATGCTATTGGTTCAGCAATTCAATTTGATCCGACCCAGCCGGTGTATGTGGATGACAAGAATAGTTTTGGAGGTTATTTTGAATGGGTACAAGGTGGAAAACCCAACCCCAATGCGCCCCGAAATCCGTTGGCGCTGCTCGAGCTTCGCAAGGATAAGGGAGATGTGTTCCGGAGTATAGGAAATGCCAAATTGGATTATAGTTTTCATTTTCTGCCTGAGCTACATGCTAACTTGAATGTGGGGTACGATCTGGCGCGTTCAAAAGGAAATACATTTACGCCCGCTATTGCTGCCCGTAACTACAATGAAGGTGGTGAGCGTACCGAATATAAAACAGACATCAACAACCGGATGCTCGAGTTTTACTTGAAATATGATAAGGAGCTGCCTTCAATCAAAAGTACGATCGATGCGACATTGGGTTATGGCTATTATAAAAATAGTACCAAATCTTACAATTTTGCGCGTACCAATGAAGCAGGCGATGTGCTTACCTCAGTCAACCTCCCTTTTGACAAACCAGAAAACCTGTTGATTTCGTACTATGGACGCTTGATCTACACTTATGATAATCGGTATGTGCTATCTGGAACTTTACGTACAGACGGTTCCTCTCGTTTTAGCGCCGACAACCGTTGGGGATATTTCCCTTCGGTGGGTTTCACCTGGCGTGCAAAGAATGAAGGCTTTCTGAAAGATCATTCGGCTGTGTCGGATTTAAAATTACGGTTGAGTTACGGAAAAACAGGACAACAGGATGGGATAGCAAACTATTCCTACCTGCCCAATTATACCATAGGTGGCGACCAGTCGATGTACCGCTTTGGAAATGAATACTATTACCTGTATTCGCCGGTCGTATATGACAGCGATATACGTTGGGAAAGTACCTCCACTTACAATGCGGGCATTGATTTTGGTTTTTATAACAATGTGCTATACGGTAGTATTGATTATTATTCAAAAAAGACAAAAGATCTGTTAAGCACGATTCCAATCGCGGTAGGATCAAACTTTAGCAACTTCCTACTAACAAATGTGGGCAACATGGAAAATCAGGGGCTCGAGGTTAACTTGCATGTGGTACCCGTGAAGTCCGAAAACTCCACGCTCGACCTGGGCATCAATTTTACCTACAACCGGAGTAAAGTGACGAATCTGACCTTGTCAGATGACCCGAATTTCATGATCGAAACAGGGGGCATCCGCGGCGGTACAGGCAATAATATTCAAGCTCATATGGTGGGATATACCCCTTACAGCTTTAGGGCATTCCAGCAGGTGTACGATGAGCAAGGCAAACCGGTTGAGGGTGTTTATGTCGATCGCAATGCCGATGGCGTCATTAGTGACAGCGACCGGTATATGTACAAATCGCCATTGCCCAAATATCTGTTAGGTTTTACAGCAGCCTACTCCTACAAAAAATGGTCCGCAGCAACGACATTAAGGGCGAATCTGGACAATTATGTGTATGACAACGTATCCTCAAACTTTGGCAGTAGTTTCAATGTGATCGATCAGGCATCCTTGGTCATCAATAATGCGCCAGTGGACTTCCTGAATAGCAATTTTGGGGAAAAACAACTGCAAAGCGACTATTACATCAAAAACGCTTCGTTTTTGAAGATGGACAACATCAACCTTTCTTATCAGTTCGGCCAGTTTATCCGCAACAGTAAAGCCAATCTATCCATTTCGGCAACCGTGCAAAATGTTTTTACAGTATCCAAATACAAAGGGGTTGATCCCGAAATTTCCAACGGAATTGACGACCGTTTTTATCCGCGGCCAAGGACCTACGTGTTGGGAATCAATGTGAATTTTTAAGGATTAGATAAGGACATAAAATGTGAATTTTTAAGTGAAACACAATGAAAAAATTAAATAAATATCTATCAGCTTGCTTATTGGCCCTGGCGCTGTCCAGTTGCCATAAGGACCTGGATCTCAAGCCTACCAATGATGTGACTGCTGATGTAGCGTATAAGGATTTCAAAGGGTATACGATGGCTTTTGCCCGTTTGTATGGTACGATGGCGATGCCCAGCACGTCTGGACCCAATAATTCTGACCTCGGGGGGCTGGATCCCGGAACGTCCGATTTTCTACGTCTTTATTGGAACGCACAGGAGCTGACGACCGATGAAGCTGCATGCGCCTGGCTGAATGACCCAGGAATCAGCGGTCTAGATTACCTGAATTTTGATGATAGCAATCCAATGTTGCGGGGTTTGTACACCCGTTGCATCTATAGCGCGACGCTGGTCAATGAATTTTTGCGCGAGAGTACTGAGGCAAAACTAAATGAACGTGGTATCGCAGATGCGGATCGGGCCGAAATCGCTTACTACCGAGCCGAAGCCCGATTTTTGCGTGCTTTTAATTATTGGGTATTGCTCGATCTGTACGGAAATCCACCTTTTGTAACTGAAGAAACGCCAGTTGGCAAAGTGCCTCCTCCCCAGATCAAGAGACCTGATCTGTTTGCCTACGTGGAAAAGGAACTCCTCGAAGTCGCTGAGCAACTCAAAGGTACAAGACAAAATGTGTATGGTCGTATCGATCAGGCCGCGGCCTGGGGTTTGTTGGCCAGGCTTTACCTCAATGCCGAAGTGTACCTGGGGGCTGGCAATAAAAAATATACCGAAGCGATTACCTATGCCGAAAAAGTGCTGAATTCGGGGTATAGTCTTGGGGCTAGCTATGGCGAATTATTTCGTGCGGACAACGATGTCAACAATCCCGAGTTTATCTTTTATTTACCTTACGATGGTACCAAAACACAGAGCAAAGGCGGTACAACGTATTTAATTAATGCAGCCATTGATGCAACCATGAATCCAACGTCGTTTGGTGTGCCAGGAGGCGGCTGGGCTGGCAACAGAACACGCGACAATATCGCTACGATCTTTGGCGATTATTCCGGGGCGACCGATAAGCGGGCTATGTTCCATCTCAACGCCAGCGTCAAGATCGAGGACATGGCGGTATATAAGCAGGGACTGGCAGTCACCAAATTCCGCAATGTAAATAAAGATGGTACGACTGCTCCTCCAGCAGCTGAAGGTTTTGTGGCATCGGTAGATTTTCCTTTGATCCGCCTGGCAGAGATGCACTTGATTTATGCCGAAGCTACCCTGCGTGGTGGTTCGGGCGGAACAGTGGCCAAAGCCATTGACTATATTAATAAACTGCGAGTAAGAGCTTATGGAAATACCAGTGGCAAGCTGTCGAGCCTTTCCTTGGATGACATTCTTAATGAACGGGTGAAAGAACTGTATTGGGAAGGATTCAGACGGACGGATCTGATCCGCTATGGCAAATTCACAGGCGATAGCTACCTCTGGCCGTTTAAAGGCGGCGTATTGGCGGGACAAGCAGTACCGAGCTACAGGAACTTATTTCCGATCCCCGCAGCGGATATCATCGCGAATTCGAACTTGGTTCAAAACCCTGGTTATAACTAAGCGGAAAGTAAATCAGCCATTAAAGACATAATGGATAATAAAAGGAAGTAGATAAGTATTTTACACATGAAAATAATACATTATATCGGAATAGCTCTCCTCCTGTTGGTAGCATTCCAGAGTTGTAAAAAAGATGAAACCCAGGCTAGATTAGGTACTGGAGATGATGTGAAGGCGGCTAGTTTGACCTTAGACAAAAATAGTGTCACGCTGTCTAAACAGCATGCTGATGATACAGTGCTACGGCTGAAGTTTGTACAGCCTGACTTTGGCTTTCAGGCTGCGGTAAACAATGTACTGCAGTTTGGACTGAAGGGAGATGGCTTTAAGTCAGTGAAAGAAGTAGTCATTCCGAATGGCCATAACGAGATGGCTTTTACAGGCTTCGAACTAAACAGCTATTTGCTTGCGTTGGGTGTACCTACTGGAGAGATGTCTGACTTCGATATCCGGATAAAATCGAGCATTAACAATAAAATAGCTGCCGTATTCTCTCCGCTAGCGGCCCTTAAGGCTACTCCATATGCGTCGACAAGCTATTTGTATGCCATCGGTGCTTATGAAGATTGGGTTGAGGCGAACGCAGAATCGCTGATTTCTCCAACGAGTAATGGGATCTACACAGGGATAATCTACTTTCCGGAAGGCAAATTGGCGTTTAAGGTTACGCCAGAACGGAACTGGAACAATTCGTATGGAGAAACAGAACCAGGGAAGATCGTTTATAATGGCGGTCAGGACATCAAGGCTCCGCGTGCAGGCAATCTAGAAGTTATCGTAAATACGACAGCCAACACGATCTCCTATAAAGATCATAGCTGGGGTATTATCGGCAGTGCTACACCGAAAGGCTGGGACGCGGATACGGACATGAAATATGATAACGCGAACCAGGTCTGGAAGTTAACCGTTGCTTTGGCAACAGGAGAAATAAAATTCCGTAAGAATCACGACTGGGGGACCAACTTCGGCGGCACCAATGGAGCATTGGTGGCCGGTGGTGACAATATTGCCGTCTCCACGGCAGGTACTTACGATATTGTCTTTGACCTCAACACCAATACATACACACTGACAAAAAAATAATCATGCTTATGCTAAAGAAAAATAGAATCCTTGCGACGATACTTATAGGACTGACAACGTTGGGATGGAGCCCCTTGATGGGGCAATCCATCCAGCGTGTTGAACCGCTCAACTGGTGGGTGGGTATGCAGAATCCTGAACTGCAGCTTGTCGTTTACGGGCCGCAGATCGGAAAAAGCGAGGTGAAGGTCGATGATGCGGCGATCGAACTGGTCCGGGTAAACCGGACCGGAAATCCCAATTACTTATTTTTGGATCTTCAGGTAAAGCCTAACGCAAAGCCGGGCTGGACAACCTTCACCTTCAGTCAGGGAAAGAAGCAATGGTCCTACCGCTACGAACTAAAATCACGGAATCACGAGGTCAAAGCTCAGGGAGTGACCAGCAAGGATCTCATCTATCTGATCATGCCTGACCGCTTCGCAAATGGAAATACAGCTAATGATCAAGTTAAGGGCATGCTCGACATGAGCCTCAACCGGGACTCGATGTATCTGCGCCATGGGGGAGACCTCGAAGGAGTGATTGGCAAACTGGACTACCTAAATGACTTAGGCGTAACCTCAGTCTGGCTGACACCTGTACTGACCAATGATATGCCGCTGGCTTCCTATCACGGTTATGCAAATACAGAGACCTATCACATTGATCCACGTTTCGGAACCAACGATACTTATGTACAGCTGGGGCAACAGCTGCATAAGCGAAAGATGAAGCTGATCTTTGATGTCGTCCCCAACCACGTTGGAAGCTATCATTGGACGGTAAGGGATAAGCCAATGGCTGACTGGCTGAATGAATGGCCAAGCTACACGCAGACCTCTTATAAAGATCAAACTGTCTTTGATCCCTATGCTTCGGCCGAAGATAAAAAGAAAATGGTTAAAGGCTGGTTTGTACCCACCATGCCTGATATGAATCAACAAAATCCTTATGTGCAGAATTATTTGACGCAAAGTCACATCTGGTGGATTGAGACCGCCGGTATAGATGGATTCCGGATCGATACCTATCCCTATAATGATCTCGATTTTATGGCCAAATGGACCGAACGTATCCAACAGGAATACCCAAGCTTCACCTTTTTTGGAGAAACTTGGGTGCATGGTGTAGCTAATCAGGCTTATTTTCTGGGCGGTAAACGAGTGGGCCAGGATATCGACTCGAAGTTGATGGGCGTGACGGATTTTCAGCTCAACTACGCCATCGGTGATGCCCTCAATCAGAAGACTGAATGGACGGCTGGCGCCAACAAACTTTATTCGACGCTAGCGTCGGATTATCAATATCCGCATCCGGACCGGAACGTACTCTTTTTGGATAACCACGATAAGGACCGCTTTTTTTCTGTAATCGGTGAAAATGTTCAGAAATACAAATCAGCCTTGGCCTGGTTACTAACTACGCGTGGTATTCCACAATTGTATTATGGTGCTGAGATCCTCATGAAAAATTTCTCCAATCCGGATGGTCTGCTGCGGGAAGATTTTCAGGGCGGTTTCCCCGGTGACAAGACGGATAAGTTTAATGCTGCTGGAAGAACAGCCGCCGAACAGGATGTGTGGAACTATGTCCGTACACTTGCCAATTACCGCAAAGCCCATCCAGTACTGCACACCGGAAAGACTATGCAATATGTACCTGAAGATGGTGTATATGTTTATTTCCGTTACGACGAGCAGCAGACTGTTATGGTCGTGATGAACTGCAACGATCAGGAAAAGGAAATCAAACTGGACCGTTTTGCTGAAAGGAACGGCGGTGCAACTGCATATATTGACATTGTCAGTCAAGCGGCCGTGCCCACGGCCAACCATAGCCTGAAGCTGGCAGCTTACGAGACGAAAGTACTGGATATTAAATTTTAACAACAACGAGCATCTAAAGTTCATTTTTGAAATGATTAATTATACGAACGTAAAAGCCGTGATATTTGATTTGGACGGTGTGCTGGTGGATACGGCAGTCTACCATTATCAAGCTTGGCGCAGGTTGGCGGATAGCTTGGGTTACTCTTTTTCTGTTGAAGATAATGAGCAACTGAAAGGCGTCAGCCGGGTGGGATCGCTCGAACTGATCCTTAAATGGGCAGGGCTAGAAAAATCCGAACAGGAAAAAGAACAGTTGCTAGCTCAAAAAAATCAATGGTATTTGAGTCTGATCGAGCAGCTACATCCCGGACATTTGCTACCGGGAAGCTTGGATTTATTGCAAAGGTTGAAGACAAAGGGCATGCGGATCGCGCTCGGATCGGCGAGCAAGAACGCATTGGGTATCCTTCAGAAGACGGAGATCTTGAATTATTTTGACGCATTGATCGATGGCAACGTGGTACAGGCCTCCAAGCCTGATCCTGAGGTGTTTCTGAAAGGTGCTGAAGCTCTGGGAATAGAGCCGGCCCATTGCCTGGTACTGGAAGATGCTCAGGCAGGTATTGATGCGGCAAAAGCGGCCCGTATGCAGGTTGTGGGTATTGGTAGCGTCGAAAATTTAAAAAGAGCGGATGATGTAGTGGGCGACTTGACAGCCCTTGTAGATAAATTTTAATGATAGCAGCAATAAGGAATGAAAACATATATTAAGCACGATCCATGGCAAATTATTGAAGATCAGTTTAGACCTGAGCACAATGAATTTTCAGAGAGCATCTTCGCGATTGGAAATGGGCGGATGGGGCAAAGAGCCAATTTTGAGGAATATTTCAGTGGGAAGACATTACAAGGATCTTATCTAGCGGGGATCTATTACCCCGACAAAACGCGGGTAGGCTGGTGGAAAAACGGTTATCCTGAATATTTTGCCAAAGTAATCAATTCTTTTAACTGGATAGGCCTGGATATCCGGATCAATGGTCAGCGTCTGGATCTGGCTCAGCTCAGCCTAAGCTCCTTCGAGCGTCGCCTGGACATGCAACGGGGGATTCTGTATCGGAGTTTTGTCGCTTCTATGCCTGACGGTAGCCAAGTGAAGGTGGAAGCCAGTCGTATGTATCATCTTTTCGCATCCGAAACGGCTTCACTACAGTACCGGTTGCAGGCGCTTACGGCAGATCTGCATGTGGAGGTCAGCTCTTTTTTAGACGCTGAGGTGATAAACAGAGATAGCAACTACGAAGAGAAATTTTGGGAACCTATCGCCCAAGGACAGCATGGAGCCAATCTCTTTGTATCTTCACGTACCAAAAAAACGGCATTTGAAGTCTGTGCTGAGCTGGAAACACGCGTTACCGTTGACGAAAAAGCCGTAGCGGTCAATACCGTTACCTCTGATACAGGGTACATGGCTGCGAACTATGTGACGGCATTAGGCAGTTTGCAGACACTCTGTATAGAAAAGAGGGTGGCCATTGTCACCTCGGAAAATCATCCCAAAGAGCATTTAAGGGAGGCTGCTTCGGCGCATTTAATTGCCTTGCAAAGCGACGTCTTTGAGCGACTGCAGGAGAAACAAACTGCTGCCTGGGCGACGATCTGGGCTGAAAGTGATATCGAGATCTTTGGTGATGTTGCTGCGCAACAGGCCATCCGTTATAATATCTTCCAGCTCAACCAAACGTACACCGGCGAAGACGCCCGATTAAATATCGGACCAAAAGGCTTTACCGGTGAGAAGTATGGTGGTGTGACCTATTGGGATACTGAAGCTTATTGCATCCCATTTTATCTGGCAACACAATCGCCACATATAGCCCGTAACTTGCTACTGTATCGGTATCAACAACTGGGCAAGGCCATAGAAAACGCGGAAAAACTAGGATTCAGTGGGGGTGCTGCGCTCTTTCCAATGGTGACCATAAACGGGGAGGAGTGCCATAATGAGTGGGAAATTACTTTCGAAGAAATCCATCGCAATGGGGCTATTGCGTTTGCCATCTACAATTATGTACGCTATACAGACGATCAGGAGTATATTTGGACGCATGGCCTAGATGTACTGGTCGCCATTAGCAGATTCTGGGCGCAACGTGTGAATTGGAGCGCCGAAAAACAGCGATATGTCATGCTGGGAGTCACGGGGCCAAATGAGTATGAAAATAATGTCAACAACAACTGGTATACCAACCGGATCGCATCCTGGTGTCTGGAATATACATTGAACTGCTTGCAACAATGCGAAAGCAAGGCGCCGGGGACTTATACAGCTTTGTTGGATAAACTCAAAATCGCTGTTGAAGAACGTGAAAACTGGAAGCATATTATCGATAATATCTACTATCCTTATGATGATAGGAGAAAAATATATTTGCAGCAGGATGGCTTTCTCGACAAAGAATTGATTCCAGTACAGCAACTGGACCCGGCACAGCGCCCCATCAATCAAAAGTGGAGTTGGGATAGGATCCTGCGCTCCTGTTATATCAAGCAAGCCGATGTACTGCAGGGTTTTTATTTCCTGGAGGATCAGTTTGACCAGGATACGCTGGCTCGTCATTTTGAATTTTATGAGCCTTTGACGGTACATGAAAGTTCGTTGTCGCCCTGTGTGCATGCGATATTGGCCGCCAAGCTTGGCAAAGCCGCCAAAGCGTACGAATTCTATTTGCGGACCTCACGGCTGGATCTCGATGATTATAATAACGATACGGAGGATGGTCTGCACATTACATCGATGGCAGGCACGTGGATGACGATAGTGGAGGGATTTGCAGGCATGCGCGTCAGCAATGGGCAGCTATATTTAAATCCGATGTTGCCGCCGGAGTGGAAAGGGTATAAGTTCCGCATCTTGTTTCGGGGAGCAACCTTGCTGATTACCGTGTCTGCTGATGCCTATACGATCGAAAATATCAGCGATAGCCCGGCAAATATCCGTACGGTATCGGATTCGTTTGTACTGGCTGCACATAGCCGAAGGGAGATTGCTCAAGTTCGGTAAAATACATGTCCACAACAGGTAAGGCTCTGCCTTGCCATGCTGTGGATGGTGGCTAAATGGGAATTAAATTGTATTTTGTGTTAAATTTTGATAACCTATCATGGGAAATAAACCCGAATTAAGTATACGCCAGGTCATGAATATGAGCTTTGGGTTTTTAGGCATACAAATGGGCTTTGCTTTGCAGAACGGCAATGCTTCCCGTATCCTGCAAACTTTTGGGGCTGATGTGGAACATTTGTCGTTATTCTGGCTGGCGGCACCGATCACAGGCATGATCGTTCAGCCCGTTATCGGCCATTATAGCGACCAGACTTGGACCCGTTTGGGACGTCGGCGACCTTATATTTTGATTGGTGCGCTCCTGACCACGTTGACCTTGTTCTTGATGCCTAATGCGGCATTGTTTACCGCATTGATAGCCCCCCTATGGATTGGAGCTGGCCTATTGATGTTTATGGATGCATCAATCAATGTGACCATGGAGCCATTTCGGGCGCTTATCGGCGATAATCTGTCCAGTAAGCAGCGTAGTCTTGGCTTTTCTGTCCAGACCTTCCTCATTGGCGTGGGCGCTGTCGTCGGCTCACTGCTGCCTTATATCTTTACTAAATACCTGGGCTTTGGAGGCACTGCTCCGGCCGGCCATGTGCCAGAAAATGTGATTTACTCATTTTATGCTGGCGGATTGGTGCTGCTGTGTACAGTGTTATGGTCAGTTATAAAAACAAGGGAATATAGTCCGCAGGAACTTCGGTCTTTTGACGAAAGCGCTGTGCAGACGGAAGAAAGTACAGCAGTCTTTGGGTTAGGGACTATCATGCGTGATATCAAAGCCATGCCAGTTGTCATGAAAAAGCTGGGTTGGGTACAGTTTTTCTCTTGGTTTGCTTTATTCATGATGTGGGTATATACGACGCCAGCGATCGCCGAATCGGTTTTTTATCTCCATGAGGGGAACAGACAGGACCTTTATATGGAAGCAGCAAACTGGGTAGGCGTACTTTTTGGGATCTACAATGGTGTTTCGGCAGTCTATGCGCTCTTTATCCCCAGGATTGCCAAGCGCTACGGCCGTGGCGCAACCCATGCCTTTGGTCTCGTGGTCGGCGGCCTCTCCTTAATTTCGCTGTTTCTGATCAAAGATGCTAATCTGCTCATACTGCCTATGATCGGCATTGGTATTGCCTGGGGAAGTATTTTGGCCATGCCTTATGCAATTTTGAGCGATCATCTGCCTGCTACCAAGATGGGGGTATATATGGGGCTCTTCAACTTTTTCATTACGCTGCCGCAGATTGTCTGTGGTTTTTTTGGCGGAATGATCATCAAATTAGTTTTTCAGGGCCAATCTATCTACGGGCTGCTGTTGGCGGGCGTATTTATGTTTCTGGCCGCCTTCTTTGTTCCGAAAAATAAACAGTGAGGCTAGATAGCTAAATTGAAAAAGAACCAAATTTCATGGATATTTGGTTCTTTTTCGGTATAATCTGCCACCTTATACCCAAAAGTTTCGATACAGGGTTTCTCAACTTTTTGTCAGATCAGCTATTTTCGGCCATATAAACACTAGGTGGCATACCATAATGTTTATGGAAATCTCTCGAAAAGTTGGACTGTACACTATATCCGACCATGGTGGAGATCTGCGTGATATTATATTCTCTCTGAACAAGCAGCTCAGCCGCTTTTTTTAACCTGGATATGTTGATTAGTTCATTGGGCGTGAGATCTGATAAGCCCTTGATCTTGCGGTATAAGGTTGGGCGGCTCATATTCATCAGCCGTGCCAGTTCATCGACATTGAGATCAATGTCAGAAATATGTTCATAAATAACGTTGTTGAGCTGGCTGATAAAGTCTTTGTCAGGCGCTGAGACATTGATGTCGGTCAGATTAGTGGCCGAAGAGTTGGTGAAATATTGTTTGATGATCTTTCGGTTGTTCAGGATATTACGGATCTGTACCGTCAGAAATTCTAAGGAAAAAGGTTTCTCGATATAGGCGTCGGCACCTATTTTCAGGCCCTGAATTTTGGCGTCCAGTGCATTTTTTGCGGTGAGAAATATCACGGGGATATGGCTATAAAGAATATCGTTTTTAATGCGTTTGCATAACGCGATACCATCCATAATTGGCATCATGATATCTGTCAGTACCAGCTGCACATTGTCACGATCCAGGATTTCCAATGCCTCGATGCCATTGCTGGCTCGCAATACCGTGTAATCGGTCTTTAGCTCCTTATTGAGATAGGCCAAAATTTCTTTATTGTCTTCAACAATGAGAACAATGGGTTTTTCAGTATTGCCATCTTCTGTTGGGTATAGTTTACGGTCTTCCTGTACTGTCGTTTCTTCGAGTAGGGGTTTGATATCGAGTGATTGCTCCTGTAGGATGGGGATCGAAAGCAGAAAAATATTGCGGTTTTCTTCGGTGAAGACCAAGGATAAAGAACCCTGATGCAGTTCGACGAGTGAACGGGAGAGGGGCAGGCCGATGCCGGTACCAGTGTCTTTATTGGATTCATTCAGACGGTAAAAAGGTTCGAAGATTTTTTCCCGTTTGTCAAAGGGAATGATGTCGCCGTCATTGCGGAACTCAATATTGAACATGATATCATCGCTGTTGAAAGGCAGCAGCTTGATATGGACCTGTTGGGCAGCATATTTGATCGCATTGTGGACCAAGTTGGTAAATATCTTGCGTAAGGCTTCTTCGTCGACCTGTGCGGTTAGCGTGATCCGTGGTAGGGAAAGATCGTATTGCAGCATCTTTTCTTTTGCCAGGCCATTAAGGTCATTGAATACGTCCAGTAGTAAGCTGTTGATGTCGGTTTTTGTAAAGATAAGGCTCATATTGTTTGTTTCTGCTTTTCTAAAATCCAGGAGCTGATTGGTCAGCCTGATCAGCCGGGTTGTGTTTTTGTCGATAAGGGCCAGATCATTCAGCATGTCCCCGTCTTGGAACTCACTTGTGCGAATCAGTTTTTCCAGCGGCATCTTGATCAAGGTCAATGGTGTACGGATCTCATGCGCCAGGTTGGTGAAAAACTCAAGTTTGAGGTTATATACTTCCTGTTCTTTTTTGCGCTCGTAATTATCCATTTTTTGTGCATTGTTTGCTTTGATCAATAGGAAATAGTACCGTAGGATCAGAGCAACAATGGTACTTAGTGTTAAAAAATATAAGATATAAGCCCAGGTCGATGACCACCAAGGGGGCGATACAATGATCCGCAGTTCCTTTCCGGCCGGATTCCAGATACCGTTGTTATTGGCTCCGTTAAACTTGAAGGTATACGTGCCTGGTGGCAGTTTATTGTAGTATATCTTTTGGCTGCCCTTGATATCAGTCCAACCCTTGTCATACCCTTCCATGATGTAGCGGTATGTATTGCTTTCGGGAGAAACGAAGCTGAGTGCAGCAATATTAAAACTGATGTTGGAATTGTCGTAGCTCAGCTTAATCTCTTTGGTCAGGGAGAGCGACTGGGGTAGTGGTCCGGCCTTATCTACGGCGATTTCGCTGTTGTTGATCTGAATACTACTGATAAATATGGGCGGCACAAAGCTATTTTTAATAGATTTCTTGGGGTTGAAGCTGACCATGCCTTTAATGGTTCCGAAATAGAGCGTTCCATCCTCGTCTTTAAAAGCTGAATTATAATTGAACTGATCTGCCGGAAGACCGTCTCTCGAGGTATAGATCACCCGTTTGGCTCTCCCTTCGTCTAGCCGTACCAGCCCCCGGCCGGTGGTGATCCAAATACTACGGTTATCATCTTCAAGCACTTTGAAAACCTGATTGGAAGGTAGACCAGATTCGGTGAGGTAGTTGGTAAAGGTACCATCACGACGGTATTTGGAAAGCCCGCTTTCTGTACTTAGCCAGATATTATTTTTACTGTCTTCAAATAAGCCGTTGACATAATTGTTGACCAGACTATGGCGTTTGCCCGGTGTAGAATAAAGTCTGTTTATAGCTCCGGTATGCCGATGGTAGCGGTATACGCCATCCCCATAAGTGTTTACCCAAAGGATACCGTCGCTATCTTCATAGATGCCCTGGATCCAGGCTGCGATGGGCATTAGATCAAAGCTATCCGTATGGATATTGTAGGCATAGAGGGCACGGTCCGTTCCCAATAGCATAGTATTATCTTTGGTTTTATAAATACAGACCACAAAATTGCTCTGTAAACCGCCTTGGCCGATCTGGTCATAATGTCGTTTGAGCTTTCCAGTTTTGACATCCAGCACATCGAGACCATGTGTGGTGGACCCGACCCACAGCTCGTTTTTATAGGTAGCCAGACCGTGGATGTTATTGTGTGTTATGCTGCCCGGCTTGCCATCAGCAGTAAATCGGCTGATTTGACCGGAAGCTGGATCAAGTTTATTTAACCCCCCATCTTCGGTGCCGATCCAGAAGTAGCCGTACGAATCCTTGTAGATTTCATGTACGATATTTCCTGAAAGCGCATTGCGGCCAAAGCCAGATAGATATTTTTTGAAGTTATCAAACTGCCTGCTATATTGGTTGAGACCGCCGAAGAATGTTCCGGCCCAAATATTGTCTTCCCGGTCTCTGTAGAAATCCAGTACTACGTTGTCCGATAGTGCAAATGGGTTGAAAAAGTCTTTTTTGATCCGCTGTACTTTACGAGTAGCGATTGCATAGCTATATATTCCGGATTCTGTGCCAAACCAAAAGAGCCCAGGCGACTGCTCTATAATGCAGTTTACCTGAATGACTTGCTGCGGAAAGCTGCCTGCAAATATATTCTGGAGCGAAGCCTTTTTCCTATCGTACAGGTAAGCCGCATTGGTTGTACCGACGAGCAGCAGAGAATCATTTATTGGATATATAGTTTTGATTGCTGACAATTGCTTTTCCGGATCTGCAAGCTGGACCTGTGTAAAGCCCCGCTGCTTGCTATATTGTCTAAGTACATTTTTGTCATCTACTGTCCACAGACCGTTTTCACCGGTACAGGAAATCGTCGTGATCTTGCTTTTGTCTTGATTAGCCGGCTGTAGGTCGGAGGTGAAGGGGTTGTAGCAATAAAGCTTTCCATTCGACAAAATCCAGATATAACCTGCAAATTCTTTAATGCTATTTACTTCACCAGCTGGTATCTTGTCAAAAAAAAGGAAATGTTCTCTTACTGGATCGTAACGGTACGTCCCCCGTGTGGTCCCGATCCACATCATACCCCGCTGGTCGGTCAGCAAACTCAATATCGAGGAGCTTCCGATACTCAGCGAATCCGCTACATTATGTCTGAAAATCTTGAACCTGTTGCCGTCAAAGCGGTTTAGCCCGTTCCGGCTTCCCAGCCAGAGAAAGCCCTGTACATCCTGAGTGATACACGTGACGGTATTGTTTGACAGTCCTTCGGTGGTCTGATAGCTTTTAAAATAGAGGGACTGTGCCTGCAGATTGGACCAGGCAAGCAGTAGGTATAGGATAGGTATAATGGTTATTCGTATCAAAGTGTATAATCTTCACCTAAAAATAGGCAATAAAAAAGAAAAAAAAGAGATTTGCTGATACGCTCTGATATAAAATTGAGACGCTGTGATTGGTATGAACGGATGGATTTGGCGATTTTTATAGGTAAGAAATAACCAAAATTAAACTTATGTCCTGCCCTAATTTAACGACAGCAAAAGGCTGTATTCGCATTTTTCAACGAGTTGCTTATATACTATCCGCGCTAAGAGTGGAGTCGCTGCCAGCATGGCTTTCGAAGAGGCCTCAGTATAGGTGCTTTTTGCAGAGGACTGAGCATCATATGGTTGCTGTTTTTGGATCACACTGATATTTAGCTATCGTTTTGACACAGTAAAATCACATCGTGTTGAGCAGTGGATTTGCTCAGACATATTAATCAATTAAACCAATAATTTAAAAGCGTATGAAAAACAAACTACTTGCGCAATGTGTAATGATGCCAGCCATGCTGCTGGTCACTTTTATTGCCGCAGCTCAGACGCGGGTATTGAAAGGTAAGGTTGTGGATGAGACCCAGAGCCCATTGACGGGGGCCACGGTCAAAGTCAAGGGAACGAGTACGGCCACCACAACGGATGCCGGAGGTACATTTTCGTTGAACATTCCGAATGAGGCCAAATTCCTTGAGGTATCCTACATTGGCTATGCGCTCAAAGAGGTTCCCATCGTCGGAAACGACATGTCTATTGCGCTCGAACCGAGTACAGATCAAGGGTTGGAAGAAGTGGTGGTCATCGGTTATGGGACCGCACGAAAGAAAGATCTAACGGGGTCCATGGTGACGATCGGCGCAAAAAACTTCAACAAAGGGATTATGACGAGTCCCGACCAGTTGATCCAAGGAAAAACACCAGGGGTCATGGTAATCAACAATACAGGACAACCTGGCGGATCGACAACTGTTCGTATCCGTGGAAATTCGTCCATTCGGGCAAGTAATAACCCGTTGTTTGTGCTCGACGGGGTGCCGATGTCGGGCAATTCTCCTCTACCTGAGGGTAGGGGCGGTTTCTCCTCCGACAGAGGTAATCCGTTAACTTATTTGAACCCTGGAGATATTGCGAGCATGGACATCCTCAAAGATGCATCGGCTACGGCGATCTATGGATCTCGTGGAGCAAATGGTGTGGTGATTATTACGACTAAAAAAGGAAAGGTGGGATCACCAGAAGTATCTGTTGGTGCCTCTGCTGGTGTATCTACGATGCGTGAATATCCTGACGTATTGAATGCTTCCCGATTTAGAGAAGCGTTGAAATACTACACACCAAACGAGGTTGATGACGCAGATTTTGGTGGTAATGAAGATGCTTTCAAGGCGATTACTAGAAAAGCGATCACACAAAATTATTATGCTGATGTAGCGGGCGGGACAGAACATGGTAAGTACCGTTTATCGGGCGGATATCTTAACCAAAATGGTATTATTCGGGGCTCACAGCTCAAAAAATATACGGCCAACTTCAGCGGTAACTTTCGCTTTTTGGAAAACAAGCGGTTAGGACTTGATTTCGGACTTTTCCTGACGCAAATGGATAATAAGTATGCGCCAATCAACGCAATGGTCGGTTCGGAAGGAAACGTTATATCACAGGCGCTGCAATGGAATCCGACACGCCCGTTACGGGATGCACAAGGTAACCTAACCTTTGTCAGCACAACTACCCGGAATCCGCTGACAAGCATAGATGCATTTAAAGACTTAGCAACGACCAACACCTTGGTTGTCAATCTTGCGCCATACTATAAAATTACCGATGATCTGGAGTATCGTTTTATCTATAGTGCGATGCGGCAAACCGGTAACCGCCAAGGAATGTATAGAGCTGGTCTTATTGATCCCTCAAAAAACAACGATGAGGAAGCCTTTATTTCCAATAATGGCGAGACAAATCTGCAGATGACCCACATGCTTTCTTACAACAAGCAGATTAATGATGATTGGAGCGTAAACGCTGTCGCTGGTTACGAATATCTGGATTACAATTTTAACAACAATATTTCCTTTGGCAAGGGATTCAGTTATATGGGACTAGATTATTTCGATTATATCCAATATTCTCCGGTTGCGACCCGGGAAATAGCTTCCTATCGGAGCCCGACCAACCAGCTGCAGTCGCTTTTCTTACGGGGTGGATTTAACTATCTCAACCGTTATCTAGTCACAGCGACGATAAGACGGGATGGTTCGACCAAATTCGGATCGAATAATAAGTATGCAATGTTTCCATCTCTTGCGGTTGCATGGAATGTTGCTGAAGAAGATTTCTTGAAATCGAACGGTATATTTGACCAGCTTAAAGTTAGATTGGGATGGGGTAAAACAGGTAATCAGGAGTTTCCATCTGGGGCATCGCTGAATAGATTGGTATTTGGTAATCAAAGCATCAGTCAGGCGAACTATGGTAACCCGGACCTGAAATGGGAGACGTCCACGACATTGAACGCGGGGATTGATTTTGGCATCTGGGGCAACCGCCTATATGGTTCTATTGATTATTTCAATAAGAAAACCACGGATGCCCTTTTTGAGCAAACACTCGCACAGCCAGCACCTGCAGGAAGAATTTGGGTGAATCTAGACGGCGAAATTGTCAATAAAGGAGTTGAAATAGCATTGACAGGTACAATCATCAAAAACGATAACTGGACCTGGGATCTGACCGGTAATGCCACCTTCCTGAAAAATAGTGTCAGTGGTTTAGTTGGCTATTACGAAACAGGGGCGCTACGGGGCCAGGGATTTTCTGGAGTACTTGGGCAGCGCATGGTGAACGGGCAGCCCTTGAATGTGTGGTATTTGGCAGATTATCAGGGTATTGATCCTCAAACAGGAATGAGCATGTATCGCGGACTGGATGGAAGTATAAGCAGCAAGAACGACCCGGCTGTCAACAAGTTCTATATGAACAGCCCAAATCCTAAAACTTTGTTGGGTATTTCGACAAATGTGAATTATAAAAAATTCTCCTTGGCTGCCAACATGAACGGTGCACTCGGGCATTACCTATTTAACAATACTGCTGCCACGGGGCTTGGGTTGACCAATTTATCGTCAAGGAATATCGGATCAGCGTTTTTTGATACCTCCGTTAAAGAGTCTACATCTAATTCTGCAGCGCCTTCTTCACGTTTCTTAGAGAAGGGAGACTATTTGAAACTGGCCAATTTGACACTAAGTTATCGTGTCGGTGATTTAGGTAAGACATTCAAGAATCTAAATGTGTCACTGACAGGACAGAACTTATTTATTATTACGAAGTACACTGGATTTGATCCGGAAGTTAACACAGATGGGTCGACCAATGGTATTCCTTCGTTGGGTATCGAGTATCTACCATACCCACCCGCGAGAAATATTCTATTGGGGGTTAACTTCTCACTTTAATAATCGTAATGTCATTGGATAACAAAATTATGAGACAGATGAAATTAAGAACGTTATTATATATCGGAATGATTGGTTCAGTTGCCACAAGTATTTTATCTTGTACCAAACTGAAGGAAGAATTTAAAGGTGAATTGGAAGAGGGTACTTCTAATGTTGAACCTGGGGGGCTGCTGACAACAGCCTATATTTCATTAAATACGCCCTATCAACAGGAGCAGCGCTGGGTTATGCAGGAAATATCGACGGACGCGGCGATGGCACCTACGCGCGGAGGGGACTGGGACGACAATGGCATGCACAGGGCCATCCATCTGCATACCTGGAATGCAGATAACGCCTACATGAACAATACTTTTGTCAGCCTGGGAACTGCTATATATAATGCCAGCAACGTGCTGCGCTATAAGCCCAACGCCCAACAAGCAGCGGAGGCTAAATTTATTCGTGCTTTGGCGATGTTTGATCTTCTTGACCTCTATGGAGTTGTTCCGATTCGAGAAGGTGAAGCCTTGGAGGATTTTAGGATTTCGCCCGAGGTATTACAACCTCAAGCGGCTATTGACTATATGGTCAAAGATCTCAATGAGATCTTGGCTAGCCTACCTGCAAGCGGTGCTGCATATGTCGCTAATAGAAATGCGGCGAGAACCTTGCTGATGAAAATTTACCTCAATAAGGGTGCATTTATAAATAGACAGTCGCCCAGTTTTGCAGCAGAAGATATGAATAAAGTAATCGCTCTGGCAAAGGAAATCACTGCTACAGGACAATATACTGTGTCGGCAAAAGGTAAATATTTTGATAACTTTGCCCCAGACAATGATGTGAAATCGACCGAGAACATTTTCACATTGTTCAATAAGAATGGTGAGAGAGGGGGTAATGTGGACCGTACCTGGAATACTATTGCTCATTATAACATGAATCCCGGCGGTTGGAACGGCTGGTGCACTTTATCGGATTATTACGACAAGTTCAGCGCTTCAGATGAGCGTAGAGGCATATATTACGAATATGCTGCTGATACGACCTCAAACAGGAAAAAAGCATTTAAGCGTCAGAATGTAGGATTTTTTGCCGGTCAACAATATAACTGGAGCACAAATAAACCCTTGATGGCGCGTAACCCCTCTAGTGCACCATTGTCTTTTACACGCGAAGTGACGATCCGCACCTCGGGTGCGACCTTGGAAACCGCAGGTATTCGCCCAATGAAATACGCATTTGATTACGCTGTCTCGGGCCAACGCAACAACGATTGGGTGGTTTTCCGTTACTCCGATGTATTGCTTATGCAGGCGGAAGCGATATTGCGTGGCGGTACGGGTACGGCGGTAGATGCTTTGGCTTTGGTGAATAGTATCCGGGTCAATCGTAATGTCTCAGCACTCGCAGCACTGACATTGGACAATTTACTGGATGAACGTGCACGGGAACTGTACTGGGAGGGCTGGCGTAGGCAGGATTTGATTCGCTTCGGCAAGTTTTTGCTGGCCTGGCAGGAAAAAGCTGCCGATCCGGATCCGCGAACACTCGTATATCCAATCCCTAGCCAACAAATAGCAGTTAATCCTAACCTGAAACAAAATCCGGGATATTAATAATCCGTGGAAAACAGCCTGTCTCCATAACAGCAAAGGCAGGCTCATCAAGGCATTTAAACTACACAGATATAGTTGTAGTTTAAATGCCTTTTTTTGTGAGCGAGCTCGTAAAGCAAGACTACATCGAAAGCTTGAAATAGCATGGAAAAATGGCTATGCATTTATCTTTTGAAAACGATAAGAAAAACGGTAACTTGATTTAAATATATTACTGATGAAATAATGAAGGCAATAATTTTCAGACAGGTCTTTTTGATGCTTTTGCTAGCGGTTTTTTCTCAATGTCATGGTGGTAGCGGTAGGTCTATGCGCAGCGGAACAGTCCATAAGCAAACGGATACGATAGAAAGAACTCAGACGGTTACGGGAAGGTTCAAATCGGACTATCGAGTTGTGCAGCTCAGTGCAGCCATGACAAGATTGCTATTTGTGCTCAACAAAGGGGATATTTACGTTCCTGAAAATGGATTCTTTCTTCATCTGAGCGAAACCGACGCTAAACGTCTCGGCACGGAAGATATTGTGTTAATTCCGCTTTTTGCAGACCGCGGAAATTTATTTTATAACTACGACCGAGACTTTACGTTTGAAATCGTTGCCGTGCCGGGTGTCAAAGACTGTTATTATACGAGAAATATCGCATTTTTCAATGCTCATAACAACGACAAAATCGAGACGGAAAATCGGCGTTACCCATCCAGTCTTTTTGAACGGTCTAGTCTGAAGGATACGGTAGAATGGACTGATTTTAGTGACTACCGTGATCTGACGGACATGCCGCGCTGGATCGACAATCTCAACAATCAGAGACGGGTGACTGTGCACGCTGTGGGCTGTGCCGAAACGCCAGATGGAGGCTATTCTATACATGATTATCGGTCAATGACAATAGCCGAACTTGCAAAAGAGCGCTTAAAGTATCTCAGCAATTCAATGGAACTGCTGTCGGTGCCCGCCGAAGACGCCACACGGGCACAATGGAAGACATGGCTGGACAGTGTCATTCATCTACACCCGAAACAACAATTACAGAGGGCGAAGGCGAAGATATGGTCCAAAACCTTTGCGGAACAGACAGCGGCCTTATTTGCACTGGATGAAACAAATCACAGACTGATCAGATTACATCCCCAACCGGAGTATCGTAATTTTAAAGATCAGCAGCTTCTTGTCATAGATCCGGCCGATAGCAGTTTGCTGACAGCAACGATTGCATCTGCACAGCAGCCCAATGCAAGGGCCTTTAAGGATTTCATGGTAAAAGCAGGGGATTTGTTTACGATTAACGGCCAATTTCAGTGGGGCCGTTATACGCCACAAATCGCTAAGGACGGGAGCCATTTTTACAAAGAGCTGGACGTAAAAAATCTCTTAGTGACAGCAAAAGATCTGATTATGGATCATTCTTATATGATGGATGAGTACGGCTATATTCTCTATCATAAGGACAAAACCGTCCATTATGAATTGTTGTGTTTCAAAAGCAACACAGGGGAACTAGTCGTGCAAAAAAGTCTGAATAAATTGTTGGCCGAAGCGGGGATGACCACTGAAAAAATAGAATATCTACCTTTTGCATCGATGACTCGAACTTCCGGAAGCTTTCCCATTCTTCTTAAGCTAAACGGAACCATTTATCACCTGACCGTGAACGATAAACTGGCGGTGGACCAAACAGCAAAGATCAGCGACCAGCTACCTTGGCATCCAGGGTATTTGCAGTCGTTAGATCAGGCCTTTTATTATGATAAAATCGATAATGAATTAGTGTTCTTTTCGTGTAACCACCAAAGTTCCATACCGCCGATAAAACTTTCGGATCAGGTTTATGATCGGTACATTCTTGTTCCGGACGGCGACGATTTTCGCTTTTTCTACGAATATGGTGATGCTTTCACCCATGGAATAAAAACAATTTTGATAGATGGCATGAATTTTAAGCAGATCGGAGACCCTGTATTGCTGCATGCCTATGTCCAGTTGGAAAATGAATCGAGCGAAAACACACCCCGTAATTTGGTGGCGTCTAAAATCGGCAAGCACTGGCTTATCAGTTTTATGCTTGAACAGGAGCTGTTTGTTGTGCAAAAAGCTTTAAATGAGCGGCAATAAAAACAAAAGACCACTTAATTACGACAAATTAAGTGGTCTTTGTAATTCCGTCGGGATGGCCGGATTTGAACCGACGACCTCCAGCACCCCATGCTGGCGCGATACCGGGCTACGCTACATCCCGAGTTATTCCTCCAATACCAGATAGGATAGATCCTGCGTATCGAGATGTTTGGAATAATTTTGGTAGCGCTAAAATAGTAATTATTGACAAAAAATAAAATCATTTTTTCCAAATATGGAGTGCAGCGCCATGCATGAGGGGACATGGCGCTGCAAATTAGCTAATTACGGTAGCCATTAAAATTTGTACCCCACCATGATTCCTACTGTTTTGTTCTTCGCGTCAAGCGTCTTGTCGATACTGGTAAATCCGTGGCTGTAGTATGCGTCGATGGTAAAGCGGCTGACATCTACCCCGATACCGGCCCTGCCATCAAATGAAAATTTCTTGTATTCGGTATTCGCACTGGATTTTACCGTTTTGATATCGTAGTTCACTTGCGGGCCGATCATACCGCGTAGGATAAAATCGTCCTTCTGCAGTACTGTGTATCCAACTTGTAGCGGAAGATTGATCTGGTAGAACTTAGGAGTCTTTAGAGTGCCTTCAAACGTGTATTCTTTTCGGAACAAACTCGCACCAATGCCCGGCTGAAAGAATAGACGGTCACCAATTCGAGCAAATCCGGCTATCGATACCCCTACCTTCCCGTTATTGTCCCTTACTGTTTTATTGCCGAAAGAAGTCATGTGGTAATTGCTCCCTACCTGAATGCCGTAAGTGATTTCTTGCGCCTGTGCAATACCTGCTGTCCCCAATAGTGTCAGTGCCACTAAAGTCGCATTTAATGTGTTTTTCATTGTCAATTGTGTTTTTTTGTTTTTTTAATGAGTAATGTCTTTTAGGTTATGACAATAGAAAATCAATATACCCTCAGAAAAAAAACATTTTCTATTTTCAGAACGACTACCTTTAATCCCGGGAGTACTTATG
The DNA here is from genome assembly GCF_026191775.1 of Sphingobacterium sp. InxBP1. Taxonomy (NCBI): domain Bacteria; kingdom Pseudomonadati; phylum Bacteroidota; class Sphingobacteriia; order Sphingobacteriales; family Sphingobacteriaceae; genus Sphingobacterium; species Sphingobacterium sp. InxBP1. The sequence continues at coordinate 118,937 of NZ_JAINDX010000038.1, read as the reverse complement.
CACGTAAGAATTTGTATTTTCCAGGTAACCGCTATGGTCTGACAGTCTGTCGGTTGACTGAGATGTTAATGCAATCAAGCTGAATGCAGCAAAAAAAAATAAAAAATAAATAAGGGTAACTGTTGCTAAGGTTGTCTTACTCCTAAAGAAGATTGTGTAATCATATGGTAGATTTGGCAAATGTCGGATAATAAAGAGAAAAATTTCGAGCAGCTTTTTCGGGCGCATTACAAAGAATTGCACCGGTATGCTTTCAGGTACCTGGGGGATAGTGAGAGTGCAGAGGAGGTCGTCCAGCAGGTGTTTTTGAGACTTTGGGAAAAGGACTGGGAGCACCAGGTTCATACCTCACTAAAGTCCTATTTGTATCGTGCTATTTATAACGAAAGTATGAATGTGTTAAAAAAAGAACAGCGTAAGCTTAAATATCAGTCTTATGAAATCCATCGGCAGGAACTGGAGCCGGCTGTGGACGAAAGCACCAAAGATCTTGATAAAAAGCTACAGCTGGCACTGGCGGGACTCCCAGAAAAGAGCCGGACGGTTTTCGAGCTCAGCCGATTCCAGGAAATGAAATACAAGGACATCGCCGCTACTTTGGATCTTTCGATAAAAACAGTGGAAGGACATATGAGCAGGGCACTGCGTCATCTGCGTACCGAACTTATGGACTATCTGACATTGATTATTTTTTACCTCATCTATAAGCTATGAATAAGGAACTACTAGAAAGATATATCATTGGGCAGACCAATGAAACAGAGAACAGGTTCATCCAAAGCTGGCTGGAGGAGGATGCAGACAACAGGGCAGAGTACCTGAAAGTAAAAAACGTATTGCTATCTTATCTATATGCCATGAATAAGGAGTTATTGGAAAGATATCTCGTAGGTGAAACAAACGAAGCGGAACGCGCTATCGTACAGGAATGGTTAGAAAAGGACGCTAATAATAGAGAGGCATACTTACAAATGAAAAAGTTATGGGATAGCTTACCCAAACCCTTGGAGGTACCAGAAGTGGATGTGGATAAAGCATGGATGGATTTTAAGGTCGCTAGGGATAAGCGGGCAGCGGAGCGCGCTGGAGTGTCCGAAGGAAAGATCAAGGTAATGAAGTGGAACTGGTGGGCTGCGGCGAGTATTCTGTTGCTCTCTGTTCTGGGATTTTATGTGTTTGACCGTTCACACCGGGAGCAAATGCTGCTGGTCAGCCAGGCGACTGTGCGGCAGGATTCATTACCTGACGGCTCTGCTGTCACACTCAATCGAAATACGGAAATGACCTACTCGAGCTCGTGGACCAATAAAAACAGAAATGTAGAGCTGAAAAAAGGGGAAGTATTTTTTCAGGTGCGCAAGGACAAAAATCACCCTTTTGTGATTGCAACAGGCGCAACGAAGATTACCGTTTTGGGAACGAGTTTTAATGTACGTCGTCTAGCCCACGCCACCGAAGTGATCGTAGCGACAGGTCTGGTCAAAGTGGCCTATGCAGATAAGGAAGTTCTGCTGCGGCCCGAGCAGATGATCACGGTCAACGATACCGATACGATGCGCGTAGAAAAGAAAGCTGTACCGGATAAATTCTACAAATACTATGTGGATAGGGAGTTTGTCTTTCAAAATACACCCTTACAGAAGGCTGTTGAACTGCTAAGCCGTGCATATGACTACCAGATCATTATTGACCGACCGTCGGATAAAGAGCTTCTTCTGACAGCTACTTTTGAACAGAACAGCCTGACGGAGATACTTAAAGTGATACGGGAATCATTAGGACTAAAAGTCATTGTTAAAGATAAGGAAATTCACCTGACACGATAATCTAAAGTGATACCATGTTTTCGAAACGAAATTGTACAAACTGCATTATGATATTATTTGCTAATAGCGGAATCCGATTTTATATGATATTTTTACTGCTGAGCACCTCTTTAGGGGTGCTGGGACAGCAGAAACTCGCAGCAACAGTCAACATGCCCGCTTATCCAAAAACGACGGTAGGCGAAGTGTTTAAAGTCCTAAAGGAGCAACAGGATGTGCTGTTCTCCTTTAACGGAAATATCTTGCAGCTGGATAGCATCCTTTATCCTCAAGCTTACCGAGGTACATTGTATGGTTATCTCGATGGATTATTGGGCAAAGAATATAGCTTTAAGGAATTGGGTAGACATATTATCGTGCAGTATACGCCTCAGCGAATGTCGGTGGATGTTGAAGTGCACACCCCTGCAAAAAACAGGGCGGTCATTACCGGATACGTCAAGAATATACGCACCAATAATCCAGTTGCCAATGCCAGTATCTTTGACCGTAGTGCATTACTGTCGACCTTGAGTGACGACAATGGCTATTTCGAGCTCGATGTCAAGAAAAAAAGCAGCCTGATCGCTGTTAACGTCAGCAAGGAGACGTTCCGGGATACCAGCGTCATGGTGATTTTCCCTATTGAAGCGAGAGTAGGTCATAAGAAGAAGCGGGAATATGGCTATTTTGAAGGTTATGAGGAAGATCATGGCCTTTATCGCTCTTTCTTTGGCAGGGTTTTTCTATCGCCAGCCCAGCGGATACAAAGCATGAACCTGGGTGGGTTGTTCCTGTACAGTCCTTACCAGATCTCCATGACACCGGGGCTGAGTTCCCACGGTTTTATACGTTCACAGATTGTCAACAAGTTTTCCTTAAACATCATTGGCGGTGCTACGGCGGGAGTCAGCGGAGTCGAGTTGGGCGGGGTATTCAATATCAACCAGTATGATATGCGCGGGGTGCAGGTAGGGGGTGTGTTCAATGCTGTAGGCGGAAATGTCGGCGGTGCGCAGCTAGCGGGCATTGCCAATCGGGTTTTTGCCAGCGTGAACGGTGTACAAGTTGCAGGCGTAATCAACAAAGCTGATACAGTGCGTGGCGTACAGCTTGCGGGAATCGCAAATACGGCCAAAGAAGCTAAAGGAACCGTACAAATAGCTGGGTTATTAAATAACAGCGCAGCCGATGTCGGCATTCAGGTTGCCGGTATAATGAACAAGGCCAAACGAGTCAAAGGTGTTCAGTTAGGGGGGATAATCAATATCGCAGACAGCAGCGACTATCCAATCGGCTTGCTAAACCTGATCAAAAATGGCGAGCGGAACCTGTCCTTGGCAATAGATGAAGAAAGTTATCTGGGCCTGCAGTTCCGTTCGGGCGGTCGGGTCCTGTACAGCATCCTGTCGGTCCAAGCAGCGCTTGCAGATGATGGCCAATCGAAATATGCTTTTGAAGCGGGTTTGGGCGCAGTGCTGCTGCGCAGGAAGAAGTTTTCGGTACGCGGCGAAATAGTCTCACGCAACCATCTGACCGATAAATTTAAAATGCTGGATAATCACCGGTCTTCATTTCGGATTATTCCCACTTATCAGCTGAGCAACAGCCTGTCTTTATTTCTAGCACCGAGTTTTAACTATGCCGAAAAAGACGAAGATGCTCCATCTGCTGGGGGCACACAATGGAAAGCTTGGCGGCGGGACCGCACGAGAAACACCTTTTATGGGGGTGGAATGGCTGGTCTTATGTTAAAATTATAAATTTAAAAACTATTTCTCGGCGACAGCTGTTATACTTATAGCTTTTAAACATTTAACATTTATATAAGCGCTCTTTGTCCCTTCGGCAAAGGGCGCTTATCGTTTCTGAATGGTTTTCACATAAAGCCGTTCGACTTTTTCCCGAGCCCAAGGTGTCTTGCGCAGGAAAGTCAAGGAGGACTTCACGCTGGGATTTTCATTGAAGCACCGGATGTTTATCCGGCGTCCCAATTCATCCCAGCCGTAATAATCGACAAGATATTCGATGATGGTATCTAGCCGTTTTCCATGTAAAGGATTATTGACTTGTTCTTGCATAAGGCAAAGATAGGAAATTTGCAAAATCATCAAGTTTTAAATGGAGCTGCTCGTCCCAAATATTCCCCGCTGCATCTAATTTTCCTTTAACTCCCTGGATTAGGAGATTACCTCGCGGATCAAGCTTGGCACCGAGTCCTTCCATAATGCGCTGTAGCTCCAGATGTGCAGTCTCGCCCTGCGCTGATGCAGTGATGATGCTTACAGCTTTGTCGGCGAACACGGTCGTAGCGGCACACCATTCGAGCAGGTTTTTCAGTCCGCTGGGCACACTGAAAATATATTCCGGACTGCTGATTAAAATTAGGTCAGCGTCTTGAATGACCTGGCGTAAAGCAATAATTTCTATCGGCGGTCGCAGCCGGCTTTCCTCTGGATCAAATGGAGGCAGCTCTTTGAGGCGGTCAAACAATGTGAGTTGAACTTGGGGGTGCAGCTGCTGCTGCAAGTGGTGGACAACCTGATGATTGGAGGAGTTTGCGCTTGCACTGCCTATGATCGCAAAAATAGTTTTCATCAATATCTAATTAGCTTGTATCTATGTGCTGGATCCGTGAATGTCACTTATCAAAAGGACTTTCAGTACAGTCTATTCTTATTGATCATGACCACGGTGATTCCATCGTAACTTTTTCTGTTATTACAGAAAGAGCTAAATTACAATTCTGAATTTAAATGGCCTTATTGTTTTTGGAGATAAAAACTTTTTCCTTTTACGGATTAAGTTTATACTTTTGGAATCAAGGATGTATATTCACTAAAATACGGATTATAGGCTTTATGATGAGAAATAAATTGGGGTATCGCTTGTTGTGGGAACGGATTCGTACAGGAGATGAGGCGGCCTTTTTTGATCTGTATGCTGCCCTATATCAAGAACTTGTGAATTTCGGAATCCGGACCTGTGGAGATACGGATCTGGCGAGCGAAGCGACGGACCAGGTGTTTGTAAAGATCTGGGAAAAGAGAGCGCAGCTCGAGCGGGTCGACAATGTGCAGTCCTACCTCATTACCTTTCTTAAACGCCGTATGTTGAGGCTTCTGGAGAAACAGCATAAAATCAATACTGCCCTTCAGAATGTCAAGGCTGAAGATGAATGGATTGAGATGCCTTATGAGGAGTTTGTCATCAAAGTGCAGACCAATGAAATCATTCAGATACGCCTGAAGGAGGCCCTGGAAAAGTTGACGTTTCGTCAAAAACAGTTGGTCAATCTTAAATTTTTTGAAGGTTTTTCTTACGAAAAGATCGCCGAACTGACCCAAATGTCCGTTAAGACCGCCTACAATACCTTATATGACGCCCTCAAAATCCTGCGGGAAGAGCTAAAAGACCTATAATCGATTCGGATCGAAATTCGACCTCAGGCGGCTTCTGCCGAATCCATGGTCTCAGCATCATTTTTTTATCTACTGTAAAATAAGATTTGCTGTATTTCAGTGTTTTATAAAATATTTTGTTTTTTTCTTAGGAAAAGGAAAGCATTTTGGGCACTATAAGATAAATACTGCAAAGCATGAGCCAAAGAGATTATAAACAGTTAGAAGATTTTTTGATTGACGATACTTTCCAGAAGTATTGTTCGGGAGAAGACAAAAACTGTGTCCTGTATTGGCAGCAATATAGCTTAAACCATCCTGAGCAGGCAGAGATGATCCAAAAAGCCAAGCGCTTATACCAGATATTGGTCGGAAACCGTAGGTCTGTACATGAACAACTTGAGAGACTGAAAACCGATCTGCGAGCCAAGCCGGCCGCTCCTTTACACATTTTGGGGATGAATTGGCGCAAATGGGCAGCAGTAGCGGCAGTAATTACCGCGCTGACAGTTGGTGGCATTTGGTATTATTCACAGCCTACGATAAACACTACTGTACAGCCTATGACTTCAGTAGGACGAACTTATCAAACCAAAAAAGGAGAAAAGAAGAACTTTGAGCTGGCTGATGGCAGCACGGTCACCTTAAACTCAGCCAGCAGGCTGGAGTTGTCGGCCGATTTTAATCAGACAGAGCGCGTAGTGAGATTGGTAGGCGAAGGGTACTTTCAGGTGACGAAAGACAGGAAAAAACCGTTCGTGGTGCAAGCTTCGGATTTCGATATCAAAGTATTGGGTACTTCGTTCAATGTGAAAAGTTATCCTGACGAACCTACAGCAGAAGCTCTCTTGGTGGAAGGTGCTATTGAAATGACAAGTAAAGGCTCGCGGGAGAATTCAGTTATCATCAAGCCGAACCAAAAGATTACCGTTTTTAAACATCGGGATGCAGTCATAGCTGCGGACAAAGTAACAAAGTCAGCCGGAGATAAATTGCCGATTAAAGAGATTGCCATCGAGAATATTCCGGTAGTGCAATCAAATAGAGTTGAAATACCAGATATCGCATGGAAGGAAAACAGGCTCGAAATCGTGGACCAGGATTTCGAATCTTTGCGCCGAACACTCGAACGCTGGTACGATGTCGAAATACAGCTCCAAGGAGAGGGCTTGAAGCATTATCGTTTTACAGCAACCTTTAACAAGGAAAGTATCACACAGGTACTTGCCGCATTACAAAAAGTTGAACCATTTAACTATGAAATATATGGGAGAAAAATAACTATTTCAGAAAAGTAAAAAGGATGGTGGACCAACACCATCCTTCATTGAAAAAATGATTAACCAAAAGCAGCAACATTTGGGCTGTGCTGCTCAATTTTAATTTTAACCAACACTAAAATATGATTAAAAATTGCTTATTGCAAATGCGCAATGGATATATTGTGCGTTTTAGATTCATTATCCGGATGAAACTAGCCTTAATTATGACTACATGTGCTGTTATGAATGTTTCAGCAAATGTATTTTCTCAACAAAAGGTCTCTTTAGATGTCCAAAAAGCAAAATTGAGTAGGGTACTGAAGATGATCGAAGACCAGAGTGATTATTACTTTGTCTATAACTCGACCAATGAGAATTTAAATAAAGAAGTATCGGTCAATGTGACCAACGGGAAGGTGCTGGATGTGCTGGCCAGACTTTTCAAGAAAAGTGGATTGGTTTATTCGGTATCGAAAGAAGGTCTCGTGGTGATCAGCCAACAGCAGCAGGTTGCTGTCACCGGACAAGTGACGGACGACAAAGGCAACCCTCTGGCAGGCGCAAGCATCCGGGTGAAGGGTACCGCAGTAGGTAGGGCGACAGATATCAACGGGCGGTTTAATATTGACGCATCTACGGGAAGTACCCTTATTGTTTCTTTTGCAGGCTATACTTCACAAGAGGTTGCCGTTGCCAAAGACAACGATATCAAAATAGTACTGCTGGAAGACAACCGTATGCTCAACGAGGTCGTGGTGACAGCACTCGGGCAGAAGAAAGAAAAGCGGTCTCTGGGTTATTCGGTAACACAGGTGGCGGGCGAGTCCTTGACGACGGCGCGTGAAAATAACGTGATGAATTCACTGGTTGGAAAAGTTGCGGGCCTGGATGTCAGTTCAACCTCAGGCGGTGCCGGTGCAGCTTCGAATGTTACTATACGGGGTATTTCAAGTTTAAATCAAACCAATCAGCCATTATACGTTATAAATGGTATTCCTATGGAAAGCAAACCGGTAGGTATCGGAAATGCTAATCCTAAAGGAAACTCAGGAAGCCAATGGGATAATGCACCTGACTTAGGCGATGCAATAGGAAATATCAATCCGGATGATATCGAAAGTATTTCGGTACTCAAAGGAGCTGCAGCTTCTGCTCTTTATGGATCCAGGGCGAAGGCAGGTGTCATATTGATTACAACGAAGTCTGGAAAGGGTAATTCTATCGATTTTAACAGCAACCTGGTAGCGGAGCAGATCATCGACAATACCAACTGGCAAACAGTATATGGGCAAGGTGCCAACGGTGAGAAACCAAATTCGCAAGCCGGCGCTGCACAAGTCGGTGGTTCCAGCTGGGGAGCAAAACTGGATGGTACGCCGGTCATACAGTTTGACGGCGTGGAAAGACCGTATTCGCTCCAAAAAAGCAATTTAAAAAGGTTTTATAGAACGGGTTCGACCTGGACCAATACACTTGCACTTAATAAATCTTTTGAAGGAGGCTCAATTCGCTTGTCGGCGACAGATGTAAATAATAGATCTGTGGTGCCCAATTCTGGACTGAACAGACAATCTTTCAATCTTGTTGGACTGTTTGAGCCCCTTAAAGGCCTTACCGTTGACGCACGTTATAACATGATTTTAGAACAGGTTAAAAACAGACCAATGGTTTCGGATGGTGCTGGAAATGCGAATTATAATGTCATGTTCCTACCAACAAGCATTAATGTTCGGGATTTGAAGCCCTGGAAAGATGCAGACGGAAACGAGATTCTGTACAATGCTGGGAACGTATATGCAACGAACCCCTGGTTTGCTGCAAATGAGTTTATAAATAACACTGACCGTGACCGTTCTATCGGATCCGTAACGGCGAAATATACATTGGACAATGGCTTGTTTTTCCAAGGACGAGTGGGACGGGATAGTTATTCTGATCATTATAAGAATGTGGTGCCTTCTGGAACAGGATATTATCCAAACGGGAAGATCGCCGAACAGGAAACGAAATTTGCTGACGTCAATGCCGATATCCTGATTGGAAAGTCCTTTGTATTGGGGGATTATACACTGACTCCGAATCTTGGTGCCAGTTATCGCAACACTAAAATCAAGCAGACAACCAATCTAGGTACCGATTATGCAATTTTTGGTGTATATAACATCTTAAATGCGAAGAATAAATCCGTTAGCTATCTCGAAAGTGAGTCTGAAACACAGTCTGCTTACGGCACAATGGAATTAGCATTCAAAGATGTGGCTTATTTAACCGGTAGCTTACGGTCAGACTGGTTTTCTACGTTGGCTACACCGGGATTTGACAACAAGTTAAACTCGGTTTATCCAGCCGTGTCCGGCTCTTTTATCTTTTCGGAGTATCTTAAGCCCTCATGGTTGAGCTATGGAAAACTGAGAGCAGGTTTTGCCCAGGTAGGACAGGCGACAGATCCTTATCAAACGCTTTTGACTTATAATTTTAGGAGTGAAACCCTTAATGGACAACCATTAGGATCGATCTCCAATAACAACATACCCAATTCCTCATTAAAAGCGTCAACAGCTACCGAGCTGGAGATCGGTACGGAACTTCGCCTTTTCAATGATCGCCTAAATCTAGATTTTACCTGGTATAACAAAAAGTCAAGAGATGAAATCTCGTATATAACCACACCATCGTCAAGTGGCTATACAGGCGCGGTGCTGAATGCAGGTAAGATGCAAAATAAAGGCTTCGAAGCGCTTATTTCAGCAACAATACTTAAGTCGGAAAACTTCAAATGGGTGTCTTCACTAAACGGTTCGTACAACGACAATAAAGTACTTTCTTTGGCCGAGGGTATGGACGAACAGACAGTAGCGACCTCCCGTTCTGGTGTGGGTTATCTGATGAACAAGGTAGGAATGCCTGCTTTTCAGATTATGGCATTCGACTATAAATATGACAGTAATGGTGAAATCGTCAAATTATCGGACGGTTCGCCAGATCGAGGTGAGTTAAAAGCTTATGGATCGGCCATGAATAAATGGTTTGCGGGATGGAACAATGAATTTAATTATAAACGTTTCAATTTTTCATTCCTAATCGATGGAAAGTGGGGAGGAAAGCTATTCTCTGGAACAGATTATTATGGATATATAGCAGGCTTGCATCAAGAGACGGTAGCCGATAGGGAAACTTTAGGAAGGACAGCAGCAACCTACTACACGAACAAAGCGAATAATGTGTCGAAAATATTTGTAAATAATGCTGACTTCGTAAAATTGAGACAGGTGGTTATGGGCTATACTTTCCCCTCAAATTTATTTAATAACCGAATTAAAGCGATTACAGTAAGTGCAGTTGCGCGTAATCTCTGGATTATTATGAAAAAAACAAATAATATTGATCCAGAATCAAGTTACAATGCAACCTTCCCCGGTCTTGAACTTGGGGGTGTACCAGCTGTACGTACTTATGGACTGAACTTGAGTGTTAAATTCTAATTGCAAAAAAATCATGAAAAGATATATTAAACCTTTATTTGTTGCGTTCATCGTCGCATCTGCCGTTGGACAAAGCAGCTGTACAAAAGATTTTGAAAAAATAAATACTGATCCAATTTCTTACAGCAAAGACAATTGGGATCCAAATTATACTTTTAGCTCTGCCCAACTATTTTATACCGGAAGTTTTGACTTTGCTTACGATACCTGGAGAGGAAATCTTATTTACTCGGCCACAATGATGCAAGGTTTGTCAACTGTAGTGAGTTATTGGGCGGGAGACAAATATATGTTGAATGAAGCTTATACTGCTGCCTATTGGGGTAATGGGACGGTAGGCGCGTATATTGAACAGGTAAGAAATATTGTTGATGTTGTTGAATTCACGAAAGATAAACCAAAGTATGCGAACTTACACCATGTGGCCCGGATATGGAAAGCGTTGATATTCGCTCGTTTGACTGATTTGTATGGGGATGTTCCTTACTCCGAAGCGGGTGTTGGATTTTATAGTAAGATTTATAAGCCGAAGTATGACAAACAACAGGATATTTATAATGATCTGTTAAAGGAAATAGAATCGGCAACAACTTCCTTAAAGGACGATGGCGATAAGGTTAGCGGAGATATTATCTATAAAGGGGATATTGCGAAATGGCGTAAGTTCGGTTACTCATTGTTGCTAAGGACTGCCATGCGTCTGGTAAAGGTGGACGCACAAAAAGCCAAGGAATATGCACAGAAAGCAGTGGGAAAAACGATGGTAAGTAACGCCGACAATGCCTTTATTTTACATGATGTTTCGGGCTCAAGGGTTACCCAGAATAGAAATAGTCAAGTTCTTTTAGGCGATGGAGGGCAAGAAAACTATTATGTAAAATGGTCTAAAACGTTTATAGATTATTTGAAGGCAACAAATGATCCGCGTTTGGCACGAATAGCCGTGACACAGCTTTATCTGTCCGAAAAAAGTAAAGATCAAAATGCTGGATATATTAGCGATCCTAAAAAACAAAAGGGTATGCCCAATGGAAAAGACCTGAGTGCAAACCCTCAATATAATATTTCGAGTGACCCCAGCTTTACCTCATTTGCAGACTACTCATCACCCAATCCAAATATGATTAAACGGACGGGGGCCACCTTTATCTTGACTTTCGGCGAGTCCGAGCTCCTTTTGGCAGAGGCTGCACAACGATGGGGTATTGGTGGTAGTGCCGCCGACCACTACAAAAAAGGTGTAAAAGCTGGCATGACATTTTTAGACCAGTACGACGGTTCACTTGCCATTAGTGAAGCAGAAGCGGATTCCTATCTTAAAAATCATCCATTTGTTGAAGCCGAAGCATTGAAACAAATCAATACGCAATACTGGGCACATACCATTACGATGCTGGACTTTTATGAGACGTGGAGCAATTGGCGACGGACTGGTATTCCCGAATTGGTGCCCGTAAATTATCCCGGTAATGCGACTTCGGGTACTATCCCCCGCCGTTTTCCCTATCCATCCACGGAAGCTGCAATCAATGGCGAAAATTACAGAGCTGCTTCTGCGGCGGTGATAGGAGGTGACAAGCTATCTGGCCGTGTCTGGTGGGACAAAGAATAATTGAAAGCTTTTTTTTGCGGCCAAACTTTTGTAGTTTGGCCACTATAAACCACGAAATAGATTATGAATCTAAAAACTCAAATTTTACTAATTGCAGCGCTGCCTTTTATTGCTTTTTCCTGTGATCCAGTAGACAAAAAGATGAATGAAAGCGAATTGCCCAAGAAGCTCACACTGAACGGTACCTATAAGCTGATCGAAAGTATGACCATCAAAGGAAAAGATACCGTAACAGCTTTTACAGATAGCAGCAAGACCGAAATGTTCAAAATGTTCAACGATGACCATTTCTCCTTTTTCAACCATGACAAAGAAAAAGGGAAGGGCAAAGAGCCTCACTTTTTGGCAGGTGGTGGGACTTATTCATTCGACGGTAAAAAGTACCAGGAACGTCTGCAGTATTGCAGCCTGCGCGATTGGGAAAATAATGCATTTGATTTCGAACTCGAGTTTAAAGGAGACACACTGATTCAAAAAGGTGAAGAGAATTTGCCAGAATTGGGCGTTAAACACTTGATCATCGAAACCTATCTAAAAATAAAGTGATTATTATCGCCAAGGAAACTATAAAACCGCTGCACAATATTTTGTTTATGCAAGCACCCGGGAGTTATTCTGGGTGTTTTTTTTTAACAGAAATGCTTGTTAAGCAGTGACGCGGGTAGCCTATTTATTATATAAAAAAAATTAAAATTAAATTGCAACATTTTCAGCAGCTGTCCGACTATTGAATAGAACATAGGAAATAACAGTATTAATTAGCAAAACGTGCAGGATCAACTTAGCGATAAAGATTTATTAGCGATGTGCCAATCGGGCAATGAGTTGGGCTTTGCACAGCTTTATCATCGTTATGCGAAGAAGATTTTTAATTCGATCTATCGGGTTTTGTCTAATCAGGAAGAGAGCGAAGATGTATTGCAGGAGACTTTTGTAGAGTTTTTCTCAAGGCCAGACAAATGGGAGGCCGTGCTGAGTGTCGAAGCTTGGCTGCGCCGGATGGGCGTCAATAAAGCGATTTCTTTATTGCGCAAGAATAAGCAGTATTTTTCACCGATAGAAGATCTGGAGATCCGGGACGAAGGCGAAGATGAATTGCTGGAAAAAGAATGGCGGGAATGTCAGCTGACGGATCTCGAAGCCGTGATCGATCAATTGACAGGCGTGCCAAAAATGGTGGTCAACCTGTATCTTTTTGAAGATATGAGTCACGATGAGGTTGCCGACACCTTGGGAATGACAGCGGTGGCTGTGCGTAGCCAATATCATCGTGCGAAAAAGAAAATTTATGAACAACTGAAGGAGAGGTATAATTATGCGGGATAATTTGAAGGATTTTGTGAATGCCAATCGGGATGCGTTTGACCGCAGGGAACCATCTGCGGATCTATGGAATAAGATCAGACCACAGGTCGTACCCGAGGTACAGAAAAAGAAAATTAGACCTCTGTGGCGATGGGCAAGCATTGCGGCAGCTAGCATATTGATAGGAGCTGTGGCTTTCTTGATCTTTAGCCAACAAAAAGCGGATACAGCGCAGGTAGCTGATCTGAGCACAGTTCAGATCAAGCAGAAGGAGGGCGTGACGAAGCCTTTGCGGCAGCAGGTGGATGAAGTGACGGAGAAAAGAGAGCCGCGCTGGTCGATGCAGACCATGACAAGCAGAACGGAAGTACAGCTTGCGGCTAAGAGAAAAAGACAGCAGGCAGATAAGGAGCAGGTGCTGGACCTACATAAGGATGACTATGTGCAAATGCTTCAGGATTCCAGTTCGGCGAGTACACGTCTTGGAGCAGTACTCGCACTTCAGAAACAGGAGCACTTGAATGAAGATGCTGTACATGAGCTGGAGAAAACGGCAGTGTCCGATGCCAGTAGTAATGTCCGTATGGCTGCCATAGAAACCCTGTTAGGTAGCATAGCACCAGAAGAGAGGCAACAAAAGGTGCAGGACTTTTTCGTAGCACAAAACGATCCGACAATGCAGGTCGAATTGATGCAGATGATTGCAGAGGCAGATCCGGAAATAAAATCAAGTACCAAGGAGAAGTTAAATGCCATTGTGGAGGATCCTTTGGCTCTGAAATTCGTGAAGGAACAAGCATATGCTGTACTGCTCAGTCAGTAGCAGGAAGTAAAATAGGATGCTAACATGAAATGCCAGAGTTTTGGGGCCGCAAAGAATATGAAGGATGGGAATCTTACTGTAGTAAATAGGAAAGAATAATAATTATAGCAATGAAAAAGATAAGAATAATGATTATGGGAATGGCACTGCTTTTTGCGAACGCATTGCAGGCCCAAGTGAGTGAGCAAATGGAAGAAGCGGTTCCGCCAAAACCGCCCAAAGCGCCGAGGGGAATAAGAGGTTCTTTTGACCGCGACGCAAAAAAGGTCTGGAAAGAGATCAAGGTTCCCGGTTTAGGAAATAAATTATTGTTGAAATTCGATAACGTCGCGATTGAAGGCTATAATGGTAAAGATGTATTGATCACGGCGAAGGTGGAAGAGCGGGAAGCAAATGAGCGGGCCAAAGGTTTGCGTGTGGTTAATGGTTCGGGTCTGGCTGACAATTCAGGATTGGGTATGAATATCCAGAACAACGGTGGTGTTACCGAAATTAGCATGGTTGGTATGCCCTTGGAGGATTCGGTACATGTCCGCGTTCCTTTCGATCTGCCCGTGAGTGTAAAAGGAGGCCGTGGTGGATTTTTTAATGGTGGTGGAATTGAAATAAAGGACATCCGCGCTGAAGTGGAGGTCTCCAGTACCATGGGCGATGTCAAAGTCATCAATATTACGGGGCCACTCAGTGTAAAAGTAGCGCAAGGTGATGTGGTCGCCCAATTTGTCCAGCCTGTGAAAGGACCGATTTCGCTTATCTCGGCCATGGGGGCAGTGGATGTGGCTTTCCCTAAAAAATTCAGTGCTAATGTCGACGTGAAAACGTCTATGGGAAATATCTATGCAGCAGATGAATTTCAATTTGAGAAGCCTGCTGAAGAGCCTAAGGACAGCTTCCGGATATCGAATACTGTAAAAGGCAAAATGAACGGTGGCGGACAGGACGTGATTTTAAAGACATCCATGGGGGATATTTACATCCGAACCCAAAAGTAGTACTTTTGAAAATAAGCCCGCTGAGGGCTTATTTTTTTGGTTCCATACGAGCCAGGTATTGGTCATTTTCATCTTCGTACAAGATTTGAACGACCCAGCCCAGTTCATGGGAAATATTGATCAGCGTGTCCTGATCTAAATACAGCCATTTAAAAGGATTGCCTTTTTTGCCTTTATATTCATATTGGTATTGAATTTCTCCAAAATAATGATGGGGCTTTTTAATATTAAAGTCCCTATAGAGATAACTGATATCTGAGGAATCGAAAATAAGCTGCCCGCGGTCGGTCAATAGGGTCTGACTATGCTGAAGGAGCTTTTTGAACCCCGCAATATCGCCGGCGATACCAATGCCGTTCATCAGAAATAGAAGAGTATCATATTTTTGGCCACTGAATTCATAGAAGTCCGCGCAAATAATATTTTGGACGCCTCGCTGCTGCATGATATGACAGGCTGGTTGGCTCAATTCCAGAGCGTCAACACGAAAGCCTTTCTCCTGGAGATAAAGACTATGACTGCCTACGCCGGCACCGACATCCAGCACCTGGCCATCACATAGCGATAGCCCGATGAATTCGAGCTCCGGGAAATCCACTGCATCTCTAAAGAATACCTCGACAGGCATTTCGTCTTGATCCCCGTAGCTCGTATGAAGGACGAGGGGAAATTTTTCTTCCTGATGTACGAAATAGTCATCCAGTGCCTCACCATATACGTCTCTATACATTGTCATCGTCGATCATTAAAACTTTTTTTGCGATATAAATGGAGTCTTCATCTCCGGTGTGCTTCATCGGTTCATCCGATAATTTAATCACCGGTGTCCAGAGCTCATCTTCTGGAAGTGCATCCGTCATTTTGATGACAATGTTCATGGGCTTAAGACCAACGTCATTTGTGAAATTGGTTCCGACTCCAAAAGAGTGTAATATCTTCCCTTCGCAATAATTCGCGATCCGCTCAACTTTGTCATAATCTAGCCCGTCAGAAAATATAATTGTTTTGGATAACGGATCAATACCATTCTTTCTGTAATGAGCAACGACTTTGTCTGTAAATTCCAAAGGGTCGCCACTGTCATGACGTACTCCGTCGAATAGCTTGGCTAGTTTTTTATCAAATTGCTGGAAAAAGACTTCGGTGGTATAGGTATCCGACAGTGCTATTCCAAGGTCACCCCTGTACACATCGGACCAGTGCTCCAATCCCAGCAAGTTGGCCATTTTGTAGCCGTACTTTGCGGCATGAAACATAAACCATTCGTGGGCATGTGTGCCGATCGGTTTAGTTTCATACTTCATGGCGAGGTGAACGTTACTTGTACCGATAAAGGTCTTCTCTCCATACTGCTTTAAGGTGCGCACGACAAGGTCGTGAACCTCATAAGAATGCCGTCTGCGGGTACCAAAATCGGCAATGGTAATACGCAGCTTTTTATATTTCTCAATTTTCTCTTTTGCCGTGGCCATCACATCCTCATCGCGCGCCCGCACGAGCCCCTGGGATTCGTAAAAAAGCTCGCAGATCAGTGACATCAGCGGCACTTCCCATAAGATCGTTCGGTACCAGTAACCTTCAATGACGACTTCTAGATCGGGGCCGTCCTGCGTAATTTTGACCTCTTCTGGATCGTAACGATAGCCTTGTAAAAAGTCGAAATAAGTAGGATCAATATAGGGACAGTTGCGTGCAAAAAAAGCTTTTTCTGCTTTGGTAAGTCGCAGATCAGCCATTTCATGAACGGCTTCCCGTAAAAGGATGTCAAATCCCTCCGGAAATTTATGGTGACCTCGGTTGATGAAGTGATAGCGGGCTTTTGCCTTGGGAAATAGTTTGACCACCGCATGCTGCATCGTGAATTTATAAAAATCGTTGTCCAATATAGAGGTTATTGATGCCATCTTATTCCGTATGATTTTGTTTGAAGGGGTAAATTTACTAATTAACATGAAAAAGTACGGATTGTTCAGTACAAATACAACTTTCGTGTTGATGTGGCTGCAATTCGTTGGTTGGCCTGCGGACGACTAACGGCGATGTTGGGGAATACATTTCTTGTGATTTGAAAAAGATAGATTGGTGATGGGTCTTAAAAAAAGCGGGTACAGTAGATGTACTGTCCCGCCTTTGTTCTGTTTAGTTAAGTTATTCTCAACGTGTTCTGCCGCCAGAAGATCTTTCCGAACCGCCACCCCGGCCTGAACTTTCGGACGACCGGCTTCTTGAAGAGGATGCCCCCTGTTGGCTCGATCTTTCCACGGATGGGGCAGAAGATCTGCTTCTAGTATTCTCGTAGCCTCTATGCTGAACTCTAGTCTGAGCAGGTTGACTCGGCTGCGAAGCTGGTTGGCTCGAACGGGTTCTGCTAACGCCCTCGTAGCCTCGGTTTTGCATCGGCTGATTTACGGGCTGACTGGAGCGCGTCCTGCTGCCATTGTCATAGCCACGGTTCCGTGTCATCTGATCAGGTTGTGAGGCTGGCTGGCCCGAACGGGTTCTGCTGCTGACAACCCCGCTGTTGTCAGCAGTGCCGTCCTGTCTGTTTCTACTGGTAGAAGTAGGGTTGCTATTTGACGTACGCGTTCTAAAATCGTAATTCGTGTTATTGGGCTGTCTGCTCACATTGTTTCTGTCCACGGAACTGTTGTCTCTGGTTCTGCTGTTGCTAGTCGAACCGCGGCTTGCACCATTATTGTTACTTTCGCTACGTGATCTTATCGAAGCATTACCATTGTTATCAATATATAGTTCGCGATTTCCCGATCTCGAATTGATATTGTCCCGATTGGAGATGACGCGATTGTTACGGTCAGCGATGGAACTGTTGTTGCTGCGTGTTCGTGTAGAAACGTCAACCACCTTGGCCGGACGCGCCGACGAACGTGTGTTGCGGTCTACAGTTGGCCGGTACATGGCAATTTCGCCAGTTCTCGTGCGACTAGCACTCGTGCGAGCCGAGCCCGGTCTATTCGCATTTGTAATCCTGCTAACGGCGATGCTCCGTCCTGTTGAGCGCTCAATATCTGACCTTCTTGGACCACCCACATAATAATTGTTGTTAATGATGGTGGTATTGTTGATGACTGTCGTTCTATTATATATGCTGTTGTAATTGCGTCTGTTTACATAATAGCGATCCATATTCCGGTTCATGAAATGATTGACGGAGACGAAGGTCCAGAAATTCATTGGGATATTGACCGAAACATTGATGCTCATGCCCGGGCCAAGAGGAGCCCAGCCATAGTAATCACTGCTTTGACGCCAATTGACCCACGCTGGTCCCCATTCGTAGTCGGGAACCCAACCCCAACCATAGCGGTCGTTGTAATTCCAGCGGCCATAGTGAAAAGGAGCCCAGCCCCAATCGTAGTTGGATACCCAGGTATTGCCGTAGTCTGTCATGGTCCAGTAACCATTGGTGGCATAGGGCTGAAAATCAGGACCAGCGTCCGGAATCCAGACATAGCCATAGTTTGGATCGTTGATCCATTGTCCATAAGGCGAAAGTTCGTCGTAGAACATTTGGAAAGAGACACCCGAATTGTAGTTGTTATATCCTACATAGCTACCTCTCTGGGCCATTGAAGTTGCGCAGCTTGAAAAAGATGCGACACCGATCAACCCCAATACCCAATATTTAATGTTGCCTAAATTTTTCATCTCTGTAATTTTTTTAATGCGACAAAACTCTATGCTATTGTCTTTGTTATTATGACAGCATAACGTATAGAATGGTTTAATCGGTACACTATAATTCTGATTTTTATGATATAAAAGTCAATTTCATGATCTTTTTACATAAACGACAATTTTAGATACATATTTTTTATTTACCTTTACCGCTCGAATTGTTACGTGTTTGTTCAGCATAAGACGTGTTTATGACACATTAATTTGAAATAGACATCATTTTAAATGGCTAAAAAACTTCAGACTTTTTTTCTAGAATTCGCAAACATTCATCGTTTCTTGTTGCGGTTTTGGCGCGAATTGGTCACTCCACCATATGAATTCAAAGAGATTATCCGTCAGTGCTATGAAATAGGCTATAAATCACTGCCTTTGATTAGTCTGACCGGCTTTATTGTGGGATTTGTATTCACAAAACAATCGCGTCCTTCACTAGAGGAGTTTGGGGCGACTTCAATGTTGCCATCTTTGATTTCCATTGCCATTGTACGGGCACTTGCACCCTTGGTGACGGCGTTGATCGCCTCTGGTAAAGTGGGGTCTCAGATCGGTGCCGAACTCAGTTCAATGAATGTCACGGAGCAGATCGACGCGATGGAAGTCTCCGGGACTAACCCTTATAAATTTTTGATTGTTAGTAGAATTTTAGCTACAACGATTGGAATTCCGGTACTCTGTTTTTATGTAGCAGGGATCGGTCTATTAGGTGGTTATTTGAGTATGATGAGCAAGGACGATCTCAGTTTTTTGAGTTTTTTTACACAAGTCTTTGAAACCATTGCATTTAAGGATTTGGGAGCCATGGTGCTTCGTGCTGTAATCTTCGGTTTTACGATAGGGGCGGTAAGCTGCTATTGCGGTTATTTTTCGTCAAAAGGGACAGAAGGCGTAGGAAAGGCTGCCAATGCGGCGGTAGTAGCCTCAATGTTCTTTGTATTTATCGAGGAAATAATTATTGTACAGGTTTTATCGTTCTTTGGATAAAGGTATATGGAAAAGGCTAAATTGGATATAGATCGTTCTCAATCGGTTATAGAGATCCGCAATGTCAGCAAGTCATTCGGCGATAATCATGTGCTTAGAGGGGTAAACCTCGATTTATATAAAGAAGAGAACCTTGTCGTGCTTGGAAGATCCGGAACGGGTAAGTCGGTTCTGATCAAGCTGATTGCCGGCCTACTGCGACCTGACGAAGGAACCATCAATGTGCTAGGTGATTCAGTGACCAGCTTGAATGACCGTCAGCTGCGTGAATTGCGGCTCAAAATTGGCTTTTCCTTTCAGAACAGTGCCTTGTATGATAGTATGACGGTTCGTGAAAACCTGGAATTTCCGTTGGTGCGCAATAAGCGCAAGCTGACAAGATCGGAGATCAACTATGCTGTAGAGGAAGTGCTGGATGGTGTAGGACTGTCGCAGACCATTAATCAGATGCCTTCTGAATTATCCGGAGGACAGCGTAAACGGATTGGTATTGCACGCACATTGATCCTTAGACCTGAAATTATGATGTATGACGAGCCTACTGCTGGTCTGGATCCCATTACTTGTCTGGACATCAATGGGCTGATCAATGAAGTTCAGGAACGTTACAAGACCGCTTCCATTATCATCACCCATGATCTGGCCTGCGCAAAGGAAGTGGGCGATCGTATCGTGATGTTGCTGGATGGTAAATTTGAAAGACAGGGATCTTTTGAGGAGATTTTTGATACAGATGACGAACGCGTAAAAGCGTTTTATAATTATAATTTTATTCTATAATATACATGAGTAAGGCAGAAAATAAAAGAGCAATCATTGTTGGTATTTTTGTTTTTTTAGGCGTATTGATTCTTTTGGCCGGAATCTTTATTTTGGGCAGCCAGCAAAAGAAATTCACAAAAAATATCGAGATTACCACTTCCTTTCCTGATGTTGCAGGTTTGAAAGTCGGCAGTAACGTCTGGTTTTCGGGGGTTAAAGTGGGAATCATTAAAAATATCCATTTCAAAAGTGTGCAAGACGTGGAAGTGGTGCTGACCATTGAAGAGAAGTCTGCTGAGTATATCCGTAAAGACGCCGTGACCAAATTGGGATCTGACGGTCTGATCGGTAATAAAATTGTGGTTATCTCCGGTGGATCGCAAAATGCGCCTACTGTGGAGACCGGTGATTTTCTGCGCTCGGCCAAAACTGCTGATATGGAAGCGATGATGGAAACATTGCAGGTGAATAATGAGAACCTGGCCAAAATAACGACAGATTTTGTGGAAATCTCGCGTGGTCTGGCGGATGGTAAGGGTATGGTGGGGGCAATGCTGACAGATACCTCCATGGTCAATACCCTGCGTGCCACACTATTGTCTATCAGCGCTGCGATGAATAACGCAAATAAGGCTTCGGCAAATCTGGTGACATTGACCAATTCGTTGAACAGTAACAAAGGCTTAATTCATGATTTGACTACAGATACAGCCATTTTTTCTAATTTGCGTCAGTCGGCTGCGCAGCTGCAAGGTGTCGCGCAGACAGCCAACGCGCTGATCAATAATTTGAATAACGCATCGAGCCGTCTAAATGACAAAGATAATGCCGTTGGTGTTCTATTGAATGATCCGGCGTCCGCCGATCAGATCAAATCGGCAATCAATAATTTAAATTCAAGTACAGCAAGATTGGATGAAAATATGGAAGCCCTACAACATAATTTCCTGCTGCGCGGCTTTTTCAAAAAGAAATTGAAAGAAGAAGCTAAAAAAGCAGAGCAGCTGAAGGCAGACAGTGCGCAGTAAAGCCTGCGATATATATAGGTAAGAGGCTTTACGCTTGCGTAGAGCCTTTTTTATGCAGGAAGGCTTATGCTTTTGTTATTGAAGAACAATACAGGTGTTGGGAGCTTATTTCTAGGAGTCGACCGCACCGCCAAATAATTACATATGAATAAACCGGACATTACAGACAAGGATGTAATCTACGAAGATAATCACCTGATTGCCATCAATAAAAGAGCGGGGGATATTGTACAGGTGGATGAAACGGGCGATCTTTCATTGGAAGATATGGTAAGGGCCTATCTAAAGAATAAATATGATAAACCCAACGATGCCTATGTGGGCGTGATCCATCGTTTGGACAGGCCGGTCAGCGGCATGATCTTATTTGCCAAAACGAGCAAGGCTTTGGAAAGAATGAATAAGTTTTTTCAGGACCGGTCCGTGAAAAAGACTTATTTTGCGATCGTGCGGCAGCGTCCCCGCAAGACGGAGGGGAAATTGATCAACTGGCTGATCCGGAATCGACAGACCCGTGTGACGAAAGCTTTTCCACGTGAGGTAAAAGGCGGTACCTACGCCGAACTCGATTATATGCTTGTTGGTGAGCTCAATGGATTCTACTTACTCCGTATCGAGCCGCTGACAGGACGTACGCACCAGATCCGCGCGCAGTTGGCTGCCATGGGCTGCCCAATTGTTGGGGACAATAAGTATGGGTATCCCCGCGGCAGTTCACTGGGAAGCATCTGTCTTCATTCGCGTTCGCTTGTGTTTACACATCCCATCAAAAAAGAAAAGACGGAACTGGTTGCATCGCTGCCCAAGGATGGTTTTTGGGATAAATTTGAATCCCTGCTGCGCTAATCGTTAAATTTTCAGTAACTTTGTCCTATGAAATGGTTTAAATATCTAGTCATCATAGTGGCCCTAAGCTGCTCTACAGCATCTGTTTCGCAGGCCCAATGCGCTATGTGTACCTTGAATGCCGAAAACTCTACAAAAGAGGGGAATATGCAAGGAAAAGGCTTGAATGATGGTATCCTGTTTCTTCTGGCCATACCTTATCTAGCAGCAGCAGGTCTGGGTTTTCTGTGGTACAAAAAGTACCGCAAGCGAAACGTGCCTGCAAAGAAATTTTTTAACGAGATACAATAGACGAAATGCCGACATCTAAATTCCATGCGATGATCCATTCCAAATGTCCCAAATGCCATGTCGGGAACGTATTTGAAGGAAAGGTTTACAGTTTGCGTAAACAGCATATGAATGAGGTTTGCCCACATTGCGGCGTTAAATATGAAGTCGAGCCGGGATATTTTTATGCAGCCATGTATGTCAGTTATGCGTTGTCCGTGGCCGAAATTGTTTCGGTGTCTGTGGCTATAGCGGTGCTGAGCCGAAGCGAATCACCATGGGTGTATCTTGCAGGCTTGGCGGTGACGATCTTGCTCTTTGCACCTTTCAATTTCCGGTATGCCCGTCTGATTCTGCTTCATTTTCTGACACCTAAAATAAGCTACGACCCGCGATTCGAACTGGCTTTGGAAATTCAGGAAAACGATCGGCAACCCGAAAATGAAAGCAGGAAATAAAGCTGTGTTACATGATATAGAAAATAAAGAGCGTCTGAACGCTCTTTATTTTTTTAAATACTTCATGGTGCTGTCAAAAAGGAAGACCTTGTCCTGGTACGTTTCTGCAACAAGCTCCTGTAAGGGAAGCAGGTGAACCTGTTGAAAATCCGCGATATGTTCTTCTGACGGGAGTACCACTTGTATGCAATAAGTCATTCCTTCATGGGGTGACTGCAACATCTGCAGAAAATGAACCTCGAATTTTTGGGATTGTACAACGTTATCCAGAATCCAGGTGACAATTTCCTGATGGATTGTTTCTTCTGCTATGACTGAGACATTATATAAAAACATATGCAAAAATAAGGTTTTCTATTGTAAAAAAGATTCTAGACGTAAATAGCAGGTTCTCATGTCGCGGAAATGCGCCTGTAACTGAACCGAATACTCAGCGGGCGGAAAAATGGCTAACAGAAAAATGAATAGGTACGCAAAACAGGCTTATGGGCCAGTGCATCAAGTACGCCGCTTAATAAAACGTTTTTATATGATAGCTAATTTAACTAAGTTTGAATGTTATTTGAATTTACGATATCTGTAAAAATAAGGTTGCATTCACTGCAATTTGGTATTTAATTACAATATTTGAGTTAATTGATAAGGACGTATTCGGGATTATGAGGTTGCAATTTTGGACTGTTTTGTTTTTTTGTGTAGTTATGCTAGGATGTCGCCAACATCAAGTCGACCCTATACCGATCAACCATTTTTTTTCTACACCCGAAAAATCGAATTTTAAGATTTCTCCCGATGGTCGTTATATCGCTTATATCGGTATTGATAACCATTGTAAAAATATTTATCTCATTGACTTGCAACATCAAGATAGTTCGAAACAGTTGACCTATCAGAATGATATTAATGTTAAGTCATTTGTGTGGAATAGTAGTTCAAAGATTTCTTTTTTGACCGAGCAATCTTCGCAGGACAGCTTGCGACTGTATGCCGTAGACATCAAAACAGATAAAATCTGGCCGCTGATCAAACCGGTGCGTGCGCGTTTTAGATGGGTACACGCTACAGTCTCCGCGGATGAGAGTTTTATTGCAGGGATCAATGACCGGGATTCTTCGCTGTTTGACCTTTATCGTATTTATCTGGACGGACGGCCGCGTGAACTCGTGCTTCAAAATCCGGGCAATATGAGCTCATGGATCGTATCATCTGACGGGAAGGTGCGGTTGGCAATTGCAAATGATTCTGTACAACAATCTGTCCTTTACCGGGCGTCTGAAAAGGTCCCGTTTAAAGAGATTATTCGCTGTGACGTGGAGAGTAGTTTTACCCCTTTGGGGTACAAAGATAGTGCGCAGTCTGTTATTTACGCCTTGTCCAACATCAACCGTGACAAGCTCGCTTTGGTCAGTTACGATCTGTCACATGAAAGGGAATTGGGCGAGCTATTCAGCCATAAAGAGGTTGATATGAGTCCGGGAGGATATTTTTCCGAGCAGAACCGATTGTTGTTCGTTAACTACACCACCTCAAGACAAGGCCGGCATTTTTTTGATAAAGCAACGAAAAGGAAATACGACCAATTGGCGAAGCAAATCGAAGGCTTTGAATTTCAGGTATTGAATACAGATGTTTCAGGAGACAGAATCATTATCAAAACTTATACCGACGTCAACCCAGGGGGGATTTATTTCTATGATTTCCGGACTAAAAAACTGACGAAGCTGGCCGATAATAATCCCGATCTGAAGGATAAGGAGTTGTCTCCGAATGAATTTGTGACGTATAAAGCGCGGGACGGGCAACAGATAACCGGTTATTTGACCTATCCAGTACATTCAAAGCGAAAAAACTTACCGATGGTCGTGCTGCCTCATGATGGGCCCAATGGCCGTGAGGTTTGGGGGTTTGACAATGAAGCACAGTTTTTGGCCAATAGAGGATATCTGGTTTTCCAGATGAATTATAGGGGCTCGACGGGTTTCGGCAAGAAGTTCTGGACGGCGGGTTTTAAGGAATGGGGCGGTAAAATCCAGGATGATATTACCGACGGAGTGAAGTGGCTAGTCAAAGAAGGGATTGCTGACCGCAACCGGATTGCTATTGTAGGAAAAGGATTTGGCGGATATTCCGCCTTGCATGCCGCCTGCTTCAATTCGGATCTATATAAGTGTGCAGCGTCCTATTCTGGCTACACTAACCTATTCACTTATTTTAGAGATATTCCGCCTTATTTCAAGTCCTATGTACAGAAAATGTATCAGATTGTAGGTAACCCTATTCGTGAGGCCGAATTGTTTAAAAATATTTCTCCGGTATTCCATTCTGATAAGGTAAAAATTCCTGTATTGTTGGCGCAAGGAGGAAAAGACCGTTTCAGTTCGGTGACCGATGCTAACCAATTTGTTCAGAAGTTAAAAAACAACACTGTTCCCGTGCAGTATTTTTTAAAGGAAGATGAGGATAGAACCTTTAAAAAAGATGAGAATGTCTTCGGCTATTATAACGAGCTGGAGCGATTTTTGGCAAAATATCTCGTAGATTAGGGGCAAACTATGAAAGCAGCGAAATACAGCTACCGAAAAAATTATGGTCTACTATTGGTGTTTTTAATCGCGATCAGTGGTTTGTACATTTTTGCGCTCTTTCTGGCCAGAAATTATACGGAGTCTCATATCAAAAATGAATTTACAAACAAGAAATCAGAAATTTTTGATCAGACATTGGTGCCTTTTAACGATTTTTTCCAGAATAGAATCCCTGAAGTTTCGTTTTATCAGGGCTTTCTGGATTCCGTACAAGCGGGCAAGTATGCATACAGCATTTTGAGTTCCTATCCGTTTGTACGTGAAATTGGTTTTTTTGATCTTCAGCTAAACAACGATCATAATCTGAACTATGGTTTTATCGTTAATAATTTGCGGATACAGCCCAAAACCATTACTTTTTTTTCCATTTCTAGGTCGGGATTGTATAAAAATACGATCCGTGACCGTGCTCAGATGGGCCTGCATTCTGAAGATATCAACAATATAGGGGTCAAACTAGCCACTTATATTGATAAATTACAGCCTAATGCAAAGCTGTCGGATAAAGATATATTAAAGGTCTTTTATACGATCCGGCCCGGGCAGATTACATATATGAATATTCCGAGAGTCAATGACTTGATTGTATACAAATCCATTATGGAGGGTAATTTGGATCACACCGTAGGCTATGAACAAGATATGTTTAATTTTCAGATTGATCCAATGTATCTTGAAGTCAAAAATAGCTATCCCAATCTTTACGAGAAGATTGAAATTGTACCTTTAGTGGGGGCACCAATAACACCAGAAAATGATGAGATCTCCACAGAAATGCCTTTGCCGGGAGCTCTTGCTGATTATAAACTGCTTTTCAGATCGAGTAAAAACTTTATTTCCGATGAGATTAACCGTAGTTTTTGGCCTGTACTGGGCGGTATATCGCTGATTTATATTATTTTGATTGCGATTCTATATTTAATTTATAGAAATTTAGAAATTAACGGAAGACTTTTTAAATTGCAGTATGATTTCATCAACAACCTGACGCATGAGTTTAAAACACCTGTGAGCGTTATTAAAATTGCTGGAAACAATATTAAAAGTGCGCAGGTGCTTTCAGAAGATGAAAGGAGGATGTACGGGAATATATTGGATCAGGAGGCTGACCGGCTCAACAATTTGATGAACAAATTATTGTCCTTTAGCCAGATCGAAAATAAAACAATAAAATTAAATAAGGAAGAGGTCGATCTGAAGGAATTTACGGAAAATATTGTTGCTTCTTCTCGAATAAAATATCCTGATTTTAAAATTAGCACAAAAATTGATGTACGAACATCTATGCTTGCGGATCCAGTATTGTTGAGCAGTGTATTTCAGAATATGATAGACAATGCCTACAAATATTCGAAAGCAGGGCATAAAATCCTGGATATTGCCATACAACAAAACAAGAAGAATTTTGTTATCCTATTTAAGGACGAAGGCATTGGAATAGAGAAGGCAGAGTTTAACAATATCTTCAAAAAGTTTTATAGAATAAAGAGTCAATATAATCAGCAAGGAAGTATTGGTTTAGGTCTGGCATTCTGTAAAGAGATTACCGAATTTATCGGTGGTGATATTACAGTAAAAAGTCAACTGGGTCAGGGGACCACCTTTACATTGGTATTTCCGGTTTAAAAATAAATTTAAATATGAACAAAGACATCACTGTTGCTGTTATTGAAGATGATGAGAACTTGCGTTTCTTGGTAAAACATCGATTGGAATCTGAGGGCTATCAAGTCATTCAAAGCGGAAATGGGAATGAAGCAGAAAGTTTGATTCTGGAAAAAAGACCCGACGTGGTTTTATTGGACTGGATGCTTCCGGGAAAAGAAGGTAACGAGATCTGTGAAGATGTACGCAAAGCAGGATTTGAGAACATCATTATTATGATGACGGCAAAATCCCAAGATGTGGACAAAATTGAAGCGTATAGTTTTGGCGTGACGGACTATATCAGCAAGCCATTCAATATGGATGTATTGATCGCTATGATAGATAACAAGGTGAAATTTTTCTTGCCTAAAAATAGTCCCGAGATCTATAAGTTTGGACAGACGGAGCATCATCCGAATATTCACTCTCTGATCCGTGATGGTAAGAAGGTGGAACTGACAATTTTGGAAAACAGGATTCTGTTACATTTTCTACAGAACCTTGGGCGGGAGATCACACGGGAGGAACTGATGGAAGTGGTGTGGGGCTACAGTTCAAATGTAAATACACGCACGCTTGACATGCACGTTGTGCGTCTGCGTAAAAAGATAGAAACCAATCCGGACAAACCGCATTATCTGCAGACAGTACGGGGCTTGGGTTACAAATTTGTCGATGATGAGGAGTCCTGATAGGACCGATTACTGTCAATAGACAAATTTTATACGGATGAATTTGTTTTGTTGAAAACAATTATTATCTTCGTATAGATTGAAAGCAAGACCATGTTACCCGACGAGGGTAATATGGTCTTGTTTCTTTTTTAAAATGTAGAAAATAAGAAAAAGATAAAATTATGGCAGAAGTAACTTATTTTACGGAAGAAGGATTGCGTAAGCTTAAAGAAGAATTAGCTTATCTGAAGACGGAAGGAAGAGCTAAAATTGCCAATGCGATTGCAGAGGCGAGGGACAAAGGCGATTTATCGGAGAATGCGGAGTATGATGCCGCGAAAGAGGCACAGGGACTACATGAGGCTAAAATAGCCAATTTGGAAAATACCTTGGCTACAGCGCGTTTGATTGACGAATCGAAGCTCGATACGTCCAAAGTCTTGGCGCTTTCTATTGTCAAGATCAAAAATAAAAAGAACGGTGCTGTGATGACCTATCAATTGGTAGCGGAGTCTGAGGCAGATCTTAAGTCTGGTAAGATTTCGGTTAAGTCTCCTATTGCACAGGGGTTGTTGGGTAAATCAAAAGGCGATACCGCCGTCATTGAGGTGCCTGCAGGTAAAATTGAATTTGAGATTGTAGAGATTTCAAGATAACATTTGTCGGTTATGTGCGGTATGCCATAACCGCACATCCACAAATTAACTTTATATTAAGAAGGTCGGATTCTAGCAATCGCGACCTTTTTTGTTTATATTTGTTAAAACAATGAACGCTGAAAGGGCTGATGATTTAGAAAAAGGCAATGTTCCTGTATCTTGTCAGCTTTAGTGGATCGTATATAAATTAAGATTTATTCCAATATTGAATAATATGTCGACAATTTTTTCAAAAATCGTTGCTGGAGAGATTCCAGCTTATAAAGTGGCAGAAAGTAATGATTTTCTGGCTTTTCTGGACATTAGTCCCGTGGCCAAAGGGCATGTACTGGTGATTCCAAAAAAGGAGACGGATTACATTTTTGATATCGATGATGATGAATACATGGCACTTTGGGTGTTTGCGAAAATTGTTGCACAAGGGATAAAAAAAGTAATTCCATGTGTTAAAGTTGGTGTTGCTGTCGTCGGATTGGAGGTTGCGCATGCGCATATCCATCTGGTTCCGATCAATAAGATCAGCGATCTAAATTTTGCAGGGCCAAAGCTAACGTTGAGCAATGAGGAACTCAGTCAGATCGCCGAGACGATTAGGGAGTCCATTATCAGCATAACTACTCAAAATCAATAAGGACGAAAGATTATATTACACTTGATTTACTTTCGTTGTTTAGAAGAATACTATATTTGTACTTTGTTGTTTTAAATTATACAGGCGAGAAAGTAGATTTTGATTCTAAAAAAAGAGAAACAACATTGATTTTTACTAAAAGTTATGCATGAACTTTTGTTGTCATTTCAACAATTAATGAATCCCGAAGAGCTATTGAGTTCGGGGGGATTTTATTTAGTTATCTTAATCGTATTTGCCGAAACGGGTCTGTTTTTTGGTTTTTTTCTCCCAGGTGACTACCTCTTATTCCTAGCCGGATTATTCTGTGCCCTTCACAAGATAGATGTTAGTATTTATACACTTTGTATCGGCCTATTGGGAGCGGGTATACTGGGTAATTTTACGGGGTACTGGTTTGGATACCGGGCCGGCCCCATGTTGTTTAAGCGTAAGGATAGTCTCATCTTCAAGCGCAAATATGTAGTGATGGCCGAGGAATTTTATCATAAATATGGCGGCACGGCATTAATTATAGGTAGATTTGTTCCAATAGTTCGTACTTTTGCACCTATCTTTGCAGGTGTTGTAAAATTAGATTTCAAGAAATTCGTTTTATATAACATCAGTGGAGCTTTGATCTGGGTCTTGGTATTGACCCTTTCAGGATATTTTTTAGGGATTGAATTCCCTTGGATTATTCATTATGTAGAGTATGTAATCGTGGGGATGATCGTCATTGCATTCATGCCTATTGCTATTACCCTGCTTAAAAAGCGGATAAAAGACAAAAAAAACAAACAAAATATACAGTAAATAAAAAATGAGTAAACAAAACCCTTGGCACATGGTTTCTCCAGGTGAGAATGTGCCAAATGCCGTAAATGCTATCATTGAGATTACAAACGGATCCAAAGGAAAGTACGAATTAGACAAAGAAACAGGTTTGTTGCTTCTGGACAGAGTGATGAGTTCATCTGTCGTATATCCAGCCAATTATGGTTTTATTCCACAGACATATTGCGATGACAAGGATCCTCTGGATATCTTGGTGATCTGTTCGGTAGATATTTTGCCGTTGACTTTAGTCGAAGCTCAGGTTATTGGCGTTATGAACATGGTTGACGGTGGTGAGCAAGATGACAAGATCATTGCGGTCGCTAAAAATGATCCTGTATTCAATTATATCAAAGACATCGATCAATTGCCGCCGCATACGATGAAAGAAATTGTACAATTCTTTGAAAGCTACAAGGCTTTAGAGAAAAAACATGTTGTGGTAGAAGGGGTGAAGGGAAGAGACGAAGCACAGAGAATCTTAGTTGAGGCTATCGAATTGTACAAAAAAGAATTTGTTAACAAATAACCCCAAGCATGGCGCTCGATATTTTTTGGACATTGTTTTTGGTATTGGCCAACGGTTTTTTTGTTGCTGCCGAATTTGCTATTGTCAAAGTCCGGGTCTCCCAAATTGAAGTTCAGGCAAAAACAGGTAGCAAAGTAGCTACAATAGCCAAAAGTATAACAGAGCATTTGGATGGTTATTTGGCCGCTACACAATTGGGTATTACACTTTCTTCACTTGCCTTGGGGTGGGTCGGAGAGGCTGTAATGACCCAAATTGTGCAAGGGGCATTAGGTTTTTTTGGGGTTGAGCTGACAGGAGCAATAGCAAAAAATGCAGGTCATATATTAGCCTTTACGATCATTACCGTGTTGCATATCGTATTTGGTGAATTGGCCCCTAAGTCGATTGCGATTCAGAAGCCAGTTGCAACCACAATGAAAATTGCAGTACCTTTGCAATTTTTCTATTTTATTTTTAGACCCTTCATCTGGATATTGAATGGCTTTGCTAATTTCTTGCTGAAAATCTTGGGTTTTGAAGTAACGAAAGGCGAATCAGCACACTCTTCCGAAGAGCTGCAATATCTGCTGGACAAGGGAAAAGAGTCTGGTGCGCTGGATATTTCTGAGCACGAACTGATCAAAAATGTGTTTGATTTTAATGAGCGTATCGTCAAGAATATCATGGTACCACGAACTAAAATTGTCGCTGTTGAAGTCACTGCAGATGCTTCGGAACTGATCGAAACGATGACAGAAGAGGGATATTCCCGTATTCCAATTTATGAAGATAACATCGACCAGATCGTCGGGATTGTCCATACCAAAGATATTTTGCCCTTGCTGGCCAAAGGTAAAGAGGTGGTTATGAAAAATATCATGCGTAAGCCATACTTTATTCCGGAAACCAAAAAGATCAATGATCTGATGGCAGAATTTCAGCAACGGCGTCTGCAGCTGGCGATTGTACTGGATGAATTTGGTGGTACAGCGGGGATGGCTACATTGGAAGATATAGTCGAAGAGTTGGTAGGCGAGATTCAGGACGAATACGATGAAGAAACACCGGTAGTAGAGCGTATATCCGAAACGGAATATATGGTAGATGCAGGAGCGAGCATTCACGACGTCAATGAGTTTTTACCGATTGAGTTGCCTGAAAGTCAGGATTATGACACCATGGCTGGACTGGTAAGTGAAATTTTTGATAAGATTCCCGAAGTCGGCGAGCGGAAGGAAGAATATGGTTATATCTTTACCATCATCCGTAAAGCCCAGCAAAATATCGAGTTTGTTAAATTAGAATTGGTCGAATCGGCTGATGAGGATTTGGAAGAATAAGAGCATAAGTATCAGGTCATGCAACTATTTTTTACTCCCGATATCGATCCCTCACTCAAAAACTTTGTCCTCAGTGAAGAGGAAAGTAAGCATGCCATTCGTGTCCTGCGCATGAATAGCGGTGACCGCCTGCATCTTATTGACGGCCGAGGTGGATTATATGAAGCGGAAGTCATAGATCCACATCCCAAACGTACTGTATTGTCCATCTTAAAAGTTGAGGAGGACTTTCAGCAGCCGAGGTATCATTTACATCTCGCGGTTGGTCCCACAAAGAATATAGACCGTATAGAGTGGTTTTTAGAGAAAGCTACAGAAGTGGGCATCCAGGAAATTACGCCTATCATCTGTGAACATTCGGAACGTAAAGAGGTTAAGCTGGATAGGCTGAACAAAGTGATTGTAGCTGCTATGAAGCAATCCTTAAAGGCCTATTTGCCTAAACTGAATCCTGCTATATCTTTTAGACAATTTTTGAGTAGACTTCCTGTAGAAGACGTACAGAAGGCCATCGCTCATTGTGTGGAATCCGATAAGAAGTATTTAGATCAGATTTTTCAACCTGGGCAGCATTATATTGTACTGATTGGCCCAGAAGGAGATTTCTCTGCTGAAGAAATTGAGCTTGCCCTACAAGCTGGGTTTCAACCCATTTCTCTCGGTGAAGCACGTCTGCGTACCGAAACAGCAGCATTAGCCGCTTGCCTGGAGATCTCGCTGCTGAATAGATAGGCTATTCATCCTGCCTTTTGCCTACTTAACGACCTCTGCGTCAATAATCTGTATTTCCGAATTTCCTTTTAATGGATCTTTTGTAAAGATCATTTTTCCCTTAAGCTTTATCGGGTCTTCCGAAAATTTAATTGCGCCGCCCTTTAGGGTGACCTCAACCATCGGGGGGATACCGTTGGACCCACAAAACTGACACTGCATGACAGGTAATACAGACATCATAAAGTTTTTGTGATTGCGCCCACTGTGCAGCGGTACCATATAACCCGGTAGCTCAACGACTTTATTTTCGAGTGCTTTGAGCTCTTTGGGATAATAGGGTGTATAAACTTTCTTTGCACCGTTATAGCTGACTTTATAAGCCATTTTATCGATGGCGTCCCATGTTTTGTTCATCATGGGCGTATGGTCCGGCACATCTGGATTGCTCCCGATCTGTGCATGAGTATTAACTATACAAAATACAATAAATGCGAATGTTGTAATCAATTTTTTCATTTTCTTTTTTCCTCTATCACCTTTTATACACTATTTATTTGACAATGTTCCGGATATACTTGTTCTGTACGCTTTGATCGCCGGAATCAACGCTGCCAGTATGCCAATGATGCACGCAACAAGCAAAAATACCAATTCTTTTGGATGAAGCCTAAAAGCTTCAATAAAGTCGGCACTCTGGCTTGTCTGGTTGCTGATGTAATACAGGGCAAGATGAGCGAGTATTAAGCCTACTAGTCCACCGACAATAGTGATTACGAGTCCTTCCAGCAATACGATGGTGAATAGTTTTGCTTTAGAAGCGCCAAGTGTGCGCATGATTGCCAGGTCATACTTGCGTTGTTTCAAAGCGTTGTAGAGATTGATAAATACGCTCAGCCCTGCGATCAGCATGATGACATAGGCGAGGATTGCCAAAGAATCTATGCCTACGCCTAGCAGCGAAAATAAGCGGGTGCTTTCCATGGCAGGAGAAGCAGCCTGCATGTCTGTTTGCTGATCGATCATTTTGGGCAATATACCTATTGCTGCAGGGGATTGATACTTGACCAATATGGCGGTAATTTCGAGACCATTTTGGGTAATCATATCCGCCCCGATCGATTTAACAAAGGTGCCTTCATCTTCATCTTCATGATCGTGATCATGGTCATGATGGGCATGGTTGTGATCGTCATGACCTTGGGTGGCAGGTGAAGTGGTCGTTTCCGGTAAGTCTTCGCCATGGTGATGCAGATGTGCTTTCACGGTCTCTTCCCGGTCCTCCTGACGTTCACGCTGTTCCCGTTCCGCAGCAGTTTCGTGTTCGGCGTGGTCGTGGCCGATGCCATGCACGTCCCAGACGCTTTCCAGATTGGTCAGTATCAGGTTGTCGGTGACATTGTTGTTTTGTTGGAGGATCCCGACAATTGTAAAAGGGTGCTCGTCATGGCTATGACCATCTTTGCTGAGCCCATGGGAGCTGTTGATTTTATCACCGATTTTGAGCTGTTGTTTTTTGGCGACCTGGGCGCCGATAACTACCTCAAAATTCTTTTGCCAGAGTCGTCCCTCCTTTACTTTAGTTTCATAGATCATCAGAAAGCTGGAGTCGGTTCCCACAATGCGGTGTCCCTTAAAGTTGTCTCCTAAAGACAAAGGGACAGCGTGGCGTACAAGAGGGTTATCACGTAGCGGCTCCAGCTGGTCCAAGGGAATATTTCCCGTAGGATTGTCGATGTGGTACACGCTGGACAAAATCAGCTGTAGCGGACTACCTTTGGCGCCTATCACTAAATCTATATTTTTACTGTTGTTGTCAAGCTGCTTTTCAAACGTGTCGCCGGTAATGGACAGGACCGCAAGGATGGAAATGCCAAACGCTGTGAGTAAGATACTCAGGAAGACAGATCCAAACTGTCTACTTAGATTTTTCCAGACCAGTTGTATTGTGTTCATAACGAATTCTAAAAACTAAGAGGATAATGAATAAATAAAGTAAACCGGTTATGCCAGAAGGTACATTTTAGAGAACCTTTCTTTGATCCGTTTATCGTGTGTTGTGATTAACAGGGTCGATCCAGCTGTATCGGCGATATGTAGAAGTAGTTCCAGTACCCGGTTGGTATTGTTGTCATCGAGGGCGGCCGTCGGTTCGTCGGCGATCAGCAATGCAGGCTTGTTAATAACGCTACGCGCGATCGCAGCCCGTTGCAGCTGTCCACGGCTTAGTTCATTGGGGTAGGCCTCGGTTTTGTGCTCCAGCTGTAGCTGCTGCAGTACCAGATGAATTTGTTGCACATCAACTTTCTCCCCCGCCAGAGATTGCGCCAGTTTGATGTTCTCCACTAAGGTTAAGTTTTTGAGCAGATGAGCTTCCTGAAATATAAATCCGATATACTGCGATCGGAAGTGATCCAATTTACTATTAGAGAGCTCGGCAAGGTTCTGACTATTTATCTTTACTGTGCCGGTTTCAGGCCGGGACAAGCCACCTAATATATTGAGCAAGGTGGTTTTACCAGTTCCTGAATCCCCCAGCAATAGCGTATGTTCGCCTTTTTCGATATGAATGTCAGGAAATACAATGCTTTTGGCTTTGTTATACCGGAATGATAGCTGTTTAGTAGATACGATTGGATTGCTCATACACCTCAGAATTGAAAATATATTCAAACTTAGAGAAATTGCTTTGCATATGCAATAATATTGCAACAATAGATCAATCTTGTTACAGCGGAGAAAGCCGCTAAGAGGTAATATTCCGCCAAAATACAAAAAACGGAAACCACTTTTTGGCGGGATTTTATCCCATCTTATTATTGAAATATAATAAGTATTCTTTCAAAAACGGCTTTTGGTGTTCATAGGGACATATTTAAGGCGATCCAGCTACCGTGGTTGACTTTAAGGAAAAAGTGCATCGCATTCGAGTAAAAGTAAATTACATCAGGAAGTTTTTGCGAAGCCTGAAGGGAAAAGTGCATCGCATTGGAGTAAAGGTAAATTACATCAGGAAGTTTTTGCCAAGCCTCGAAGGAAAAGTGCGTCGCATTGGAGTAAGGATAAACTACCTCGTGAAGTTTTTGTCAAGTCTGAAGGGAAAAGTGCGCTGCATTGGAGTAAGGATAAATTACGTCGTGAAGTTTTTGCCAAGCCTGAAGGGAAAAGTGCGCCGCATTGGAGTAAGGGTAAATTACGTCGTGAAGTTTTTGCAAAGCCTGAAGGGAAAAGTGCACTGCATTGGAGTAAAGATAAATTACATCGGGAAGTTTTGTGAAGCCTAAATGGAAAAGCGCGCCTCATTGGAGTAAGGGTAAATTACATCGGGAAGTTTTTGTGAAGCCTTAAAGAAAAAGCTACTTCAGTACAGATAGAAAGTCATCATCAGAACACAACATGAGCACAATGTTAATAACTTTTGAGCTTAATAATTTTATTACACTGCTTTAATATGATGGAGTTAATAAGGCTGAAATATCGGTCTAATAGTGTTTAAAGTACGTTTTTTATTTGAATTGTGGTACTGTGGGTTGATTCGTAACATTAAGTTAACAAGTGGTTTACGTAATGGTAATTCGTTGTTAATGTTAATATAATATTCTGAGGATAGCTTTGCAGAAACAAAAAGCAAAATAAATTGGAACCACAATTACAACTCAAAAGAATCGCTGCTGTCATTACTCTAGCGGTAGCTGCGTCAACAACTGTTTATGCACAGAGTAGCGGGAAGTTAATGGGGACTATCACAAATAGTAAAACTGGAGAAACTCTTACCGGTGTGACTATTCGTGTTTTAGGCACTTCAAGAGGAGGGAGCTCGGACGTGTCTGGCAAATACAGTATTCCGGCGTTGCCTGTTGGTAAATACACTGTGGAATATGCATACTTAGGATATGCCACGAAACAGATTACAGAAGTCGAAATCAAGGCAAATGACATGACCAACTTGGATATTGTACTTGATAATTCTGAAGGTAAGGTATTGGATCAGGTTGTGGTAACCGGTTCTTTTAAGAAAGAATCCATTGGAGCATTATATGCTCAGCAAAAAAATAGCGCGTTAATTTCTGATGGAATTTCAAGTGAACAAATTAGAAGGTCACCTGATAAAAATACATCGGAGGCCTTGCGTCGGGTCAGTGGAACGACTATACAAGATAATAAGTTTGTAATTGTCAGGGGATTGAGTGACCGTTATAATGTAGCAATGATGGACGGTTCCGTGTTACCGAGCACTGAAGCCAATCGTCGGGCATTTTCATTTGATATCGTTCCATCCGCATTGATTGATAAGATTACAATTTCAAAGACTGCAACGCCAGATCTTCCGGCGGATTTTGCAGGCGGCGCCGTCCAAATTACAACAAAAGATATACCTGATAAGAATTTCGTTTCCTTCGGTGTGGGCTACGGTTATAACTCGGCATCTACATTTAAAGATTTTTTACAAACAAAGAAGAATTTTAGTAACTACTTTGGTTTTGATGACGGTTCAAGCCAACTTGCAAAAAACTTTCCATCGCGTACCAATGTTGACGCCGGACTTTCTCAAAAGTGGCAACGTTTAGCCCTTAAATCGCTGCCGAACGATTATTCTGTTCAAAATAAAAGTGCGTTACCATCCCAAACTTATCAATTTTCTTTGGGAAAGGTAAAGCAATATAAAGACGATAGTCGTTTTGGAGCATTATTCTCTGTTAATTACCGGAACTCTCAGACTATCTTGCCGAATATCGAGCGAAATTGGTTCACATATGACTATCAAGATCAACAATATAAATTTTCTACTAACTTAGGTGCACTTGCAAATTTTGGGTATACGTTTGGTAAAAGTAAAATTACCTGGAAGAACTTATATAACCGAACTTACGACAATACGTATACTGAACGTTATGGTACAGATGCGAGCTCGTCATCTATCAATAAGTTCTATGCATTTGACATAATGCAGAAATCTTTGTTTAAGTCAACATTAGAAGGTGAGCATGTATTGAGCGAAAAAAATGATAAATTAAAATGGACGGCATCATGGAGTAACATTGGTAATAATCAGCCTAACCAAACAAAAATCAACTATCAGAAGCATGAAGACTATATAAATGATCCTTCAGTGCCTTACTTAGCGAATCTAACTACCGTAGGAAAGGCCAACTCAAGATTGTTTGCAGACTTAAAAGAAAATATATTTTCGGGTGAACTTAGCTATTCTACACCGCTGAATTTTCTAAGTGTACCGAGTACTTTAAAAGCTGGTGGGGGAGCACAATATCGAAAACGTAACTTTGACGCACGTTTTGTCGGTTTCGAATTCAATTCGCTAGCAGTAAGTCCCGAAGATCAGACCCGAATACTTCAATTGGCACCTGATCAAATTTTTTCTGCTGATCTAATAAATCAAAATGTCTATAAGTTTGGAGAAGTGAAGGGGGATGGTGATATATATGATGCAAAATCTCTATCCACATTTGGTTATGCAATGTTAGATCAGAAATTTGCAGACAAACTACGGATAGTATATGGTTTACGGGTTGAAAACTACAATGTTCAAATAGATGCTTATCGAATTTTATCTGGCAATATAGAGAAAAGTGTAGACGACACTAAATTGGATTTTCTTCCTTCGATCAATATGACGTATAGCTTGACGCCGAAGACCAATTTGAGAGCCTCTTATTACCGGACTCTCGCTCGTCCGGAATTTAGGGAATTAGCGCCTTTTTCATTCTATGATTTTGAAAATATGGCGATGATTAACGGTAATGAGCGACTTAAACGAAGCTCAATTAATAATGTTGATTTCCGATTTGAGTTTTATCCGAAGGCTGGAGAAATATTATCAATTTCAGCCTTTTATAAAGGTTTTACAGATGCGATCG
Organism: Sphingobacterium sp. InxBP1; assembly: GCF_026191775.1. Lineage (NCBI taxonomy): Bacteria > Pseudomonadati > Bacteroidota > Sphingobacteriia > Sphingobacteriales > Sphingobacteriaceae > Sphingobacterium > Sphingobacterium sp. InxBP1. Next base: position 80,761 of record NZ_JAINDX010000038.1, on the reverse strand, counting down.
AACCTTTCCGCTATGATGTGAACTCTACACCCGACATCAGCTATTTTAATGCTCCTAAAGCAGATTTATACGGAGTGGAATTGGAGGCACGAAAAAATCTTGGATTTATCGATGAGGAGGAAGAGACCTTAAAGAATACGATTGCGTATTTAAATGTTTCACTAGTGCACTCTAAAGTTAAAAATCCGACGGATTTAGATTATATAGACAAAACGAGACCTATGGTTGGACAGTCCCCTTACGTGATTAATGCAGGGTTGCAACATACGGCGCTCGAGAACCGTTTAAGTGTAAATCTCTTGTATAATAGAATTGGAAAACGTATTACTCAAGCGAGTGGAGTACGATTCGCAAGTACTTGGGAAGCACCACGTAATGTATTGGACTTCCAAGTAGGATATAAGGTTTTCAATGGTAAAGGGGAACTGAAACTTAATGCAAGCGATATCTTAAACAATGCGATAAACGTGTATTATGACAATAAAGAGCTAAATCTGCCTAATGAAACCAGCTTTAAGTATAAACCGGGTTCAAACTATTCATTATCATTTAATTATACATTTTAGATATAACATAAAATTAATAGTGATTTAATCACAAAGTTAAAACAGTTGAATTTATTTGTTCAGTATATTAAAACTAAAAAAATGAAAAAAAGATTTTTATTCTTGTCTCTGTCCGCTTTATTGTTAGCAGGAGCTTGTAAGGAAACAACTATTACGGATGACGGTGATGGAACAGAAACGCCCACCAATCCTGGTAATGAGAATGTGGTAGAGATCTCTGGTGAAATTACAAGTAATACGACATGGACATCTGATAAGATTTACGTGTTGAAAGGATTTGTATTCGTTTCAAATGGAGCAACATTGACCATTGAGGCGGGAACCATAATAAAAGGGGACAAAGCCACTAAAGGTACGCTTACAATCACGCGGGGTTCAAAAATAAATGCTATTGGAACTGTTGAGAAGCCGATTGTATTTACTTCTGCCCTAGCTGCAGGAGCGAGAGCACATGGAGATTGGGGAGGCCTTATTATATTGGGGAAAGCTCCTGTCAATCAAGGTGCTGATGTAAAGATTGAAGGCGGCTTGGCAGGCCCATCCGGCAAAGACGAGAAAAATTATATCTATTACGGGGGAACAGACGCGGCTGACAATTCTGGTACGTTAAAGTATGTTCGCATTGAATTTGGAGGAATTCCGTTCTCTCCAGATAATGAAATCAACGGCCTCACCTTAGGCGGAGTGGGTAGCGGTACCACGCTGGATTATATTCAGGTTTACCGTTCTGGTGATGATGCTTTTGAATGGTTTGGTGGCACTGTAAATGCTAAGCATTTATTGGCAATTGGTACTTGGGATGATGATTTTGATACTGATTATGGATATTCCGGAAATGTACAATTTGCAGTAGCGCAGCGTGCAAATGCGGCAGCTGACGTCTCACAGTCGAACGCGTTCGAATCGGATAATAATGGGAGTGGAACCAACCAAACTCCAAAAACCTCAGCTGTATTCTCTAATGTGTCAGTAATTGGCCCAATCTCCAAAGATGGTTTTAATCCAAATGCAAACTTCCAACATGGAATTCAAATTCGTAGAAACTCGTCGATTAGCGTCTTAAATTCTGTGATTTCTGGATTTCCGATTGGTATTTATGTCGATGACACAAAAGTCAGTACTCCAGAATCCACATCAAAGAATGTTGTAGATGGAAATGCAGTATTTGCTAATAATTTGTTTTACGGTACGCCAGTAGGCATCAAAACTACTGCTACTACGAGTATTGCAAGCCAAGTGGAGAGTTTGCTAAAATCAAAAAATACATTTGAGACCAAATTATTTGCAAACAATCTATTCTCTGCGCCTTACAACTTTGGAAAAGATTTTTCATCTACACCAGCAAACCCGAACTTTACTTTGGTAACGGGCTCTGCGGCTGCAAGTGGTGCTGAGTTTACAAATGCGAAAGTTTCTGGTAGCTTTTTTGAAAAAGTAGCTTATCGCGGAGCATTTGGAACAGAAGATTGGACTGCCGGATGGGCACATTTTGATCCACAATCTTTAAATTATACGACGCCTGGAAAAGTGACGCAAAATTGATTTTTGTTTCACATTGTCAAGAAAAATCCTGCCTATGAGCAGGATTTTTTTGTAACGTTTGATTCGAATATTTCGTTCTACAGTCAAATTAAAATAAACTAACACGATGACAAAAACGATCTGTTTCTTTGTATTGAGTATTGTTCTGTGTTTCGCCTGTAAAAAATCCAACAATATAGAAGTTGGGCCGGAATCTTCAGGACTCAAAGTCAAAATTAAAGCGATTTCTGGTTGGGGTGAATTTGCAAATATCACTATTGATCAAGATAAGACTGAAATTAAATACGTGAATACTGCAGACAATTTGCCGCAAGTTCCGAAAGATAAAGCGTATAAAACAAGCGAAGCAACAATGAAACAATTGTTGAACTATATAGAAACCTACAAATTAATGGATACTAAAATTGATGAATGTGCTCGCTGTGCAGATGGAATGGATTATATAATTAGCATACAATACGAAAGTAGAAAAAACACTGTAACAATTGCTGCGCAACGATCGGATGGTAAATATTCGGATTTGTTAGATCTTATTAATAAATTATAATTATTGCACCGTCAGGGTGTAGCTGTTTTTGAACCTCTTATGAGCCATGGTTTATCTTGGCTCATAATGGTACACAATCTGGTAGGTTTGCGTTTTAAGCTTATCGGATAATTGACCGATAGCTAGGCTCTGCGTTTGGGGAGTAGGTTCACAAACAGAATAGTACCTACCATTGTATAAAATAGCGTCGGCACCAATCGGTTGTTCGAATTGTACAGCCATAGTGATATGGGTGGGGTAAAGAAGCGTAATCATAGGTAGATTGTAAATCTCTTTGACTAAATAAAAGAACAAAGCTGCCCGGTCATCGCAGTCACTATATGTATTCAATAAAGTTTGTTCGGGAGAAAGGCGTTTTTCCTTTCCAAAGTTCTCTTCGTCATTTTCATATAAAAATGCATAGCGTGTAAACCGCATCAAATAATCTACACCATCCTTCTCACTCTTTCCTTTCAAATTTTCCTTTAGTGCTGGGATTAAGGACTGATAGGTCTCCTTGCTTAGAGGGATATTAAAATACGTTTCAAAATCTACTCCGGGATAGTTTTTAAATAGATCACTGATATCATTATTCAGCTTAATGTTAAAATGATAGGCTTTATGTCCGTCATTAAAGGCGATCTGCTTCTCTATATAATTGGCAGGCACAAAATCGGGTAGCTTTGTGATTTTATAGCTGAAGTCGTTGGTGGCTTCCGGCACTTTAATCTTTACGGGTATATAGGCATCTGCTCTTTGAAATAGCTTTCCATAGTCATGGAAATTCAAGCAGGTATATTTTTTACCGTCAATTTCAAAAAAAGGAATGTCTGAAATGTCTTCATTATTCTGAATGAAAAATATAATCTGATTGTTTCCTACCGCCAGACGTGCGTCATATCCAGATTTACACATCAAAAACCATTTGTATAATGTGTAACGTGCGTAATTTTCCGCTTTTGGCGCTATCTGTTGCGCTGTTCGACGCACGAGCTGATAATATACCCAGTCGTTGAGATGCTGTTTATCTTTGTATTCTAGCAAACTATTGACCAGATCACGATAGTCTGCCTGTTCGGCTGTCTGATAAAAGTGTTGCACATGAGCTATGGTTAAGCTGTCATTAAAAGGAATATTGAACGTACTTGGAACATTAATGGACACTTTTCCGTCATAAAAATCGAACACATGTTGCTGCGCCTTAAGCAGCTGCGAACTGTAAGTCAACCACACTAGAAAGGTCAAAAACGCAATATGAATCCGATTGATAGTCAACTCTTAACAGTTTAATAATATTAGTGTAATATAAATTTAATAATTATATGCGAATTATTCAAGCGTTTGGTAGGAATGTTTGGAAACGATAAACGAATTCTGGTGAGATTGGAGGAGGCGAAATGAGTGCAGATTATAAATAGAAAAAGACGAACTAAAATTAGAAAGCCCAGTCCTCTGGACTGGGCTGACACGATCTATCTAGGAAATTAATACGTTACTTTGGGTTTACCGTTCTCACAAACTACTCCCTTGGCAGGTTTGTCATTATGTGATGGGCAGTCCGAGCCCTTGACTAATAATCCTTTTGCATGGTATAGCTTGTTATATTGCTCCACCATATTTCCAAACTCTGCAAAATTCTTTGTGTCGGTCATCAATATCGGAACGAACTCACAATCTTTGCGTATGGTAACAACGCCCCATTTACTGGCGTCGGTGCAAAGCACATCATCAAAAAATGTGGTGATCTGGCTAAATAGATCATGCAGACGCTGGTTAATTTCTTCAAGTTCCAGATCTGTGGCCCGGGCGACTTTGACATGACCGGCAATGCATCGCAAACCAAAATGAGGCGGAAGAGGTCCCGGATCGTTAAGTGTAGGAGGACCTTTGTAAACCTTCTGTGCCCTCACTTGTAACTCCCGTGCCTCGGCAAGCAATTGCTTGTACTTATTCTCAAAACTGGGATGTACGGCAACATAGGTATAGTATAAAGTGTCGATGTACCATTCTTTCAGGTCGCTGCACGGGTGGTTTGCAGCTAATTTTACGGCCTCCTGGATTTTGAGATCTGCGAGCCCCATGAGTTCGTTATAGTCGTCTTCTTTTTTGCAGCCAGAAAATAATAAAGTGCTCAATAAGATGGCGTAAAATAAAGCTATTCTTTCTTTCATAAATTAGTTTTATTCAAGGAACGTCTAATACTACACGTATGCTACAATCCAGCATCATAAGCAGGCTGCCTGTGCGAACACTCTATTCCCAGATTAAACAATCTTATGCCGTGATCATTGGTTACGTAGAAAAATAATTTTAAAATCCGTATCTTCGTGCAATGGATAATTTTATTGTTTCTGCACGTAAATACCGCCCGATTACCTTTGATTCGGTTGTAGGGCAGCAACATATTACTGGCACCCTCAAGAACGCGATTCACAACAATCAGTTGGCCCAGGCATTTTTGTTTTGTGGACCAAGGGGTGTTGGAAAAACTACCTGTGCCCGTATTTTGGCCAAAACAATAAACTGCGAAAACATAGCGCCGGGCACTGAACCCTGTGGTGAATGTGACAGCTGTAAATCATTCCAGAACGGAAACTCCTTTAGCATTCACGAACTGGATGCTGCATCCAATAACTCAGTGGATGATATCCGTAATCTGATCGATCAGGTACGGATACCGCCACAGGCCGGAAAATACAAGATCTATATTATCGATGAGGTGCACATGCTTTCGCAAGCTGCATTCAATGCTTTTTTAAAGACATTGGAAGAACCACCTTCTTATGCGATATTTATTCTGGCCACGACAGAGAAACACAAGATTTTGCCGACGATTTTGTCGCGCTGTCAGATCTTTGATTTTAATCGCATAAAGGTAGAAGATATGGCAGCCCATCTGGCGCGTATAGCCGACAGAGAGGCGATCGCATACGATCAGGACGGTTTGCATATCATCGCGCAGAAAGCCGATGGCGGTCTTCGCGATGCGCTGTCGATGTTTGACCAAATTGTCAGCTTTTCAAACAAGAATGTCACGTACCAGGCTGTAATCGACAATCTCAATATTCTGGATTACGATTACTATTTTAAACTGACAGACGCCATCTTGGCCGAAGATGCTGCTCTAGCGCTGCTGACCTTTAACGATATTTTGAATCACGGCTTCGATGGTAGCCATTTTATAGCTGGTTTATCTGCTCATTTCCGCAATTTGCTGGTGGCAAGAGAACCGTCGACACTCAAGCTACTGGAAGTCAGCGACAGCATTCGTCAAAAATACCTGCAACAGGCACAGAAAGCTTCCTCAGGCTTGCTTCTCTCGGCATTGAATATTTCAAATCAGTGTGAGATGAATTACAAAACAAGCAAAAACCAGCGTCTGCAGGTGGAATTGGCGCTATTGAAGATGTGTCATATCGCAAGTGCAATCAAGTTGAGCCAGCTTGGGGCTGTACAGACGCCTTCAGCTGCTGAAGGCCTAAAAAAAAAACTTCCTGAACCAGTAAGCGTTCAGTCTCATCAAACAGCATCAGCACAGGTATCTTCCGATAGCAGCGCACAAAATACGCCGATAAGCACGCCGGTAGCTCCTGTTGAGCTCCCGACCAATGGGCATCCTATCGTAGCTGATAAGCATTTGACAGAAAAAGCCGAACAAAAAAATGCAGCTCCAAATGTGCCTCCGAAAGTGAAGAAAGGAGGATGGGGAGCCGCAGCAAGTGCGATCATTCCTTCTTTGCCCGATCTAAATACCATTTATGAAAACAATTCAGTAGCTAAAGAAGGTGACGAGCCCGAACTGATCAGAGGCACAGAACAACGTGAAGTAACCTTTAGTCAATTTATCAGTTTATGGAATATGTATGCCGAACAGCTGAAAGCAGAAAACAAGATTAATCTCTACACATTGATGACCGCTACTCAACCGCGCTTGCAGGGAACACTCATAGAAGTGGATGTCGAGAATGCCGTGCAAATGGATGTGCTGCAAAGTGCCAAAATCGATGTGCTAAACTACCTGCGGGTTAAATTACAGAACTTTGCTCTGGATATCCAGGGAGTCATGATGGAACATACGGTGACACGCAAGCCCTACACTTCTCAGGAGAAGTATCAGGCTATGGTCAACAAGAATCCGCTTCTGGATCAATTACGTAAAGAATTTAACCTGGGACTGAGCTAAATAAACGACGATATTCCTATTAAATTTTTGTACCTTTGCATTCCATGTATGGGGCAGGCAATATTTTAATTTTATGATGCAAGGAAATTTTCAGAGACGTGAGCGTGATCACGGCGAAAGACGGGAAGTGAATCAGATGGTATTCGGTATTCGGGCCGTCATTGAAGCGATCGACAGTGGTAAAGAAATCGAGTCGCTGTTTATCCAGCGCGGATTAAGTGGCAGTTTGATTTTGGAATTGAAATCCTTGTTGAAAGAACACAATATTGCTTACCAGCAGGTGCCCATTGAAAAGCTCAACCGTATCACGCGCAAGAATCATCAGGGTGTTATCGCATTGATTTCACCGATTACATATCAGAATATCGAAGAGCTGTTACCACAGATCTATGAAAAAGGAGAGACCCCGTTACTTCTGATGCTGGATGGCGTGACCGATGTACGTAATCTGGGCGCTATTGCCCGTACCGCGGAGTGTTCGGGCGTACATGCCATTATAGTACCCAAAAAAGGTTCGGCAGAAGTAAATCCTGATGCGATCAAGACGTCTGCGGGTGCCCTATATAAAATACCTGTATGCCGTCACGACAGTCTGTCCAAAGTCGGCAAGTTTTTGATTGATTCGGGTGTGCAGCTGGTTGTAAGTACGGAAAAAACAACTTCAAGCATATACGACGTGGATTATACGGCACCGACTTGTGTGATCATGGGCGCAGAAGACGTCGGCGTATCAAACGACCTGATCCGTATTTCCGACAACCTTGCCAAAATACCGATGTACGGCGAAATCGGTTCTCTTAATGTTTCTGTGTCAGCAGCTGTTGTGATCTATGAGGCTATCCGCCAACGGATGATCAGCAAGACAAAATAATTTTTCTGGCGGGGGTAGCAGTCGCTCATATTTCATTCCTTAGGGGTAAAAACTGCCTTATACGTGCCAGGGCTGTATGCTTCTGTCTTCCGACAATGCAACAGCCCGAAGCCGGCATGCCGGACTGTCCGTGGATCGCTTCATCATGAGATCATATCGGAAGGATCGAATAAGCAGTATAAACAAATCGGGAAGAGAACTTTCAGTCCTCGTAAATTGCATCGACCTCTTTGGCGTATTTCTGAAGGATGACCTTGCGTTTCATTTTTAGGGTAGGTGTGAGTTCACCCGTTTCAATTGTCATTTCAGTGGGAACGACTGCAAATTTTTTAATCTGCTCCCAATTGCCGAAGTTGCGGTTGATGCGGTCGAGTTCGGCTTCAAGCTGCTGTCTCACGGCTGCACTCTTCAGAAATTCAGCCGCTGAATGGCTGTTCACTGATGGTGTCTTCTCTTTGGCCCATTCCACGAAATAGCTATAACTGGGGACGATCAGCGCAGCGGGAAACTTACGGCCTTCACCAATGACCATCGCCTGCTCAATGAATGGAGATTCCACGATTTTGGATTCTATCTGCTGCGGAACAATATACTTACCGCCAGAGGTCTTGAACATTTCTTTTTTGCGGTCAATAATTTTTAGATACTTTCCATCGGCCCATTGACCGATATCTCCTGTATATAACCAACCATCTTTGAGCACTTCGGCTGTACCTTCAGGATCCTTGTAGTAGCCTATCATATTATTTTTACCTCTGGTCAGGATCTCTCCATCGGCAGCAAGCTTAATGTCGATATGGATTAAGGGGAGCCCTACGGTGCCGATTTTCATCCCTCTTTTAAAGCAATTGACTGCAATGCATGGGCCCGCCTCTGTGAGTCCATAACCTTCATATATGGGGATGCCAGCAGCCATGTACAAGCGGATCAATTTTTCCTGCAATGCGGCGCTGCCCGATGCAATGCCTTTGATCTCACCTCCTAAGGCTTCGCGCCATTTCGAAAAGATCAGCTTACGGGCGATATAGAGCTGTAGATTGTACCACAAGGACCGCCCTTCTAGTTGGTAACCTTCTCCCAGACGTAAGGACCAGAAAAAGATCTTGCGCTTGACGCCCCGCAGGCCTTCACCTGTTGCGCGGATTTTTTCGTAAACCTTCTCGAGTACGCGCGGTACGGCCGAAAAGATATGGGGTTTTACCGACTTGAAATCCTCACCGATGCTGTCCATGGATTGGGCGAAAAAGATGGTCAACCCCTTGTACATATAAACGTATTGAAAGACACGCTCGTAAGCATGGCAGACGGGGAGAAAAGAAAGCGCGCGATCGCCGCGTTCTACGGGGAACGAATATTCGCTGCTCATGGTATCGGCCAGCAGATTACCATGCGAAAGCATCACGCCTTTAGGGTTTCCCGTGGTGCCTGATGTATAGATGATGGAGGCTAGGTGATCTGTGGTAGTGTCCTCGCGTAAGACCTGGAGCTGTTCGTCGGCAATACCAAAACCAGTTTCGATAAATTCTTGCCAGTGTGGTATCTCCGCCTCTTTGTCCAAAGTAAATACATGTTCCAGAAGCGGGCACGAAGCTTGGATTGAGATGATCTTGTCATAAAGTTTTTTTGAACTGACGATGCAGTGCCTGATTTCGGCATGATTGAAAATATAGGTATAATCAGAAGCCGATATGTTAGGATAAATCGCAACGACTACTGCTCCAATTTGCTGGATTGCAAAATCCAAAATATTCCACTCGATGCGGTTTTCGCTGATCAGTGCTACTTTTTCACCCGATCTGACACCAAGAGAAATTAAGCCTTTGGATACCTCGTTTACTTGTTCGATAAAAACTGTATTGCTCATAGTGACCCAGTCTCCATCTTTTTTGTATGAAAACATCGGGAAGCCGGGTGCAACCTCCTGTTGCAAATAAGCTAAATCAAATAATCTTGTTGCTGTGGGCATGCGGAATTCCAGTTCGTGTAATTAAGCTAATTTACGTTTTTTTATGGAGAATGAAGCATGACGCACGAGAATAGTCCGTTTACCGCTAGCGTATACGGTCAGGAAAGGAAGGCTGATACCTTATAAACGAAAAAGACTCTGATACAAAGTCAGCGCCTTGTAATCAGAGTCTTCTTACTCTATACTAAAGTCTAAATTTAGTACTTGCTTTTCGATTCTTTGCGTTTACCGGAGAAATCACGGAAACCTCCGCTATTACGGTCCCGTCTTTCGCTACGGTCTCCGCCACGGTATCCACCTTCGCGTCTTCCGCCGCGGTCACTACGATATCCTCCATCACGTCTTCCGCCACGGTCGCCACGGCCTCTGCCGCCACGGCCTTCGCTTCTTCCCTCACTGGATACTTCGATACGTACCTGACGGCCGTTGTACTCCACACTCTGGAATCCCTGAAATACCTTATCCACTTCAGCATCTTGAACTTCGAAGAATGTAAATACACCTTTGAGGTCAATTTTACCGATAGATTTTCCGGAAATATTCGCGTTGTTGCAGATAAAGCCTAGCATATCACCACGACTGAATTCATCCACAGATCCTAAGTTGATAAACAGGCGGGTATACCCTTTGGAGCGTCTGTCGCCACGGTCATCACGTGAACTTTCACGCGCTTCAATGTTTAAGTCAGGCGCATTTTTGTAGTAGTCCAGGAAGCGGTTGAACTCAAGTGAAGCAAATCTCTTAATGATGTCTTCCTTGGAAAGCGACTCCAGATTTTCCATAATTGCAGGCAAGAATGGCGTGATCTGCTCGTCGTTTACTTCTACATTTTCAATCTTCTTAACGATTGAGAATAGCTGTTTCTCACATACTTCAGCACCTTGAGGTACTTGTTTACGCTCGAAAGGCTTACCGATGATCTTTTCGATGTGGCGGATTTTGCTCATTTCCTTCACGTTAACCAAAGAAAGAGAAATGCCTGTTTTACCAGCACGGGCGGTACGGCCAGAACGGTGTGTATAGTTTTCTACTTCGTCCGGTAAAGAGAAGTTGATCACGTGTGTAACGTCGTTGACGTCAATACCACGAGCGGCAACATCTGTCGCGATCAGGAGCTGTAAACTACGCTCACGGTAACGCTTCATGACTTTATCCCGTTGTTGTTGTGATAAGTCACCATGCAGCGAATCGGCATTGTAGCCATCCTTGATCAATGCTTCGGCGATATCCTGTGTCTCTATCTTGGTCCGACAGAACACAATACCGAAGATATCGGGATTGGAATCCACAATACGTTTGAACGCCGCATATTTATCTTTTGCTTTGATCAGGTAATAGTGGTGCTCAATGTTAGCATTACCTGTATTCTTTGTTCCTACAGTGAGCTCAAAAGGATCCGTCATGTATTTTTGTGCAATACGACGAACTTCTTTTGGCATTGTCGCTGAGAACAACCAAGTTTTTTTCTCTTCCGGAGTTTCGGATAAGATATTGTTGATATCTTCCTGAAAGCCCATGTTCAGCATTTCATCAGCTTCGTCTAACACCACGTATTTGACGTTGGAGAAATCGATCGCATTACGTCCGATGATGTCCAGCATACGACCCGGGGTCGCTACGACGATTTGTACACCACGACGGATCTGACGCAACTGGTCAGAAATGTTTGCGCCGCCATATACGGCAACGATGTGTACGTTGTCAATATACTTAGCAAAGTTTTGTAAATCTTTCGCAATTTGCAAACACAGTTCTCGTGTTGGACATAATACCAACGCTTGAGGGTGTTTTTGAGAAAAGTCTAATTGTTCTAATAATGGAAGACCAAATGCCGCGGTCTTTCCTGTGCCAGTTTGGGCTAATCCGACAAAATCGTCGTTACCAGTCAGTAATACAGGAATGGCTTTTTCCTGAATAGGAGAAGGTTTTTCAAAACCTAACTCAGAGATGGCATTAACAACTTCATGACGGATTCCCAGTTCTAAAAATGGGTTCATGAAATATTTTATACAATAGGCACTATTGCCTAAGGCGTTGCAAAGATAAAAATAATATTTGAATAATCAAATAATTTAAGCAGTTGATTGTTAATTTACTGACAATCTCGTCAAGCGGTGCTTGCCGAATCTTTCAATTCGCTCGCTTGATTTGTTTTGAAAAGTATTATTTTGATGGTGAAAGAATTTTACTTTTTCGCCGTTGTTTATTCATTTATTAATAAAAACTTAATATCTCAGTTTTACTTTTGGTTCTAGTATGGACCAGATACCAATTGTATATCGGGAGTGGCTACAAGCTATTAAAGAAAGAAGCGACGCTTCGGCGTACGGGCAATTATATCGCTATTGTTGGAAAGATCTTTATGAGCACGCTTCCCGACGTATCCTTGATCCGCAGGATGTGGAAGATATCCTTCAGGAACTCTTTGTACAGTTTTGGGAAAAACGACATTCGATCGATATTCAAATGAATCTCCCCGCCTACTTAAAAGGTATGCTGAAATATAAAATCATTGATTTCTTCAATTCAAATAAAGCAAAAGATACACTTCTCGACCATTGGAGCAAGCATGTCTTTAATTATGTACAACACCATACGGAAGACCTCGAAACTTATCTCGCGCTAGAGAAAATGCTGGAAGAAGAGCTGGAAGTGATGCCACATAACATGCGGGAGGTACTTTTGCTCAAATGGGAGTATTTATCCATTCGAGAGATTGCCGTTCGTTTGGGACTTTCGGAACAGACTGTGAAGAATAATCTCACGGAAGCTTCAAAGAGGTTGAAAAAGGCGATCTTAGGGCGACGAGATCTACAAAACAGTAATTTCACATTCTTACTACTATTCGTTCTCGACCGACTGTCCAGTTAATATTATGATTAGGGATACGACTATGCTGTTAAAAGTATGCTTAACAATTCTTTCATAAAACATTAACTATTTTTTGAAGTACTTTTTGGGTTTTCTGAAGACTTGTATATAAAAAAGCAAGCAAAAAGTGAAACGAAGAGTATTTGAATCTTTAATCTATCGATATCATCAGAATAAGGCCAATAAGGCCGAACGGGACCTGGTCGACCGCTGGTATGATGCAATAGACCAGGAGGAGGTGCCGGATTCCTGTGTGGATCAGTTCCAATTATGGAATCGGATACATGCGCAGATAACAGCTACCTCTCCATCAAAAAAACCTATTTGGAAAATGGTCCGTCGGGCGGCTACACTCGCTGCCAGCTTGTTGCTCTGCTTTGGCTTTTTGTTTTGGAATAAGATGGTCCACGTTCATCAAGAACAAAAACAGGTCGTTCTACAACCTGGCTTTCGAATTTTTGAAACTGGTATAGCACAACGTAAGCGAGTGCAGCTAGCAGACGGTTCGACAGTAATTTTGAATGCACGTACTCAACTAAAAATAGACACAGTGTCTTTCGGCTTGAAAGATCGGGTCATAGAATTGCTGGCTGGCGAAGCCTTTTTTGAGGTCAAGAAAGATTCTACCAAGGCTTTTATTGTTAAAGCTCACGAGCTGCAGACGAAGGTCTTAGGTACTTCATTCACGGTGAAGAACTATGCTGAACTAGAAGAAATTTCCGTGTCTGTATTCACAGGTCGAGTGCAGGTTTCGGGCAACAACAATCTCTTGGGCGTACTGAACCGGGGTGACGAAATTCGTTATTCCAAAAGTAGCCATGAAAATAAACAGAATCGCTTCGATATTGATACGCGGAATAGCTGGATTGAGGGAAGAATATATCTCAAGCAGGCCGATTTCGCCGAACTTGCGCTGGCGGTTAAAAATATATACGGCATAAACCTCAAAGCGGCTAATCGCAGTGTCGCAAAACAACGCTACAGTATGCTTATAGTCCGACAGTTGTCTTGGCCAGCCACACTGGAAAGTATTAAGCAGATCCATCATAATAAGTCCAGAAAGGAGGGGAACAAAGTGATAATTTATTAGTAGGGTGCAAAAAGAGCTGACGACCGCCATCGTCAGCCCTAATCCAATAGGCATCCAAAGGACGCAAAAATGAATATATACAACAACTTATACAGCTATTATATACGTAAACAAATTTATGAAATTTAACCAATACGGTACGCAAAACGATATTAAATTTATGATAAAGACATCGTTGGTCGGACTACTTCTGTCGACTGTATCCATCGAAATGCTTTTTGCATCAGGTGCATTTGGCCAGTTGCTCCATAAAAAGATTTCTGTCTCCTTTGATGAATCCACTATACCTGCAGCTTTTGAACGTTTGGAATCGCAGCATGTGCATATTGCCTTTGATGCCAATAAATACAATCTGAGCCGGAAAAAGGTGAGTGCTAAAGCTTTTAAAGGGAGCAGTGTTGATGAAGTGATGCGTTATTTACTTCGTGAAACGAACCTGATAGCGCATGACAACGGAGCATATATAACATTGGCAGAAAAGTCAGTACAGCAGATCGGTCGTATTTCGGGAAAGGTGATTGATGATCGTGGTCAGCCCCTGGCAAATGCAAGTATCAAACTATCAGGAACCACCAAAAGTACACAGAGTGGTATTGATGGAAGCTATGTGCTCCTTGCTAATCCAGGGACCTACGTGCTTGAGGTCAGTTATCTGTCCTATCAAACTCAACGTATAGAAGGAGTGAAAGTACAATCAGGACAACGAACGGCATTAAATATTGCGATGAAAGCTCAAGTCAACGCGCTGGAAACCGCGGTTGTTACGATCTCATTCAAAAAGGCATCCGTAGCAGGCCTTTACGCTGCGCAAAAGAACGCGGCTTCGGTGACAGATGGTATCTCTGCTGAGCAGATCGCCCGTACACCTGACAATGATATGGGGCAGGTGCTAAAACGTGTGACAGGATTGACTACCGTGAACAATAGAAATGTAATTGTGCGGGGCATGTCCGACCGCTATAACCAGGCGATGTTAGATGGGGTAGTAATCCCAAGCACTTCCCAGAATAGACGTGATTTTTCTTTTGATATTATTCCAACAGAGATGGTCAGCTCAGTCGTCGTGAATAAGACTGCAACTCCCGACGTCTCCGCTGAATTTTCAGGCGGACAAGTGTCCGTAAATACGCTAGATATACCTGAGAAAGACTTTACCACAATCCAATACGGCGTCGGTGGCAATTCCAGAACGACTGGTAAGGATTTTTATCGTCTTGGAGAACGTAAATCATCGGAATTTTTTGGGTTCAATCCATCTTCATCCAAACAACCAGAAGGAATACTACCTTGGGAATGGAATGAAGAGGCTAGGCGTCTAGATGCTCCTCCTGGCTACATTCTGGATAATCCAAAGCTAAATCAGGAGATGCTGATGCCGGGATCAAATTTGAAGTACAATGACATCGATGCGTTGGCGCAATCAAAGAAAGTAGACCCTGACGCTATGATACGGTATCGTTATAAAGCAAATCCTAATCAAAATTTTCGGCTTGCGCTAGGACGGCGCTATAGTTTACCAAATGGCTTGCTTTTCGGTTTCTCCGCTTCGGCAAATGTTAGGAATGAACAAAATATCGTCGCTTTCAATAATGTTCGGGGATCAGCTATTAATGGCGCGCATTACATTGACAGCACTGGGGTAGGTTTGAATGGAGCCGGTACTTCCTATCGTTTTAATAGTAGTAGCGGTTTGGTCGCCAACCTTGGGCTGCAAGGACAGGATTTTAAGCTCGTATCCAAAAATATGTACGCCCGAACATATAATAATAGCTATAATGAAAATATTCGGGCAGCATTTGGGGACCTCAACAATCCGCCGACAAAAAACCAATATCAACTGCCGGAAATGATGTCTTTACAACAACATCAGATCAGCGGTGAATATAAATTACCGTGGAAGATCAAGGCGGAAGGCATGTTTGCGTATAATAGCATTAAGCAGCAGATTCTAGACGAGCGAAAGTTAAGATACAGGTTGACTACAATTCTGAATAATGAATATATATTCCAGACTCCGAATTTGCTGACTCTTTCAGGTTGGTCCAATTCTTCAATATTGGGCAAAGACTCACGCATGTGGACACATATCAAGGAGAACGATTATAACTGGGCAGCGGCATTTTCCCGGGTCTTTGGAGAGGGAAGTTCGCTAAGCACCTTGGTTAAAGTTGGTTATCAAGGTTGGTCGAAACAACGGGATTTATCCGTATTTCGTCTGCTGCCTTTTACCCGTTCGTACATGCCCAATGACCCTTCACAAGCGGCGCCTGCAATTGAAGCCCCCTATGATGTGCTGTTTTCGCCAGCGAATATTGGCAACGATGTTGGGCAAGCGTATTACTATCCTGAGCTTATTGGCGGAAATGTGTACGATGGCTCCATGCAGTCGCATGCAGGATATTTTATGTTAGATCAGAAGCTATGGCATAAATTACGCTTAGTTTATGGCGTCCGGGCCGAATATTATAATCTCAACAACCGTCAGGACGAGATGTTCCGAAAACAGAATGGCGATCCAGACGATGATAAAAACAAGTTTATTAAGTACAAGCTCCTTGTACGCGAAAATAATTGGAAGTTTTTACCATCTATCAATGCGACCTACAGTTTGACGAATACCCTCAATGTGAGGGGAAGTTACGCAAAGACTGCTATTCGTCCAGATTTTAGGGAGACAGGTTTTTTTGGTTTTTATGATTTTGAACTGGATGCCATCGTTTCTGGGGATAATGTGGAATCGACGTTCATCGACAATCTGGACATGCGATTGGAGTGGTATCCCAGCCCGGGAGAAATTATATCCCTAACAGGTTTCTATAAATATTTGGACAAACCTATCGAGCTGGTTGAGGATGAGTCGTTTACTGGTGGATCGTATTACGTTTTCAACAATATGGAGTCTGCCAAAAACAAGGGACTGGAATTTGAAATCCGGAAAAACCTAAGTTTTATAGGAGGTAAAGACTGGTTGGCGAACCTTTTTATCTCGGCCAACGCCACACTTTTAAGTTCCAAAGTGAACGTACTTAGTTCGTGGAAGTACAAAACGGTAGACGGCGAGCAGCTGCCAGAAAGGATTAAAGATAGATCTCCTAACCAGGACCGTCCACTAATAGGCCAGTCGCCTTGGTTGTTGAATCTGGGGATTGGATATTGGGGTAATTTATTTGGAGCAACAGCCAGTTACAACCATAGAGGATATAGAACCAATATTACTTCTGTGAATCCGAATAGAGTTGAATACGAATTGGCACCAAAGCAATTGGATTTTCAGGTGTATATGCGTTTTCTTCGAAGTAAGCTAGAAGTTAAGCTAAATATGGCTAACCTACTCGACGATTGGACACGATATTATCAAAATGTAGAGGGGTATAGTGTTGGAAATGAGGATGGTGTGTATACGATCAAGAAGTTGAAAGGTGATAATAGATACAATAAAGCGGATGGAGATGTAATAACCTACCGTAAAAAAGATGGAAGGCGGTTTAATCTCTCATTGACGTACAATTTTTAATACCAAAGAAAAACTGCGCGAGGCAGTCTCATATCATCCATATATCATGTATTGCAGTTCCAGGTTTGTCCAAAATAGCACAACAGGAAGATAGAAAATAAAAAAGAAAGTAATGGATGAAGCAACTATGCAGCCTTATGGAATGCCATCCCATAAGGATACATAGTCTAAAATGATCTTGTGATGGCAAAACTAGTAATTATTTAACAAAAGATGAAAAAAATCTTAACAGTAGCAAGCGTATGCGCAATCGCACTCGCTTCTTGTAACAAGGACAACATCGGATCTCATTCGGATTTAAATGCTGGTTTACCAAGCAAGCCACAGGCAGTTATTCCCACGGATGCTGCAGGGCTTATTACCAAAACGACTCTTTCTGCAGATACCGTTTGGAAAATCGACGGTGTTGCATTCGTAAAACCCGGTGCTACGCTGACTATTCAAGCCGGGACGTTCATCACTTCTGGCGCTACCAAAGCCTATACAGATAACACTACTGGCAAAACGCATAATATAAAAGGGGTGTTAGTGGTTCCAAAAACAGCTAAACTGATTGCGAACGGTACTGCTTCGGCACCGATAGTATTTACTTCTCCAAATGCAGCGGGATCTCGCAATCCTGGCGACTTTGGAGGTTTGATTATTTTGGGTTCGGCAACAACCAATCAGCCGGCAACAACAAAAATTGAAGGATTGCCACAACCCATCGGAACAGATGTCTCTTATGGTGGCAGCAATCCAGCAGATAATTCGGGTTCGTTAAAATATGTACGGATCGAGTTTGCAGGATATAATTTGAACGATAACAATGAAATCAATGGATTGACTTTAGGCGGGGTTGGTAGCGGAACGACTTTAGAGAATATTCAGGTATCTTGGGGTAAAGACGACGGCTTCGAATTCTTTGGTGGTACAGTAAATGCAAAGTACCTCGTTGCACTATCTAATGACGATGACGATTTCGACTTTGATCATGGTTATACTGGAACAATACAATACGCATTATCCCTCAAAGACCCTAACGCAACAAATAGCACATCTAGTGGTAGCACGGATGCCAACGGTCTGGAATCTGATAATGAAGGGACTGCACCTTATGCAGCCACACCTAAAACCCGCCCAGTGTTAAAGAATTTTACATTCTTGGGTATTAAAGATGCTACCGTAGCTGGTACGAAACTGAAATTTGGTAACCGCTGGAGAAGAGCATCGCAATATGATATTCAGAATTCCATTATCGCTGGTTATGCTACTGGCGCAGCCTTCCAGGATGGTGCGACCGGAACCTTCACGGGTAACGTAGTGCATGCTTATACTGTAGCTTTTAGCGGAGCGAGCCCAGCGGGCAACCAGACGAATGTATCGGCAGATGCAGCAGCTTACTTGAAATTATCAGGCGGTGCAAATATTTTTTATCCTACAGCATCACTATTTAATCCGGCGTTCTTAAGACCTTTATCGACTTCGCCGGCTTACGGAAACGGAACAACAACTTATAGTGGAGCGATGCATCCTACAGCGTTGCCTTGGACAGCGACTTGGACTCAATTTAATCCAAAGAACTATTAATACTTGCTTGAGGTGGGTCATTTGACCCACCTTCATTAATGAATTTACTATGCTTAAAAATTTATTTACTTTCTTGCTTACTGTTTTGATGGCTACTACATTATGTTCCTGTCAAAAAGGAGAACCGGTTCTGGAAGCAGCAGAGTTGGCGCGTATTTCTTTTAAATCCTACGGTTCTACATCCCCAGATATAAAAAGGATAACCGTAGATGGAAAGATCGCTAACTATGACAACAGCACCTTCGTCTTTATACGAAATAAAGACGCCGACTCGTCACTTGTTGTTGCCTATAATAGCAAAGACAAACCTGTTTTAAAACAACGTCTTCTTATTAAAACAGGCTTGAATACCTTTGGTTTACATGAAAAAAGCCCTATGGACCCGGCTTTAGTTGTAGGGGAAAATCCCCTAGGTGATGATGTGCAAATTATTCAGGATACTATTCAGATAAAAATACTGAATTACAACAAGACCATTGCACCGGCTTCACCGATTCGACTAGCTATTTACAAAGGTAAATTAGTGTTTGACGAAGCTTGGGGAATGGATCTGGTCAGCTACGATCAGAACCCCCTGTTGACTACAGGAATAGTGGGAGAGGACATTCCTGGGGAATTTATCAAATTACCAAAACAGACATCTTCAACTACTTTTTTTAAGGCACAGGTTCTGGATAAAGATCTTAAACCGGTACTTCTAAACGGCCAGAATGTCTTTTTGTTTTTCTATTTTACCGTTGATATCGGTATTGTCTATCTCCCTCAGAAAGATCCTGATGTATACTTTGACTTTGATGGCATGACCACAATAGAAGGGGTGGGATATAGCTTGGACAATGTCTGGTTGAAGAAATAAACCCTGTTGCTGATTAAGGGCACAAAATAGCCGGAATTTATAAGGCACAATCTTTAATGACAAACTAAAATCGTTATGAAAGGAATCAATGGGTTAAAACATCGTGAACTACTGACTGTCTCCCTGAAAATTCAGGGGGAAGTTAAACACGATATCGATCCATCCGTACTCGGTGTGCTGCAAGAGGAAGTTGCTGCACTAGATGATCTATATCGTCAATACCTGGAAACTTTAAACCTGCTAGAAGCGACGGTGCGCGACTATGAAATGAAAGAAAAAATGATCCGTTCGCGGATATTGGCACGTTCCATAAGGAAATTGGTCAAGTCCGGACAATCTATAGCGGACATGCGTATGGTCGTGAATTCATTAAATTCCTGCGCCCGTTGAATAACCTTATCTGAGACTTTTAGTCTACACTTATTTCAATAGGTGTTATCTGATAACTGCTGGCAAGATGTTTTGGGAGGAGCGTAGTTTTTTCTGGTATATCTATCGTACTTTTTGACTGGGGAGCCTTAAAACTCACTGTTTGCAAGACTTCCTGAATCAAAGGATCCTGTGTATCCCCTAAAGGAAGTAAAGGCAAATGAGCAAACTCATTGGTTACCTTCGGTGGCGCTATTCCATTATTGTAGTCGCCCTGGTCCGCTGTATTATAGATCTTATATACCATCGGCATCAAATGCCATGTCCGCTGTGTGCCATGAACCTGTTCGGGCGAGGAAATAGTGATGGAGGCCATATCTTTGCCATAGGTTTTATCGCCTATTTGAACGATGTCTATATATGGCCGAAGGCCGTTAATAAGCATCTCGGCAGCGGAAGCCGTATTAGGACCGGTCAGGACGTATAGCCGTTTGAGTTGTAGTCCTTGCTTAAGTAGTTCTTTGGCGACGAAGGAGTAGCCTTCTGGCTGCCTCTGTAAAGCAGTTGTAAAGCTATCTTCCCGATTTTTTAGATTTTTGTTACCACGATATTTTGCAAAGATAGCATCTTCACGAATGTCAGCAAAAAGCAGGGCACAGAATGAAGCGAAGGCAACTTGACCCCCGGGGTTATACCGTAGATCAACGATTAGCTCGTCGATATTCCTGGCTTTGAAATCTCGAATAGTTTCCAATAACGAGTAAGCGCCACTAAAATCCAATTGGCTTAAAAAGATATAGCCCACCTTTGGTGCAGCAGCTATAATTTTCGCGCTGTAGACTACCGGTTGTGAGATATAGGAAGAAGGTAAACTGAATGATTTACCATCCATTCGGGTCAGCTGTAGCTTCGGTAAATGCAAGGATTCTTTTAATAAAGCTCGCATGTTGCTGTTGTTCATCGGCCAACTGTTCAGGTGTGTTAGGCTGTCACCCCGCCTGAGGCCCATCAAATCTGCATCGCTGAATGGAACGACTTGAGTGACCAGTTGAATGGTTCCGGTTGCAGTTTGTAGTTGTACCATATCAAAACCGAAGGTATTCACAAGGGTGTTGCCGTATGTATCACTGTTGAGCGTTTGTAGTATGCTCGAAAAATGGTCCGCTTGAAATAAAATGCTGTTGAAAAAAATATAAGGTTCCTGCTGGTAATCAGGCTTCGGCTTAATTTTATCTTGCCAATAATAGTAATGACGCATTTGATCCATTGTCCATTGATTAATGGCTTCATTTGAACCGGGCTCTTTTAATGGAGGGTCTTCTTGACAAGAGCAGAGGGATAATACGAAAAAAGCAAAAAAGACCTTTGTTGAGCAATGCATTTTCCTTTGAATTTGACCTATATAAAAGTACAAATTATGTATTTATACCGCGTATTATCTTTTTGTTGTTCAAATGTGTTATTTTTTTAAACAATGTTACACTAGATTAAAACAGGATAGGGTAGGGCTAAGTAAATGAAAAGGCATCACCGTCAGGTAATGCCTTTTTCAGACTGTATATATCGAATAATATCGATTAATAAAGCGTAAACTCTACGCGACGGTTTTGTTGACGGCCAGCAGCATTCTTGTTCGATGCGATTGGCTGATCAGGACCGTATCCAGTAGCTTCGATGCGTGATGCGTTGGCACCTTGAGACACCAGATATGCTTTCACAGATTCGGCACGCTCTTTCGATAAACGCATGTTCAGTTCACGTGAACCCGTATTGTCTGTGTGACCTGCCAATTTTAAGCTAAAGTTTTTCTCGATCAGCAATTCAGCAACTTTATTCAATGTTGCGTAAGAAGTAGGGCGGATCGTTGCTTTACCTAAATCGAACTCTAAGTTTTTGATCGCATCAGCAACAACTTTCTTGTCGGCTTCAGTGACCACAACTTTTTCAACCACTTTAGTTTCGTTTTTCACGACGATCGGACAACCAGAACCGTCAACCTGTACGCCTGAAGGTGTGCCCGGACATTTGTCATATTTATTGGCAACACCATCGCCGTCATCGTCTTTCAACTCATTGTTAAGACCATCCAGTTGACTTTGCAATGCTTGGTTTTTTGCGTTTAAAGCATCGTTCTGCGCTTTTAGATCGTCATATTTCAGCGTGTAATCGTTGACAAGTGTTGCCACAGGGTTTGAATTATTCAATGCGGGCTTGCTTCCACTACCCAAGGCAAACTCTAAACCTGCGTGTGCATAAGTGAATAAGTCATTTTTGTCAATTTTAGGTCCGGCAGCTGGATTAGCCATATTGTCGAAGCGTTGGTTCACCCAGTTCAGCTGATAACCCAGTTCAAAGTTAATACCTTTGGCAACGGCAAATTTAAAACCGAAATCCGCTGGTACATAGATTTTTGAGTACGAATCACCATATTCGCCTCTGTTTCCACCAGTAATTCCAGCAGTTTCGGCATTCATTACACCGACACCAATAGATGCGTAGGGCTTAATGAAGCTATTGAAGAATCTCCAGTTGGTATTGGCCGCCAAAAATTCTCCAGAAAGAGCCACAGACCAAGGTGTTTTGGTTTCGAAGCCTGCTTGTTTGTCATCTGCAGTGTAACCGGATGTCTTTCCTCCAAAATAAGTTGCTTTCAAACCGAAGGAAGGGGAGATTTGTTTCTTGATATAAGCACTGTAGCCTAAGTTCCAGTCCAGCTTATCATAACCTCCATTATTTAACTTCGCAATATTTTGCAAGCTTGTTACTCCCGCGCCCACACCGATTGACCAGGTTCTATACTGCGTTGCCGATCCAAGAGGAGTCGTACCCTCGATAGAGCCCACTTTTGTACTTTGTGCAAAGGCTGCAGTAGAGATGATTCCTGCTGCTACAAGTAATCCTGATTTTTTAAGGCTAATTTTCATAATGTTGTTTTGTAAAATTTTCTACTATAAAACGCTTGTTAATTTAACTCATTGAATGCTCTTGCAATAAATTTGCCAAAAATTATTTGGTCAATCCACTCGACCAAAAAAGTTGGGTACCTCAATTTCAAAAGCCATGTGCTTAACAATGTTTTCAGTAAAAATGTTTTGGAAAAAAGATTTTCTACTTTTCGTAATCAGAATAACGTCTATATTTTCATCGCGTATGATCGTATGGATCCCGTTTGCAATGTTCTCCCTGGAGCCGGCAAAATAGCTTGGTGATTTGACAATGTATGAGATGTCTTCAATGCCGGTCTCTTCGATAATCTGTTCGATCCAATTTTTTAATTTTTTATCTAAAATATTGATATCCAGTTCGTTTTTGTTGATATGGATGAGTTGTAAATGAAAATCTTTGCCATATAAAGGGATGGCTTGTTTCAGCACTTCCAGTTCACCGGGTTTAAAATTTGTTAATAATGCAACATTGTCTTTTCTTAATTTTACTGCATTTTTTGGGACGGCCAAAACCGGAATTTTGGACTCTTTGATGACGTCGTAGGTGTTGCTTCCAATCAATACGGATTCCAGTCCAGTGGCTCCTTTTGTACCCATAATTACCGTCTTGAAGGTATCTTTTATCTCTTGTTTCTCCAGAGATTCGGATAAAATTCCGTTTGCAAATAGGGTAGAAATTTTAATCGACGGATATTTTTGTAGCAGTTCAGCTACGAGGTCCCGCATCTTGGCATGTGCTTCTTCCTCGGTAGGATCCACTAAATGCTTCGCATTTGCAAATTTATTGACGTGCGATGTGAACGAATGCAACAGGGTGATTTCATCATCCGTTTCTTGAGCGATCTGGGCAGCATAGGCTGCAGCGACTCGTGCATTCTCAGAAAAATCTACGGGGATTAATAATTTTGACATAGCTTTGGCGTATTATGCTTTGGTGAAAAATATTGGAACTAAGGGGTGACTAAAAAGCGCTTTTGCCACCGATCTGGTAAACAGACGTTCAAAAAATGATTTTCTGGAGCGTGTTACCAGCAATATCTTGATCTGTTCTTCATGAACCATCTCATTGATTACTTCCGGAACTGTATCCAGATCTTCAACATCACCTTGTATGGAGTCCACCTCTATCGCAATATTGGTTACCCCGATATATTTTTTGATTTTGTATTTCCACACTTCCAACTTTTCCTCAATCCGGTTTTCAGACGAATGATCATAGTGTACGTGCAACAGTTTGAGTTCGAAATCTTTTCCAATAATGTTGACAAAATCCTGTACGGTTTGTACCTCTTCTTCTTTGAAGTTGGACAGCAGCCCGACTTTATCGATAGGTACGAATGTTGCTTCTGAAGGAATCGCTAATACAGGTATTTTCGCTTTTTTGCTGATTACGTAAGTTGTACTTCCGATCAGCTGGCTGTCATCGTTGGTGATACCTTTGGTGCCCATGACGACAAAATCAAAGTTTGCAGGCGTGGCCAGTTCAGGCAGTGTTTCGGTAATCATGCCACGCTCACATTGCGTAGTTACGGTGAGCTCGGGGTGTGCAGATCGAATACGGCCAGCAAGATTGTTGATCAATACGTCGGCTTTAAATGTTGAAGTTTGCTTTCCATTGGGACTGGTTTCCTCCTCAAAGACCGCGGATGCAGAAGTATAATTATGGTAGAGATGGATGGCATAACTCTTTTGAACCGCCAGGTCTACAGCATAGTCAACTGCATTGTTGGAGTGAGCCGAAAAATCTACCGGTAGTAGAATGTTTTTTTTCATTGGAAGGAATTTTAGCTACAATATCTTACTTTAATTTTTTCCATCGTTCAGGAACTGTGTTTGCGGAAATTATGTTTCCTGCTCCTATATACTATCAAATGTAATAAAACAAATGCAATAGTCAGTGGCAATAAGTCAAATTGTTTTTATTGTTTTGCGTGTTCAATCTAACTATCTGGGGGCAAAGATCTGCAGAAAATTATAGCTATAAAATGTTGTATTTAATCAGTATCTGTGATTTCTGTCATACACTTATGCTGACAGGTCTGCCATACTGTTTTTTTTATCCTGATTTTTTCGTTTGAAAAGTCAGCCAGCCTAGACTCCAAGACGGATCAAAATCGCCATATGCACGTCAATATCTGGAATTCCACATTGCATAACCTACCAATTTTGAGTAAGTTTGCACATATTTTTAGATAGATTAAATGACAAGTAGAGAAATTCGTCAAGCCTTTTTGGACTTTTTTAAAAGCAAAGGTCATCAAATAGTACCTTCAGCACCAGTAGTTGTAAAAAACGACCCCACATTGATGTTTACCAATGCAGGGATGAACCAATTTAAGGATCTGTTTCTTGGGGAAGCTCCAATTAAATTTCCCCGTGTTGCCGACACACAGCGCTGTTTGCGGGTCTCTGGCAAGCACAATGATTTAGAAGAAGTGGGGATCGATACCTACCATCATACCCTGTTTGAAATGTTGGGCAATTGGAGCTTTGGTGATTATTTTAAAAAAGAGGCTATTGCCTGGGCTTGGGAGTTGCTTACTGAGGTGTATAAGTTGGATAAAGACCGCTTATATGTAACCATTTTTGAAGGCGATGCGACTGAGGGTTTGGAGCGCGATAGGGAAGCTTTTGATTTCTGGAAGCAATGGATTGCCGAAGACCGTATCTTGCTTGGCAATAAAAAAGACAATTTCTGGGAAATGGGAGAGACCGGTCCTTGTGGTCCGTGTTCGGAAATCCACTTCGATATGCGGAGTGAATCTGAGCGCGCCGCTGTGTCCGGACAAAGTTTGGTCAATGCGGATCATCCTCAGGTGATAGAAATCTGGAACCTCGTGTTTATGCAGTTTAATCGTCTAAAAGATGGATCGCTGCAGAGTTTGCCAGCAAAACATGTCGACACGGGAATGGGATTTGAGCGTTTGGTCAGATGCATTCAGGGCAAGACTTCCAACTACGATACAGACGTTTTTACACCGACCATAGAATTTATTTCCCAAAAGGCCGGAGTGAAATATGGTGATGATGAGAAGACAGATATCGCAATGCGCGTCGTATCGGACCATATCCGTGCGGTTAGCTTTGCTATCGCCGATGGACAATTACCTTCCAATAATAAAGCGGGCTATGTCATTCGACGTATTTTGCGTCGTGCCGTACGTTATGCCTATACATTTCTAGGATTTAAAAATCCTTTTATTCATGAGCTAGTTCCGGTATTGGCAGCGCAGTTTGCAGGCGTATTCGACGAATTGATCCAGCAACAGGATTTTGTACAAAAAGTCATTCTCGAAGAAGAGGTATCCTTTTTACGTACCTTGTCTACTGGCGTACAGCGCTTTGAGAATTACGTCGAAGATCACGATGTAATTGACGGCGACTTTGCCTTCGAACTTTATGATACGTATGGTTTTCCCATCGATCTCACCGAGTTACTGGCCCGTGAAAAGGGACTTTTGGTCGACATGGACGGTTTCAATAAGGCCCTTCAGATCCAGAAAGATCGCTCACGGGCTGCGACAGCTATTGATACCGGTGATTGGGTAGTCGTGAATGAGGATGAGGGCTTTGAATTCGTCGGATACGATACATTGACAGCAACCACCGAAATCGTAAAATATCGTAAGGTGGTCATCAAAAACAAAGAGCAGTACCAGCTGGTGTTGTCGGTAAGTCCATTCTATGCGGAAGGAGGTGGACAGGTGGGAGATTCCGGCGAGCTGGTTTCCGAAGAGACGGGCGAGAAGATTTATATCACCGATACCAAAAAGGAAAATGGCTTATTTGTCCATTTCGCGAATAAACTTCCACTCGAACTAAAGGGTACCTTTGTGGCTCAGGTAGATAAAAACAAACGCCTGGATACAGAGAATAACCATTCGGCGACACACTTGCTGCATGCGGCATTAAAACAGGTGCTTGGTAGCCATGTGAATCAAAAAGGATCGCTGGTCAACGCCGATATACTTCGTTTTGATATATCCCATTTTGCCAAGATGACTGATGAGGAAATCAAGCAGGTGGAAGATATCGTGAATGCCAGGATCCGTGAAAATATCCCCTTGAAAGAGGAACGTAATGTCCCTTATCAGCAAGCTTTGGACTCGGGCGTGACGGCGTTGTTCGGTGAGAAATACGGTGACTTTGTCCGCGTTATTACCTTCGATGACCGGTTTTCGAAGGAGCTCTGCGGTGGTACTCATGTCAAAGCTACAGGGCAGATCGGGTTTTTTAAAATTGTCGGAGAATCTGCTGTGGCCGCCGGCGTACGTCGTATTGAAGCCATCACAGGGACAAAATCGGCGGCGGTGATCCGTGAACATTTCGAACTGGTGCAGCATCTCAAAGAACTACTGAATAATCCGAAGGATTTTGTGGCTGCACTGGGAAAAGTCCTCGATGAAAATGGTGCCTTGAAAAAAGAAATAGAGAAGAGCATCACAGAAAAATCACTTGCGCTAAAATCTGATCTTGAAGCTAAGATTCAGCAGGTGGGGGATATCAATTTCTTGGCAACAATCGTTGATCTGCCGAATGCTGAAGCCGTTAAAACTCTGGCTTATGCTATAAAAGGCGGTGTTGACAATCTATTTTTGGTGATCGGCGCTGAATTTGATGGTAAGCCCAGCCTGACCGTTGTGATTTCAGATGAGCTCGCAAAAGAGAAAGGACTGAATGCAGGTCATATCGTCCGCGATCTAGCCAAAGATATTCAAGGTGGAGGCGGTGGCCAGCCGTTTTACGCTACAGCAGGCGGTAAACATGCTGCAGGGCTGAAGATAGCCATCGAACGGGCAAAAGAGTTTATATAAAAAGGAAGAATAGATGAAAAAGGCAATTTATTTAGCACTTGGTGTAGTAGGATTAATGTTTAGTTGCCAGAATAAGGAACAGTTCACCATCGAAGGAAAGATAGAAAATCCAGGCAATATCAAAGTTATCTCCTTGTATGAAGGAGATAACAAGCTGGATTCGATGTTTTTTGGCGACAATAATAAGTTCCAGTTTGTTCGTCCGGCGAGCCAGTCAAGGCTGCTCTCGCTGCGTGTTGGCAAAAATCGCTATGATCTGATCGCCACTCCGGGCGAAACCATTTCGTTTCAGGCAGATTTGCACAAAGATGTCAACGACTATCATATCGAAGGGTCCGAACTGTCCAAGACAATACAGCCATTTGCCAAAGAGCGGAATCGTCGTGACTATATTCAGGATTCGCTTCAAACCGTCTTTTCCAAGTTAACGGCCAATTCAACTGCCGATGAAATTGAAAAGTTGCGCGCAGCATATAAAGCCAAATTCGCGGATGAACTGCGGGCGTATACGGCAAAAGCCGTGGAGTTCTCCAATAAGCACAACGATCTTGCTGGGTTTTATGCCATTTCGACCTTGGACCCTGAGGTCGCTGAAGCAGAAATCATAGCGTATGCCGACAAGATTAAAGATCAGTTTACTGAAAACAGGTATGTCAGCCAGTTTAAAGAAGAAACACAGAAGCTAAAAAAGATGGCCATTGGGCAGCCGGCGCCTGAACTGGTATCGTTTACCCCATCTAACAAGGAGGTCAGGTTATCGAGCTACAAAGGCAAATATACGTTGGTAGATTTCTGGGCCTCATGGTGTATGCCTTGCCGTCAGGAAAATCCTAACCTCGTCAAGCTATATAATACCTATCATAACAAAGGTTTTGATATCCTTTCGGTGTCTTTCGATGACAACCCGGGATCATGGATGCGGGCTATTGCAGATGATAAGCTGAATTGGACACATGTATCTGATCTGAAGGCCTGGAGCTCGCCTGTTGTCGTAGAATTTCGCGTGAAAGCTTTGCCTACTTCCTATATCCTGGATCCCAACGGTGTTATTATCGCTAAAAATCTCCGTGGAGAAGAGCTCGCTGCATTTTTGGAGAAAACAATTAAGTAATCTATATGTTATTGTTAATTGAAATATTACTTAATAATTTGGTAACATTAGATTAACTAATTATTATCATTTTGTTTATATTTTAGCAAAAAAAATAAGACAAATGAGTTCTTCGAAACAAAAGATTTTAATTGTTGACGACGAGAAGGATATTCTGGATTTAATTGCATTTAATTTAAACCGGGAAGGATATCAGGTCTCCACAGCGCAAAATGGGGAAGAGGCAATACAAGTTGCCAAACAAGTGAACCCGGATCTAATCATCCTGGACGTAATGATGCCCAAGATGGATGGTATCGAAGCTTGTCGCATTATGCGTGCGATGCCTGAGTTTAAAAGTACCTTTATGGTGTTTTTAACTGCAAGAAGCGAAGAATATTCTGAAATTGCCGGTTTCCATGTGGGAGCCGATGATTATATCGCCAAACCGATTAAACCAAGGGCTTTGATGAGTCGTATCAATGCAATTCTGAGACGAAATGCATCGGAAGAATCGGATGCTGCTGCACAGGACAAAATTGAAATAGCAGATCTGGTCATTGATCGGGACTCCTTCCTAGTCTACAAAGGGGAACAAAAGATTGTACTTGCCAAGAAAGAGTTTGAACTGCTCTATTTGCTGGCATCCAAACCGAACAAGGTTTTTACCCGTGAACAGATCTTAAAGAGTATCTGGGAAGATTCGGTGGTCGTCACCAATCGGACTATTGATGTGCATATCCGAAAACTCCGCGAAAAAATAGGCGATGATTATGTCACTACAGTAAAGGGGGTCGGATATAAGTTTGATAAAGAATAACAAAAGAGGCTAAAGCCTCTTTTTTTGCATACCCCCAGCTCCTGTTCATCAGAACGCACGACCATGTTATCGCTTGATGACTCCCGCGCTTGTATTCAGTATCACCACAGCAGAGATTCACAACGCACTTGTTAAGAACAGTGCAAATCTTTACTTTTGGTGTATATAGCAAAGTAAAAAAGATTAACATGTCATCTATTCTTATAAAATCCGCGCAGCTTGTCAATGAAGGCAAAGTTGAGGCAGCGGACGTTTACATCAGCAATGGCCGGATTGAAATGATTGCGCAAGAGATTAACCATCCTGCAGATCAAGAAATTAATGCTGAAGGGCTACATCTCTTTCCAGGCTTAATTGATGATCAGGTCCATTTCCGTGAGCCGGGATTGACGCACAAAGCCGACATTTGGCACGAGAGCCGTGCTGCTGTGGCGGGCGGTACAACCTCATTTATGGAAATGCCGAATACAGTACCCAACACATTGACCCAGCACCTCCTGCAGGATAAATATGATATCGCGGCAAAAAATGCCCTGGCCAACTATTCATTTTTTATGGGAGCGGCCAACGATAACCTCGAAGAGGTCTTGAAGACTGATCCCAGGACCGTCTGTGGTATCAAAGTATTTATGGGTTCCTCCACAGGAAATATGCTGGTCGACAATGAGAAGGCCCTGGAAGGTATATTCGCAAATGCCCCCACTTTAATTGCCACTCACTGTGAGGACGAAGCAACGATCAAGGCAAACCTTGCTCTCTTCAAAGAAAAGTATGGTGAGGATGGCCTGGCAATCGAAATGCACCCGCTGATCCGCTCCGAAGAAGCCTGTTACCTGTCCTCTTCCAAAGCGGTTGCACTCGCCAGGAAGCATCAGACACGATTGCATATCCTCCATATCTCGACGGCGAAAGAAATTGAGCTGTTCAGAAACGATATTCCGCTAAAGGATAAAAAAATTACAGCCGAAGCTTGTATTCATCACCTTTGGTTTTCGGATCAGGATTACGCGTCAAAAGGAAATTTTATCAAATGGAATCCTGCTGTAAAAACAGCTCATGACCGTGACCAGATCCTTAAGGCATTGCTCGATGGTCATATCGATGTGATCGCCACGGATCACGCACCACATACCATTGCCGAAAAAACGCAGGCGTATGCTTCAGCCCCTAGCGGCGGTCCTTTGGTTCAGCATGCATTACAGGCGCTACTGGATATGGTTAAAGCCGGCAAAATGACTTTAGAACAGCTCGTTCAAAAATCAGCCCATAACACAGCGACATTGTTTCAGATCGAAGACCGCGGATATATTCGGGAGGGCTACTGGGCAGACCTCGTCCTGGTAGACCTAAATAAATCTTATACCGTGTCAAAATCCAATATACTGTCCAAATGTGGCTGGTCTCCATTTGAGGGACATACATTCAGTTCGACGATCGAGCATACCATCGTGTCGGGTAAGCTTGCCTTTTCCCATGGAAAGATCATCGAGAAAGGGGCAGGGGAGCGTTTATTATTTAACCGATAGATTATTCATCCATGGAAAAAAGAGCCTTTATAAAGTCCCTGGCCTTGGGCGCTTTGTCTATTCCAGTTTTGGGAGTGGGGAATGGGGCTCAGGCCAGAAACCAGCTTGGCAGTCATGCGGCTCTGCTGGCCAGAAAGCTGCATTTGGGCGATACCGTTGGTTTAATCACACCTGCGGGCGCACTGGACGATGAAGAATCGATCAGCATCGCGCGCGAAATCTTCGAGGCGCTGGGCTTTAATGTGAAGGAGGGCAA
This sequence comes from Sphingobacterium sp. InxBP1, assembly GCF_026191775.1. NCBI lineage: Bacteria > Pseudomonadati > Bacteroidota > Sphingobacteriia > Sphingobacteriales > Sphingobacteriaceae > Sphingobacterium > Sphingobacterium sp. InxBP1. The sequence continues at coordinate 49,387 of NZ_JAINDX010000038.1, read as the reverse complement.
ACATATCCGGAGCCGTTATGGCAACCTAGCGGGTACCGATGAAGAGCGTATTGCGGATATGCATGCGATGTTTGGCGATAAAAGCGTTAAAGCTATTGTCTGTATCCGTGGTGGATCTGGTACATCGAGACTGCTTGACCGGCTAGACTATGGCATGATTGCCCGCAATCCAAAGATCTTACTTGGCTATTCTGACATCACGGCGCTGATCCTCGCTTTATATGCAAAAACGGGACTCGTGAGTTTTCATGGTGCCGTGGGAATCAGTACCTGGACGAACAAGCTCGCAGAAGCGTTCAGGGCACAGTTCGTTGCCAATAATCCCGCGATATTTGAGAATCCAAAATCAAAAGGTGAAAATATCGTACAGACCAAGGACCGAATTACCACTATCTATCCGGGGACGGTAGACGCTGTATTATTGGGCGGTAACATGACCGTATTGACAGGGCTATGCGGTTCACCCTATTTGCCCGATTTTAAGGATAAAATCCTTTTTATGGAGGAAGTGGATGAAGATATGGAACGTATGGACCGGATGTTCTGCCAGCTGAAAAATGCAGGGATACTAGGGGCAATCAAGGGGTTTATTTTCGGAAAATGTACCAACTGCAAACCTTCGGGTGGTTATGGTTCGGTGACATTGGATCAGCTCTTTCATGATTATATTGTACCCTTGCGTATCCCGGCGTATGCAGGTGCGATGATCGGACATATTGCCGAGCAATTTATTTTGCCGGTAGGGGTTAAAGTCCGTATGGATGCACGTCTGGGTACCATCACTGTATTGGATCCAGCGTTAACAGATGAACAATGATATTGACAAAAGAAGATTTTATCAACGCCTTTTCTTTACACGAAGAAAAGGCGTTGACACATAGGAGATTTAAGCATCGGGATATCCTGCCCTTGGTGAAAAAGCATGCTGCGGGCAAACGGTGGACGGTGGATGAGATTGGATGTTCGGTGGAAGACCGTGCTATTTTTCGGCTGAAATATGGCGAAGGGCCTATCAAAGTGCTCCTATGGTCACAGATGCACGGCGACGAACCTACAGCGACAATGGCTCTTTTCGACCTCTTTAATTTTTTTGAGGGTGAAGGGGATGGTTTCGACAGCTGGCGGGAAGAGCTAGCTTCGAAATTGACGCTGTATTGCATTCCCATGCTCAATCCTGACGGGGCTGAACGCTTTCAGCGCAGAACAGCGATGGATGTCGACATGAACAGAGATGCACGTGCGACAGCGACAGTGGAAGCGGCGCTGCTAAAGGAACAGGCGATGACTCTCAGACCTGATTTTGCTTTTAACCTTCACAATCAGAACAACTATTATAATATCCCCGGTACAGGCACTCCAGTGACAATTTCCCTATTGGCTCCTGCCTACGATTACGAACGCAGCATCAATACGGTGCGGGGAGATGCCATGCGTGTTATTGTGGGGATCAATAGGCTCTTGCAGGAGCTTATACCGGGAGCTGTCGCCAGATATGACGATGCGCATACCCCGCGCGGTTTTGGCGATAATTTTCAAAAGTGGGGTGCACGCACCATCCTGATCGAATCGGGAGCTTATGCTGGTGATCCGGAGAAGTTGACCGTACGCAGATGTAATTTTGTAGCGCTCTTACACGCGTTCCAGGAAATTGCGGCAGCAACCTATACGCGTTATGATATCGCGGATTATGCCGCCATTCCCTTCAACGACGAAAAGCTACATGACGTACTGATCCGGAATCTGGAGATCGTGCGCAATGGTAAAACCATGCAGGTAGATGTTGCAATCCGCCAAACCGAGAAGACAGTAGGAACTGATTATTATGTGGATGGCATCATTGAAGACATTGGTGATTTACAGGACTTCTATGGTTACACGGATGTAGATGTGAGGGGCTTGCAATTTATTCCGGCAAAGGTATATACGGAGCGACGATTTTTGCTCGACGAGCTTAACTTGCCACTTGTAAGATCATTGCTTAAAACAGGTTACGCAGCAGTAATGATCTCGGATCAGTCTCAGGAAACTCTGTTTCATCCCTTACCCCTCCGTTTGCTGTCGAGCGATACTTTTAAAGTCAGCGACAACTTGCATGTGGGGATGAACGCAGATTTTTTTCTCGGGAGCCGAGATAACGTACAATATGGAGTCATCAATGGTGACTTGATTGATCTAAAAAATATTGGGGATACAAACTATAAAGGGCGGGCGATGTAAGATTTAATTTATCCCCTAAAAGCTGTATTTTAGGGGATAAATTGCAATTAATAACCCGGATTTTGTTGATCTGCAATGGCCGGGTTGGCGTTCATTTCATCCAATGAAATGGGAAGAATAGTTTTGAAGAATGTACGGTCAATAGTTTTCGGCCTGTTGGTTGTACTTATATTACCCAAGTTATCGTCAAAGCTGATGGTCTTGTTCCAACGCATCATATCGAAGAATCGATGTCCTTCACCTAACAATTCCTTACTTCGTTCGTCCGCAATCATATCCAAAGTAATGTTAGAGGAATTAGCGGGATTCAATTTTGGAGATCGTTGGCGAATGGCATTTAAGTAACTCGCCGCGAGACTTTTGTCAGCTGACGCTTTTAATAATGCTGCTTCGGCTGCGATAAGGTAAACTTCGGATAGACGGATAACTTTAATATTTACCGCTGTACTATTGGAAGTGGAGTTTTTGTCACCTGCTAGAGTAGTACTTCCACTATATTTGTAGACCGCTCCAAGATGGGATGTGCCGACTTCGTCGTAAGCCATAATCCCCCACCTAACATCCGTTTCGTCTTGTTTAAGTTTCGCCAAAAATGGATCCGCGGCAATAAAGTTACCTAATATCGCTTTACTTCCATGTTCTTTTCTACGGAAAAGGGCGCCAAGAGAGCTTGTCCCTGCATCTGCTTCATTTGGATAGATTCCCAGTTCCAAAATGGATTCTGTGCCAAACATAGTTGTCCAGGATTTCACCCAATCCGCATTACTGTACAGCGTATATACTTTCGAATCGATCACCTCCTGAGCGGCTTTGAGCGCATTGTCATAATCATTCATATAGAGATATACTCGAGCTTGAAGCGCTTTATTTGCAAAGTAGTTGAAATAACCATTTGATTTGGTTTTGGGTAATAAGGACTCCGCGGCCTTAAGGTCCTGAAGTATCTGGCTGTAATTTTGTTCGACACTAACCCTTTTTTCTTGTGCATTGTACTCAAGTACTTTGGTAACATTAGGGATACCCCATGCGGATTTATCCATATTGTAAGGCTTACCATATAAGCGTACAAGATCAAAGTTGATCAGGGCTCTGGCTGTGAGAGCCTGTCCTTTATACGTGTCGAAGGCTTCGGTAGAACCAGCAGATATGAGTTTTTCTATATTCTCGAGAAGATTGTTGATTTGAACCATCGTATGGAAGCCTTGAGACCAGATGCCCGAATAAGGATTAGATGATGCCGAATGATTGAAGACGTATAGGTAATCATAACCCCTTCCTTGAGACGCTATCGTAAAGTCACCACCTTTGGCGTCAGCATAAAGCGGAAAGTTGCGCCCATAATAAGCCACGTCCGCCATTTTACTCATTAATCCGTTCATAACTACTTTCGCATCTGCAGCAGTTTGTATGGCGGTATTGGAGTCAGCCATATTTGTAGGCGACACGTCCAGGAAATTGCTGCAGGAGCTTACTGCAAGCGATATAGAGATGCATGAAGCAATAAAAAGCTTTTTCATATTGTTATTATTTATCCATTAAAAACTAAATTCGATCCCAAAGGTATAGGTTTTTGCCAGCGGGGTTTCCCAGCCGCGCGTTCCAAATTGGTTAACCTCCGGATCCATGTACTTATATTTGGAGAACGTAAGCAGATTGCTTCCATTAAAATAAAGGCGGGCGTTTGAAATACCAGCTCTTTTCAATATCGCATTTGGTAGCCTATAGCTTAACGATATGTTCTTTAATCTGAGGTAAGATGCGTTAAATAAATGCCGGCTGCTGATTTGGTTGACATCCTCGAGATCCCGTCCGGTCACCATTGGATAGGAGCCGTCCATATTTGTTGGCGACCAGGTATTGTCAGCAAAATATTCGGCATGGATCCGTTCCCAGTAGTAGCCATCATCGGCAACATCTTTGGATGTGGCATCATAGAGTTTGCCGCCAATTTTGTAGGCAAAATTCAGACCCAGGGAAAAGTTTTGGTAATCGATGTCCGAGTTTATACCACCATATAACTTTGGATTAGCACTGCCAATGATGGTTTGCTGTGCTTTTTTATAGTCATAAGTAGCGGCCTTACCGTTAAACATAAAATCACCTGCAGTATTGTCATTGGTGTACCACACATTCCTACCATTAGTCTGATCTGTTCCCGCCCATTCAAGTCCAAAAAAAGATAATGAAGACTCGCCTTCACGGTAAACAAACCTTGCACGATTGTCGGATCCTGTTGGATCATACCAAACAATATCCTGTCCACCATACAGCTTGTTTATTTTTGATGAAATAAATGCCGCGTTGGCACTTAATGTCCATTTCCAGTTTTCATTTTTGAGGATATCCGATCCAAGTTCAATTTCTATTCCCCTGTTGTTCATTTCGCCTACGTTTCTGAGGATGGAACCAAAACCCGTGACTGATGATATGGGCACATCTTGAAGTAGGTTTTTTGAATCCCTATTAAAGTATTCGACAGTACCGAAAACTTTGTTTTGGAATAAGCCAAACTCAAGAGCTAGGTTTGTCGAATAGTTCTCTTCCCAGGCTAGATCAGGGTTCCCGATATTATTCAGTCCTCCACCCGGCTGGGTCATGTATTTGTTGGAGTAACTGGTCAAATTTCTCCAGGAGTAAAGCTGGGTAGGTAAGGTTCCGTTGATACCATACGAACCACGCAATCTTAAATTGTCAACTTGTTCGATATCTTTGACAAAAGATTCCTTTGCGATATTCCATGAGGCCGCAACCGACCAGAAGTTACCCCAGCGCGGGCCTGGAGCCAATCTGGAAGACCCGTCACGGCGGAAGGATGCAGAAGCGAAATATCGTTCATCATAATTGTATTCGGCTCTCGATAGTATGGACATCATATTATTGCCCCATGAATAGGCTGAGGCGTCGAGGATACCTGCCGTAGCTACGGTATGGAGTGATGAAGAGGGAAGATCTTTCCCTGTCGCACGAATAAAATCCGTGGTGTTTTTCTCCGCTTCAAATCCAGCTAGTAGGTTCACATGATGTGAGCCAAATTGCTTATTGTAGGTTGCTGTCGTCGAAGAAACTAATTTCTCTATCGTTGTTGAAATCTCGGAGACACGACCATTGTCAGCTGTCCCATTATAATGTTTTGCGCTATAGTAGATATGATCTTTCACATCGGTATTATCATAGGAGAAAATAGTCTTTAAGGTGAGTTCCGGCAGTAGTTTTAACGTTAGTGATTCTATGGCCGATAGTTTGCTAGTCTTTGAACTGTTCTCCCATTCCTTATTATAATATAACGGGTTATAGGCTAGGCTACCATAACGGGCAGTATACTCCTGTCCTGTCTTATAATCTGTAGGCCAATAGAGTTGCCAAAGCAGGTTGCGTGATTGGTATAGGTAGTTCGTTCCGGTATTTCGGGTATCGTTGAAACCTTCCAGTTTGGTTTTAGCGTAATTGATATTGGAACCGAATTCTAAATATTTTCCTATCTTTTGGGTGAGGTTGACCCGTCCATTAATACGGTCATAATTGTTTTCGATGGCCCGACTTTTATCCTGTGTATAGCCTAAGGATGCATAATAATTCGTCTTTTCAGTGGCCCCACTTACAGCGATGTCATTACTATTGAAAATTCCCGTTCGAAATAAGGCTTTATCCCAATTGTAGTATTTCCCGTCACGGTTTTCTATACCGTCGGTTTTTCCTGAAATATGTACATTTTCCCATTGGGACGTGCCGTCAGTACTAAATTGGTATCCGTGTATACCAAATCCATAAGATGAGGTTGGTTTACCATAATTCGCCGAATTGGGGTTCCATTCCAAAGAATTCAGCCGGTAGAGCGTATTTTTATTGGCTTGCTCAGGACTTTGCCCAGCGGCTATTCTGGAATCATATAATATGCTATAAAGTAAATTAATCTGATCCTGAACGGAGGCAGGTTCGTTGTTTTTTGTTGCCCAAGATGGACTGATCCCAATAGAAGACTTGACGTTGATCTTCGGGTCGCCGTTTTTTCCTCTTTTGGTTGTGATGATGATGACACCATTTGCAGCTCTGGAACCGTATAAAGAGGACGCTGCTGCATCTTTCAAGACAGAGATGGACTCAATGTCACTGGGATTTAACGTGCTCATGACATTGTTGGTATTCACGATAAAGTCTCCCATTTGGCCTACACTTCCCGATACGACAGGAACACCATCGATGACGTATAAGGGCTCATTGGAAGCATTCATTGAGCCAATTCCTCGAATGCGAATGGCCGAAGTTGCCCCAGCTTGTCCAGACCCGTTTGACATCTGCAATCCCGCTACTCTGCCCGTCAACGCTTTTTCAAAAGAAGTAACGGGTTGTTTGTCAATGGCATCAGCCTTCACTTGTGCTGCCGATCCGGTATAGGTGCTTTTCCTGGCTGTACCATAAGCAACTACCATCACCTCGTCCAGTGCCTGTTCGCCGCCGACGAGCGTGATACTAATGGTGTTGCGGCCATTGACCTGAACGTCCTGCGTCTGGTAGCCAACGGCGGAGATTGTCAATGTTGCGTTTGCCGCGGCATGCAGGGTGAATAAGCCCTTTTCGTTGGTGGATGTCCCTTGGCTGGAGCCCTTGACATTGACGGTCACTCCGCTGACCGGATTGCCATTGCTGTCTACTATTTTACCAGCAAGCTGAATCTGTTGTGCATGTAAAGACTGCAGGGAGCCACAGGCTAAGAGGCACAACGTTGTGAGCACGTGTTGTTTCATAAGAATTATTGTCTTTAAAGGCCATACAGAATATCCGCTAGATCTACCTCACTGCTGGGCTTCTCTGGGACATTCCTTAGTTGTATGGAGTGATTAATTTAGTTTGTTAATATTGGTAGCTTACAGGCTGCTAAGAGCGTTGTAAACAACTCAGTACAATATTTTATTTAAGATAAATATTGTACTGAATTTAAGGTTATCTTCTTACAATTCCAATTCCGGGCCGATCCGCCAGAATACACCGGCCGTCGACCACGCTCATACCGTTATAGATGTCATTGTCAATCAGTAATGCTCCGTCCAGATCCGCCCAATCCGTCAATGGAGCAAGCTGCGCTGCGGCGCTGATGGCACAGGAGGTTTCCGTCATGCAGCCGATCATTACCTTCATATCGAGGGAACGGGCCAGTTCAGCCATGCGTTTTGCTTCCCGCATGCCGGTACATTTCATCAATTTGATATTTATGCCACTATACACCCCTTTTAATCCCGGTACATCCATCAGCCGCTGGCATCCCTCGTCTGCAATGGTCGGTATGGGACTGTGTTCGGTAAGCCAGGCGTTGTCATCGATTTGTTCTTTCGGCATCGGCTGCTCTAAAAACACGACATTCCGTTCGGCGAGCCACTGTGCCATTTCAAGAGCTTCCTCCCGTGTTTTCCAGCCTTGGTTGACATCGGCACAGAGTGGCCGGTCGGTCACCTGGCGGATCGTATCGATAATCATCTTGTCCGTATCGAGGCCTAATTTTACTTTCAGAATTTTAAATTGGTCCGCTTCAGCCACCTTTTTACGGATCATGTCTTCGCTGTCGATGCCGATGGTGTAGGAGGTGGGGGGGATCAGCTCTGGGTTCAATCCCCATATTTTATAAAAAGGCTGCCCCATAATCTTGCCGAGCACATCGTGCAAAGCAATGTCAATAGCTGCTTTCGCGGCAGTATTCTTCGCCGCCACCCGGTCGACGTAATGGAGGATTTCTTCCGTTTGAAAAGGCGAACCAAATGCCGAAAGGTCGATCTGGTTTAAAAAGGAGATCACACTTTCCTGAGATTCGCCAAGATAAGGAGGCATGCTCGCTTCACCGTAACCGATAATACCGTCATATTCGAGCTCCGTCAGAACGACAGGCGTGGTGCTCCGGCTATAGGAAGCAACGGTAAATACATGCCGCAAACTGAGCGTGTATGGGCGAAACCTTAACTTGAAGGCACCGAAGTCCTTGCTGATCCATTCAGATTGATTGCTCATCATCATTTATTTCTTAGTGTAATAATTGCTTTCGGCGATTTTTTGAATGGCACTGTCCTGTACGCCCAGGTAACGGCGGGCTGCCACAACGGTGCGCGTCTGGAAGTCGTCATAGTCCGGAGCGTCTTTTAACATGCTGTTGATGCGGACCAATCCGGCTGCGTGGATGAAGGTACCGTTGCCAATATACAACGCAACGTGAGTCACACGCGCATCGGGATTACTGTTTTTACCTGCTGCAAAGAAAAGTAAGTCTGCCGGTTTAAGGTTTTTAAGTGCTTTTTCCGGGTCGAAATGCCCTTCACTATCGAGAATATCGATCTGCTGGCCAGCCAGGACCTGTTGTGAGGCATCCCGGGGAATCACAAAACCGTTCATAAAGAAGCTGGTTTTGGTAAACCCGCTACAATCGACGCCTTTGACTGAAGTGCCACCCCACAGATAGGGTAGGCCAAGCATGGACTTGGCACTGGCAATGATATTTTCCGCCGTCGGATTACGGGAATCCAGCCAGCTCTTTAAGGTCAGGCTTTCTGATTTCCGGATATATCCCTTGCGGCCGTCAGGGTAAGCAACCTCATAAAAATTGCCTTTTTGTCCAGTAAGCTTTAATATATCGCCATATACCAGATCAGATACTCGCTGACTCTTTTCATTGGGTTCGGAGTATGACCGGCCAAACTCTGTTGTATAAATGACTTTCTCTGCCTGTCTCCAGCTTGCGATTTCTGTTTCGTCCATGGCAGCGATCGATGAGCTTGGTACCCAAGCAATGTAGCCGTCAGGCGTGCGGACACGGTACTCGCCACTTTTTTTCTGTAAGAGATCCACCTGGGTACCGAGTAAGACCTGACTCGTCAGCTCGGCGGCATTGTCCGGAAAAGTTCGCATATTGGCCACCGAAAGCCGGATCACACCTACCGTTTTGCCCTCGACACTGGCATCTGGTAACAATTTGACCTGGATATGAGCAGGTATGTCTTTCGCTTTTTGCTCAAGGACAAATTGGGCATCCTTTTCTGTGGTCTCCAAGATATACTGATTTTGCCGAATATCTGCGTGTTGAATAGCGACAATTTTTGTTCGGCGGTCGGGGGCAAATTCACGTTTTACGTTTTCTTGCAGCTCTTTGATTTTGAAATAAGTTGTCGAATCTACTTGCTGTGCATGGCCATGACTCGCGCCGATAAGGCTTGCACATGCTAAAATCGCGAATTTTAGTGTGTTTCTCATGCTGATTAGTTTGTTCCTAAAGATAGATTAATTCATAATATAAATCAATGTTAATTGTCGATTTTTAAGTGATTTGGTTGTGAGGTTGCTAAAAAACGAATTTTTAGGTCTAATTTTAATTAATTTGTCTATTTGCTAAAACCATTTTGTATTATTGTCTATCCGCTGTGGATTGTCCTATCCGTACCGTAGCATACGCGATGCATCCGGGTGCTGTTGTGATCAGGGTACGATGCGGCAATGCTGGGCAAGCTTATAGGTCAAGCTTGCTAAAAAATATAAATAAGTAATAATAACGTAGATATGAATTCGAGACGTAATTTTATAAAGCAGGGGCTTTTCGCTGCCACGGCTATGGGTGCCCTGCAGGCGTTTGATGCAAAGGGGATAACAGTCGCTACGGAACGTAAGTTGAAAAATTATCCGATCGTTATATCCACCTGGGACTTTGGAATAGCTGCCAACAAAGCTGCCTGGGAAGTACTGTCAAAAGGAGGGAAAGCGCTTGATGCGGTCGAGCAGGGCGTTCGTGTACCGGAAGCCGACTTAAAGAATATGACCGTTGGCAAAGGCGGTTATCCGGATCGGGATGGACATGTGACTTTGGATGCCTGCATTATGGACGCGGACGGTAATTGTGGTGCTGTGGCAGGCCTGGAGAACATCGGGCACCCGATATCGGTCGCCCGGCTGGTGATGGAAAAAACACCTCATGTGATGCTGGTAGGCGACGGAGCTTTGCAGTTTGCCTTGGAAAACGGTTTTGAAAAAGAGAATCTTTTGACCCCTGAAGGAGAAAGAGCCTGGAAGGAATGGCTGAAAGAAAAAAAATACAAACCAGTCGTCAATATCGAGAACAAGTCATTCGCTGCCGAACGGCTGCCGGGCAACCAATATAATCACGACACCATCGGTATGCTAGCCCTGGATGCTAATGGAAATATCGCTGGAGCTTGTACAACAAGTGGTATGGCATTTAAAATGCATGGTCGGGTGGGCGATAGTCCGATTATTGGTGCAGGGCTCTATGTAGATAATGAAGTTGGGGGAGCGACATCTACTGGAGTGGGAGAGGAGGTCATTCGCAATGTGGGCAGTTTTCTCGTGGTGGAGTTGATGCGTCAGGGGTATTCGCCTGAAGATGCCTGCAAAGAAGCCGTCATGCGTATTGTCAAGAAGAAGCCCGCCATAGCCAAAGAAATACAGGTAGGATTTCTGGCGATCAATAAAAAAGGGGAATATGGTGCCTATGCCTTGCAACAGGGATTCTCTTATGCCGTATGCGATGGTAAACAGCAGGACTTGCTGATTAAAGGCAAACATTATTATAAATAATCAGCCCGGACGATTGATCGCAACATCATAAAAACAGAGGATAATCGAAGTTTGGATATCTTTGCATAAATTTGTCGCAATACTCATTACTCAATACTAATAAAATATGAAAGCAACATTTGGAGGCGGATGTTTCTGGTGTACTGAAGTGATTTTCCAGCATACCGAAGGAGTCACATCGGTATTGCCGGGATATATGGGGGGACATGTGGACAACCCGACTTACGAACAGGTTTGTACCGGCACAACAGACCATGTTGAAGTTGTTGAACTCGAATACGATGAAGATCTAGTCAATTACGAGGATCTGCTGAAAATTTTTTTCAGGACACATAATCCGACGACGTTAAACCGTCAGGGCAATGACGTAGGGACGCAGTACCGTTCGGTGGTATTCTATCATAATGAAGAACAGGAAATACTGGCCAAAAATTTCATTGACGAGCTAGAGAACGAGGGAGTATACGATGATCCTATTGTAACGGCAGTGGAACCGGCTTCTACCTTCTGGCTGGCTGAAGACTATCACCATAATTATTTTAACGACCACCCCGAAAATCCGTTCTGTTCGGTAGTAATCGCACCGAAACTTCAGAAATTTCTCAAAGAATTTAAGTCGTAAAAAAAGGTGGAGTCCAACCGTTGGACTCCACCTTTTTTACGATTCTATAGGTCTTCTTACAGTATCATTCAGTAAGTCGATTCACCTTTAAAACATTTCCATCTGTCCATTATCATCAATCTGTATATCGTCCGGATTGGTGATTTCCAATTTGATATCATCTTCCTTTTTATCTTCTGTCCGTGCGCCTTCCGGTGCGGTAACGGTGGTCGTAGGTGTGTCTCCATTGCTTTCGGCTGTCGATTTTTCTCTTTCACTGAGGTCCTCATCAGGTGTGAGCAGTGAGACCGTTTTTACAGTATGGAAGGAAAGACGGTTGCCTTGTGCCTTCATACCTTTGATATCAATAATCTCCGTTAACGGCTGTTCCAAGGTCTCTTCCGTCTGAGATTTACCTTTCAGGATGTCCAGTTGGACTACCGGCTCGGCTGCGTTGCTCAGCAAGACCAGTTTGGAGCCGGGCTCTTCATTGATAAAAGAAATTCTTTTACCAATAGGTTGTTCGTCAAATTTAAAGCGTTTGACATAGTAGGTTCCGCTTTTACCGTCTTGATGAACAGCGGTATACACATGTTCGGGGTAATATTTCTCGATGCGGATCATCTTTTCATCGAAGTGATTGCTCAGATCGAAGTTGGACAATTCATAGCTACCATCGGACATGACGACCAAAATTTTGTCATCGCCGTCAAACTCACCTAAATATTGCCCTCGCTCATCTGCGTTCAATCGTTTCATAATCGCATCGTACCAGATTTTACGGCCAGCAAGTGTCGATACACCGGCACTTTTGAAAGTGATTTTCTTAATCGGGTATTTCGAAACGATGTTTCCCTGAGATGCACGCCCTTTGATGGCAATTTCTGCAAAATCCATGTCGAAATTCAGCTTCCGTAATTTCGTGTGCGGCTTGAGCTGTACATTGACGACTTCCGCTTCGCCGTTTGGATTTGCGGTAAAATATAATATCTTGGACCCTTTGGATCCTTTGGATACATCATATTCTTTATCCCGTGTGACGCCGACCACTGCAAAACGTTTGATGTAGCTGGTACCTGTTGCACCTTCCTTGTAAATAGCATTGTATATGGTACGTTCGTCTCCTTTTTTGAAAACAGCCACATGAATGATGCCCTTACCCACAAAGACCTTGTCCTGGATTTTGGTCACCACATATTTCCCATCTTCACGGAATACGATAATATCATCAATATCCGAACAGTCGCAGACAAATTCATCTTTTTTCATGCCCGAACCGATAAATCCTTCTTCACGGTTGACATAGAGTTTGGTATTTGCCAGAGCGACCTGAGTGGCTTCTACTTTGTCGAATACCCGCAATTCAGTCTTGCGTTGGCGATCTTTGCCATACTTTTCACGGAGTTTTTCAAACCAGGCAATAGCATATTCGGTAAGCTGACGTAGGTTGCGCTTTACTTCCTTAATGTCGTTTTCGAGCGCTTTCATCATTTCGTCTGCTTTTTTAACATCGAAACGGGTTATGCTGCTCATCGGTTTGTCGATCAATTTTTTGTAGTCTTCAGGACGAATCTCGCGATAAAACTGATCGAAAAACGGTTCAAACAGGCGGTTTAATACTACGACGACAGTGTCGAAGTCACCTGCGTTTTCGTAGTCAGCATGTTTGTACATGCCTTCTTGTATGAATATCTTTAACAAACTGCTGAAGAAGATCTTTTCCTGAAGGTCATTAAGACGGATCTCCAGTTCCTGCTTCAACAGATTTTTGGTGTTTTTGGTGTTCTCGATCAAGATGTCATTGACACTCATAAATTGAGGTTTTTCTCCCTTGATTACACAGGTATTCGGTGAGATGGAAACCTCGCAGGCGGTGAATGCATAGAGCGCATCAATGGTGACATCGGGGGATATTCCCGGAGCCAAATGCACGATGATCTCCACATTCTCTGCCGTGTTGTCCTCTATCTTCTTGATCTTGATCTTTCCTTTGTCGTTTGCCGTGACTACACTTTCTATCAGTCCACCTGTAGTGGTGCCGAAAGGGATCTCGGTGATCGCCAGCGTCTTTTTGTCGCGTTCTTCGATTTTTGCACGCACGCGGATTTTGCCACCGCGTTGTCCTTCATTATAGTTGGAAACATCGGCCATACCGCCCGTTGGAAAATCCGGGAAAATATTTGGGCGTTCGCCATTCAATACCTGAATAGATCCGTCGATAAGCTCAATAAAGTTGTGTGGCATGATCTTCGTCGCTAGCCCGACTGCAATACCTTCTGCACCTTGTGCTAAAAGCAACGGAAATTTGACGGGTAATGTAACCGGTTCGCGGTTACGACCATCGTAGCTCAGCTGCCATTCCGTCGTTTCAGGATTGAAGACAACCTCATTGGCAAATTTGGAGAGTCGCCCCTCGATATACCGGGGAGCCGCTGCCGAGTCTCCAGTAATGGGATCACCCCAGTTACCCTGGCAGTCAATTAGCAGGTCTTTTTGGCCCAGCTGCACCATCGCATCGCCAATAGATGCGTCACCATGAGGGTGATATTTCATGGTGTTACCGATCACATTGGCGGCCTTATTATATCTCCCATCGTCCATTTCTTTCAGAGAATGGAGTATCCGGCGCTGTACCGGCTTAAAGCCGTCATTTATATGGGGTACTGCTCTGTCCAGGATGACATAGGACGCATAATCTAAAAACCAGTTTTCGTAAAGCCCTGATAAAGGTATCGTCTGACTGCCACTTTCTGTTCTTTCTGATCCTAATTCTTCCGGATTATCTTCCGTTGGGAAGTTTGTTTCGTCACTCATTTACTCAGCAATAGATTAAATTGTACAATACAGAAATATTCAAATTTTATTTTATTCGAACGTGTAAAAATACAAAACCATTTTGTTTTATCCCAGTGAATCTGTGAAAAGTTAAAAAAATTAGCTTTCACAACTAACTATATTAGCTTTTTTCGATTAGGGAGCTTATATGCAGATCAGTATATGCGATATTTTTATTTTTACAGCCATAATCGGAAAAATTATTAATAGTTTTGTGGCAGGTGTTAAAGACGTTAATCACATACCAGAAGATAGGCATCCCGCTTCTGTTGATGGCATTGCTGCTGCAGGCATTCAACAAGACTTTGCTTGTGGGCGATTATTATCTCCATACGGACCGATATGCGAAAAACTGTGAAAACACGTTGAAGACCTGGATGCATTGCGACGGAAAGTGCCAGCTTTCCAAATTAATAAAAAAGCAGCAGGAAGACGAGAAAAAGCAACAGGAAAAAAGAAATGATCGGGGAAGTGAATATTACTGCTTTGTTTCGTACAGCTTTGGCGCTCCGTTTATTCCGGTTGATGAAGATGAAAAGCTCTTTAGCGCGCTTCCCGAAGTAAAAACAATAGAACAACCACGTTCCATTTTTAAACCACCCATCAGCTAGATTTCATTTGTGGCATCTCTATTGTTGCGCGCATTCGCGGGCAGGAATTCCGTGCCGGTTGTTTTTTCGAAAGGCATATCTGCCTGGCTTAAATAACAAAGGAAAGTATCTTTTTCTTTCACATACTATTTTTAATGAAATCACTAAAAGGCTATTTACTATGTGCCGTCGCCGTTATTGTTTGCGAATGGGCGACTGCACAGCAATATAACGTTAAGGGACGTGTTTATGATCTGCTGACACAAGTTCCATTACAGGGGGTATCGATCAAAATTTCGCAGCAGGAAATCATAACGTCTGACCATCTAGGGTATTTCCAGTTTAGCACAGACCGTACAGAAGGGATGTTGGGCATCTCCATGCTTGGCTATAAACAACAATCTGTGCCGTACGACGTAGGGGACAAGGAACTTAATATTCAGCTCGAGGCCGATGAGGTGCATCTGAATGAAGTCCGCGTTGGAGCTTTTCTGAGCAATAAATCCATAAAAGAAACCGCAGGAGCGATTGCCATTATTACCGACAATCAGATCCGTCAAGGCAGTGGAGTATCACTTCAGGGAGCGTTAAACAGTATCCCTGGCGTCCGGATGGACCAGAGTACTCTGTCAGAAGCCCGAATTTCCATTCGTGGAAATGGTGTGAGGGCCCAATACGGAATCCGCAATGTCAAAATATATGTCAACGACATACCGGTCACGGAGGCAGACGGGACTTCACGAATTGAAGCACTTGATGTAAATGATCTGGGCAATGCAGAAATTATCAAAGGCCCGGCCTCCAGTATATACGGCGGCGGTACGGGTGGCGTGATTAATTTTCAGTTGATGCGTTCGCCTTATCAGGAGCAGAGTCTCGAGGTTTCGGCCTTAGCGGGGTCCTACGGGCTCAGGCGCTTGGCGACAGCCTATCGTTCGGGAGGAGATAAAATGAATAGCTATGTTTCTTATGGCTGGCAACAATATAATGGCTACCGGGATCATAGCGAAGACAAGCGACGTTTCTTTACGGGTAACTTCCAGTTTTTCCCGTCTCCCAAACGTACAGTCACTGTTTTGCTCAATAGAACTTCCCAGGACTCCCAGATACCGGGTTCACTTACACAGGCACAAGTCGACGACAACCCGAAGCAGGCAAATGCCAGTAACCTGGATAAGCAAGCCGCACGTTACCAAAATTGGACCCGCATAGGTTTGGGGCAACAGTATCTCTTCAATGACCGTTTTTCAAATTCCACCAGTATTTTCACCTATTTCTACGATCTGGATCATCCATTGCCATACGCTTATTTAAGAAATTACTATCAGAGTTATGGCGGTAGAACCAGGTTTACCTATGATGCTGGAATAAAGCTTTTTCCCACAACCTTTACCGTGGGGGTCGAGTTCAACCGAGCACTTACCAAAGGGGTTCAGTATGTAAACGAACATGGTACCGAAGGGGCAATCAGCGGGAATAGCGATTATAAGAATGGCTTATATTCTTTGTTCTATCAATCGACTACCGCCATCGGTAAAAAGACTGCATTGACCCTGGGGGTAAGTTATACTGGTATCAGCTACAAGGTGAAGGATTACCTGATCTCCACACGAAGTGGTACCAAGCGTTTTAATCCGCAGGCCTCACCAAGAATAGCTTTAAGCCACAACTTTGGCCATGCGCTCTCCCTGCATGGAAGTATTAGCGCAGGGTTCTCTCCGCCTTCAAGCTCCGAGATACAAAATGAAGACCGGTCCATCAATACACGGATACAGGCCGAAAAGGGCACCAACTACGAACTGAATGCGAAAGGCAGTTTCTTTGACTCGCGGCTGTCGTATGAACTTGACCTCTTTAAGATGAACATGAAGGGTGAACTTATCGCACAGTCCATCCAGCAGGGAATCACGGTTTATAATAATTCTGGCCGGACAGACCACAAAGGAGCCGAACTGTCGATCGCTTACTTGCCGGTCAGAGCAAGCGATGGGCATGTGGTGACGCTGTTGCGTCCCTATGTTGCATTGACTTATTCAGACTTTAAATTCGTGGATTATAAGATACTCGGACCCCAAAATGAGGTAACCGCTGCGTACGATGGAAACGATCTTACAGGCATAGCGCCATGGGTAGCCAACGCAGGCCTACAGATGGAAACTAGATTGGGAATCTACTTTTTCGGAAGTTATTACTTTAACGACAGACTGCCTGTTAACGACGCCAATACGGTATTCAACGCTGCTTATCAGCTGCTCAACGCGAAAATCGGATGGAAAAAAGAATTTGCGAAGCATTTTGTAGTCAACGTGTATGGCGGGATGGACAATATCACCAATAGAAACTATAGTTCGCTGATTTCTCTGAATGCAAGCGGCTGGAATGGTGGACCGGCACCCTACTTTAACCCTTCGCCGCGAAGGAATGGATACGGAGGATTCAATTTAAAATACAGTTTTTAGTTATATATTTTTTTATCATGAAAAAGTTCCTTCTTTTATATACGGTCATCGCGAGCCTACTGCAGGCCTGTAATACGGGTGAGCACGAGAACACGGCACGGCACCCCGTTCTGATTTCGAAAGCTAATGCTGGAGCATCTTGTGTGTTTTTGACAAAGGACCATAGAGACCTGCCGGTTATCAGCTGGGTCGAACAGGATAGCCTAAAAAATAAACACTTTTATTTTTCAAGTTGGGATACAGTTACCGGCCGGTTTGGCGCAGCGGTCACCGTGCCCATCGAACCGAATACCAGCATACATGAGGAGGGAATGCCTAAAATCGCATTTAAGGCCGAGGGGACTATTGTTGCAATATACGAGACCTCTGTGCCTTCTTCCAAAAGTAAATGGGGCTTGAGCGATATTCAATATACGATGTCCTATAACGGTGGCATAACCTGGACGGAACGAAAATCAATTCAGTCAAATCCTGCCTTACTGGGATCCCGGTCCTTTGCAGACATCATACGTCTCGATGACGGGGAGGTAGCGGTGTCCTGGCTGGATACCGATCCTGTAAGATCTGAACTAGGCAGGCCTGTGAAATTTGCAAAAACCAGCGGACAGAGCGGTTTTAGAGAAGCTGTATTGGTGGATTCTGCAGCTTGCCAGTGTTGTCGTACCGCGATGAGCACAAATGGGCAAGGACAGGTCAATGTGGTCTTTCGGGATCTTCTACCGGGATCTGTCAGGGATATCTCCATCAGTGTCTCTTCAGATAACGGATTGAACTTCGGTAAGCCCCAACCTTTTAGTGGAGACCATTGGGTTGTGGATGGCTGTCCGCATAATGGCCCGTCCGTTGTATTCCGTAAGGATACAAAATATGTCACCTGGTATACAGGTGCCAAGCAGGGCGGGGTTTATTACGCGGCGCTGGATGGCAACAACAAAACGCTGGTGAAACGTGAGCTCAGCCGTGCAGGACGATTTGTGCAGCTCACCATGATGCCTAATGGAGACCGCGTGGCCGCATTCGATGTTACTTGTGAAGAAGGCGGGAAGACATTTAAGAAAATCATGCTCAATAAAATCCAAGATAAGGAATTTCTGGAAAAAGAAGTCTCCTTACCGTCATCACATGCTTCTTATCCGGTTATAACAACGTTGGGAAAAGATCAGGTAGTGGTGGCCTGGACAGATGATAGCAAGGTATACTATACACTTGAAAACAGCGCTGCGATCAATCGTGTTGTTCAGGAAGATGCAGCAGGGCATTCGGCCACAGGCGAAACAGGTACATCCGCAGCGCTTGCGACGTCAAAAGACCCCGTGTGCGGAATGATGGTCAGCGCAACAGCCGAATCGGAACAGGTGGTGAAGGATGGCCAGATCATCAGATTTTGCAGTCCTGCCTGTAAACGAACATTCTTAAGTAAGGTACATTAGCGTGCAGTACCGCAAAGGCGCATCTCGAAAAGCAACAATCTTCTTGAAAGGATGGTTGCTTTTCTTGTTTAGAAATCCTGCTGCCACAGTTTGTCAATGTCTTTCTTCAAGATCCGCTCTTTCATCTCCTCTTCAAAGTGATCAAACGCGTCGCTGCTCACCGATTGACTGATGCCGCCGGCTTCCAATAACAATATGTCATCGCAGGTATCCTTTAAAGTCGAAAAGATATGTGACGAAATCAATATGGTCTTTCCCATCCCTTTCAGCCGCAGGATGATTTCCGTCAGGATGACGCTGCTTTGTAAGTCTATGCCATTGAAAGGCTCGTCCAGAATGTAGCAACTGTTATCCTGTAGCAGAGTGGCCGTCAAGGCAAGCTTTTTCTTCATACCGGTCGAATAAGAACTGGCATATTCCCGTAGTGGTAGGTCGAAGATATTTCTTTCGTTGAGATTTCTGATTTTCTTTCCACGGGCATCCGTCAACAGATAGATATATTCCTCGCCTGTTAGTTTTGAAAGGAAATAAGGATCGGCAGTTAGGTACCCGAGATTATTTTTAAGGGGCCGTAGATCCGACTTAATGCCGCCCTCGGCACTTTCTAGCCCTGCAATACAGCGAAAGAGTGTTGTCTTTCCTGCACCGTTCTCGCCGACAATGCCATATGCCTTACCGCTGGCAAAGGTATAACTGATCTGCCGGAGAACACGATGCTGTCCAAAAGATTTGCTGAGGTTGTTAAGTTCGATCATAAATGATTTTTTAGGTTGCTGATTGCTTTGATATAATAAAACGGCAATAATGCTAATATCAAAGGATAAAAACTAAAGCATAATATCAGGACGAATACCTCTGGGAAATTGATCTCCCTTGGAAAAGCAACATACTTGAGTGTGATGGCAAAAGGAAGCAGAAGGAGTATGCCAGCTAAAACGATGCCGGCGTTAAACCAGTCCGCGGGAAAGAACAGCACAAAAATCAGCAGGAGCGGAAGCGTTAATATCAGACAATGCAGGATGCCCCTTCCCAATTTTCGCATCAGAAAACCTTTTGCTGTATGGTGGTCATTCCAGAGGTAGAAAATAGGTTCGGGCAGTTGATAGTAGCAAATGCAGGTGAGGGCAATACAGGCAACACAGAACAAGACAAGGTTGGGATTGGCTACATAAAATCCAATGCCGGCAAGTACATAGAGAACGAGCAGCAGCAGATAACTCCGTCTGAATCCAATAATAAATTCAAAAGGTTGTTTGGTGAATGGGGTCGGAATGGATCTGCCGAAGGTCCTAAAGGACAAAAAGGCAAAAACAATGGACAGTACCGCTAATAAACATACATACCACCATTGATCATGGAGCAGAAGAATGACCAGTGAGGGCGAGATCAGCAGGCTGTTTTCCCATAATCTGATTTTGTGAAAATCTATCTTACGAAATGTATTTTTGAGAAAATCATTTCTGTTTTTTTCTGTCAGGAGGAAAAGCATCTGAAAGTTGCCAAGCACGATAGCATAGCAGCCGAATATCGGGTATTGAGCCAGAGCGTGGTAGACTGCATAACCTAATGCGAGCAACAGGAGGAAAGCGGCCACAACAGGCAGGCCTGTATCCTTGATATGACGGGATAGTAACCTATACTGGAGTTTTAAATAGTTGCTTACCATGCTAGCAAAAGTAAAAAATCAAAGTTAAAAACAGGCGGCTATCAGGCCGAATTGTTTTCCGCACCTGGGCCAATCTTCAAATCTTTTACGTAAGCTGGTGCACAGTGCCGGTCCGCGTTGATTAAGCCTTGTGCCTTCTCTGCCACATGGCCATATACAGCAACGCAATGAGTAGGACGGCCGCGTTCGCATACATAATTAAGGGGATGCGGAGAATAACATCGCCATAGTAAAGTCCTGCGAGCAGGGCGCCGAGTCCGATGCCTGCCTCCAGCGAAATATACATGGTTGCCACCGCTTTGCCGCGGTGTTCGGGCAGGCTGAGATCGATGGTCCAGGCATTGACTGCGGGCGAAAGTATCCCGGTACCAATACCGTAAATACTGGCACCTGTCATTAGGCCGATGAAACTGTCACCCACACCAATGACGGCCAGGGAGATCGCAATGATGACCAGGCCCACGATAATGACTTTGGGCCTGCCATAGCGGTCGGACACTTTACCCGATACAAATCGGATCATCACCGAAGCGATCGTGAATGCTAAGAAGAACAGCCCCTTGTTTTTGAGCCCGAGGTGCTCGCTCCAGTCGGGTATCAGCGTTAAGATGACACCGTAAGCGGTATACGATAAAAAGGTAACGATACCTGCAGGGAGGGCGCGCCATTCAATAATGTCCTTGCGGTCGATCTTAAGCATGGAGAGGGTAAACTTTTCCTTTTTAATTAAAGTCTCTTTCATATTGATGACGATGACAATCGATAACAGCGCCATCAGCGAGGAGCAATAGAACATAACGTTGATACCAAAAGCTTCGAAAATAGCACTGCCTATCGCAGGTCCCACTGCCGTCCCGATGCTGAATGCCAGACCGTGCATGCCAAGCGCTTCACCCCACCTTTTCTGGGGAACAAGGTCGGCCACATAAGCGGAGGTCGATGTCGGCTTGAAGCCCGTGGAGAATCCGTGGATCAGGCGAAGAAACAGAAAGCCCGCCACCGAGGTGAGAACAGGATATAAAAAACCACAGATAAAGCATACACATGAGCCGATGGCCATGACCGGGACACGTCCCCAGCGGTCTGTCAATTTACCGCTAAAGGGTCTTGAAATTCCAGCGGTCAAGGTGAACAATGCAATGATCAGACCTTTATATTCTGCACCGCCCAGACTGCTGAGATAATTGGGCAGTTCGGGGATGATCATATTGAAACTCGACGAAAATAAGAGGGAGCTTAAGCAGAGTAATATAAATTGAAGTGTATAGATGGATTTCTGTTCAGCTGGCATGATATACTGTTCTGATGTATGATCGTCCGAAAGTGTAGGAATAGTAGCTATTCATACACGCTTTCGGACGGATGGTCAAAGGTACAGTTTTGCTGTGATAATTTTCGCTTTTGCTGGAAATTCAGATGACCCGTCGTGGGACACGGCGCCCCGGATCTCCCCCTCATTATAGCGCGAAAAAAGGCCTTTGTTCAGGATAGTTTTTGTCGCGCGATTTCACTGCAGAATACCGTTGTCGCCACAGCGACATTTAGGGATTCGGCCTGTCCGATCCGTGGTATCGTGACGGCATGGTCTACCAGGTTCTCGATAGCGGCGCTGATGCCATTCCCCTCATTGCCCATCACGATGAGCCCTTCATTTCCCCAGTCCATTTGGTAGATAGACTGGCCGCGAAGCAGCGCACCATATACCGGCAGTTGTGTTTCGGCAATGAGTTTTTGTATGTCCGTATAGTGTATCTGGATTCTGGCAAGCGAGCCCATGGTTGCCTGTACCACCTTGGGGTTGTACGCATCCACTGTTCCTACCGAGCAGATGATATGGCTGATGCCAAACCATTCGGCCGTACGGATGATCGTACCCAAGTTGCCGGGGTCCTGTACATCATCCAGGACAATAGTAAAGCTGTTTTTTAGATCCACGATATCCAGACGCTGCGCTGCCGGGAGTTTGACCAGCGCGAGAACACCCTGCGGTGATTTTAGCGTACTAATCTTTTGAAATTCAGCCTCGGGGAGTGCATATGATTTTATATTATGCGAGATTTTACCCACTTTTGTGTTTGCGTCGCCTGTATAGAAAATAGATTCGACCTGATAGCTGGAGGACACAAATTCTGCAACGGACTTTATGCCTTCAACGATGAATAGGCCATGCTGCTTTCTATACTTTTTATTTTGTAGAGACGTTATTAGACTGATTTGCGCTTTTGACAACATTTTTATTGATGATTAAGTATCCTCGTTTTATCGGAATTGCAAGTATACTGCTTTTGACGCTATTTTTTGCATCTTGCCGGTCTTCAAAATATATCGATGACGACCAGGCTCTGGTTACAAAAGTACAGATTTCTGGCGTTGAGCCAGCATTGAAGGAATCCGCTGAAATGTATATTTCCAATCAGATCAGGCCCAACTCGCGTGTCAATCTATTTATCTATAACACGTTCAATACCAAAAACGGACGCTATAAGACCAAAAACATCCGGAATGTGGGCGAACCCCCACATTTGCTGGATTCTGCCATGGTGGATCTGTCTGCCAATCAGATTAAACGCTTTTTGTTCACCAAGGGGTATTTTAATCCCAAAGTCGATCCGGAAATCCGTGTTGTCAAAAAAAAGGCCCGCATTGATTTTCAAGTAGCTGCTGGTAATGCTTACCAGATCAGAAATATCAGCCGCAAGTTTGATGACAACGACGTGAAAGCCTTGTTTGAGCGTGATATACTGCCTTCCAGCGATGTGAAGCCAAATACACAGTACGATGCCGCCAAGTTGCTGGATGAGCGGGAGAAGATGTACGTCGTGATGCGCAATAATGGCTATTACGACTATCTGCGGCAGTACATGCGTGTGGGGATTGATTCGGCGGTCAACGGTAGCCTGATTGATCTAAAAATTAACGTCGAAAATCCCAGTGATTCTACGATACATAAAAGGTATCAGATTGATAGTGTTTATATGACTATTAGGAATTATGGTTCCATCTCCAAGAAAGGCCCACGCCAGATTTTGGACACAGCCAAGCGTCTGCTCTTTATTGATGAAACCAATAGTTTCAGGTATAAACCACTGGAACGTTATATGTATCTGCGCGCAGGACAATATTATTCACTTGCTGAAGAGAATAAGTCTTATGATCGTCTCTATGAGATGAATGGTTTCCGGTCGGTGAAAATACAATTTGTGAAAAAGGACTCCAACAAGCTCAATGTGCATTATGATTTTGTGCCCCGTCCTCGGATGGGCAACCAGATTGAAGGCGAGTATACATTCAGTTCGGGCATGAGTGGTTTTAACATCGGAAATACCTTTTCACAGCGCAATATTTTTGGCGGATCGGAGCAGTTGGAAGTTAAGCTGCGCTACGGAGTACTGTTTGATCCGCGTCTGTCGGGCGGACTTTCCAGCAAGATCTTTAATAATGATTTTCAGGCGGGCGTCAATCTGGTCATCCCTCGTCTGATGGTTCCGTTTCACATCAATCCTGGTGGTAAATATGGTCTGCCCAAGACGACCTATTCGATGACTTTGCAGCTCTTTGACCAAGATAGGACCTATTCAAACCGTTACTTTATCACCTCCTTGAACTATTCGTGGTACGAAACCGAAAATAAGTACCATAGTTTTACGCCTATCGTACTGGAGTACCGGGACGGAAGACTGGATTCCAATTTTCGGAAAAAACTCGAGCAGGAGGGCTACCAGTTGTATGTGCGTAGCAACGACCGCCAGTATTTTGGTTTGGGAACGCAGTATAACTTTATTCTCAATGGCAAGAAGCTCAACAGTAAGGACGACTTTCAGTATTTTCGGGGGACGATAGATGTCAGTGGCAACGTGCTGGACCTGATTAGCAGTTTAGCTAAGCTGTCGACCAATGCTGATGGTGAAAAAAAGATCTTTGGTGTGCCTTTCCTTCAATATGCGAAGACCGAGCTTGATTACCGTCTGTACCGAAACCTGGGCGGCAACAGGCAATTTGTTTTTCGTTTTAATCCGGGGATTGCGATCCCTTACGGAAACAATTCGAAGCTATTGATCTTTGAAAAGAGCTTTTACAGCGGGGGGATGAACGGCATACGGGCCTGGCAGGCACGTACGTTAGGGCCGGGATCGTACAATAGACAAAACCTCAGTGAGGATCTTAGGCTCAATTTACGGAATCTGGATCAGCTGGGTGAAATAAAACTGGAGGCAAATGCCGAATATCGCTTCCGGCTGCTCAATAATTTTCTGGGCGCTAAGATGAACGGGGCGACCTTTGTCGATATGGGTAATGTGTGGCGGCTGAAAAAAGATGAAGAACTAAATCCCGGTGGTGAATTTAAGTTCAACAAATTTTTGGGGCAAGTGGCTATAGGTACCGGTTTTGGACTCCGTTTTGATTCCGACTACTTCGTCATCCGCCTGGATGCAGGTCTCAAGGTCAAGGACCCACAGTTTTCGGGTAGCGACCAGTGGGTGATCAAGCATTTCTTTGATTCCAAAGAGTTCAAGCAACAGTACTATGATACGCATAGGCCCGACCGATATAATTTCATCCAGTATAATTTTGGGATCGGTATGCCATTTTAGTGGGAGCAATTTTAGGGACAACTGGGCCTAGAGTAGTGAGGGCTTGATATTGTTTCGTTGGTTTCAGAGCAGCAGCTATCCGATAAGGTTTTTCAGGCTGGAAAAGATGGACTCAAAAATTTTGCTCAGGTCTAATCCCTGCGAATGGTTGAAGATAAAAAAAACGATTGCTAAAGCTATGGCGGTCATAATGACTTTTTTAAACATATAGGCGATACCCAGCACTATTGCCGGAATAATCAAAAACATCAGGCCGCTGATCGCGAAAGGGGACAACCCACTGTCACTTTTGAAGATATAAAATAGTCGGCCCTTGGATCCTTGCTGATTTTTGTGACTGAAGAAAACAAATGTCGACGACTCGATTTTCTGGTTGGGTACCGCAACACCATCGTGAAATTGCAGTGCCTGTGAAAAGCCATTGATCGTAAATGTATAGTTGCCATTGATCGTCTCGTTGGTATGGCCTAAAGAATCCAGGGCCACGATAGCAAGCTTGCCATTTTTGGATAGGTTTTCTTTGACGACGAAATTCTGGATATTTTGTTGCTGCGCAGCTGCCCAGAAAGGGATCAATAATAGAAAAAATATAATCTTTTTCATCCTATAAATTGTCTAGCGGATTTAACCTCATCCGAATAAACGAGCAGCTTAACCCCTAACACATCCATTCAAAATGAGATTGCAATTTTAGGAATTTTAATCTTGTTTCGGAAATGTTGTGCCAATTTTACTTGTGGGACATGTCTTTGATCAATTGTAATGTCACCGTCTGGTCCAGTATGCCCTTTGGATCATCAATCGTTATGTTTCCCAAGATATCTTTTTTTATCGAAGCTCGATTTCCCTTGTTATCGCTGGCTTCATAATTCCCAAATATATCCTTTCTTACGGAAACATGGCTCCCTTTGTTATCTTCAATTGTTTTGCCTCCCAATATGTCGGTTCTAATGGTTGTACGTTTGCCATTGTTACTTTCAATGGTGAGGTCACCCAAAATATTTCTGGATACTTTACTTGAATGGCCTTTGTCGTCACGGATATCCAAGCCCCCAAAGATGTCTTTCGATATTGTTGTATTGTTTCCCTTGGTATCTCGAACATCCAAACCTCCGAAAATATTTTTTGATACAGTAGTAAGGTTGCCGTGGCTGTCACGGATCTTCAAATTATTGAGGATATTTATGGAAGCAGTGGATGGACTCGCGTCCTGATCAGGAATATCAAAATCCCCACTTATATTTTTTCTGATCGTTTTTTCCTGTCCATTGTTATATTTTACGACTATATTGCCGGAATAATCTTGTTTTATCGATGTTTTAAGCCCGTTATTATCCGTTTTTGTATATCCGTCCCAGTGGTCTTTACGGTATTTGATACTTCTACCCCAGTTGTCTGAAACGATTACATCTCCCCAGCTATCAGTTTGTATTTTAATGGAGCCTTCATCTAAGCCTTCCGAAGCAGCTAATTTTGTAATATACTTTCGTATATCGTCAGAAAGTGTATCAGTCAACATTATATTGGGTTGCTTAATAGAAAGTTTGTTTTTGGCAATTACTGTAGACATGGACAGTACAAAACTGAATAGGATATATATGCGTACCATATGACTGTGATTTATGGTAAGATACGAATTTTTGCTTTTATTTTCTCCATCTTTTGATGAAGCTGAAAACTTTCTGTAACCATACTAGAATGAGTCACTTAAAATACCCAGATAGCTAATACCTCTATTCTGATAAAGCCCGGAGTGACGGATAGTATGGAAAAATGCGGTGTATGCTAATCGTTGTATTGTATTCTCGTAATTTCAACATGCTTGAGTTTTTCTTTTCCGAGTTGTAGTGCTCCTTCTCTTTTAGCTTCTATGAAATAAGGAATGCCAGGATTGTACCAATATTCCAGATGTTTGTTATCGTACATATCGAATCTCGATGTATTGGTTATTTCATTCATTTCATTTGCCTGAAGTCCCAGCTGAGGTAGCAGATCTAGTAGAAAAGCTTTGGCATCAGCTGGATTTATGGTCGTTTCTTGAGAAATGACACAAAAGCTGTTGTCTAAGTCTACGTCCTGCACAACAACCTTTATATCTGCGGGTATCGAAGTTTGGCCAAAAGGATTAGCCATTTCACCCTTCCACTGTAATGTGTCTTTTACGGGGTACATTGTGCCAAAAGGTGTATGAAATAGGATAATATCCTTCGCTACCATTTGTTCGACCATTTCCTCTGAACTGAATATCTTGTAAAGTGCCTGATTCATTTTTTCTGACTCTTGTGCCGACATTTTATTGGATTTTTTAGAGTGGTTTGACAGCGTATTGAAAATATTCAACATGCTGTTTTTAATGTCGTCAAAGTTTTCGATTGCTACATATTGGCCGATATCATCTGTCTTATAGATAACATTCATGACCATATCTTTTGCGATACTTTTTATCAATTCTGAAGTTGAACTGTCGGCAAATGAAAACTGTGACCAATCGATGTCATAAGCCCACTTGATCCTATAACCATCGGGCAACGAGTCCAGTACAGTAAAGCTGGCCTGAAAAGCTGCAGAATCATTTCGTATAAGCCGATCTTCCTGCCATTGTTGGTTTATTTTTGTGATTGTAAAGTCGTACGAATCACCAGCTGCCCAGTAGGCGGCAAAGGGGATAGTATCCACCTGTGCATAGGCTCCCGTCCTCATTAGGAAGAGAACGAGGAAGGTAAAGATGTATTTGATTTTCATTTTATCTAAGGTGTTTGAATACGGCTTTTGGTGCTAATTTATGGTTATTTTCTTGTTCCCCAATTATGTCTGGCTATTTGCTTGGTAATCTACTCCAGATAATCTTCGATAATGAAGTCAAATTGATTGTCGATCAATTTTTGAAGATATTCATCAAAGTTGTCTGCGATCACACGAAACTCATCGGGGTCATGCAGGAAGCGTACGATTTGGCCAGCTTTGCCTCTCTCCGAGGGACTGAAATCAATGAATAACTGTGAAGTTCCACCGTTATTCATACAATCAGAGAAATGAAGCCAATTTAAATGGACGCCATTATCCGTGATTTTCGGGTCGATCTCCACATGATCGTATTCTCGATTGATATAATCCCGATAGTAGGTTGTGGCCACCCCTTGATTCTCTATCATTTGCTCCGATGAAAGCAGATAATATGGGTACTCAAAGACATCGGATCCCAGGAAATACAAAGCAATTTTCTCGTCATTGTAGGTTCTCCAATAAGTGCCATCCACATAGAGGAGCAGGTCGATTAACGCGTCGGGTAGGGCTGGATAAATCTGCTTGAGTCTGTAGATATTCTCGTCGCTTGCGCCATGTTTGATTTTTTCAAAGTTGTCCCATATCTTTTTACCGCCATTCTCGTAGTACGCATTTCTGAGGGCGGAAATATAATTTACAGCTGTTTTCATTCGACTTGTTGTTAGTCGGTGAAGTTAAATAAACTTTCTGAAATAGCTTTTATATCCCAACGGTCATTATTTGATTTTTTACTAAAATATTTAGTATTTTTCATTGGTTTTGTTTATTTTTGTTTGATGCAAGTGCGGTAGTACACGAATTAAAAATAAGCAGATATGGTATCAGATAAAACGTTAGTGTCCGATATAAAAGCGATTATTGCGCGGTCCAAAGAGAATGCGATCCGTGCTGTCGATCATCAGCGTACGTTGATGTATTGGCATATTGGAAAGCGTATTTTCGAAGAGGAGCAGCAAGGAAAGGATAGGGCCGATTACGGTAGATATCTGACAGAATACATTGCTGAAGCATTGGAGCCTGAGTACGGGAGCGGCTTCTCTAAGCGACAAATTGAATTGTTTCGGCAGTTCTATCGGGTTTTCCCAATTGCGAACGCACTGCGTTCGCAATTGAGCTGGACACAATATAAGCTTTTGATGCGGCTTGATTCGGCAGCACAGCGTGAGTTTTATATTGCAGAAACGATTAAAAATAATTGGACATCGCGACAACTGGAACGGCAGGTCTTTAGCAATCTATACGAGCGCTTGCTACTTAGCAATGATAAGGAA
Organism: Sphingobacterium sp. InxBP1; assembly: GCF_026191775.1. Lineage (NCBI taxonomy): Bacteria > Pseudomonadati > Bacteroidota > Sphingobacteriia > Sphingobacteriales > Sphingobacteriaceae > Sphingobacterium > Sphingobacterium sp. InxBP1. The sequence continues at coordinate 20,380 of NZ_JAINDX010000038.1, read as the reverse complement.
AGTGTATTGGCTGTTGCAAAAAAGGAAAAGGTGCCTTCCGATGCTAGAGAAATTATCAAAGACCCGATGGTACTCGAATTTTTAGGCCTGAAGCGGGAGAGCGCCTACTATGAAAAAGATCTTGAAAGCGCGATTATTGCTCATCTTCAAGAATTCTTGTTGGAGTTAGGAAATGGCTTTTCCTTTGTTGCCCGGCAAAAACGTATCCACATTGAAGGGGATGAGTTTTTTGTTGATTTAGTCTTTTACAACCGACTATTGCAAAGTTTTGTGATCATAGAGATCAAGACACATAAATTAACCCATCAGGACATTGGTCAGTTACAGATGTATGTAAATTACTATGACCGTGTGGAAAGACTTCCACACGAGCATCCAACAATCGGCATTTTACTCTGCGCAAGTAAAAACGATGCAGTTGTGAAATTTACGCTTCCTGAAGGACAAAAGCAGATTGTCGCGAGTCAATACGAGCTTTACCTGCCTACTGAGCAGCAGCTGCTCGATGAAGTGAATAGAGAGTTGGACAGTTTTGAAAGCAAAGGGCGGGAAGATTAGACGAATCGTAACTTTATATCATTTACCAGATACCCGCTTTTTTCAATTTTATTTTTCATACATAGATTATTTTGTACATTTGTATCGAATAAAATCGAAATAGAAATGGCAGATACTGTACAACCAAGAGCTCCAAAGACAACAGATAATAACGCGAATCAAACTCATTACTACAAAACATTGGTAGTGGCTATCGCTTTAGGTTTAATAGGTACATTTATCCGTTTTGTACCGGATGTATGTCCAGCATTGGGACAACAAACATTTTTGTTCTCTGCAATCGCGAATATTGCGATGATCGTAGGATCTCTTATTGCTTTCAAAACCGTTTTCGGTATTTTGGGATTTGGAAAAAACCGCGACTAACGAACAGTTATTTAAGATATGAAAGCCTCACTTCCTGAGGCTTTTCTTTTGTGATTTACCTTTAGCAATACACTTAGCGATAAGACGCTACTGCTATTACATGTACAATAAGCTAAGAAAACCAACTGTAGGCCGTTCCTACGAATAAATGGCGTTTCGAGACACCATCATCCTGTTTTAATGGACATGGATCAATAGGAGCATAGCCAACTCATCGATGTACTAGAAGAAAAATACAGATCAATACATAAAAAAAGGCATCAATTTTTTTGATGCCTTTTTTTATGTATTGATTTGATTATGCAAAGAATGACCATGTACCCCAAGGAATACGTGCAAGCATCAGGATAAGACCAATGATGTAGAAGATTACAACAGTCTGATTTGCTTTTCTGGCATTTTCCATCTTTTTGGCTTTGGAGTAACCGATGGTGATCAGCACGATGGCAATAATCATCGTCAGCGGGTGCTCGATGATTTTAAGACGCAAATCCGCGTTTTTCATCACGCCGCCAGAAATCATGGATGGATATTTCAGATAGAAGTATAGGATCAGTCCTACTAATAACTGAATATGCGATACGATAAAACCTAACAAGGCAATCTTACGATTGTATGGTTTGTTGCCTAGGTAGTTCGTTAAGGTGATCACAATAGATATCACCAGGGCTAGCAATAAGACAATTGCTATTGTCGAGTGTAAGTGTAACATAAAACCTCTCTTTAATTGTTTCCTAAGTTAGCAAAGATAAAAATATAATGGTTGTATTTGTTAAAAATCATCGTTCGAGCGGAAATACTTCGGCTATCGGGTTAAAAAGATATATACGTCTAGTGCTCAGTTCCATGCATTTGTAGCGTTTGCGGATCTTGCCAATCCGTTGAAAAGAACGTCCGTTTTTCAGGGCAAAGTAATGGCCGTCCTCCAGGGACTCTACGGTGAGCGCGCTCGACTTTGCCGTATCATAAGCCTTTAACGTCCGGAAAAGATGAAGGTCAGTGCAGCTGGAGGCCGCCGGATTCTCCATATAATTGAGTATCGCCTGTTTAATATCGGCTGGAAAAATAGATAGTTTTAAAAACGGATCCATCAATTGTTTAAAATGATTCTTCCATTCGGTACCGTGGGGCTTGACACGGTGTTGATGCTTATTCCAGGTCTGCAGGTGTGCAAACTCATGAATAGTCGTTATCAGAAAGGAATAGCGGTTCAGATCATGATTGACCGAAATGCGGTGTGGGCTGCCCCTAAATGGAGCGCGGTAGTCGCCCAGTTTGCTGCTGCGTGAACGGGAGATTTTAAATAAGCAGCCCGTATCGTTTATCCAGTTGGATATAATCGGGGCAGCTTCTTCGGGCATATATTTTTTTAGGGTAGCACTGTAATCTTGCATGTCATAAAAATAAGGATTTATTCAGCTTTGCCTCATAAGCTGACAACATTATTTTGTCATGAGCAAACATTATTCTGTCAAAATGGTATTTTTATAGAGCAATAAGGGTGATGCATAGCCGATAAGAGGCACTATGCTCATGGTAGACGGGGTATTCCAATTTTGGTTTGTAGCGATATCAAGGTGATTTTCCCTTGCTCCGAATAGATAACTTTCATGACCTGAAGAGTTGTTTAACTATAAATGTTAGTTTAATTTGGAAAAATGATATTATTTTTAGTATTTAGTAGTCGGTTAATGGCTGACCCACCAAATAAATCGTCTATTATCACTAAAAAAACATTGAAATAGGCTGATTTTTAATTAAATTGGTTACATAAGCGGCGACGGGAGTTACAAAAAGAAATAGACCTTCAACAATATGCTAGATACCTTACATATTAAAAACTATGCCCTTATCAACGAACTGGAGATACAGTTTGATAAGGGGCTGAATATGATAACCGGGGAAACTGGAGCAGGTAAATCCATTATTATGGGTGCGCTCTCCCTGGTTTTGGGCAATAGGGCAGAGGGAAAGCATTTTTTTGATCAATCAAAAAAATGTGTGATTGAAGGCGAATTCAACATCGGCGCTTATCGGCTATCCGACTTTTTTGAGCGGAACGATCTGGATTATGCTGATCAGACTATTATCCGTAGGGAAATAACTCCCGATGGAAAATCGCGGGCATTTGTCAACGATTCCCCAGTCACATTAGTGGTTCTTAAGCAATTGGGCGAACAGCTCATTGATGTGCATTCGCAGCATGCGACTTTACAGATCAATACAGAGGAATTTCAATTTTTGGTGCTCGACAGTGTAGCTGGTACTTTTGGATTAAAGCAAATCTTCAAAGAAAGCTTCCAGGCTTATAAAAAAGCCAAAAGGGAGCTGGATGAACTCAAAGAAGCCGTCAAGAAGGCCGCTATAGAACAGGATTACTTCCAGTTTCAGTTTGATGAACTGGATGCAGCCAAACTGCTGGCTGATGAACAGGAGAGCTTGGAGCAGCAGCAGCGACAGCTCGAAAATGCGGAGGAAATCAAACGGGCTCTTCATACTGCTTCGAGCCTGTTGGAGAATCAGGAAGTTGCAGTATTAGGCCAGTTAAAAGAATCGCTGAATCAGGTGGAAAATATTGCAACATTTACACCGGAAGCAGCAGATCTTGCTGCCCGCCTGAAAAGTGCATGGATCGAATTGAAAGATATCGCAGGTGAGCTGACTTCTCTGGCAGATGATACGCAACTGGACGAGGGAACACTGTCGGAGATCAACGAACGTTTAAGTTTGTTGTATTCTCTGCAGAAAAAACATCACGTCGATTCGGTGGAAGAATTAATTCAGTTGCGGGATGATCTGGAATCAAAACTACTAGCCATCAGTTCGTCGGACGAACAGCTTGAACGTCTGGAAGCAGAGGTGGAGTTCAAACTTGAGGAAGCCCGCAAGAATGCTCAAGAATTGTCGGATAGGCGAAGATTGGTGTTGGATCAGATTGCGCAGGATGTGCAAGGTACATTGTCGAATGTAGGTATGTCTAATGCAGCTCTTAAGATTGTACTGGAGCCGCTTAAAGACGGCGATATGCGCGAGTCTGGGCTGGATACCGTCCAGTTCTTATTTTCGGCAAATAAAGGGCAGGCTTTGCAGTCCATCCATCGCGTAGCCTCCGGCGGGGAGCTTTCGCGTGTGATGCTGGCAATAAAATCGCTCGTGGCGAAGACTTCTGCCTTACCGACGATTGTCTTTGATGAGATCGATACTGGTATCTCCGGGGAAGTAGCCTTACGTGTAGGGGAGGTGATGGAAAATCTAGCTCAAAATATGCAGGTGATCGCAATTTCGCACTTGCCGCAAATCGCTTCGAAGGGCACAGCACATTTCAAGGTATACAAGGAGGATAAAGCTAATCGTACGATATCCAATATTGTCCGGCTAGATCAAGAGGGTAGGGTCAGAGAAATCGCTCAGATGCTCAGCGGGGCAAATCCTACGGATGCTGCACTCGAGCATGCGGAATTGTTATTGAAAGTTTAAGTCTGGTTAACATTAGAAAAAGAGTTTGCTGTCTAAACAGCAAACTCTTTTTCTAATGTTATTGTCCGCCATTATCAGCGTCCGTTAAAGTAACTTTCATTATCATTTCACCAGGGACAGCAGGAGTTCCGATACCAACATAATCAGCATATACAATTACTTGACCTATTTTGTAATCTACTCTATAATCATATGCACCAATGGCGGAAGGAATATTGCGAAAATAATCCGGTCTATCATTATTGAAAGAAATTGCAACATTTACGTGCCCTGTTTCAAAGTATTGCCTGTCTAATTCTGGAAATGGGACCTCTATCACGAAAGTATTGGTTCCGCTAATTCTTTTCCAGTCTCCGAAACTATCATTTGGTATGTCAAAGGTATAGCTCACCCCTGGTAGATAATTTGTAATATACTCCTTTTTACAAGAAGAGAATGAAACCAACGTTGCGGTTCCAATTAATGCTGCGAATAAAAGTCTTTTCATATTGTGTGTATTATTTGTGACGTTTTTTATTATATGACGATAAAATACTGCGATAGTTTAACGCTAACTTGGTATATAACAAAAAATGCACCAGTATGGTGCATTTTTTAAAATTATTTCGAATACAGCAGGCCAATTATTTCTCTGCCGTATCTTTTGAAGACTTCGGATCCGAGCTAGATACCTCTATATCTTTGGTTTCTGGGTTAATGCTTACGGTCAATACTGAACCGGCCTGCACGTTGCCTTTAAGGATCTCTTCAGCAATTGGATCTTCGAGATATTTTTGAATTGCCCGTTTTAGTGGACGTGCCCCAAAATTACTGTCGTAACCTTTATCCGCAATGAAATCCTTGGCTTCATCCGTCAAGTTGATCACATAGCCCAAGTCTGCGATGCGTTTGAACAGCGATTTTAATTCAATGTCAATGATCTTGAAGATATTCTCCTTAGTCAATGAGTTGAACACAATCACATCATCAATTCGGTTCAGAAACTCGGGCGCGAAAGCGCGTTTCAACGCTGTCTCAATCACACCTCGGGAATGCGCATCCGACTGCTGTGCTTTGGCTGCGGTAGTGAAACCGACTCCCTGACCAAATTCCTTCAACTGACGTGCACCAATGTTGGAGGTCATGATGATAATGGTGTTGCGGAAATCGACCTTACGGCCCAGACTATCCGTTAATTGTCCTTCATCCAATACCTGTAGCAATAGGTTGAACACGTCGGGGTGAGCTTTCTCAATCTCATCCAAAAGCACAACAGCATAAGGTTTGCGGCGTACTTTCTCAGTCAGCTGACCACCTTCTTCATAACCTACATATCCCGGAGGCGCTCCCACCAAACGGGAAACAGCAAACTTCTCCATGTACTCACTCATATCGATCTGGATCAAGGCGTCCTCCGTGTCAAACATGAAGCGCGCCAGCTCCTTCGCTAATTCAGTTTTACCTACACCAGTAGGGCCTAAGAAGATAAAGGAACCGATCGGTTTTTTCGGATCTTTCAGCCCAGCACGTGTGCGCTGGATAGCCTTCACTAATTTACCCACAGCATCGTCCTGACCGATGATCCGTCCTTTCATCAGCTCCGCCATGTTCAACAGCTTCTGGCTGTCCGTCTGGCTGACACGTTGCACTGGAATGCCAGTCATCATCGCGACCACCTCAGCTACATTTTCTTCCGATACAGTATAGCGTTTGGACTTGGTCTCCTCTTCCCATGCAATCTTCTCTTTTTCCAGTTCCTCGATCAGCTTTTTCTCCGTATCGCGCAATTTGGCTGCTTCCTCATATTTCTGGCTGCGCACCACCTTATTTTTCTCCAATTTGACTTCCTCGATTTTGTTCTCGATGTCAATGATGGACTGCGGTACATGAATATTGTTCAAGTGTACACGTGACCCGGCCTCGTCCAATGCGTCAATCGCTTTGTCCGGTAAAAAGCGGTCGGTAATATACCGTGTGGTCAGCGACACACAGGCCTCAATCGCTTCTGGTGTATAGGTCACGTTGTGGTGATCCTCATATTTCTCTTTGATGCGGTTCAGGATTTCCACAGTTTCGTCATGTGTCGCAGGCTCGATAGTCACCCGTTGGAAACGACGATCCAATGCGCCGTCTTTTTCAATGTACTGACGGTACTCATCTAATGTCGTAGCACCGATGCACTGAATCTCACCCCTTGCTAAGGCTGGTTTGAACATGTTGGACGCATCCAATGAGCCTGATGCTCCACCTGCGCCGACAATGGTATGGATCTCATCGATAAACAAGATCACATCTGGTGACTTCTCCAGCTCATTCATGACGGCTTTCATGCGTTCCTCAAATTGTCCACGATACTTTGTGCCTGCTACCAAGGAAGCGAGATCCAAAGTGACTACCCGTTTGTTGAATAGCACACGGGATACTTTACGTTGTACGATACGCAGCGCCAGTCCCTCCGCTATCGCTGATTTACCGACTCCCGGCTCCCCGATCAAAAGCGGGTTGTTTTTCTTGCGTCGTGATAGAATTTGAGACACACGCTCGATTTCTTTCTCGCGGCCGACAATAGGATCCAGTCTGCCTTCCTCTGCAGCTTTGGTCAGATCGCGACCAAAGTTGTCAAGTACCGGCGTCTTGGATTTGATATCCGAAACCTTCTTGGGCTGGATATATTGATCATCTTCCGCAAAATCGTCATCGCCACCAGTAGGAGAACCAGGAGCTTCATCCTTGATGCTTGTCCTGTTCTGCTCTACTTCAGACTTGAAGATGTCGTAAGTGACATTATATTGCTGTAATATCTGTGAAGCAATATTGTCTTCATCCCGCAGGATTGCCAATAATAAATGCTCCGTTCCAATAATATCTGACTTGAAAATCTTCGCTTCTAAATACGTAATTTTTAAAACTTTTTCAGCTTGTTTTGTTAATGGCATATTGCCAATCGGTGCGCGTGATACAGATGCCCCCTTCACTGCGTCCTCCACAGATTGACGTAGGGCTGTAGTGTCAATGCCTATGTTTTTCAGGATTTTGATCGCCATTCCATCGCCTTCACGAATCAATCCTAGCAACAAGTGCTCCGTTCCGATATAGTCGTGACGCAATCTCAAAGCTTCCTCTCTACTGTACGATATGACATCCTTTACGCGCGGTGAAAATTTTGCTTCCATTGAATACCTTTCTGTTTTATATTAAGGATATATAAATGTAGTAAATTCTACATTTCAAACCTTAAAATTATTTTAAATAATGTCATCAACAATTAAGCCATGACCATAATACGTCCAAAATGTCAGTATAAAAGATTACATTTGTATGTTAATATAACAAGAGTTTTCCATTTTTTTTAAATTTTATGTCAGACGAGAAGATTATTTTTTCGATGGCTGGTGTCAACAAAATCCATCCGCCCCAAAAACAAGTTCTAAAAAATATCTATTTATCTTTTTTCTATGGTGCCAAGATCGGCGTGATCGGTCTCAATGGCTCGGGTAAGTCTTCTTTATTGAAAATTATTGCGGGACTCGACAAGTCTTATCAAGGTGAAGTGGTGTTCTCTCCGGGTTATTCTGTGGGGTATTTGGCTCAAGAACCTGAATTGGATCCTGAAAAGACGGTTCTCGAAATCGTGCAGGAAGGTGTCGCTGAAATTACTGCCATCTTAAAGGAATACGAAGAAATCAACGAAAAATTCGGACTGCCGGAAGTCTATGAAAATCCGGACGAAATGGATAAGCTATTGGCCAGACAAGGAGAATTGCAGGACAGAATCGATGCGACAAATGCCTGGGAAATTGATTCAAAACTGGAACGGGCCATGGATGCGCTGCGCTGCCCTGAACCGCATGCTAAAATTGTCAATTTGTCAGGTGGCGAGCGCAGGCGTGTAGCATTATGTCGCCTTTTGCTGCAGGAACCAGATGTCTTGCTGCTCGACGAGCCAACCAACCACCTGGATGCTGAGTCTATCGACTGGCTGGAACAACATTTAAAACAATATAAAGGAACCGTCATCGCCGTTACGCACGACCGCTACTTCCTCGATAATGTGGCTGGTTGGATTCTTGAACTGGACCGCGGCGAGGGTATCCCTTGGAAAGGTAATTACTCTTCATGGCTCGATCAGAAGGCGAAGCGTCTGGCACAGGAAGAAAAACAGGAAACCAAACGTCAAAAGACCCTCGAACGTGAGCTGGAATGGGTGCGCATGGCGCCTAAAGCCCGTCATGCCAAATCGAAAGCGCGTTTGCATAACTATGAGAAACTGGCTTCCGAAGAAACGAAAGAGCGGGAAGAAAAACTGGAATTGTTCATTCCCCCCGGTCCGCGCCTGGGTAACTCTGTCATCGAAGCGACCAATATTTCCAAGGCGTATGGCGACCGTATTTTATTTGAAAATCTCAGTTTTATGCTGCCGCCAGCAGGTATTGTGGGTATCATCGGTCCGAATGGCGCGGGTAAGACGACCTTGTTCCGTCTTATCACCGGACAGGAGACACCGGACTCCGGCTCGTTTAAGGTGGGTGAAACAGTTAAATTGGGGTACGTGGATCAGATGCATCATGACCTTGATCCTGAAAAGTCGGTTTGGGAAAATATTACAGGCGGAAACGACAACATGTTGTTGGGCAACCGTATGGTAAATTCCAGAGCATATGTGTCTAAATTCAATTTTAATGGCGCCGATCAGCAAAAGAAAGTAGGCGTGCTCTCCGGTGGTGAACGCAACCGCGTACATCTGGCCATTACATTGAAAGAAGGGTCTAATGTACTTCTACTCGACGAACCTACCAATGATATCGATGTGAATACCTTACGGGCTTTGGAAGAAGGATTGGAGAATTTTGGTGGATGTGCTGTGGTCATCTCCCACGACAGGTGGTTTCTGGACCGTATCTGTACCCATATTCTCGCTTTTGAGGGCGACTCCCAAGTGTACTTCTTCGAGGGTAACTATTCGGAATATGAAGAAAATCGGAAAAAACGCCTCGGTGATGTCACACCGCACCGTATTAAATACAAAAAACTCGTAAAGTAGGAGACGTTTATGGAAAGCGGAAGACTTTTGGCCGCCATAATAGACCATGCAATTGATGGTATCATTACAATAGACAACAGGGGGAATGTGGAAAGCATTAACCCTGCTGCTCTTGAGTTGTTCGGTTACGAAGCCGACGAAGTGATCGGGCACAATGTCTCTATGCTGATGCCCGAACCTGATCGCAGTAATCACGACGGTTACATCCATAATTATCAGACCACAGGCCAAAAAAAAATTATCGGCATTGGGCGCGAGGTCATGGGGCTCAAGAAGAATGGCGAGACCTTTCCCTTCCGGTTGGCCGTAAGCGAGGTGTGGCTAAAAGACAAGAACATATTCACAGGATTTATTCACGATCTGTCCCGCGAAAAAGCCGCTGAAGATATGCTCAAACAGCATGCAGCGGAACTGGAACATAAGGTTAGTGAACGTACCCGGGACCTGATATCGCTGGTTTCCGAACTCGAAAAAGCAAAAGCCGAAGTCTCAAAATCACTGGAGAAGGAAATCGAACTGAACCAGCTCAAATCACGGTTTGTTTCTATGGCTTCGCACGAATTTCGTACGCCGTTAAGTTCGGTACAGCTGTCCGCTTCGCTGATTGAGAAGTATTCGGAACGTCCCGACGAAAGGGCCAACATTATCAAGCATACCAACAAGATCAAAGGAGCGGTGCAGTTGCTGACAAGTATTCTTAACGATTTTCTGTCCCTCGAAAAGCTGGAAGCTGGTATTGTAGCTGTAAACAAACAATATATTAATCTAGTTGAACTGGCGGAGGAAATTACCGAAGAAATGCAGTTGATCTGCAAGAAAAACCAGCATATTGTCTATCAACATACGGGGGAGTCGGGACATTTTTCCCTTGATCCAAACCTGCTGAAAAATGCGCTTGTCAACCTGATATCCAACGCAATCAAGTATTCGGGAGAGGATACATTGATCGAATTTACGACCTGCATCGATGGCAACGGATGTACGATATCGGTCAAAGATAACGGTATCGGTATTCCGGAAGAAGACCAGGTACATTTATTTGAACCATTTTTCAGGGCACATAATACGGGAAATATACCGGGCACAGGTTTAGGATTGAATATCGTCAAACGGTATATAGAACTCATGGAAGGAAATATGGAGTTTGAGTCGGAAGTACATAAAGGGACATCATTTCGTGTCAGTTTTAAACAAGATTAAGATCTGAGCAAAAAATATTGCATTCGAATGGAAAATAAAAAGACAATTCTGATCATTGAAGATAATAGTGATATCCGTGAGGGAACGAGCGAAATTCTGGAGCTTACGGGGCGCTATCAAGTGATCACCGCTGAAAACGGCCGGATAGGAGTCGATCTGGCAACCAAACATATTCCTGATCTGATTCTCTGTGATATCATGATGCCCGAACTGGATGGCTATGGTGTGCTATTCATGCTGAGTAAAATTGAACGTACCGCCAGAATTCCGTTTATTTTTTTAACCGCCAAGGCCGAGCGGGCGGACATGCGCAAAGCCATGGAAATGGGTGCCGACGATTACTTGACCAAGCCTTTTGATGATGTCGAACTGATGAATGCTATTGAAGTGCGACTTAAAAAACATGAACAGCTGTCGGCCGAATCAGCACAAGAGTTTGACCTGGGGTTAAGCGCGGATGAACAGGTGCTCGTGTTGGACGAATTGATTGCCAATTCTCGGGTCAAGACAGTGAAAAAGAAGCAGACGATCTATGAAAAAGACGACTCACCTACGTATATCTATTTTGTGAAATCTGGGCAAGTTCGCAGCTTCAGATCCTATAAGGATGGCCGTGAGCTGTCGACAGGCATTTATATTAGTGGAAACTATTTCGGATACGCGTCCGTACTTCTGAATGAGAATTACGAGGACTATGCCGAAGCGGTGGAAGCTAGCGAGATTGTGCTGATTCCCAAGGATAGCTTTCTGGAACTATTATGGAAAAAACCAGCTATTGCCAGCAAGTTTATCAAGCTGTTGTCCGTAGATCTTCGTGAGAAAGAAGAACAGCTGCTGGGATTTGCGTACCATTCCGTTCGCAAGCGGGTGGCGAATGCATTGATCAGTGTAGCCGAAAAAAGCGGTATCAACATCCATGAGGTCAATGCCTGTGCCATTGATGTCACCCGGGATGGTCTGGCGTCCATTGCTGGAACTGCGAATGAAACTGTTTCGCGTATGCTCTCCGATTTTAAAGAAGAGAAGCTGATTACCAAGGAAAAAGGAAAGATTTATATCAATTCCATCAAAAACCTGCGCGATGTGAAACAGTAGGGACTGCGGCGCTCGCCGCAGTACATCTCCTCCCTTCACGCTCACCTTATTACAAATAGTGATTTATATCATTTTAAGCTGTGGTTGTCTATCATCTTTTTGATGATAGACTTCGACTACTTTTGTCTTGGGATAGCCTTATTGAAGGCAATTGTAGAATTCAGCATGAAAGTAGTTGTATATAGTGTAAAATCATTCGAAACAGAATTCTGGGCGCTGGCAAATGCCAAACAGCATGATCTTACCTTGATTTCAAATGAATTAAATGAAGAGACGCAGCATTATGCCCGCGGAAAGGACGCTGTGGTAGTTACCCCTGAAGATATTCTGGACGCCACCATGCTACTTAATCTAAAGCAGCTGGGGATCAACAAAATCATGACAAGAAGCATGGATACCGCCCATATCGATCTGGTGAAGGCGGGAGAACTAAATATTCAGATTGCCAATGCACCATTTGAAGACCAGAGTCCCAAGGGACTGGCCGAACAAACCGTGCGGAATCTTAACCTTTGGGGCATAGAGAAATGCGTTGGCAAAGCATGCTGCTGCCTGAACGACTGTGCAAAAAAATAACTGACAATGAATAGATCAGAAGTTATCAGGGCGGAATTGGTTCGGAAATATAATGTGGCCGCTCCGCGATATACCAGTTATCCGACTGTCCCGTTTTGGGATCAGTCCACATTTACCACTGAAGCTTGGCGTGAACAGGTATATCATACTTTTCAGCGATCGAAAGAAAAAGGGATCAGCCTGTATATTCACCTGCCGTTCTGTGAAAGCCTCTGTACCTACTGCGGGTGCAACACGAGGATTACTAAAAATCATCAGGTAGAGCTGCCTTATATTGCCTCTCTTTTAAAGGAATGGGAGATGTACCTTGCGATTTTCAATGGCGAGCGACCACTGCTTTCGGAAATTCATCTGGGCGGGGGCACTCCGACTTTCTTCCGGCCGGAAAATCTGAAAGTGTTGATCGAAGGTTTATTGAATCATGCGGATGTGGCGCCGGACAGTTCCTTTTCATTTGAGGCACATCCGGCGAATACAGATATAGCTCATCTGCAGACCTTGTATGATCTGGGCTTCCGTCGGCTGAGCTTAGGGATACAGGATTTTGATCCACTAGTGCAATTTGTTATCAACAGACACCAAACCTTGGAAGAGGTTGAAACCGTAATGGTTAACGCCAGAAATATCGGCTTTGATTCCATTAATTTCGATCTGATCTATGGATTGCCGAAACAGACACTGAACTCTGTTGAAGATACGATCCTCCAGTCTATGAAGCTTTCTCCAGACCGCATTTCCTTTTATAGCTATGCGCATGTACCATGGATAAAGCCTGGGCAACGTCATTACACAGAAGCAGACCTGCCTAGTGGTGCATCGAAGCTCGCACTCTACAATCTAGGCAAAAAACTGATCCTGGAACAGGGTTATGAGGATATCGGCATGGACCATTTTGCAAAAAAAGAAGATGAGCTTTTTCTTGCGTTTCAGCAGGAAAGACTGCATCGCAACTTTATGGGGTACTCCGATCGCTTCAGTCCCTTGCTGATCGGTATAGGTGTGTCTTCTATCAGCGACGCTTGGGGAGCTTTTGCACAGAATGTCAAAACCGTTGAAGAATATCACCAACTTGTTGAATCGAGGCAGCTGCCAGTTGTGAAAGGTCATATGCTCAACGAGCAGGACCTGTTAGTAAGGCGCTATATATTGGATATGATGTGTAAAGGAAGAGTGCAGCTACAGCCGGAAGCAGCGCTGAGTGAGCGGATTAAAGCGGATTTGTCCCAACTTGCTGTGGACGGGCTGGTGGTCATCGACGATCATCATGTTCAGTGTACAGCTACCGGCCGTTCATTTTTACGTAATATCTGCATGGCTTTTGACCAGCGTTTGCGCAACGCTCAGACACAGAAACAGCTTTTTAGTCAGGCAATTTAATCGTAGGGATATGTCAGATATTAAGCAAGATGTACAGTTGGAGGAAAAATGTTTCCATTGTGGCGATAAAATCGAAGAAAGGGGATATCACCTCGATAACCACGATTTTTGCTGTCTGGGATGCCAGACCGTTTATCAGGTCCTGCACGAGAGCGGGATGCAGCAGTACTACCGTTATAATCAGCACCCTGGAAAATCGAACCGCACAGAAAAAGAAGATTTTTCCTATCTGGACGAGCCTCAGATCGCTGAAAAGCTAATAGACTTTAAGGATGACAAAATCACGATCATTACTTTTTATATACCGGCAATTCATTGTAGTTCCTGTATATGGCTGCTCGAAAACTTGTACAGACTCACCCCACATGTGCTGCAATCCCGTGTGGACTTTATGAAGAAGCAGGCCAGCATTACATTCAGCCACGGTCAGCTTCCGCTGAAAGAACTGGTTTATCTGCTGAGCAATATCGGCTATGATCCAAAGATCACTCTTCAGGATGTGGTCAAGGAGGGGAATAAACGCAATTTGAACCCCTTGGTTGCCAAAATAGCTGTTGCAGGGTTTTGTTTCGGTAATTCCATGCTGTTTAGCTTCCCGGACTATTTCGGCATGGGAGCGTTTGAAAAAGAGTATGCCAGCTTTTTTGGCTACGTCAATTTAATGTTTGGCCTACCGGTCTTGCTCTACTGTGCCTCCGATTATTTTAAATCCGCAATTTTTAGCCTGAAACAGAAACGGCTAAACCTCGACGTGCCTCTGGCTCTGGGCATTCTGGTTCTGTTCATGCGCTCGGCATTTGAAGTGATTACACAGACAGGAGCTGGGTTTACGGATACACTCTGCAGCTTGGTGTTTTTTATCCTGATCGGCAAATGGGTGCAGCAGCGGACCTATTACCACATATCCTTTGAACGCGATTATCGCAGTTACTTTCCTGTAGCGGTAACGGTCTTGACTGAATCTGGCGATAAGCCCGTGCAATTGGCGGATGTGCGTATCGGTGACCGTATTCTGGTGCGCAATAACGAAATTATACCTGCGGATGCCATGTTGCTCAAAGGCGAGGCTGCTATCGATTTTAGCTTTGTGACTGGCGAATCCAGTCCCATACATAAAATTCTGGGCGAAATTATCTATGCTGGAGGACGGCAGATCGGGGAAGCTATTGAACTTGAGGTTGTTAAGCCGGTTTCGCAATCCTATTTGACCAGATTGTGGAATAACGAAAACTATAAAGATTACGATAGGCATTTCCAGACCTTCGTCAACTTTATCAGCAAATATTTTACTGTTGTTTTATTGGCAATTGCTTTTTTTGCCGCAGCAAGCTGGGCTATTGATGGTAATGCCAATAAGGCTTGGGGAGCTTTTACGGCGGTATTGATTATCGCCTGTCCATGTGCGTTGGCGCTAAGCTCCCCATTTACACTTTCTGCAGCCTTGAGTATCTTCGACCGGAATAAGTTTTATGTGAAGAATACCGCCGCCATCGAACAAATGGCATCAATTGATACGCTCGTGTTTGATAAAACCGGAACAATTTCTTCTCCTAAAGCAGCTTCGATTTATTTTGAAGGCAGGTTGTCGGCAACAGAAAAAAAAATGCTCAGTGCTGTTTGCCGAAATTCGAGTCATCCATTGAGCCGTGAAATCGTCAAGTGGCTGGGATCCGCGCATGGCCTATCGAATTCCCTGGTGGCGGATTTTAAGGAATTTCCGGGTAGGGGAATGCTCGCCAATGTGGGAGGGCAGCAGGTGCGAATCGGGAGCGCCACATTTATGGGAATTGGAAATATAAAGTCTGATGGTTCGGTTGTCTTTATCCGCATAGGGGAGGACCTTAAAGGCTATTTTACAGTGGAGCAGTCCTGGCGTGAGGGCTTATCGACATTAGTTGAAGATTTAAGGGAAGATTACGGTCTTCATTTGATATCTGGTGACAATGACAGACGCCTCGACGCGCTGAAGCTTATTTTCCCATCAGATGCCACTCTGTTGTTTAACCGGTCGCCGATGGAAAAGCTTGACGCAATTCAGCAATTTCAGGGTGCTGGGAAACATGTCTGTATGGTGGGAGACGGACTGAACGATGCGGGAGCGTTGCGCAAGGCAGATCTGGGGATCGCCGTGAGTGATGATATCAATAACTTTTCACCGGGTTGCGATGCGATACTCGACGGCGACTCTTTTGCTAAGCTGCCCCGTTTTTTTGCATTCAGCAAAGATGCGGTGAAAGTGATACATATGAGCTTCGGCATATCGCTTTTATATAATATCATTGGGCTGAGCTTTGCTGTGCAGGGAACTATGTCGCCACTCTTTGCGGCGATCTTGATGCCTATCAGTACGGTTACAATCATATCCTTTACCAGCCTTATGACAAGATGCTATGCAAAACGGCATAAACTATAATAATTATGGAAATCATGTATATCTTGATTGGCTGCAGTGTCTTTCTGGCTCTGGTCTTTCTTTGTGCCTTTTTTTGGGCAAACGAAACCGGACAGCATAATGACACCTACACGCCTTCGGTACGGATTCTGTTTGATGATGACAGAGCGGATGAAGCGAATCCGGAATGACGTACGATAACTAAAACGTTATCGTAATTAAATCAATTGCTTTTTTTTGTAATTAAGGTTATTATCAATAAAATTGGGAATAAATACCAATTTGAAATAAAAAACATGAATAATAATCCATTTTCATTAAAAGATAAGGTTGTCGTCATTACTGGGGGGACAGGCATTCTGGGCGAAGCGTTCGTCGAGGCTTTAGCCGAAGCGGGAGCAAAAGTTGCGATCCTGGGCCGCAATGCGCAGGCTGGAGCCGAACGTGTTCAACAGGTTGAAGATCTGGGAGGGCATGCCATATTTGTCGAAGTTGACATCATGGACGAACTGGACGTTAACCGGGCGAAGGATGAAATTCTCAAAAAATGGGGGCGGATCGACGGTCTTGTGAATGCAGTAGGAGGAAATATTCCCGGGGCGACCATTGGAGCGGATCAGGACCTGTTTGCCAGCAATATTCAGGATACGATTAAAGCCATTGAGCTAAATCTTTATGGTACGATGATACCTACACATGTCATTGGTAGAGTAATTGCTGAAAGCGGTAAGGGAGTGATCGTCAATATCTCTTCTCTAGCAGCGAGCCGTCCCTTCACGCGCGTGCTTGGCTACACCGTTGCCAAACATGGAATTGACGGCTATACCAAATGGATGGCTACGGAGCTCGCACAGCGATACGGTGATCAGGTCCGTGTCAATGCCATTGCACCAGGAGTGTTCCTGACGAAACAAAACAAAACTTTGCTGACAAACCCTGACGGTACGTATAGTGACCGTACCAAGCGGATCCTCAGTGGCACGCCTTACAACCGCTTGGGTGACCCGCGTGAGCTAAAGGGAACTTTGGTTTATCTTTTGAGCGATGCGTCGGCCTTTGTGACCGGCGAGACCGTTTTTGTCGACGGAGGATTTAATGCATGGTGTGGCGTTTAATTATACTTTAAATGAATAAATTAGAACAAACCTGGCGTTGGTATGGCCCCAATGATCCAGTAACCTTACAAGATGTTAAGCAAGCAGGGGCAACCGGCATTGTCTCCGCTCTTCATCATATTCCGCATGGTGAGGTATGGCCATTAGCAGATATCCAAGAACGTAAAAGAATTATCGAAGAGGCCGGACTTACCTGGTCCGTAGTCGAAAGCGTCACTGTACATGAGGAAATCAAAACAAAGGGGCCCAAAGTCGATGAGTATATCCAGAAATATCGCGAGACCTTGAGCAATCTTGCAGAATGCGGTATCAAGACAATCTGTTACAACTTTATGCCGGTACTCGACTGGACGCGTACACAGCTTGATCTGCTTATGACAGACGGATCTAAGGCGCTTTATTTTGACTGGATTGATCTGGCTGTTTTTGATATTTTTATATTAAAGCGTGAAGGTGCTGATAGAGAATATTCAGAAGATATTGTCAAACAGGCGGCCGGGCGATTTGATCAAATTTCAGAACAGCAAAAACAGGACTTGGCCAATGTTGTGTTGATGGGCATTCCCGGGGAGAAGAGTGTGGAACTCGATGCGCTGAGAGCGAGCATCGATACCTATAAACACATAGGGAAAGAAGGATTACGTGAAAATCTGGTTTATTTTTTAAACGGAATTGCGGCGACCTGTGAGTCGAACGGTATTCATATGACAATTCATCCGGATGACCCGCCGTATCCTATTTTGGGGCTGCCGCGTATTGCGAGCAATGGCGAAGATTTTAACTACTTTTTGAATGCGGTTCCGCAACAATTTAACGGCGTTTGTTTTTGTACGGGCTCTTTGGGGGCTAGTCAGACAAATGATCTACCGGCAATTTTGGAAGAGATTAAGCATCGGGTGAATTTTGTTCACCTGCGCAACGTGAAGAAAGATGCTATCGGTAGCTTTTACGAAGCGGATCATCTGGACGGCGATGTTAATATGTACAAGATCATGAGAATTCTTGTCGCTGAAAATCAGCAACGTTCCAAAGCGATTCCGTTTAGGCCAGATCATGGACACCAGATGCTGGATGATCTGCATAAAGTGACGAACCCGGGGTACTCTGCGATCGGCCGGTTAAGAGGCTTGGCTGAATTACGCGGTTTAGAATACGGAATAATAGGCGAGTAGGAGGAAGCTTATCAAGTCGGATGGCTAATATCCTCTGCTGGACAACAAAAAACGGCCTGGAGAAATGATGTTTTGACATCTATCTTCGGCTGTTTTTTTGTTGCTGTATCGATCGGCTATTGGTACAACCTTATAAGGATGATTTTCGGATAATAAGCTGTGTAGGCAGCTCAATCGTTTCAAATTCATGGACGGGCCTCGTTCGGTTGATGGTTTCGATCAGTTTTTTTGTCGCCAATTCCCCTATTTCTGTTGCTGGCTGTACGACTGTTGACAGAGCTGGGTTCAACGAAGCTGCGATTTGCGTGTTTGAAAACCCGATGACAGCTATTTGTGCAGGTACCTCGATCTGAAGTTCGGCTAAGATGCCCAATGTTCTTGTGGTGATGACATCGGTTGCACCAAAAATCGCGTCTATATTTTTATGTTCGATATATTCTTTGGTTAAGATTTCTTTTATTGTACGGTCTAACTCAGCTGTATTATTAAAACTGCACTCAATATAATGCTTTTCGTCAAATGGAATGGCTGCGTCGGCTAGAGCGGCTTTGAAACCATTGAGCCGTTCCTGTGCAACCCCCAGGTTTTTTCCGGTGATGTGTAATATACGGCGTTTCCCCCGTTGGATAAGATGCTGCGTCGCGCTATAAGCGCCCTGAAAATTGTTGACCCCGACCTTGAAGGTGTCCAATGCATGGTTGATACGGTCGAAGATTATCACCGGTATTTTGGCTTTTATCAGTGCTTTAAGTTCTTCGATGTTTGAATCGAAACTGACAGGAGCAATCATTAAACCATCGATGCCTCTCATTTTTAACACATCAATACAATTCTTTTCGATACGTTCGTCCTCACGGCTTTGCATAAAAATGATGTCATAGATCGTTTGTTGTGACGCAATCTGTATTCCATCGAGGATTTGTGATACGAAAGTATTACTGATATTGGAAACGATAACGCCGATTGTGTTCGATTTTCCGATTTTTAGGCTTCGTGCTAATTTATTTGGATGGAAATTATGCTTTTTTGCATATTCTTGAACCATTTTTTTTGTTGCTTCGCTGATTTCATAGCTGTCTGACAGTGCTTTGGAAACAGTCGAAACGGAGATGTTCAATTCTAAGGCAATATCTTTCAGGGTGGTTCTGCTCATCGCTATCGGTTATTGAGAAGATAAATCTACATAAAAAAATAGATAAACAAGTTTTTTTAATAAGTATCAAAGAATTATTACCTGATCTTTTGCACATCGGGAGCGGCAAGAGCGCCAGGATGTAGAATTGGTTTGGTGTTTTTACTATTGTCCGATTTAGGGTCTGGATAACGTATGTTCAACTTGTTACCAACTTTATTAATAAACTCGGATTTCTAGACATCTTAAAAGGGTATAAGCGGGGATTAACAAGGGTATACCCCTATAATACCCCTGTTACCCCCCTGTTAATCCGGTGTTATCTCCCGGTTAGTTTCAAATTTGATCATAATTTGATGAAAGTTAGTCAGGAGTACGAACGGTAGGCACATCTTGACGCACCATTAAGCGGCTTCCAGGTCCTCACTTTGCTTCCGCACAGGTTTCCTTCTGTCGGCCTGCGGATTCGCTTATTGTCTGTCCGGAGTGCGTGTGTCGGTACTGCCCCATGTTTTCTCCGGCTGCGGTGCACCGGGGATCCACTGCTGCTCCGTGCGCTATCCGCATCCGGGGCAGGATGACCGTGGAGTGAGAACAGGTCCGGGGGGCGCTGAGAGCGTGCAGGACACGGACTCAACACGGACTCAGCACGGAAACAGGGCGGAGCCACCATGCTGATGGCATGCTGCTGTCCTGCAGTGAGAGTCAAGCATTATCGGAGTATTGCCGGCTCTGGTAATCCGTCTTCAGAATCTGTTTCCTGGGCTCCGGGGGGCGTCGCTGTTGGCCATGGTCTGCGGAAGCTGTCCGGTCTATCACCGTCCGGCGGATCATGCCGATGTACCATAGGTTTGCTGTCTCCAATGCTGCAGTCCGAACGGGCATACTTCCGTTCCCCTT